>NZ_JBICJH010000042.1:0-570336 GCF_043102935.1 Vibrio sp. zbq_1
TTATCGTTCCCCGAAGGTTCTGATAACTCGTTTCCGCTCGACTTGCATGTGTTAGGCCTGCCGCCAGCGTTCAATCTGAGCCATGATCAAACTCTTCAATTTAAAGTTTTTTCGGCTCAATGAATACTGAACATTACATAAAGTAATGTTTGAATTGACTGTGCTGAATCCGAAGATTCAATGGTCACTTCGTTTCATTGAAACCTAATTTGATACCGAGGTATCGAATTGGATTATCATCAACGAGTGCCCACACAGATTGATAGGTTCTTATTTTTAAAGAGCACACTTTGAAGTTCTCTTCAAAGTGGACGGCCATTTTAGCTAGATAACTTATCGTGTCAAACACTTTTTTAAGTTATTTATCTGCGAGTTAATTCTTAACTCACTGACCTTGTTGACTAGGCTTCGCTTAACTTGCTTTCCCTTGGCAACGGAGGCGCATTATAGGGAGTTCATTGAGGAACACAAGCCTATTTTTCAAAAAAACTCTCCTTTTTAGTTCATTCGTATAGAAAACATCCAAAACGGACTAAAAGCGCATAGAAAAGGGGCCCGAAAGCCCCTTAAATGTGATTTTAATCTCACTTTTTGTGTCAGTGCAATTACTGATGAGCGAGAATTTGGTCATTAGTAACGATTAGCTGCACTTTCTTGTCTGGAACTATTTCACCAGCAAGAATGGATTTAGCTAATGGGTTCTCGACATTCTGTTGAATTGCTCGTTTTAAAGGACGTGCACCGTATACTGGGTCGAAACCGACTTGGGCGATCAAGTCGAGTGCTTTATCAGAAACCTCTAATTGATACCCTTTTTCTTCTAGTCGTTTTGCCAAGCGTTCTAATTGAATAGAAGCAATGGACTTAATGTGCTCTTGACCAAGTGGGTGGAATACCACTATTTCGTCAACACGGTTCAAGAACTCTGGGCGGAAGTGTTTGCTAACCACATCCATCACTTCACTCTTGATACCTTGATAGTCCAATGTGGCGAAGTTCTCTTGGATTCGAGAGGAACCCAAGTTTGATGTCATGATCACGACGGTGTTACGAAAATCAACCGTACGACCTTGTCCATCAGTGAGTCGGCCATCATCGAGCACCTGCAGAAGAATATTGAACACATCTGGATGTGCTTTTTCTACTTCATCCAACAAGATCACTGAGTATGGTTTACGACGAACCGCTTCAGTTAGATAACCACCCTCTTCGTAACCAACGTAACCTGGAGGCGCACCCACTAATCTTGCGACTGAGTGTTTCTCCATGAACTCCGACATGTCGATACGTACCATTGCATCTTCGCTGTCGAACATGAAGCTCGCGAGTGTCTTACATAATTCCGTTTTACCGACACCAGTTGGGCCTAAGAATAAGAAGGAACCAATTGGTCGGTTTGGATCAGAAAGCCCAGCTCGGCTACGACGAATCGCGTTCGATACCACTGCAACTGCTTCGCTTTGCCCTACAACACGATTGTGAAGCACATCTTCCATGCGAAGTAGTTTCTCTTTCTCCGCTTCTAGCATCTTAGATACTGGAATGCCGGTTTGTTTAGAAAGCACTTCTGCGATTTCGTTATCTGTTACCTTATTGCGAAGCAGCGTCATTTCTTGCATTTCAGCCTGAGTCGCCAAGTCTAGTTGCTTCTCTAATTCCGGAATACGGCCGTATTGAAGCTCAGACATTCGGTTCAGATCACCAGCACGACGCGCAAACTCCATGTCCATGCGAGCTTGCTCTAGTTCAGATTTAATATGCTGAGTACCAGAAAGTGCGGCTTTTTCTGTATTCCAAACCTCTTCTAACTCTGCGTATTCGCGTTCTTTCTCATTCAACTCATCATTCAATGCTTGCAGACGCTTTTCACTCGCTTCATCGTGCTCGTTACTTAGTGCTTGTTGCTCAATTTTTAGTTGGATGATTTTACGCTCAAGCTTATCTAATGATTCTGGTTTTGAATCGATTTGTAGACGAATGCTTGAAGCAGCTTCATCGATCAAGTCAATGGCTTTATCTGGCAACTGACGGTCCGAAATATAACGGTGCGACAAACTTGCCGCTGCAACAATCGCTGGGTCAGTAATTTCTACATGGTGATGAAGTTCATAACGCTCTTTCAGACCACGAAGAATAGCCACCGTATCTTCTACTGTCGGCTCATCCACCAGCACTTTTTGGAAACGACGTTCTAATGCAGCATCCTTTTCGATGTATTGACGGTACTCATCCAATGTTGTTGCACCAACACAGTGAAGTTCGCCGCGAGCCAATGCTGGTTTGAGCATGTTGCCCGCATCCATTGAACCTTCACCTTTACCAGCGCCGACCATAGTGTGTAGTTCATCAATGAAGAGGATGACGTTGCCTTCTTCTTTAGCAAGTTCATTCAATACTGATTTTAAACGCTCTTCAAATTCACCACGGTATTTCGCGCCAGCAACAAGTGCGCCCATATCCAGTGATAGAACACGGCGACCGCGTAGACCTTCTGGCACTTCGTTATTAACGATTCGCTGCGCCAAGCCTTCAACAATTGCGGTTTTACCCACACCAGGCTCACCGATGATCACTGGGTTGTTTTTGGTGCGACGTTGCAATACTTGAATCGTGCGACGAATTTCATCATCTCGACCAATTACAGGATCCAATTTGCCCTGCTCAGCTCGCTCAGTTAAATCGATGGTGAATTTTTCAAGAGCCTGACGTAGCTCTTCAGCATTTGGATCATTGACCTTTTGACCACCTCTGATCTTTTCAATCGCTTGACTCACTTTTTGCTCGGTCAGTCCAACTTCTTTAAGTAGTTGCCCTAAAGGACCACGATCTTCTAATGCCGCAAGCAAGAAGACTTCGGACGAGATGTAGGAGTCTTGACGCTTTTGAGCCACTTTGTCACACAGATTGAACAAAGTCCCCATCGAGCTAGAAAGCTGCACATCACCACCGATGCCACTCACCTTTGGTAATCGATCAAGCATTTCGCCCAGCTTTGAGCGGAGATGAGTTACATCCACGTCCAGCATTGTCAGCAATGGACGAATTGGACTGCCATTTTGATCAAGCAAAGCCACCATTAAGTGAACTGGCTCGATGTACTGATGATCGCGCCCTAACGCTAGTGATTGAGCATCAGAGATAGCGATTTGAAACTTACTGGTAAATCTATCAAGACGCATATCGACCTTCCTAACCTCAATTAAAGAGAATTCTTTTGACAGTAGAAAGATGGATACTCAGTGGGGGAATTTCAAGGGAGTGAATAAATAAAGATAGCTTTGCAAAAATAGAACTATGCATCTCAGCTCTTTTGAGCTTTATGGGGCTTAGTCTTCAATCCAGATAAACGTAGCTTGCCTTCCTGTCACACCATCTCGGCGGTAAGAATAAAAGGACTCTTTATCTTGGTAAGTACACAAACCGGAATCGAAAACTTGCGAGACGCCAGCCCTGTTGAGACGCTGCGTCGCTAATTGCGACATGTTGGCAAGCCATTTACCTTCCACATTACGAGGGGTAAATGCGCGCTGAGCTTTTGAGTCAAAATCGACAAACGCTTGTAGAACATCTTCGCCCACTTCAAACGCCTGTGGACCAATAGCAGGCCCTAACCATGCCATCACATCACCCGAAAATAATGCGAGAGCATTTTCAACGATACCATTTGCCAAACCACGCCAACCAGCATGAACTGCTGCAACTTGAGTACCTTGAGTATTCGTCAGTAGTACAGGCAAACAATCAGCGGTCATGGCAGAACACACAACATTACTCGCCGATGTGAAGATACCATCAGCATCAAGCACTATTGACGTAGGAGCATTCGCATGGGCAACGACAGTAGAATGAGTTTGGTTTAACCAAATTGGCGCACTTGGCATATTCGCTTGCTGTGCCAACCAATGACGATTCTTCGCTACGATAGAAGCATCATCCCCAACGTGCGCACCGAGATTTGACCCTTGATAAGAGCCTGTCGAAAAGCCACCAACTCGCGTAGAAGCAAAGGCTTTGACATTTTTAGGTGCAGACCAGTTAGGAATGATTGCCTTCATTTTAAAACTCGTCTGGTAAACCGTATTCTTCAGTGTCTTTACGAAGAGCTTCAGTCATTGCCACCATATCATCTGGCACTGGAGCATGGAATTCCAGTTCTTCACCAGTGATAGGGTGTTCAAAACGAAGCATTACGGCGTGTAGCGCCTGACGATCGAAACCACGAATCATGTCCGTCAGTTCTTGCGATGCACCAGTAGGAATACGTGCACGACCACCATAAGCAGTATCACCTAACAGAGGATGCTGTAGGTAAGACATATGAACACGGATTTGGTGAGTACGACCAGTTTCCAAACGCAGACGGATACGCGTATGCTCACGGAAGTGTTCTGCTACACGGTAGTGCGTTACCGCAGGTTTACCCAAAGGAGCTACAGCCATGAGTGTGCGTTTAGTCGAGTGGCGACCAATTGGTTGATCCACTTTACCACCCGCTGTCATACGACCGATTGCAATCGCTTCGTACTCACGCGTGATGTTGCGTTTTTGCAGGGCACGAACCAAACGAGTTTGCGCTGGAACGGTTTTCGCCACAACCATCAGACCTGTGGTGTCTTTATCAAGACGATGCACGATGCCCGCTCGCGGTACTTCTGCGATGTCTGGGTAATGATGTAGCAATGCATTCAGCACGGTACCATCTGGTGTACCAGCGCCAGGGTGAACGACGAAGTCACGAGGCTTATTGATTACGATGATGTCATCATCTTCGTAGACGATATCTAATGGGATATCTTGTGCTTCCCAGCGTTCTTCATCTTCCAACTCGGCTTGCAAAGTAATTTCCTCACCACCCATAACTTTGGTGCGAGGTTTAGTGACAACTTCACCATTCACTTGAACTTTCCCGTCCAGCAACCATTCTTTCAGGCGCGAACGAGAGAAGTCAGCGAACAATTCGGCGATAGCTTGGTCTAAACGTTGACCTAACTGGCTATCTTTTACGGTATTTGTTAATACAATCTGCTGAGCCATATCGAACTTTTTTAAAAACTGTGAGACTAATGCTCACGACTGTGGAAAAATAGACTATTACGTCATTGTATCTGTTACTGGAAAGAAAGTAACGGCAGCTTAAGAAATATTTAGATTCAAGGAACAGACTCCTGATATGAAACGTCAGACTTTAACAGGCCTTTTAGCGGTATCTCTTCTGTTTGGATGTGCAAGCAAAGAAGAAATCGTTCCTGATGTGCCACCTTCGGAACTGTATGCAGACGCACAAGTCTCACTTCAAAGTGGCAACTGGCTTTCTGCGATTGAGAAACTGGAAGCGTTAGACTCACGTTACCCATTTGGTGCCTACTCTGAACAGGTGCAACTTGACCTTATTTACGCATACTACAAAAACGACGATCTAGCGTTAGGCTTAGCAACCATCTCTCGCTTTATGCGCCTAAACCCGACCCATGAAAAAATGGACTGGGTGCTTTACATGCGTGGCCTGAGCCACATGGCTCAAGATCGTAACTTTATGCACGACCTGTTTAGCATCGATCGTAGCGACCGCGACCCAGAGCCCGTGAAAAAAGCATTTGATGACTTTAAGAAGCTGCTTCAACGTTATCCAAACAGCCCATATGCGGAAGATGCACAAAAACGCATGGTGGCCTTGAAAAACCGCTTAGCGAATTACGATTTAGCTACCGCTGATTTTTACCTTCGCCGTGAAGCATGGATCGCAGCCATTAACCGTAGCCAAGAGCTTCAAAAATCATTCCCTGATACAGAAGCTGCTCGCAAATCGTTAGAAATTCAGCTGGAAGCCTACAAGCAGCTGCAACTAGAAGATGCCGTTGCAAGAACAGAAGCGCTCATTAAGCTAAATCCTGTCAAATAAACGCCTACCGCCACAGCTCAAACTGTGGCGGTTTTGTTTTCTACCACCAATTCCTTCTCTTTGAACAATCTTGATGATTTTTTGAGCACAACTTATGCTTAGAGTTCTACTCCACCATTAAACTGGACGTGAACGTGACCATATCTAAGTTTTGGGCAATGCTGTTCTTTCTGTTGTCGGCGTCCGTTTACGCTTTGGAAATCTCACCATTAAAACAGCCTCCGTACACGGGTGACTTAGATGTCATCAAGGAGAAAAACGTATTGCGCGTTTTAGTTTCTGCCGATTTAGGCTTCTACTATATCGAAGGAGGAACACCAAAAGGGATTGGCGCAGAGCTGCTGGCTCACTTTGAAAAAGATTTACGCAAAATCAAACCCAAACTGAACGTACAAATCATCCCTCTAGCGCGAGACCAATTGCTCCCTTCTCTCGAGAACGGCTCTGGTGATTTAGTGGTGGCAAACTTGACGATCACCGATGCCCGAAAACAAAAAGTCGACTTCAGTACCCCAATCTTATCCGGCATCGAAGAGTGGGTGATCACCAACAAAAATACTTCAACCATCACTAAACTTGAGCAGTTGAGCGGTAAGGAGATTTGGGTACGTGCCAGTTCCAGCTACTTTGAAAGTATTCAAGCCGTCAACAAAACACTGAACAAGAAAGGCTTACCGCCAATTATCGTGCACTTCATCGAAGAGACTCTGCAAGACTACGAACTCGTCGGCATGCTCAACAATGGCTATATCAAAGCCATTGTTTTAGATAGCCACAAAGCCAAACTTTGGCTCAATGCGATGGATGACATCAAAGCGCATAAGAAAGTCCCTCTTCGCAAAAACGGCAACATCGCTTGGGTAATGCGACAAAACAGTCCTCAACTCAAAGCAGTGGTGAACAAATTCATCCAAAAATCTCGCTCAGGCACACTCCTTGGAAACGTCATATATAGCAAATACATCGACAATACCAATTGGCTCAATAAGGCACTTAACCCTAAGAAAATTGCCCAGCTAGAAAAACTGTCGGCGCTGTTTTCACGCTACGGGGAGAAATATGACTTGGATTATTTGCTGATTGCGGCGGTTGCGTATAAAGAGTCCGGATTTAATAACAACTTAGTCGGCACAAGAGGCGCTGTGGGCATAATGCAAGTCTTACCGAGCACAGCGCGCGATCCAAACATCAACATCAAAAATGTTCGACAACTCGAAAACAACATCCACGCAGGAGCGAAATACTTAGCGTTTTTACGTCGGCAGTACTTTGGCGATAAGGCCATTACGGCTGAGAACAAAATTTACTTTACCTTGGCGGCTTACAATGCGGGCCCAGGTAATGTCGAGAAAATGCGCAAGCGAGCCGCACAGCAAGGCTACGACCCCAACGTTTGGTTTAATAATGTCGAAGTGGTCATGCGAAAAAGCCTCAGATCAACGGTCAGTTATGTGACCAGCGTGAACCGTTACTACGTCATCTATAAGCAACTAGAGAGCTTAGACCTCGCCAAAACACTAGAAAATGTGCTGCTGATTCCTGATGACCCAGTCTTTATGACACCAATAAGGAAAATCACTCAAACGCCAGATACAAAAATGCCGCTTGTTAATTAAGCGGCATTTTTATTATTCAGTGTACTTTGAAATTGCAGAGTGATTAATGTCACATTTTCATTCTAGTTAAAATTTGACCACTCTAAAAAGCAGGCTGAACAACGTCCCTAAAAACGAAGGCGTTTTCAGCTGAGTACTCTATCCAATCTAATGATTTGCTAACCGATAACAAGCAATTTTGCGATAAATCTCAACAGATCTTGAGTGAGATCACATTCATTTTTCATCATCAAAAACACAACTTAAAAGGTGATCTAAATCACATTCTTTTATCCTTAAAGCGGTAATCTGAACTCAACCCATGAGGGATGCAACAGAGGAAAAACACTTATGACAATGAATATCACTGGCAAAAACATCGAAATCACCTCTGCAATCCGTGCTCATATTGAGAGCAAGTTTAAAAAACTGGAGAAATGGCAAGTCGACATTATTGGATGCCAAGCAACTTTCAGTGAGGAACCGAATAAACAGAAGAAATTCGAAGCGGTAATTAAAGTTCCTAAAGGCCAACTTGTCGCCTCAGCAACTCACGAAGATCTTTACGCAGCTATCAATGAAGTGGAGCAAAAACTAGAACGACAACTGAATAAGCTGACCCACAAACCTGAAGCTCGTCGTGCCAATAAGCCTGAGCTAGTGGAAGAAGAAGAGTAAACCGACCAGATTGAGGAAGTAGCGCCGAAAGGCGCTATTTTTTTGCTTGACGCTCCCCGCCTGCTTGCTTATTGTGTTTAAACACTCATAAATTAAGCACTATTTATGCACTTAACCTCACTGTTTATTTTTGACTTCTTTTTCCTTCCATAGTTGGAGGGGCTAACTCGTTTGTGAAAGAAAAGTCAAAAACAAACAGAAAGCCTCCCCACTCGGGAGGCTTTTTTTATAAGGAAAGAATTGATGACTGACCAACCTATTTCCCTTGAAGAAATTCGTTTACGCTTGAATGAGCTTGATGACCAGCTCCTTAGCTTGCTGTCTGAACGCCGTAAACTCAGCATTGAAGTAGCCAAAAGCAAAGTACAAACCTCAAAACCGGTTCGTGATGCCGTTCGAGAGCAACAACTGTTGGTTAAGTTGATTTCCAACGGCCGAGACAAATACGAACTCGACGCTCAGTACATCACCAAACTTTTCCACACCATCATTGAAGATTCTGTCTTACTTCAACAAGGTTATCTGCAAAACCTTGTGAACCCACAACAAAGCCGCAAGCCACTTGCACGCGTCGCTTTCTTGGGAGCCAAAGGTTCTTACTCGCACTTGGCAAGCCGCGAATATTTCAGTCGTAAAAATACCGAGCTTATCGAGCTAAATTGTGAGCATTTCAAAGAAGTGACTCGAACGGTGGAATCTGGCCATGCTGATTACGGTGTGCTGCCCATCGAAAACACCAGCTCGGGCTCGATCAATGAAGTATATGACCTACTACAACACACCACGCTGTATATTGTTGGTGAGCTGACTCAACCTATCGAGCACTGCTTAGTTGCAACGAAAGACATTCGCCTCGAAGACATCAAAACACTGTACTCGCATCCGCAACCGCACCAACAGTGCAGCGAATTCTTAAGCCGTATGAAAGGCGTGAAACTTGAGTCTTGCGCAAGCACAGCAGACGCGATGCAAAAAGTCCAAGAGATGAATCGTGATGATGTGGCCGCAATTGGTAATGCTTCAAGTGGTAAGTTGTACGGCCTACAAGCGATCCAAGGCAACATCGCAAACCAAACCGAAAACCACACACGCTTTATTGTCGTCGCGCGTAAACCAGTTGAAGTCTCAACACAAATTCCAGCCAAAACGACGTTGATTATGTCGACCTCCCAAGAGGCGGGCTCATTGGTTGAAACTCTACTGGTACTGCAACGCTACGGCATCAATATGACTAAGTTAGAATCGCGTCCAATCATGGGTAATCCGTGGGAAGAAATGTTCTACGTTGATCTAGAAGCACACCTAGGCTCAACCGAAATGCAGCAAGCATTGCAAGAGCTAACAAAAATCACTAAACACTTGAAAGTACTGGGTTGTTATCCAAGCGAAAACATCAAACCAACGCAAGTGAAATTGAGCTAATAGACATCGATGAGTGAAAAGATCATGGCAACCCAAAAAGTCGTTATCGCCTCTCTAAACCCTGCAAAAATCAATGCGGTAAAGAGTGCATTTCAAAGCGCATTCCCTCAACAAGCTTTTGAGTTTGTCGGCATCAGCGTTCCGAGTGAAGTCGCCGATCAGCCGATGACTAACGAAGAGACCCATCGCGGCGCAGTCAATCGAGTTAAAAATGCCAAAGTGGAAATGCCAACTGCAGACTTTTATGTTGGCTTAGAAGCTGGAATTGAAGGCAATGTGACGTTTGCGTGGATGGTGATTGAATCAGATACCCATCGTGGAGAATCTCGCTCAGCCAGTTTGATGCTACCGCCAGAAGTATTAGCTCAACTTGCAGATGCTAATGAACTTGGTGATGTGATGGACAAAGTATTTGGCACCGAAAACATCAAACAAAAGGGCGGCGCAATCAGCTTGCTGACCCAAAACCAATTAACTCGTAGCTCGGTGTATCATCAAGCATTAATTCTGGCGCTGATTCCATTTACGAATCCAGACCACTTCCCTGCCAATCTTTAATTCGAATTACCAGATACGAAAAAGGGCGGATATTTCCGCCCTTTTCTGTTACTTCGCGACTTGAGCCACTTGCTCTAGTAAGAGTTTCAGCTTGTCTTTTTCCGCCTCGGATTTCGACTTCAACTCATTTGAGCCACGAGTGATCGTGGCAATGCCAACACCAAGCATCTGACTGATCTGACGTTGAGATAATTCCCCTTTGAGAAGCTCATTAAGAATGTTAACGCGTGCAGTTAATGATTCCCTCTCATCAGGTGTCATCAGCATGGTTAACAACATCTCATGTTGCTGGCTATCCACGCTGGATCGGATTAGCTCGACAATCTGTTGCCAGTCTCTGTACTCGGGTTCGTGTGACATCAAGTTACCTCACTCAATACTTGGTATTGATCTCGTGTTGATTCAAGAACGCGCCGTCGATACCCAAAAGATCACGATAGTAGGTTTCAAACATTAGAATGTTTTGCACATACCCACGAGTTTCGTTAAATGGAATCGCCTCAATAAAGGCGTATGCGTCCACTTTGCCTTGGGTTCGCTCTCGCCACGTTTTTACTCGGTTAGGGCCAGCATTATAAGCGGCGAGCGCAAAAATACGATTATTATCGTAATCCTCTAGCAAACCTTGCAGATAATGGCTACCGATCTCGATGTTTTTGCCGACGTTGTATAAATCATCGCTACCTTGATAAGTCAGCTTGTATTTACGCGCCGTGTACTTCGCAGTCGCTGGCATGATTTGCATGATACCGCGAGCCCCTACCGGAGAACGCGCCTCTGAATCCAATGCACTTTCTTGTCTGGCTAACGACATCATCGTAATCGGGTCGATGTCATGCTTCTTCGCATAAAAGTTGAACCACCAGCGGTGCGCAATTGGGAATCGCAGTTCAATGTTGTCCCACATTTGCGCTTGGATACTGGCTGTGACGGTTAGGTGATGCCAATTTTTGGATGAGGCATACGCCGCCAACATCGCCTTTTCATCTTTACCTACTCTACTCAGCAAATGCGCCCACTCACTTTTCGCTGCCGCAATTTTATCTGTCGCAATCAACTCTTCAATACGAGTGAGAGAGTTTTGATACGGGTGAATAACCTTAGTATCGAGCTTAATACGATGAGATGGATATTTGATTGACTGACCAATCGCATTCGCCGCAGCCACGCTGTAGAAATTGCGCTGACCAACTAAGGTCGCCAATCGCTGCTTGCCTGCAATATCATCACCCAGCGCAATCTCACTTCGACCTAACCAATATTGCCAGCGAAGCGAGGCTTGCTCATCTTTGTTGAGCACGGCAATCCACTGTTGAACACCTTTCCAATCTGCATTTTGAATTGCTAGACGGATACGATTTTCGATCAAAGCGACATTTTTACTGGTTTTCGTCTTATCATCTCGCCATTTGGCTAGTGAATCGGATTCAGTACGAATCAGACGAATCGCAATGTAGTCCGCAAGTGCTTGGGCTTTTTCTGCTGAGAACTTTTGTCCTTTCACGACTTGCGCATACGCTTTTTGAGCTTGATTGACATCCATGCGAGCTAGCTTTTCTAACGCATATTCACTCTGAGCACGATAAAAGTCATTGGCTGGCTTTTTCTTAGTAAACTCAACCACCGTTGCAGGTTTATCAAACAGCGCTTTCATTTCTTGCGCTTGTTGTTTCGCTTTTGCAGAGCTTGGCAGCTTTTGCAAATAAGCCATCAAACTACCGTTACGAGCATCAAACGCCAACAACATGCGTTGCAGAACCAAATCGTCTGTACGTCCACCCGCTTTATCCCAAGCATTAAATAACGGGTCACACTCACTCGCGATGCTAGAACCGCTTAGCCACATGTCTTCTGCGCCTTTAAAGGCTGCAACTTGTTTGCCTTGTTTTAACTGAGCAACGTAAAAAATACACTGATAACGCTCACCACTTGGAATGACTTTTTGAAACTCAGTGATGGTTTTCCAATCTTTCTGTTTGTACAAGTTATCGAGATAAGGCGCACGAATGCGACGTGAGAAAGGGAACGCCTCATGCTCATTAATGAAAGCATCCACTTGTTGTGGTGATTTCATGGATAGCTGCCTGATGAACGTTCGGTAATCCACATAAGGAGTCAGTGGATAATCAGCAATTTTTGGACGAATAGATAAGTATCCGTCAATGTCATTCTTATCTAATAAATCTTGAGCTTGTTCATATACTTCGCGCTGCTTTTCTAAGCTGAGCGACGCGTTTGCCGTCATGCTCACTGCACATAACGCAGCGGCATAACACACGTTTTTAGCCAATTCAGATACGTTGAATCTCATTTGTGTCATTTTCCCCAGACATTTACTGCCCCAAAGCCTAGTTTTCTTAGAGTTCAGTGTTTTGAAGGCGCTTTGAATCCATGCATTCATTCGTTTGGAATGCGGCTATCACTGTAAAACAACTTGGTGTATTAAAATTTGTACTCGTGAAACTTTTAAGACAATAGAGGCATGATGTTCCCAATAAGCAATGCAGACGCTCCTAAAATCAAAGCGAATAACAAAAGTGTATACCCTAACCGTGTAAGTTTCCGGTCAGCTGAAAATAAGAAATCTCATCCATAGGGAAATTCTTGCAATCCGGTAACAAAACAAAGGGAGTTGGTATAAAATAGTGGGTTTGAATGACTGTTAATTTAGGAACGATCGGCAATGGCTGAATACGTATATACCATGTCGCGGGTGAGCAAAATTGTGCCACCTAAGCGTCAAATTCTTAAAGACATCTCTCTGAGCTTCTTCCCTGGTGCGAAAATCGGTGTTTTAGGTCTGAACGGTGCAGGTAAATCTACCCTGCTACGTATCATGGCTGGTATCGACACGGATATCGACGGTGAAGCACGTCCACAACCGGGCCTAAACGTTGGCTACCTACCGCAAGAACCAGTACTCGATGAATCGAAAACCGTTCGTGAAGTCGTTGAAGAAGCAGTTGCTGACGTTGCTGACGCACTGAAACGTCTTGATGCTGTGTACGCTGCATACGCAGAACCAGATGCAGACTTTGATGCCCTAGCGAAAGAGCAAGGTGAACTAGAAGCTCTGATCCAAGCAAAAGACGGCCACAACCTAGAAAACACGCTAGAGCGTGCGGCAGATGCACTTCGTCTACCTGAATGGGACCAAAAAATCGCTCACCTATCTGGTGGTGAACGTCGCCGTGTAGCAATTTGTCGTCTGCTTTTATCGAAACCAGACATGCTACTACTCGACGAACCAACCAACCACTTGGATGCAGAGTCGGTTGCATGGCTAGAACGCTTCCTAGTGGATTACTCTGGTACTGTTGTGGCGATCACCCACGACCGTTACTTCCTAGACAACGCAGCAGGTTGGATTCTTGAGCTTGACCGTGGTGAAGGTATTCCATGGGAAGGTAACTACACCTCTTGGCTAGAGCAGAAAGATGCACGTCTACAACAAGAAGCATCACAAGAAAGCGCTCGCCAAAAGACCATCGAGAAAGAACTTGAATGGGTACGTAAAAACCCTAAAGGTCGCCAAGCAAAATCTAAAGCACGTATGGCGCGCTTTGAAGAGCTACAAAACACTGAGCACCAAAAACGTAACGAAACCAACGAGCTGTTCATCCCACCAGGTGAGCGTCTAGGTGACAAAGTGATTGAAGTGAAGAACCTGACTAAGTCGTTTGACGGTCGCGTTCTGATTGATGACCTATCGTTCAACATGCCTAAAGGTGCGATCGTGGGTATCATCGGTGCCAACGGCGCGGGTAAATCAACGCTATTCAAGATGCTAAGCGGCACTGAACAACCTGACTCAGGTACCATTGAGATGGGTGACACAGTGAAACTCGCATCTGTTGAGCAGTTCCGTGATTCAATGAACGATAAGAACACGGTATTCCAAGAGATTTCTGAAGGCGCTGACATCATCAAGATCAACAACTTTGAAATCCCTGCGCGTGCGTACTGTTCACGTTTCAACTTCAAAGGCTCAGACCAACAGAAAGTGATTGGCGAGCTATCTGGCGGTGAACGTAACCGTGTACACCTAGCAAAACTGCTTAAAGCGGGCGGTAACGTACTACTACTCGACGAACCAACCAACGACCTTGACGTTGAAACGCTACGTGCTTTAGAAGAAGCACTACTAGAGTTCCCGGGCTGTGCAATGGTTATCTCGCACGACCGTTGGTTCCTAGACCGTATTGCAACGCACATCATCGACTACCGTGACGAAGGCCAAGTTAACTTCTACGAAGGTAACTACACTGAGTACATGGATTGGTTGAAGAAAACGTTGGGCCCTGAAGCAGCAGAGCCGCACCGCATCAAATACAAACGTATTGCGAAATAATGATTACGACAGACTGACACCGAAACTTACGCTTTCTGGAAAGTCTGTTGGTAATTTATACAAAGGCCGCTATCATAGCGGCCTTTGTCGTATACCCCAGCCAGTTAAAAGCGCCTTTCTGGGCCATTTTGATTGGCGTTATTAAGGTATTTGATGATTTGAGAGTCATTGGGTCAGTGAAAAACATGACCGTGCACTTACGTAACTCTGTAGCGTTCTCGACAGTTTTTAAACAACATTCGAACACTTTTTGTTCTTCTTGATATACTATTCAATCTGTTTAAATGCCTTAGAGAGCGCAATATGACGGAGAAAAGACGCTTTTCACGCATCATCTACCAAGCTCCAGCTCAGTTAGAACAACGTGATTTGAGACTTAACGCTACGATTCAAGATCTTTCCTTGCATGGCTTACTCTTACAAGCCGAAGGCTTGGATACATTGAATCCTGCACTTTTGGTTGATGTCGGTTTCTCGTTCCACCAGTCTGAACAAGAGATTACGTTAACGGCACAGATCGTAGACGTCACTCAAGACCAAATACGGCTCAAGATCACCAACATCGGCATTGAAAGCATTAGCCAATTAAAACGATTTATCGAATTGAATGTAGGCAATAACGAACTTCTGAATCGAGAGTTAGACCATCTTTCCGATTTAGGGGAAAAATAAATCAACGCCTATTTAAGTAACAATAATTATGTCTAAAAAAATCATCATGCAGATCCCCACTAAAAACGGTGATCAGCAATTTTATTTGGGCCGCGGTTCGGTCCTAACCATATTGACTTCGATCATCGCCTTACCTGCCGTTGTCGGTGGGGCTTGGTATTTGAACCAGCAACAGATTCATAATCAGACAACGCTGGCGCAAACCATTACCAAACTAGAAAGCGAGAAAGCGGAAATCACAGCGCTCTATGAAGAGCAATTGGATACCAACCACTCACTCTCTCAAGCTTTGACGGACAAGAACAACCAGATTCAGCTGCTCGGAAAGCGCGTATTTGATGTGGAATCGGTACTCGGCCTTGCTGATGAAGAGCTGTCTATCGATGAGAACAACCTCGCCTTAGAAGAGCGAATTGATGCGGCAGCTATAGATTCTGCGGTTCGTGCGACCATGTTCCGTTTGATTCCGAATGACAGCCCAGTGACGTATCAACGAATCTCTTCTTCTTACGGCAGTCGGATCAATCCTATCTCAGGCAGAAGACACGTGCATACTGGTATCGATTTGACCTGTAAGCGCGGTGAAGAAATCCTCGCGCCTGCAGACGGTGTGGTTGAAACCGTACGTCCAGGAAACAAAGGTTATGGTAACTACCTCACCCTTCGTCACTCTTTTGGTTTCTCTAGCTCTTTCGCTCACTTGAACAAGTTCAATGTCAAAAGCGGCCAGTTTGTTAGTAAAGGTGATGTCATTGCGCAATGTGGTAACTCAGGAAATTCAACCGGCCCACATTTGCACTATGAAGTGAGATTTCTTGGTCGCACACTTAACCCTCAATCACTAATGGAGTGGACGCCAGAAAACTTCAACTACGTGTTTGAGAGAGAGAAGATGGTGAAATGGGGTCCATTAGTTCAGTTGATTGATAATGTAGTGCGGCTACAAATCAACTTAACTAACTCACCCTACCGCGACACAACGATTAATACTGTTTCTAGTGAAGACAACAACGAAACGATTATTAACTGATGTCATTCCTTTAAATAGAAAGAGCAGCCTAGAGCTGCTCTTTTCTTTTAAGAGGATAACATTATCCACGATGGATATTGTCATTCGCCTGTTTCAGTAAGTTTTGGCTCTCGTTCATAAATTGCTGAGAGTATTGGCCAAACCAATCACTCACCTGCTCAAAACTTTCTACAAATTTGGCCTTGTCTTTGCTGTCTAAAATCGCAAGCGCTTCCCCAAAGCGTTGATGGAAACGTTTGATCATATCGATGTTCTCTTGCGATGCGAGAATGATGTCACCGTATAGATTTGGATCCTGCCCAAACAGACGCCCCACCATTGCCAATTCAAGACGGTAGATTGGCGAGCTCAGTTTCAACAGTTGCTCAATATTCGGGTTCTCTTTGCTAAGGTGCATTCCGTAAGCAAATGACGTGAAGTGGCGCAGCGCTTGAATTAACGTCATGCCATGATCGTGCTCTTGCGCATCAATCTGACACAAGCTCGCGCCCCAAATACCAAACTGTTGTAACAACCATTGGTATTGCTCGTTACCACGCCCATCACAGTACACAATCACCTGCTTGGCAAGGCTAGGAACATCAGGGCCGAACATCGGGTGTAAACCAACCACAGGTCCAGTGTGCACATTCAACATCGCTTGCAGCGGCTTTGACTTGATAGACGTCAGGTCACACAGAATGCAGTCTTGTGGCAAGTTGCCCAGTTTTTCAATCACCCCTTCCGTCAGGTGAATCGGTACGGTGACAACCACTAAGCCTGCGTCTTTGAGAATCTCATCTGCACGATCCCAATCTTTGCTACCCAAAACTTTCACTTGGTAACCTGATAGCTTGAACATGCGGCCAAACAGACCGCCTAACTGGCCATTACCACCAATAATGACCACTGAGCGTAATTCTGGGTTCAAACACTTAAAACCGGAATCTTTCTCGCTGGCATAAGACTCACGCATGGTACGACGAAGAATGTCTTCGATAAGCTGAGGTGGGACACCCATTTTCTCAGCTTCTGCTCGGCGAGACGCCAGCATCGCCGCTTCACGATCAGGGGCATAAATAGGCAAACCGTGTTCGCTTTTTACTTCCCCAACTTTTTCTACCAGCGCTAAACGCTGAGCCAAAAGCTCAAGCATTTGTTTGTCGACTGCATCAATCTGATCGCGTAATGCGTTAAGTTCAACTGCCATTGATGTTCCTTAAATAAGTTCCGTTTTAGCCTTTAAGGCGGTTTTCTAAGAAAGGCACCAGCTCTTCGTGTGCATGACGTAATAGTGCCTCAGTTGACTCCCAATTAATACAAGCGTCAGTGATAGATACGCCGTATTTCATCTCATCCAACGCCAGATCAGAAGATTGATTACCTTCATTAATGTGGCTCTCGATCATCAAACCGATGATCGACTTGTTCCCTTCACGGATTTGGTGAATCACATCTTCTGCGACCAATGGCTGACGACGGTAATCTTTGCGTGAGTTTGCATGGCTGCAATCCACCATCAATGACGCTTCAAGACCTGATTTCGCCATTTCTTGTTCGCATTCCGTAACGGATACTGAATCGTAGTTCGTCTGTTTACCACCACGTAGGATCACGTGGCCATTCGGGTTACCTTGGGTTGTGAGCAACGCAACTTGACCTTCACGGTTGATACCCATAAAGCGGTGGCTAGAAGAGGCTGCCTGCATCGCATTGATTGCGGTTGCCAAACTGCCATCTGTGCCGTTCTTAAAGCCAATCGGCATCGAAAGACCACTAGCCATCTCACGGTGTGTTTGTGATTCTGTTGTGCGTGCGCCGATCGCTGCCCAACTAAAAGTATCGGCTAAGTATTGTGGGCTAATTGGGTCAAGAGCTTCGGTTGCAAGTGGGATTTCCATTTCCGCCAGTTCCACCAGCAGTTCACGTCCTACATGCAGACCGTGTTCAATGTCGAAGCTGCCATCTAGGTGTGGGTCATTGATCAGGCCTTTCCAGCCGACCGTGGTGCGCGGCTTCTCAAAGTAAACACGCATTACAATATACAGTTGGTCGCTTAGTTGTTCAGAAAGAGCTTTTAGACGCTTCGCGTAATCCTTTGCGGCTTCAATGTCATGGATAGAGCATGGTCCACATACGACAAGTAGGCGATGGTCTTTTTTGTGAATGATGTTGGCGATGGTTTGGCGAGATTCTTGAATAAAACGGCGCGCCTTTTCACTAAGAGGAAGCTTCACTTTTAGCTCATCTGGCGTAATAAGAACCTGTTCATCGCTGATGTTAATATTGCTCAATTCACTTTTTTGCATAATTCAAACCTGTATATTTATTTTTACACCCAACCAAATCCTTGGCGAGACAACTAAGCTTTAACGACAAGATAACAGGCTAAAAAAGAAAAACAAGCGTACACAATAAAAAACATTTAATGTAAACATAAATTTACACCCAAAGAAAAAGCCAAAGTCTAATGAGCTTTGGCTTCTAATTGGTGTTTTTAACAGTTTACAAGAGGTTTAGCTGGTCAAGCGTTTCATCGCTTCACTCGCCGCTTTCCACTCATGAGACAATTTGAGATCGCTTAAAGAAAACGACTGTTTTTTGAGTAACGCATCCGCCAGTGGCACGGTTGAAACAGGCAAGTTATCCAACACTTCAACTTGTGCTTCACGCTTATTACACATCAATAGCATATCGCAACCGGCTTTCATGGCTTGAGCCCCACGCTCAGCTGGGCTGCCCATGATCGCTGCGCCTTCCATCGTCAAATCATCGGAGAAAATTAAGCCTTTAAAACCAAGCTGTTGACGTAAAACGTGTTTCAACCAGTATTCAGAACCACTTGCGGGCTGAGAATCGTAGTTCGGGAAAATCACGTGAGCAGGCATCATGGCATCTAAAATACCGGCATCAATTTGCGCTTTGAAGATAGCCATGTCTTGTTCAAAAATGTCGCTGCGCTCGTCGTATGGCGTTTCTAAGTGTGAGTCAGCAATCACACCACCATGACCTGGGAAGTGTTTTCCGGTCGTCGCCATTCCTACGCTCTTCATACCCTGCATATAAGCGGTGCTATAACGAAGGATGGTATCGGCATCTTCACCAAATGCACGGTTACCGATCGCTTTGCATTGATGACCTTTGTCGAGCACGGGTGCAAAGCTTAAATCGATGTCGTGAGCAATCAACTCGGCTGCCATTAGCCAACCGCCCATACGTGCTAGCTCTTCGCCATTTTGATGTTTGGCGTATTCGTCGGCGGCAGGGATTAACGAGAAACCTTCACGAAAGCGTTGTACTCGCCCGCCCTCTTGATCCACACCAATCAGGAATGGGCGTTTCACCGCCTTGCGGATAGATTGAGTAAGTGCTTGAAGCTGTTCACTATCATGATAGTTACGAGTAAATAGGATCAAGCCACCAACCGTAGGATGTTCCAGAATTTCTTTGTCTTCTGCGGTCAGTTCATAACCCGCAACGTCAACCCATAACGGTCCCATTTTTTCTCCTCAAAATCGGCTGAATATCTCGTATTCGATGAGGTTATTCGCTTCAGATTTGCTTTACAATAAGTGAATGAAGAATTGACGAGATCGGCTATGAAATTTAACGAACTGTACATTGGTGTGATGTCTGGAACCAGTATGGACGGCGTTGATACCGCTCTGGTTGAGATTACAGATAATCACGTTCGCTTAATTGCGCACGACGACTATCCAATGCCTGCGGCGATGAAAGAAATGCTGTTATCGGTTTGTACCGGTCAAGCGACAAACTTAAAAGCCATCGGTGAACTTGACCACCAGCTCGGCCACCTATTTGCAGATGCCGTGTTGCAGCTACTCAATAAGTCTGGTTACGTCGCAGAACAAATTCGTGCGATTGGTAATCACGGTCAAACGGTATTCCACCAACCTACTGGAGAGTTACCCTTTACCACTCAATTGGGCGATGCCAACATTATCGCGGTCAAAACAGGCATTGATACGGTAGCGGATTTTCGTCGTAAAGACATGGCGCTAGGTGGACAAGGTGCCCCACTGGTTCCCGCTTTTCACAAAAGCATCTTTGCCATGCAAGATTCCACAACGGTCGTGCTAAACATCGGCGGCATTGCCAACATTTCGGTTTTGCATCCGCAGCAACCCGTGCACGGCTACGATACAGGGCCGGGCAATATGTTGATGGACGCATGGTGTGAGCGACATACAGGTCACGGTTTCGACAAAGACGCGCAACTTGCCCAGCGAGGCAGCGTCAACGAAGCATTGCTGGCTCATTTACTTAAAGAGCCTTATCTCGCAATGTCTGCCCCGAAGAGTACCGGACGTGAACTGTTCAACATGGATTGGCTACATCACCAGTTAACCAATTACGATGTATCCGTCGAAGACGTCCAACGCACCTTGTGCGAATACACCGCAATCACTATTGCGCATGACGTAACAAAGTTCACGTATGGCGAGACACCTCAGCTGTTGGTTTGCGGCGGCGGTGCACGCAACCCACTATTGATGCAACGTTTAGCGGAACTTCTCCCCCAATGGCATGTGACAACCACTACCGATAAAGGCGTTGATGGCGACTACATGGAAGCAATGGCGTTTGCTTGGCTTGCGCAGCGCCATATTCATGGCCTCCCTAGCAATTTACCGGAAGTCACAGGGGCAAGTCGCCTCGCTTCACTTGGTGTGCTCTATTCAAAAAATTAAGGGCAATAGACCCTAAACAAAAAGGCTTAATTCATTATGACGAACGATGCACTTATCGCAGCTTTATCCCATCTGGTATCTGAAGGGCGAAATCCAGATACCATGGACATCGACTTGCTGCCTTCTCTCGATATTGTTCAACGCATCAACCAACAGGACAAACTCGTTCCGCTTGCCGTTGAAAAAGTGCTGCCTGAAATTGCTCAAGCGGTCGATAAGATCACCGACGCCTTTAAAGTGGGTGGACGCTTAATTTATATGGGTGCAGGCACGAGCGGCCGTTTAGGTGTACTGGATGCCTCGGAATGCCCACCAACGTTTGGCGTATCGGACAAAATGGTGATCGGCCTTATCGCTGGTGGCCCAGAAGCGATACTAAAAGCCAAAGAAGGTGCAGAGGACTCACCTCAACTTGGTGAGCAAGATTTAAAGGATATCGACTTCAGCAGCAATGATGTACTGGTAGGAATAGCAGCCAGTGGTCGTACACCTTATGTGATTGGCGGTTTGGAATACGCGAATACGATTGGAGCAACTACCGTTGCGTTGTCGTGCAATCCGGATTCTCCTATCGCAGATATTGCCGATATCGCAATAAGCCCCGTTGTTGGCCCTGAAGCCTTGACGGGGTCCACTCGCTTAAAATCAGGCACCGCGCAAAAGTTGGTGCTCAACATGCTCACTACAGCAAGTATGATCCGTTTAGGTAAGAGCTACCAAAACTTGATGGTGGACGTGAAAGCGACCAACAACAAATTGGTCGCGCGTGCTGCTCGCATTGTTATGCAGGCGACGGAGTGCACTAAAGAAGAGGCAACCGAGGTACTTAAGCAGACCAATTATGAGGTGAAACTGGCGATCTTAATGATCTTGACCGATCTTGATATCGAGTCCGCACGTCAGCACCTTCATCATCAAGACGGCTTCTTGCGTAAAGCGGTAGAAAGCCATAAATCGAACTGACCTAATGTAAGAAGGTTGGACAGTAAAAAGGTGGCTCATGGGCCACCTTCTCTTTTTGCCGGAGCTGACACATCAAGCATCAATCCTCGTCATACAACCACTCATCAAATTCACGATTTAACTCGTTATTCACCTTACGCTTGATCTGGTCTGGGTCAGTGGCATTTTTAACGCGTTCCACTTTATTCGTGTACTGGCTTGTCGCCTCGTTTACTTCCCGTTTCATTTTGTTTTGCACGTAAGTCCCGTTGGTGAGATCTTCAATATCCCGCTTGGTATTATTGAGCGTATTCGTAATCTGATGTTTGTTATGGTCGTATTTGCGTTTCGCTTTGATCGTGTCTTTCAGCACATTGCTGGCACTTGCGGTTAGCGGCAGTAATACTAACGCAACTAAAAAGTACTTTTTCATATTTCAATATCACTTATTACTCAATCTCAATGAGCCAAGTAGACCAAAGCGATCCGATAGAATTGTCAGAAGTTCAACAAGCCAAACTATCGTCTTGATTATGAAACAGAATGAGCCTTGTCGTTAATTGCTGTATTTATTAATTACTGTATTCGTTCCAGCCTCGTTGCCATTCCATACGGAATTTTTGCGCTTGCTCAGTGCCCTCACAGACACCCTCATAATATTGGCCAGATAGACCCATTTGATAAGCAAAGTCTGGATTGCAATATTCAGCGACACCTTCCAAATAGCCACGGTCATAATCACCAGGGTTAGCAGTGCCCAACGTTTTCAGCTCTTTTACACTACGAGAAGTGTGCCCTGCGATGCCATCTTGATAACCAATCTGATACCAATCACCCGATTTGGCGAGATCTTCCGTGGTTGCAGCACACCCAGCCAATAATACCAGCGCCAACCCCAACGTCGCTTTTTTCATAACTCTTCCTTAACTGATTGTTTTCAAAACAAGCTTATCACTAATTCTCAGAATCTGCCGCTCAACACCCAGATTTCGCCACTCACGCTGCCGTTAAACCACTTAATGATGAAACGCGCCACTCACTAGCATCACAAACCACTCAATCGGTATATCGACCACTCGCTACTCTATTCGACCACTCATCTACTAAGCGAATGCATTTAACACAAGTGCCGCATAACATGCACCCTGAGATTAAAAAATTACCCTACCCAACCAAGGACAATTGCTATGATGTGGTTTCTAACTTGTGTCGCTGCCCTCATCGGCGGATACTTCATCTACGGCGCTTTCGTTGAGAAAATTTTCGGCATCAATGAGAAACGCCAAACCCCTGCACACACCAAAACGGATGGTGTTGACTTTGTTCCAATGTCAACAAAGAAGGTTTACCTAGTTCAGCTACTTAACATCGCTGGTGTAGGTCCTATCTTTGGCCCAATCATGGGTGCACTTTACGGCCCAGCCGCAATGCTTTGGATTGTTGTAGGTTGTATCTTTGCAGGTGCCGTACACGATTACTTCTCAGGTATGCTTTCAGTGCGTAACGGCGGTGCATCAGTGCCAACGATTACTGGTCGCTACCTAGGTAATGGCGCAAAACACTTTATGAATATCTTTGCCATTGTCCTGTTGCTTCTTGTTGGTGTGGTATTCGTATCAGCGCCAGCGGGCATGATCACAAACCTAATCAATGATCAAACCAGCCTAAACGTAAGCATGACAACAATGGTTGTGGTTATTTTTGCTTACTACATCATCGCGACAATCGTTCCAGTAGATAAGATCATCGGTCGTTTCTACCCTCTATTTGGCGCACTACTTATCTTCATGTCGGTTGGTCTAATGACTGCGGTTGCTCTATCTAGCGAGCACACAGTGATGGGTGATTTCCAAGTAACAGACATGTTCTCTAACCTAAACCCAAATGACATGCCTTTATGGCCTGCACTGTTCATCACTATCGCTTGTGGTGCAATCTCTGGCTTCCACGCAACTCAGTCGCCACTAATGGCACGTTGTATGGAAAACGAGAAAAACGGTCGCTTCGTATTCTACGGTGCAATGATTGGTGAAGGTGTTATCGCTCTAATCTGGTGTGCTATCGCCTTATCATTCTTCGGTTCTCTAGAAGCGCTTTCTGAAGCAGTGAAAAACGGTGGTCCTGGTAACGTGGTATACAGCGCGTCATTTGGTCTACTAGGTGTATTCGGCGGTATCATTGCTTTCCTAGGTGTGGTTATCCTACCAATCACTTCAGGTGACACAGCGTTCCGTTCAAGCCGTCTAATCCTTGCTGAATACTTCAACATGGAACAGAAAACATTACGTAACCGCCTGCTAATGGCTGTACCGCTATTCGTTATCGGTGGTGTGTTGACTCAAGTAGACTTTGGCATCATCTGGCGTTACTTCGGCTTCGCAAACCAAACAACCGCAGTAATGATGTTGTGGACTGCGTCAGCTTACCTACTACGTCACAACAAACTGCACTGGATTACAACTATCCCTGCAATGTTCATGACCACAGTATGTGTGACTTTCATCCTAAACAACAGCTCACTAGGTTTCGGCCTACCAATGCAAGTGTCGACTATCGCAGGGGTCATCTTCTCCCTAGTCGTTACAGGTTACGTTATCAAAACCTCTAAAGGTAAAGGCGAATCTGAACTGGCGGATGAAGAAAAACCACAAGCAGTAACAGAAACTGCGTAAGCCAACCTCATATTGACTGGTTAAGACAAGGAGCCTGCCGTTTGCAGGCTCTTTTTGTTTTATACCTAAATGACTTTAAAGGCCGATAAAACCTTGAGGTTGTTTAGGTATACAATAACAACATTAATTTCAGGTTAGGTTCGCTATGGAACTGGTTATCTCTCTCTTGCAGCAAATGTGTGTTTACTTAGTCTTGGCTTACATGCTGAGTAAAACACCCATCATCTTACCGCTACTGAGTATTTCGTCTCGCCTTAGCCATCGTTTGATTTGCTACGTGCTCTTTTCTGGCTTTTGTATCCTCGGGACGTACTTTGGTCTACACATCAATGATGCTATCGCCAACACCCGTGCCATTGGCGCTGTCATGGGCGGGTTGTTCGGCGGGCCAGTAGTCGGTTTTGCTGTCGGCTTAACTGGCGGGATCCATCGTTATTCCCTTGGCGGCTTTACCGACCTAGCCTGTGCTATTTCAACCACTGCTGAAGGCGTGATTGGTGGCTTGTTACATGTCTACCTTATCAAACGCAACAAGGGCGCATTGCTGTTCAACCCAAGCGTGGTGTTCAGCGTGACATTTGTTGCCGAAGTTGTGCAGATGATTTTGTTGTTGGCGGTAGCCAAACCCTTCGACCAAGCCTACGAACTGGTGTCAGCGATTGCCGCTCCGATGATCATTGCCAACTCGTTCGGTGCCGCACTTTTCATGAGCATCCTACAAGATAGAAAAACCATTTTTGAAAAGTACTCCGCTACCTTTTCACGCCGTGCGCTTACCATCGCCGATCGATCCGTAGGCATTTTGAGCAACGGTTTTAACACCGAGAATGCAGAAAAAATCGCTCGTATCATTTACGAAGAAACCAAGGTTGGCGCAGTTGCAATTACTGATCAAGAGAAGATTTTGGCGTTTGTCGGCATTGGCGATGACCACCATAGACCGAATACACCTATTTCATCGCAAAGCACATTAGATTCGATGGAGAAAAACGACATCATCTATCTCGATGGTACAGAGCGTCCGTATCAGTGTTCTTTGGCGAAAGATTGCAAACTCGGTTCAGCGTTGATCATTCCATTGCGTGCGGGTAAAGCGGTCATCGGAACAATCAAACTCTATGAACCTAAGCGTAAGCTGTTCTCAACCGCCAACATGTCAATGGCAGAAGGGATAGCTCAGTTGCTCTCCAGCCAAATTTTGTATGGCGATTATCAACAACAACAAGCGCTGTTAGCGCAGGCAGAAATCAAACTGCTGCACGCGCAGGTAAACCCTCACTTTTTGTTTAACGCGCTCAATACCATCAGTGCAATTACACGCCGCGACCCAGATAAAGCCCGTGAGCTTATCCAAAACTTGTCGCATTTCTTCCGCAGTAACTTAAAACAGAACATCAATACGGTGACGCTGAAAGAAGAGCTTGCACACGTCAATTCTTACCTCAGTATCGAAAAAGCACGTTTCACGGATCGCTTGGAAGTAGAAATAGATATCGACCCAGAGTTGCTCGATATCAAGCTGCCAAGTTTCACACTTCAACCCTTGGTGGAAAATGCCATCAAACACGGCATCTCCAATATGCTTGAAGGTGGAAAAGTTAAAATTTACAGCGAAGCGCACCCTCAAGGACACCTGATTACGGTCGAGGACAACGCAGGCAGTTTCCAGCCACCAAAAGACAACCACTCAGGTTTAGGCTTGGAAATTGTAGACAAACGTCTCACTAATCAATTTGGGCGTGACTCAGCGCTAAAAATTGCGTGTGTGACGCATCAATTTACTAAAATGAGCTTTATCATTCCCCCGAAATCATAAACCCAATCAGCAGCAATAAAGGTAATGTTGGATGTTAACCGCACTCGTCATTGATGATGAACAGTTTGCTCGAGAAGAGCTGGCAGAGCTCTTGGATGAAACAGGTCAAGTGGAGGTGGTCGGTGATGCGTCCAATGCCATCTTGGGCCTCAAAAAAATCAACGAGCTCAAACCTGATGTGGTGTTCTTAGATATCCAAATGCCTCAAGTGACCGGGATCGAGCTGCTTGGCATGCTCGATCCTGAAACCATGCCGTATGTGGTTTTTGTTACCGCTTATGACCAATACGCAATCCAAGCTTTTGAAGATAACGCGTTTGACTATCTCCTCAAACCTGTCGACCCATGCCGCTTGAACAAAACCGTTAAGCGCCTAAACAAGGTGATCAGTCAATCAGCGTTAACTCAACAACTGTCTGCGATTACACCCGATACTTTGGATCAAATTCCTTGTATTGGACACAATCGGATTGTGATCATGGCAACCGAGACGGTGGAATGTGCTTATAGCGATATTAGCGGTGTGCATGTACGTTCCACCAGCCAAACAGCAAGCACTCAGCTCACGTTAAAAACACTGGAAGAAAAAACGCCCTTAGTGCGTTGTCATCGCCAATATTTAGTGAGCATTAAGGCCATCAGTGAAATCAAGCTGCTGGAAAATGGTCTAGCCGAAATCATCACTAAAACAGGCTTTGAGATTCCAGTAAGCCGTCGTTACCTCAAAGTACTCAAAGAGATGCTAGGTATCAGCCATTAAGTGCCGAATATGAGCGAAACATGCGATCAAAAAAGGCGACCTTGAGGTCGCCTTTTGAATATTCGATAAATGGATATCAGTCCACTTGCTTGATTTGCAGCTCTTTTGGTACTTCGAAGAACATGTTTTCTTCTCGACCTAAGACTTCATCGACTGAACGTGCACCCACTAGCTCTTTGATACGCTCAAGAATCTGATTCACCAACTCTTCTGGCGCAGAAGCACCCGCTGTCACACCTACTTTTGTCTTGCCTTCAAACCACTCTGGCTTGATATCTTCAGGACAATCAGTCAAGTAACCAGGCGTGCCAAGTTTCTCAGCCAACTCTTTAAGACGAGTAGAGTTTGAAGAATTCTTAGAACCCACAACCACCATTACATCCACATCACCAGCCAGCTCTCGCACGGCATCTTGGCGGTTTTGTGTTGCGTAACAAATATCGTCTTTACGTGGACCTTGGATGTCAGGAAATACGCGGCGTAGCTCTTCAATCACATCAGCAGTTTCATCGACAGACAATGTGGTTTGGCTTACATAGTGCAGATCCGATGGATCTTTCACGATCGCTTTTAGTTTCTCAACGTCCGCAGGAGTTTCCACTAAGTACATGCCGCCAGTTTCGCTTGAGTACTGACCCATGGTACCTTCGACTTCTGGGTGACCAGCATGACCAATCAGAACCACTTCCATATTGCGTCGGCTTGCACGCGCAACTTCCATATGAACTTTCGTTACCAATGGGCAGGTTGCATCAAATACCGTCAGATCACGCTGTTTTGCTTCTTGGCGAACCGCTTGCGATACACCATGAGCAGAGAAAATCACGATGTTGTTGTCAGGCACTTCATGTAGCTCTTCAACGAAGATAGCGCCACGCTGTTTTAGCCCTTCAACCACAAAACGGTTATGAACCACTTCATGGCGAACATAGATCGGCGGCTGATACAGCTCTAGCGCACGCTCTACGATGCTAATCGCACGGTCAACACCAGCACAAAAACCGCGTGGGTTAGCTAATAGGATTTTCATTTCATTGCTCATGGAAATTATCTTTTATTGGGTTGGCTATTCTACTGACAAAATTTCGACTTCGAAAGTCACATCTTGTCCCGCTAGAGGGTGATTAAAGTCTACCGTTACCGAATCGCCAGCAATCTCAGTAATGATGCCCGGAATTTCCATACCATCAGGGCCACTGAAAGCCATGATAGTACCGACTTCAACTTCCGCTTCACCAACAAATTTGGTGCGATCCATATGATGAATATGGTCTGGATTAGGCATACCAAAAGCATCTTGCGCTTTGAGTTCAATCGCTTTGTTCTCACCAGATTGGAGCCCCACCAAGCACTGCTCGAAGTTCTCACTCAGGCTGCCGTCACCCATCACAAATTTCGCTGGTTTGCCCATATTATGAGTGCTGTCAGCCACCGAACCATCTTTCATTTTGATCGTAAAGTGCAGGGTTACTACCGAATCATTCGTTATTGTTGTCACGTTACTGCTTCCTTGTTCTTGGGTCATTACGTCTATCCGCTTTGTCTTTTTATACACTGATGTGCGGATTTGCGCTCCAACATAATAAAAAGCGTCGTACGAATCAACGGACGACGCTTAGGGTTATTCGACTTTTCCAATATACATGGCCACGATTTAGGCTTTTGCTGTGTCTTTCTTGCGAAAGCCGTCTAGGATAATCATCGCCGCACCAAGACAAATCGCCATATCAGCAAGGTTAAATGCCGGCCAGTGATAATTGCCCCAGTAGAAGTCTAAGTAATCGACCACAAAACCATGGATCACGCGGTCAAATACGTTGCCAACGGCACCACCAATAATCATGGCGTAAGCAATGTTGTTCCACTTTTCTTTTGCAGGAAGCTTACTCATCCAATAAGTCAAAAGACCTGTGACTACAAACGCGATACCGGTAAACAACCAACGTTGCCAACCCGCTTGATCGCTCAAAAAGCTGAAAGCTGCGCCATAGTTGTGAACATAGAGAAGATTGAAGAAAGGCAAAATTTCAATTCGGTTTGCCCAGCCATATCCCATGTTGTTCATGACAACGTATTTAATGCCTATATCGGCCAAAAAAATCACAATCGCTAGCCACAGCCAACGTACACCTGATTGCTTTAACGTCAGTGCTTTTTCACTCATTACTTTACCTACAAACAGCCCCAGTAAATACTGGGGCTGTTAATTTTAAAAAAAGTTCAGTCGTTCTAGGCAATTACGCGAATTTACGTACTTCACCTTCGCCATCAACGTTAGATACACAGCGACCACAAATCTTCTCGTGACCCGCAATTGTGCCTACGTCTGGCGTGTGGTGCCAACAACGATCACACTTCTCAGCTTCTGTCGCTTTCACTTCAACAAACAGACCTTCGATGTCTGTTGCTTGTGCCGCGTCAGATTTCTCGCTTAAAGGCTTAACTGCTGCTGCAGACGTCAGTAGCACGAAGCGTAACTCGTCTTCTAGCTTGTTGATTTTCGCCGCTAGTGCGTCATCAGCAAATAGAGTTAGCTCAGCTTGTAGTGCACCACCGATGGTTTTCTCTGCACGCGCCGCTTCAAGAAGTTTGTTCACCGCCCCACGAACTTTCTGAATTTCAGTCCAGAATTCGTTGTTCAGCTCTTCACCTTCCGCTAGACCAAATAGACCATCGAACCACTCACCTGTGAACACGAATTTTTCGCGCTCGCCTGGCATCTCGTTCCAGATCTCATCTGCGGTGAATGACATGATTGGCGCCATCCAACGAACTAGTGCTTCTACGATGTAGTAAAGTGCAGTCTGACAGCTACGTTGAGCGTGGCCGCCCTGCTTCGCTGTGTACTGACGGTCTTTGATTACGTCTAGGTAGAATGAGCCCATCTCGATAGAACAGAACTGCATTAGACGCTGAGTTACGGCGTGGATGTTGTATTCATCGTACGCTTTGATGATCTCTTCTTGCGCAGCAAGTGCACGACCTACCGCCCAACGGTCTAGCGCCACCATTTCTTCAGCAGGAACAATGTCTGTTGCTGGGTTGAAGCCATTTAGGTTCGCAAGGAAGAAACGCGCTGTGTTACGGATACGACGATACGCATCTGCAGAACGTTTTAGGATTTCATCAGAAACCGCAACTTCACCAGTGTAGTCTGTAGAAGCAACCCATAGACGCAAAATGTCTGCACCAAGTTTGTTCGTTACGTCTTTTGGTGCAACCACGTTACCGATAGATTTAGACATCTTACGGCCGTGACCATCAACCACGAAACCGTGCGTCAGAACTTGTTTGTATGGCGCTACACCTTTCATCGCAATTGATGAAATTAGAGAAGACTGGAACCAACCACGGTGTTGGTCAGAACCTTCAAGGTATAGGTCGGCACTGTTACCGTTGTACTCTTCACGAGCATCAACAACTGAGAAGTGCGTAACACCTGAATCGAACCATACGTCTAGCGTATCGAGTACTTTTTCGTACTGCTCTGCTTCATCGCCTAGTAGTTCAGCTGCGTCTACATCCCACCATGCTTGGATGCCTTTTTCTTCAACAAGCTTCGCTACTTTTTCAATTAGCTCTAACGTGTTTGGATGAAGTTCTGCTGTTTCTTTATGAACAAACAGAGCGATTGGTACACCCCAAGTGCGTTGACGAGAGATACACCACTCAGGGCGACCTTCGATCATACCTTCGATACGGCTTTGACCCCACTCAGGCATCCACTGAACACCTTTGATTGACTCTAGTGCTTTTGCACGTAGGCCAGCTTGGTCCATTGATACGAACCATTGCGGTGTTGCGCGGAAGATGATTGGAGTCTTATGACGCCAACAGTGTGGGTAGCTATGCTCGTAAGCGTGATGATGTAGTAGCGCGCCTTTTTCTTTTAGCGTTTCTACTACAGCGTCATTCGCTTTGAATACGTGCTGGCCAGCAAAAAGCTCAGTGTCTGGTAGGTAAACACCGTTTGAGCCCACTGGGTTTGCCACTTCTAGGTTGTACTTCTGACCAACCGCAAAGTCTTCCTGACCATGGCCAGGTGCCGTGTGAACCACACCAGTACCTGAGTCAGTCGTCACGTGATCACCAAGGATCGCCGGAACTGTGAAATCGTAGAATGGGTGTTGGAACTGAGAAAGCTCTAGAGCCGCACCTTTCGCAAAACCAAGGTTATGGAAGTGCTCGATGCCCGCGCGATCCATCACATCTTTTGCCAATTCAGCAGCAACGATAATACGCTCAGGGTTGTCACCCTCAACTTGGATTAGCACGTATTCAAGATCATCACGTAGACATACTGCGCGGTTTGCAGGCAGAGTCCAAGGAGTGGTTGTCCAGATAACGATTGAAACGTCACCCTTACCTTCGTGACCTTCCGTCAATTCAAATTTAGATAGCAGCGCAGCTTCGTCCGCTGTTTTAAAACGTACGTCGATAGATGGCGATACTTTATCTTTGTATTCTACTTCTGCTTCTGCAAGTGCAGAACCACAATCCGTACACCAGTGAACAGGTTTGAAACCTTTTAATAGGTGGCCATTACTTGCGATTTTACCAAGCGCACGAATAATGTTCGCTTCAGTTGCGAAATCCATAGTGCGGTATGGCTTATCCCACTCACCCATGATGCCAAGACGCTTGAAGCTTTCTTTCTGACCTTCAACCTGACCTGCTGCGTATTCGCGACATTTTTCGCGGAATTCCGCTGCCGTTACTTTTTGGCCTGGTTTGCCTACTTTCTTTTCTACCATCAATTCGATTGGCAGACCGTGGCAGTCCCAGCCTGGGATGTAAGGTGCGTCAAAACCTGAAAGTGTTTTGGATTTAATAATAATGTCTTTAAGAATCTTGTTTAGTGCGTGACCAATGTGAATGTCACCATTTGCGTAAGGAGGGCCATCGTGCAATACGAATGACTTTTTGCCTTTTTTAGCTTTACGGATTTCACCGTAAAGATCTTCTTTGTACCAACGCTCAAGCATTTCTGGCTCACGATTAGCCAGGTTGCCGCGCATTGGAAACCCTGTTTCAGGTAAGTTCAGGGTATCTTTATACTCACTCATCGATTCTTAATTCCGTTATATTGGGCGAAAATTAGACATTATGTCGAACGGTGGAATAAACCGTTCAACTCTTAAGCTGACGCAGCCACACCCTTGCTGCTTCAGCATCCAATTCGATTTGTTGTTTAAGTGCTTCAAACGACTCAAACTTTTGCTCATCTCGAAGTTTGTGCAAAAGTTCCACTTCTAGTTGCTTGCCATATAAATTGGCATGAAAGTCAAATAAGTGTACTTCTAACTGTTGGCGAACGCCATTTACTGTAGGTCGTTGGCCAATATTAGCCACGCCACCGACTGGCTTATCACCCAAGCCTAGCGCTTGAACAACATAGACTCCGGAAACCGGAGAAACACAACGTTTCAGTGGAATATTGGCCGTCGGGAATCCAATGGTTCTTCCTAACTTTCTTCCGTGTGAAACGCGACCGCTGATGCTGTAATCTCTTCCCAGCATCTCTTGTGCGGCATGCAAATCGTCACGAGCTAAGGCTTCGCGAATCGCGGTACTACTCACTCGTAACTGTTGTAAACAAAAGCTTTGGGTACTGACGACTTCAAAGCCGTATTTTCCCCCTGCTTCCTGCAACATAGCAAAGTTACCTAAACGGCCTTTGCCAAAGCAGAAATCATCACCAACGACAAGAAACTTAACACCCAAACGCTCGACCAACAAGTCGCGGATAAACTCTTCCGCTGTCAGGCTGGCAAAATGGCGATTAAAGTTGACGCAAAGCAAACGGTCGATGTCGAGCTTGCTTAATTGAACGAACTTGTCGCGCAGTCGCGTCAACCTTGCGGGCGCTTTGTCTTTGGCAAACAGCTCCATTGGCTGAGGTTCAAAGGTCATCACAACCGACGGTAACGAAAGTTTCTCCGCTTGCTCAGACACTTGCTGCAATACTTGTTGATGGCCTTTGTGTACGCCATCGAAATTGCCGATCGTCAACACACAACCATAATGGTGTGGTGCGATATTATGAATGCCTCTAATCAGTTCCATTGGATACTGCGTTCTGCCTCTGTTTTTACTTTGCACTGTGTGAAACTGACGGATTATATACTAATCAACCTCAATCTGTCCCAGCTTTTAGGTCTTTTAAACGTACGCCTGTCAAAAATAGAACCGCCAGGTAAACTGCGGCGCCTAGACCAATTAACATTCCTAACATGCCGCTACGGTGAGCAAAGCTCCACTCAAGCCAAACCGACATGTCTTCCAATTGCCATAAGATCGCAGCGACCATCGCAGCGCCAGCAATCACCAAACGTATAATAAAGAAGACGGTACGCTTAGTGATTTGATAGACACCTGCAATGTGCAGACCTCGGTACAACAGCGCCATGTTGACGAACGCTGACAATGCCGTAGCAATAGCCAAACCGACGTAACCGTAGAAATAGGCGAAAATTGCGTTGAACACCATGTTAGTCACCATCGCGATGATGCCGTATTTCACTGGCGTTTTTGTGTCTTGACGTGAGTAATAGCCTGGCGCCAACACTTTAATTAACATGAAATTCAATAGGCCAGATGCGTAAGCGAGCAACGACAGAGACGCTTGGTGCACATCTTGTGGAGAGAACTCACCGCGCATAAATAGCACCATCAACATCGGCTTCGCCAACGCCATCAAACCCAACATCGCCGGAATCCCGAGCAACGTTACCATGCGAACGCCCCAATCCATGGTATGTGCAAAACCTTCGCTCTGCGAGTCCACATGTTTACGAGACAGCGCAGGCAAAATCACCGTCGCAATCGCAATACCAAACAGCCCCAGCGGGAACTCCAACAAACGATCGGAATAATACAACCAGCTGATTGAGCCAGTTTGTAGAAAGCTGGCAATAAAAGTATCAAATAGCAGGTTGATTTGACTGACAGAGACGCCAAACAAAGCGGGAATCATCAACGTGCGGATTTTTACCACCCCAGGATCGCGCCACCCCCACTTAGGCTTAACCATCACGCCCGCTTTAATAAGGAAAGGAATTTGGAATAAGAACTGAACCAAACCACCTAAAAACACACCGATAGCCAGACCGATTTCCGGTTGAGACATCTGTGGCGAAATAAACCAAGCCGCCAGAATGATCATGACATTCAAAAAGACCGGAGTGAATGAGGAGACGGCAAACTTGCCGAGTGTGTTAAGAATGGCTCCGGAAAGCGCAACAAAAGTGATGAACCATAAATAAGGGAAGGTAATTTTGAGCATCAGACTGGCTAGCTCAAATTTCTCTGCGGCCGGCCCACCATGTATCCAATCTAAAAACCAGCCAAAACCAAACAGCGCGGTTACCACACCAGAGCCCAGCACGCCCAGCACGGTAACAATAGAGACAATAACCCCTAACGTACCGGCAGCACGAGCAATCAACTCGCGTGTTTTATCCATATCACCTTGAGCGTGATTCTCCGTTAAAACAGGGACAAACGCTTGAGAAAAAGCCCCTTCAGCAAACAAACGTCGTAAGAAATTCGGAATTTTGTTGGCGAAGAAAAAGACGTCAGCGCTTGCTCCTGCCCCCATTAAATTTGCCACTACAACATCGCGAACTAAACCCAGAACGCGGGAAATTAATGTCATAGCACTGACGATCATGCCTGACTTGAGTAGTCGTTTACTCACTGTAACCTCGGAATATCACTATAAGACAGCCAACCCTATACTGTTAAGCTCGTGGAGGCTCTAAATAGACGTCAAAAATATATCCGTTTATTGTTAGTTCTAAGCGGATAATTATTAGCATTGGTATAAAAATGCTGTTAGAATCCCCGCCATCTTAACCGCGATAACCTTTCATACCAAAATTTGTTTTGGTTTAGATGGGTTTTTGCACAAATCATTTGACATTTAGGCGCAAATGAGGGATATTCCTCGCCCTTAAATTGTCACAGAACTAAGTTTTTGGGAGTTAGACCCTTGGCAAATAGTAAATCTGCTAAGAAGCGCGCTATCCAAGCTGAGAAACGTCGTCAGCACAATGCTAGCCGTCGCTCAATGATGCGTACTTACATGAAGAAAACTGTTGCTGCTATCGAAGCAGGCGACAAAGAAGCTGCAACTGCTGCATTCGCTGTAGTTACACCTATCCTAGACCGCATGGCAACTAAAGGCCTTATTCACAAGAATAAAGCAGCTCGCCATAAGTCTCGTTTCGCTGCACAAATCAAAGCTCTTTAATAGACACTTGATTTTACAGTGAAGAAAAAACCGGCTTTATGTCGGTTTTTTTATATCTAAAATTCGTCAAATCACGAATCCAAGATAAGAAAAAGCTGGCACTGCCAGCTTTTGTTATTTAGAACGACTCAAATCTGCCAGTTACCTACCGTTGCCTAAACAACACAGATAACCCTAACGCATTTCAGTCTGTGCGATCAGTTTGCGCAATAAAGACCGTGAAGGGTTTGAATCAATGTCTTCACCTCATCACTTTTTAACGTGTAATACACCGTTTGCGCTTCTTTTCTCGTCGCGACCAATTCGTCACGACGAAGCCAAGCTAAATGTTGCGATAACGCCGACTGGCTTAATTCCAGTTTGGTACACAGCTCCCCAACGGACAACTCTTGGTTATGCAGCATACAAAGAATTTGTAGGCGTCTTTCGTTTGCCATCGCTTTGAGCAACACGACGGCTTTTGCGGAGTTTTTCTCCATTTCTTGTAGATTCATGTGTTGGACCTCTAGCTACAACTTACTTATTCCAACCCTGGCCAGCTTGTTGTGTTGCACTGATTTAATATCTCTAAGGACATCAAGATTCTTCTCCAGAGCCTTCTTTATTAGAACCTCTAAATTTGGCTTTAAAGCGATACATCAATTTAACCCACCAGCAGTGTTCACTGGGGCTTTATCGACGAGAAATAATTTTGCTCACTAAACCAAGTATCTTGAATTACTTAGGTATCATTTAGATTTATATTTTTATCGATAGTAATCTATTTATTTGAGCAACGATACGGGTTTACTCAAACATTTGACTGAAATCAGCATCACATACGTTTTTTACCGCAGGATGCTGAATCATTCGCTCGGCGAAAATAACGTAATACTCTTCTTTCAAATCCTCAACATGACCGATCAACTGTAAGCTGCGGTCATCTTCGATTTCTGACATGTAAACCGTCGGCGCCAAAAAGATTACATCATCACGGTATCTCGCAAAGGCTTTCATCAACGCGACGTCATCAAACTCTCCCAAGACATCTGGTTGTAATCCTTGGCGATCAAACCATTGAATGACTTTTCGCCCCATCGCCGTTCGACTTGCTGGGATCAACAGCTTTTTCTTTTCCAAAATTTCAGGGAACTTGACGTCTGGAATGTCAGAAGATGCAAAGAAACTCATGCTACTCTCGCCAAGCTTCTTACTATAAAGGCCTGGGCTTTGCGTCGAGTCCACCGGGCAATCAGAAAGAATCATATCCAACTTGTGCTGCGATAGCCGTTCTAATAACAGTTCGTGCGTCGACTCGTAACAACGTAAGTGGATACTGTTGTCTTCAGGCACGGTTGTCATCAGTACTTTACTAACTAGCCGTTTTGACAGCGCATCGGCTACACCAACTTCAAACAAAATGTTGGAGTGCTGACTGTAGTTCACAATATCAAGCATCTCATAGCTTAAACCAAACATACGATCCGCATATTTGAAGACCAATTGTCCGAGTTCTGTTGGTTCGACAGTACGGCCGTTTCGCTTGGTTAGCTTACCTTTCATCCGCTCTTCAAGCGCTTTGATTTGCCCGGTCACCGTTTGAGGAGTGAGAAAAAGCGCATCCGCGGCCTTGGTAACAGAGCCTTGCTTGCACACCATCCAGAAGTAATAAAGATGGTTGTAATTTAGATGTGACATCGGCCAATTCCAGAAAAGAAGGTGATGCTTTTTATACCAAATGTGACAGAGACAGACAAGATACTCGGCAAAACCATCACTTTAACCAACTAAAATTAAGTTTTACCGAAAATACAATCTCAGTATTGTCATAAAACTTGAAGTAAAACGCACTTTTTATCGAATTCTCATCAAAAAAATCTCAGTTTATAAAACCAATAAAGCCTATATTTTTCAATAAATTAAAACAGGATAATCCGCTATCTTTTTTGAACTATTAAAAAGCACAATAAAAAGTGCCCACAGAAATCAATCTGTAATATTACTGAAATATTTGTTCTCTAACATCGCCCGAAGTTTCAACTTAAGACCGAAAAACGAACTTAAAGGTCAACGGAGAAAATTATGATGAACCAAGCTACTTCAACAGCAGCGCCTATCTCGAGCACGACTCGTTGGTTACGCTGGGCTAACTTGGCATTCATGCTGTATCTGCTTCTTCTAGCAGTATCTATGGTTGGTAGCGGTTTCAAATGGGCAACTGGCGACCAAGCAAAAGTATTGTTTGAGTTTGCATCTCACCCTATCGCTGGTCTTATGATCGGCCTAGTAGCAACAGCCCTAATCCAATCCTCAAGTACTGTAACTTCTATTATTGTGGGCTTAGTTGCAGGTGGTCTACCTGTAGAGACAGCGATTCCGATGGTAATGGGTGCCAATATTGGTACCACAGTGACCAATACTTTGGTTTCACTAGGTCACGTACGTTGTAAGGAAGAATTCAAGCGCGCATTTGCTAGTGCGACGATCCACGACTTCTTTAACCTTCTTGCTGTTCTGATATTCCTTCCTTTGGAAATGATGTTCGGCATTCTAGAGAAAATTTCTCACTGGTTGGTTTCGCCACTATTGAACACTGGCGACATGAGCATGAAGGGTTTTGACTTCATCAAGCCAATCACTAAGCCTGTTGTTTCTGCTATCAAAGAACCGCTATCAACATTTGGTGACACCATGGGTGGCGTGGCTCTAATTGCTTTAGGTATCGCTACAATCTTCGTTGCTATCACAGTAATGGGTAAGCTAATGAAGAGCCTAATGGTTGGCCGTGCTCGCGATATTCTGAAGAATGCAATTGGTCGTGGTCCTATCCACGGTATCGTATCAGGCTCGATCGTGACGGTGTTGGTACAATCTTCATCAACAACAACAAGCTTGATGGTTCCACTTGTAGGTACTGGTGTTCTTAAAGTTCGTGACATTTACCCATTCACTCTAGGTGCGAACATCGGTACGTGTATCACTGCGCTACTTGCAGCTACCGCCGTATCTGGTGAGTTTGCTGTGTTTGCTCTTCAGATTGCGCTAGTACACTTAACCTTTAATATTTTGGCGACACTGTTTATCTTTGGTATTCCGTTCTTACGTGAAATCCCAGTAAAAGGCGCTGAAATGATTTCAGAGCTTGCTATCAAAAACAAAGCCGTTGTGGGTGGCTACCTGATGTCTGTATTCATCATTCTGCCAGGCGCAATCCTAGCTCTGACAACCTGATAATACCAACCATCGCTTATTGTTTAAGGCTCCACGTTGTGGGGCCTTTTTTGTATCTGTAATCATGATGCAAAAATGAGAGCTGATGTAACTCCGATTGAGACTGAGAAATATTTGTTGTTCAAACCAAACACTCAATGATAGTTTGGCTCCACCTCTTTCAATACAATCACCGTTAGCCAAAAGTACAGAGACGGTCATATACACAGTGGATAACGGCTCTTGCCTCCCATAGTTGTCTTCGATGACTGACAGGTACTCTGCGCTTAGTTGAAAAGGTCTTACCTTCACATGGAGTTGAACGACATGGCTCAGTTTAATGAACCAATTTCTAGCCAGCTATTAGCAATAGATGAAAACCTCACTCAATTAGTCACTGATATTGATATTCTTAGCAGCGTAAACCCGCTTAATTACGCCCAAGAGCGAGAAAGGTTCATCAGTAATAAGTACTCGCAAGAACCTAACTTTCAGTACCAGAAAGCGCCTCTTGACACTCATCAGTCAAAACGCCGTTTGTACGAATTGCCTTTGGAACACATCGAAGATGCTCAGTTACAAAAGCTTTATGAGGATGTCATTCAGTCTTACGCCGACAAACTTGATCAAGTCAACACCATAGGTACGCAAGAGTTCCTATACAACTCTCTGCGCTATTACGGTGAGCCAAGTGCGAAAGACATTGCGAACGCACATTTCATTTTGCATCTGCCGACAGAAGAAGAGAGCAAACCAGAGCATGATAGCCGCTCCATTGCTCATTTCATGCAAAGCTTCGCCGATAAAAATGGGTATGAATGTGAAATTCAAATCTTAGATGGCATGCTAGCAAACGCTTTGGTGTCAGGCTCTCGAGTGAAGATTAACAGCGCTGCGCACATCACAACTGACGAGCTTGAAGCGCTGGCACACCACGAGATGGGCGTGCATTTGCTAACTACGCTTAATGGCCGTCAACAGCCACTTAAAGTGCTTAGTTTAGGTTGCCCTGCCAATACCAATACGCAGGAAGGGTTGGCAATTTTGTGTGAGTACCTCTCTGGACACTTCAGTATCAAACGTTTAAGAACCTTAGCTCTTCGCGTGCTTGCTGTAGAATCCATGATTAAAGAGCGCGATTTCCGCCACACCTTTATGTTGCTGAAGGAGCAGTACAAAGCGTCTGACGTTCAAGCCTTTACCATTACTTCGCGCGTATACCGCGGTGGTGGCTTAACTAAAGATTATTTGTACCTGAGAGGATTTAGAGAAGTGCTCAACGCGTACGATAAGCTAGGGGATGATTTTTCACTGCTGCTATGTGGTAAAACGGAATTAAAGTATTTCGATCTGATCCGTTCTCTCGTTAATAAAGGGATTTTCACTCAACCGAAGTTCATTAGCCCTGCACTATCGACTCCGAAGCAAACTAACCCGATTCATCGCTATATCGTTAGCGCATTGAAGTAACGAAACTCAAACGCATCGCAAAAGCAAAAAAGCTCCATTCGGAGCTTTTTGTAGTATCAAGAACCAGCGTGATTACACTGAGAATGGATAACGAATTGGATCGTGGTGTTCGTACCCTTCTACCCAAAAGTCATCCAGTGTCACCCAAGTTTCCAAATCTTCTAGAGATTTAATCTCCGGATTGATATGGAATGTTGGGGCTTGTAACGGTTCACGCTTCAACTGAACATCACGCATCAACTCAAGCTGATCTTCATAAATGTGCGCGTTAACGATTTTATGGAATGCCTGGCCTGGCTTCTTGCCCGTAATTTGCGCCATGATCGCTAAGAACACATAAACTTGAACCATGTTGAAGTTCAATCCAAGCGGCACATCGCACGAACGCTGTGTACTGTTGAGATACAAAGTGTCATCCAGTAGCGAGAAATGATGACTGTACATACAAGGTCGCAAGCACCCCATATGGAACTCACCAGGGTTGTAGAAGTTCAAGATTTCACCACGGTCATCAACACCGCGAGTCAAATCATCCACAATCTTGCGTAGCTGGTCGATATGACCACCATCAGGTTTTGCCCACGCACGACCTTGAACGCCGTATACACGGCCCATGTCGTCTTCACCCTTACGGTATGGGTTATTCAACCAAGCGTCGTTTAGGTTGGCGTTCGCATCCCACGTTTTGGTGCCTAATTTACGGAAATCTTCAGCATTATCATAACCACGAATGTAGCCAAGTAGCTCAGCCACTGCAGCTTTCCAAAAACTTTTACGCGTCGTTACCAATGGAAATTGATTGTTCGCAACATCGTAGGTTAAATCCGCGTTGATTACCGTCAGGCAACGTTTACCTGTACGTTCATTTTCAACCCAAACACCTTGATCAACGATGCGTTGACACAAATCTAAATACTGTTTCACACCAATACCTTACTTCGTTTTAACTTGAGCTTTGTCTTGGTAAAGACCACGTTTGTAAGCCCAAACCATCATCAGAATGCCCAACACGATCATTGGCGTTGATAGAATTTGTCCCATCGAAATATAACCACCAAATAGACCAAGCTGAGCATCCGGTTCGCGAACGAACTCGACTAAGAAGCGGAATGTACCATATCCAGCTAAAAATAGCCCTGATACCGAACCCAATGGGCGAGGCTTTTTGATGAACCAGTTCAAGATGAAAAACAGCACTACGCCTTCTAACAGCATTTCATACAGTTGCGATGGGTGACGTGGTAAAGGCCCGCCATTTGGGAAAATGATAGCCCAAGGCACATCTGTTACACGCCCCCAAAGCTCGCTGTTCATGAAGTTACCCATACGGCCCATACCCAAGCCAAATGGCACAAGAGGCGCAACAAAGTCAGCAACGCCGAAGAAGGTACGACCGTTCTTGTGTGCATACCAGAACATCGCCGTAATCACACCCAACAAACCACCGTGGAACGACATACCGCCAGTCCAAACTTTGAAGAGATACAAAGGATCATCTAAAAACAGTTCAAAGTTATAGAAGATAACGTAACCGACGCGACCACCGATGACGACCCCTAAGAAGCCCGCGAAAAGTAGATCAGAGACTTGCTCTCGAGTCCAGCCGCTGCCTGGTTTGTCAGCACGGCGGTTCGCCAACCACAATGCAAACATGAAACCGACGAGGTACATCAAACCGTACCAACGAATTGAAACAGGACCAATAGAGACTAAAACCGGATCAATATTGGGAAATTGAAGGTATCCCTGAGACATAAATCATTCTCTTCTTATTTACAAATAAAACCAATATACCCAAGTCACCTCAAATGCTCGGTTCAGCGTGAATAACTTGGGAATAAACTTACAGCAGCATTGTTGCTGCAACAAACATCAAGAATATTGCGAATATTTTCTTTAATACCGCAGTAGGAAGATTGGTCGCGAGCTTCGCCCCCACTTTCGTGGTCAAGATCGAAGTCATCGCAATCGCAAGTAACGCAGGAAGGTAAACATAACCAATACTGTACGCAGGTAAGCCTTCAACCTTATAGCCGTGCAAAATAAAGCCGATCATGCCAGAGATGGCGATGATGCAGCCACAAACTGACGATGAGCCGACCGCTTTACGCATTTCTACGCCGTGCTTGTTGAGAAAAGGCACCGATAAAGAACCACCACCGATACCAGCTAAGCTCGAAACCACACCAATTCCCGTTCCGTACATCATAGTGACCGGACTACTCGGCATTGGCTTCTCACTTTTTACTTTAATGGATCGGAACATCTGTACAGCTAGACACAGTACAATGACACCAAATACTTTCGGCAAGTAATGAGTTGGGATCCATTCGGCAATGTTGGCACCAACAAAACCGCCAATCACCACTCCGGGCATTAGCCACTTCACAACAAACATATCTACGTTGCCAAGTTTAAGATGGTTGAGAGCAGAAGAACCTGATGTGACGATGATGCTTGCCAGAGATGTCGCAAGCGCCATGTGCATGCTCATTTCTGGAGAAATGCCCGCCCAAGGCAGCAAAAATAACAACGCAGGTACGACGATTAATCCGCCCCCAATGCCGAGTAGCCCCGCCATCACACCAACAAAAGCGCCCAGCGCCAGCAATAACAAAAATAAAGAGACGGTCACGATTACCTACTTTTTCCCTGCACGAACGAAGCCTGCAAAACCTTGTTGGATAAAGAAATCATGCATCATTTGATGAATCTCCTCTCCGTACGATTTTGTCATCGCCTGTTCCGCTAGTTTTTCTAGTTCCTGTTGTTGGCTATGACGAATCAAATACTTCACCTTAGCCACGTTAGATGTGTTCATACTTAAGCTGGTGTATCCCAACCCAAGTAATAAGAGTGCACCAAATGGATCACCGGCTAATTCACCGCAGATGCACACTGGCACATGATATTTATCGCACACGTCATGAATCTGTTTGAGTGCTAACAGCACTGCCGGATGCATGGATTCATAGACATCAGCGACGCGGGAATTGTTCCGATCCACCGCCAGTAAATACTGAGTTAAGTCGTTAGTACCAACAGAGACAAAATCCACTCGATGCGCGATGGCAGGAAGCAGATATACCATCGATGGTACTTCGATCATCACCCCGACCTTTGGAGCCTGGATACGCTCATCAAGCAAGACAACTTCGCTGTAGGCTTGGTTGATCAGCGTCATCGCATCATCCAGCTCTTTAATACCAGATACCATGGGTAACAAGATACTTAAATTACCACTTTCAGCACTGGCTCTTAGCATCGCACGCAATTGAATCAAAAAGATATCAGGATGATCTAACGTAAAGCGAATCCCGCGCCAACCTAAAAACGGATTGTCCTCTTCGATTGGCAGGTATGGCAATGGTTTATCACCACCGATGTCCAGAGTACGCATCACCACGCGTTGGCTCGAGTAGCTGTTTAATATTGCTCGATATTGATGATACTGCTCATCTTCCGATGGAAAGTGATGTTGAAGTAAAAATGCAATTTCAGTTCGATATAAACCGACACCATCGACGCCCGTATTAATGGCAATGTTGCTATCGGCACTGAGACCCGCATTCAGCATCACTTCAATGTGCTGGTTATCTAACGTTACGGCAGGTAACGCGAGATCTTTATTGACCATCGCGAAGAGCTCTGACTCTTCACTAACTAAACTGCGATACTCACGCAACAGCTGGCGGTTGGGCTCAAGAAAAATCTCGCCCGTATAGCCATCAACGATGCCTAATTTGCCGTTAACCACATCCGTATTGATGTTAGCGCCCATAACGGCCGGCACACCCAATGCGCGCGAAAGAATTGCAGCGTGTGAGTTTGCGCCCCCTTCAAGCGAAACAACCGCTAATAAATGTTCTTTCGGCACCGATGCTAACAAAGTCGCAGTAAGCTCATTGGCCACTAAGATGATAGGACGATCGATGGCCGCATTCTCTTGCTCACTGTTGTGTAGAAAATACAGCAACCTTTGCCCCAACTCTCGGATATCTTGTGCTCGTTCACGCAAATAGACATCTGACATACGAGCAAAGCGGTTTGAATAAGTTTCGACTACCTGACGCAGCGCCCAATCCGCTCGATCGCCTTTTTCAATCTGTTTCTTAAGATCGCCGCGCAGCATTGGATCATTAAGCAAATGGGTAAACAAATCGAATATCGCTAACGCATCTTTATTGATTTCGCTGTCGAACTTTTTCCGCATCCGGCGGAAGTCATTCAGCGCACGCTCAATCGCTACCAACAGCAGCTCTTGCTCTCGCTCTTTATCCAGCGTGGAAGACGGGAATACGTCCGACAAACTCGGCTGCGTGTTGTCAAACCAAAACTCTCCGATGGCGACACCCGTTGATGCAGGCAAGCCTTTAAGAACCGTCGGTTTTGAGGCTAATTGCCAATGACCTAAACTTTGCGCGTGAGCGATGATCACGGCTAACTGTGCAGATAAGGTCACTAAGAAAGATTCTTCCATCTCACTAAACAATCGTGGCGTCTTTTGCTGAATGACTAATACACCTAATACTTGTTTGCGATGGATGATTGGAGTGGCGAGGAAAGAGTGATAAACCTGTTCACCAAGCTGCGGGAAGAATTTAAATTCAGGGTGTTTTGAGGCTTCTGCGAGGTTAAGAGGTTCTGCGCTGCGTTTAACGAGACCAACTAAACCTTCATTGAAATTAATGTGGATGCTATCGCCTTCAAAAATAAGGCCTTGAGTTGCCATCAACTCAAGGCGCTGCATTTCTTCGTTGGCGAGATAGATAGTACAGCACTCAGTGCGAAGGGCGGCACAAGTCTCTTTTACCAATATATCGAGTGCCAGATGCACATCATCGACTCTGGAGACTTTCTCAACTATTTCCCTTAGCTGGCTGAGCATGACTATCCTCTACGTTGTTGCTTTTTTCTTTTCCCTTTCGCTTTTCTCTCTCGAAAAGGCATGGCTAAAGATGCAAACTCTTTCATCGCTCGACGATAAACATCACGCTTGAAAGAAACAACTTGCCTAACTGGATACCAATAGCTCACCCAGCGCCAACCATCAAATTCAGGGGATTTCCCGCGCTGCATATTGATGCGCGATTCATCGCATTCCAATCGCAGCAGAAACCATTTCTGTTTTTGGCCGATACAAACAGGCTTGGAGTCCCAACGCACCAATCGCTTTGGTAGTTTATATCTTAACCAATGACGACTTGTTGCAATGATCTTAACGTCTTTTTTCGTTAATCCGACTTCTTCATACAACTCCCTGAACATCGCCTGTTCAGGTGTTTCACCTTCGTCAATCCCACCTTGTGGAAATTGCCATGAGTGTTGCCCGTATCGTTTAGCCCAGAAGACCTGACCATGGTTATTACATATCACAATACCAACATTCAGTCGGTAACCATCGCCATCTATCACTGGCTAACCTCTATGAATAATTTTTTATTACCGTGATTTTTCCACATATCCCCATTACTAGCAAACTTACTGATGTGATATGAGCAAGATTTATTACCTTTTCACCGTTATTGGATATCTTTTAATCAAATTAAAGTTTATCAACACAAGAGTGAGACATTGCCCACATTTATTCACCTTTTCTGTGAATAACTTTGTGAAGAATTCCATATCAACTCCGATTTTCAATCAAAAGCATTATTCTCTTACTCATCAATAAAAATAACGACCAACCATAACTCAATGATAAATATAAACTTAAAAACAAACCTGGTGATAAAACGATCTTGTCAATTCTGATGATCTTTTCACCAAACTCAGATCGGTCAAAGATCAACCGATCGGTTATTTATCCACACATTCATTCTCTAACTTCATGACATCTACATAAAATCAAGCCTAAAAACGTTTCAAAACCCCTGTTTATTCATCCAGCCCATCAGTAGATCCACTTATATGCACCTATATCTGTGGATAAGTTATGAATTGATCATTCTTAATCCATCTCGATGAAATCTTGGACAGTAGATTTTGTTGAAATTTGTTAGACTAGGATTTTTCCATTGTCATGCAGTTATTATGAAACCAGAACCACAATCAGAAGCGGAGTTAATGGAACGCGCTCACGATATTGCCGGACTCAGTTTTGCGGAATTAGCGGACGAAGCAGAGATGATCGTTCCAGAAAACCTCAAACGCGATAAAGGCTGGGTGGGACAATTGCTGGAATGGCATTTGGGCGCTCCTGCGGGTAGCAAACCTCAACAAGACTTTTCCAAACTTGGTATCGAGTTAAAGAGCATTCCAATTGGCTACAACGGACGACCGTTAGAAACTACATTTGTATGCGTTGCACCCTTAACTGGTGTTCAAGGACTGACATGGGAAACCAGCCATGTGCGCAATAAGCTCTCGCGCGTATTGTGGGTTCCTGTAGAAGGTGAACGAGAAATCCCCCTTGCCGAGCGTCGTGTAGGGACACCTCTTATTTGGTCGCCAGATAAAGAAGAAGAGCAGATCTTACGAAATGACTGGGAAGAACTGATGGAAATGATCGTCTTTGGCAAATTTGATCAAATTTCAGCCAGACATGGCGAAGCGCTTCACTTACGCCCAAAGGCCGCTAATGCCAAAGCACTAACTGAAGCCTATAGCTCCAACGGGAAACCAATGAAGACGCTACCACGAGGCTTTTACCTGCGAACACAATTCACCGAACAGATCTTACTGAAGCACTATATCAATGTGCAATCTGAGTAACTCATCTGTTCACTCTAATGGGTAACCAACGATAATTCGATATCGCAGTAAGAGGCAGTACCCTCACTACCGCACTCATCGTAAGCGTTGTGTAACCGCAAATAAGCTTTGTCGATACCTAACCTGAGCAGCTCTTCTTTCACCAAATCTAAAGAACCAAAATGAAGCGGTTCCTCTCCATCTTTAATCGGCTCTAGCTGGTGCTTGTATTCCACAGCTAGCAAATAGTCAGAGACATCGGAACACCCAATGACAAATACTTTGGGTAACGTATAGGTGTCTTTATGTTGACCATGTAGCCACATGTCCAGTTGATGCTTCTGCATAGTGCACCTCCTTCACAAGATCTTTTTAGTGTAGTTGGGGGATGAATACCTTTCGAGCCACACTTGCGCTTATACGTAAATGATTTGCGATAGCGACCAAAAATCCCATATATTGATGGATAACCTATTCAGTTGGCTATTTTTCAAGGAAGTGAAATGCAATACACCAAACTACCGCACTCATCACTCGAGATCAGTAAAATCTGCCTCGGCACTATGACTTTTGGTGAGCAAAATACCGAACAGGAAGCTTTTGAGCAGCTCGACTTTGCTGTCGATCATGGGGTGAACTTCATTGATACCGCAGAGATGTACCCTGTTCCGCCAAAAGCAGAAACACAAGGCCTAACAGAACAATACATCGGCAACTGGCTGACAAAATCCGGCAAGCGAGAAAAAGTCGTTCTAGCGACGAAAGTGGCAGGGCCGCGCAATGTGCCTCACATCCGTGAAAACATGAGTTTAAATCGTCGCAATATCCATGATGCCATCGACTCTAGCCTTCAACGACTCCAAACCGATTACGTAGATTTGTACCAACTTCACTGGCCACAGCGTCAAACTAACTGCTTTGGCCAACTCAACTACCCTTACCCAGACAAGCAAGAAGAAGTGACGTTAATTGAAACCCTAGAAGCATTAACTGAACTGGTTAAGATGGGTAAAGTGCGTTACATCGGCGTATCTAACGAAACACCTTGGGGGGTGATGTCTTTGCTTCGTTTAGCGGAGAAGCATGATTTACCGCGTATCGTTTCAATTCAAAATCCATACAATCTACTCAACCGCAGCTTCGAAGTGGGTTTGTCTGAAATCAGCCATTATGAAGGTGTCCAACTGTTAGCGTATTCACCTCTGGCGTTTGGTTGTTTGAGTGGTAAATACTTACATGGCGCAAAACCAGAAGGTGCACGCTGTACTAAGTGGGAGCGTTTCGCTCGTTACTTCACACCTCAAGGCGTCAAAGCGACAGAAGCATACGTGAACTTGGCACGTGAGCATGGCCTAGATCCTGCGCAAATGGCATTGGCGTTCGTCAATCAACGTCCATTTGTCGCTTCCAATATCATCGGTGCGACCAACCTTGATCAACTTAAAGCCAACATTGACAGCATCGATATCAAGCTTAGTGATGAGCTGTTAACAGACATTCAAGCGATCGGTACTACCTACTCTAACCCATGTCCATAAAAGCAAACAGGCTGACCACATAGGTCTGCCTGTTAATAGCACTTAGAACAAATCTATTTCGATATGCGTTTACAGCGTGTTGAGCTTTTAGGGTTAACTAAAGCATCATGTTGGAAGCTCAACACGCTATAGATTACGTCGGTATTCGCGCAGTTAGCACTCGACGAAGATGACGAACTCGACGTTCAACTTTAACCGCTTCAGGCATGCTGGTTTGAGTAACTCGCCCTTCACGATCTAAACCAATATCCCTTAATAAATGAACATTGGTCCATGGAACATCATGAGAACTGCGGCGCACGGTACGTTGCCATTCTCTCTCTTCACGTTTTAAATCCGCTTTAATAAGCAAAGTCGCCAATGTTAAGTAAATTGAGTGACGCATAATTTTTCTCCAATTAAACGATAAATGATCGACTGGGAAAAATAGTACGCAGAGACACAGAGAGATCTGTTGAGACTAAGCCGCTACTTTTCCGCAGCCTAGTAAACATAAATTAGGTTACGGATTAATTTTTATCTTGTGAGCCAGTGGTATCGTTAATATCCGATTTAAAAGCTATCGGAGATTTAGACATACGATCAGCGCAAGCAGTGGTGTTAACAACGTAATGTTTCATCTTGCGCCTCCTAGCTAAAAAAATAATCCGTGTGTGAAGTGATATAACTCAACGAGTTATGGCTAAATTGTAAGCGTTGATGAATATATATCAAACAATTTCTATGCTTTCGATAAAAAACAAATCAATACCCTGAAGATAAGTTGCATATGTTTTTTCATATAACATATTCATCTAGGGAATATATAAAACTTCGAGTTTTATAAATCAGAACGTATACAACGAAAAAGAGCGACCAGCAAGGTCGCTCTTTCAATTCGATTCACTCATTGAATTACATCGCTTGATCGGAAATCAAGTTGTGCTTGTTAAGTAGTCGATACATAGTTGCACGCGACACACCAAGTTCTTTCGCTGCATTGGAAACTTGACCTGAGTGCGATTCCAACACGACCAATAACGCATCACGCTCACTCTTTTCTCGAATTGATTTCAAACTGCGTTTTGAATCATTACGTTGCGGCAAATCGAGATGATGCTCTTCAATCATCACGCTGTCAGACATCAACACCGCACGCTTAACTTGGTTCATCAACTCGCGAACATTACCAGGCCAGAAGTAACGAGTCAGAGCTTTCAAAGCGTCCTCAGAGAAACTTTTTGCTTGAGAGTTGTACTCTTTAGAGAACTCTTGCAGATAGAAGCGAGCTAGTAGTGCAATGTCACTCGCGCGCTCTTTCAAGCTTGGTACGTTGATACGAAGTACATTGATGTAATGGTACAACTCTTCGTTGAAGTCGCCATCAATCAAAGCTTTTTCTACGTCTGACGAGTTAGCAGCAAGAATACGCACATTCACATTCTTCACACCTTCGCGCGTTTCAATCGTGCCCTCTTGCAAAAACCTTAACAGGTTCATTTGCTGGTCTTTCGAAATGGTCAGAATGTCATTAAACAACACAGTACCGCCATCTGCTTGTTCCAACAGACTTGGGCCCATCTCAGCATCCGCAGCAATACCAAAGACTTCCGCTTGGAAACGTTGCTCATTCAAAGCGCGGCAGTTAATCGACATAAAGGGCTTATGAGAACGGGAAGATACTTTGTGAATTGCACGAGCAACCGCTTCTTTACCAGTACCGCTCTCGCCAGAGATCAGAATACTCACGTCCGTAGGACCAATTCGCTTAACTTGATCGCGTAAGCGCTTCATCGGGATAGATTCGCCAATCAGCCCCATATCGAGGCTATTGCCAAAGCTTGGCCAAACTTTTTTCTCTAGCTTGAGCATACCAAGTTGGTGGCCGATGGTACTCAACAGTTGGGCATCTGGGATTGGGGCAGTAAAAAAGTCGATACAGAAGTTAACGATGAACTGGCAGATGGTGTCTGTGCCGAGCTGAGACTCACGAATAAACGCCAGCCAACGCACGTGCTTATGAGAACTCACTAAGTTTGCCAGACCATTCAAGCTAAACTCGTCATGGCTCAGGTCAACGATACCGATACAAGGCCCAATATCTTCCAATAACGTGTTAGCTTTGCGTAAGTCGCCTACTTGGTGACACTTCCAGCCAACTTGTTCCAGTACTGATAACCAAGGCTCATAAGTACCGCCAACTACCACAAGCGATCCCGGGATGGAATCCATCTTAAACTGCCCAGCCATTCTCTAACCCTTATTCTTTTGTTGATAGAAATTTCGCGCCACAAACCCATCTTTGCGAACGGGTAACATTATCGAGACTACGACGCTCGAAGTCTGTCTCAATATTAAGACTATGCAATAGATTGAGATTTGGCGAATACTTATTTGCATATGCCATCAAAATCAAAATGCAACCTATTGAATTTTAGGAAATTAAAGATACAAAAAAACCACCCGAAGGTGGTTTTTTTGTCATTGTTCAGCAAAGAATTACGCTTGTGGGCGCATTGCAGGGAACAAGATCACGTCACGGATGGTGTGCGTGTTAGTTAGCAGCATAACTAGGCGGTCGATACCGATACCTTGACCTGCTGTTGGTGGTAGACCGTGTTCTAGTGCAGTGATGTAGTCTGCATCGTAGAACATCGCTTCGTCATCACCAGATTCTTTTGCTTCAACCTGTGCTTTAAAGCGCGCGTCTTGGTCTTCTGCATCGTTAAGCTCTGAGAAGCCGTTTGCTACTTCACGGCCACCGATGAAGAACTCAAAGCGGTCTGTGAAGAATGGGTTGTCATCGCTACGACGTGCCAGTGGAGAAATATCCGCTGGGTAGCCAGTGATGAACGTAGGCTGCATTAGTTTAGGTTCTGCAGTTTCACCGAAGATCTCTTCAAGAAGCTGACCACAAGTCCAGAAAGGTTCTACTTCAACGTGAACAGATTTCGCGATAGAAACCATTAGTTCGCGGTTTTGTAGATCTTCTTCCGTTAGCGCTTGGATTTGAGCGTGGTCTGGGTTGTAGTGTTTGATTGCTTCAAACATGCTCATGCGAGCGTACTTACCGCCAAACTCAACAGTATCTTCACCGTAAGGCATTGATGTTGAACCTAGAACTTCTAGTGCTACAGAGCTTAGTAGTTCCTCAGTGAAGTCCATTAGATCTTTGTAATCCGCGTACGCCATGTAGAATTCCATCATTGTGAATTCTGGGTTGTGACGTGGAGAAAGACCTTCGTTACGGAAGTTACGGTTGATTTCGAATACGCGATCAAAGCCACCAACAACTAGACGCTTCAGGTATAGCTCAGGCGCAATACGCAGGTACATTGGCATGTCTAGCGCGTTGTGATGCGTGATGAATGGACGTGCACTTGCACCACCAGGGATCACGTGCATCATTGGCGTTTCAACTTCCATGAACTGTTTAGAGATCATGAAGTTACGAATTGCAGACATAACTTTAGAACGTACAACGAATGCATTACGAGAATCTTCGTTAACGATTAGGTCTACGTAACGCTGACGGTAACGCATTTCTTGGTCAGTCAGACCGTGGAACTTCTCAGGAAGTGGACGAAGTGCTTTTGTTAGCAACTCGTACTCTTCCATGTTCACGTATAGGTCGCCTTTACCAGATTTGTGTAGCGCACCTTTAACACCGATGATGTCACCGATATCAAGACCTTGGTATTTCTCTTTCAGTTCTTTTTGAACTTCTTTGTCTGCGTAAGCTTGGATACGGCCAGATGTTTCTTGAATTACTAGGAATGGACCACGTTTTGCCATAATACGACCAGCGATCGCTACTACGTGGTTAAGCTCTTCTAGCTCTTCCTTAGTCTTTTCACCGAACTCTTTTTGAAGGTCGCCCGCTAGTGCGTCACGACGGAAGTCGTTTGGGTGGCCGTTTGCTTTGCAGCTCTTTCGGATTTCGTCCAGTTTAGCGCGGCGCTCAGCAATCAGCTTGTTTTCTTCTTGTACAGTTTCGTTTTGAACAGCATCAGTCATTTTCGATGTATCCTGTTTTTGTCGGTGAAAAGCTTTATAGGCCTGATTTCAGGCTAGCTTCAATAAATTTGTCCAGATCGCCATCAAGAACCGCTTGAGTATTACGGTTTTCAACGCCCGTACGGAGGTCTTTAATGCGTGAATCATCCAATACGTAAGAACGGATCTGGCTACCCCAGCCAATGTCAGACTTAGCGTCTTCATTAGCTTGTTTTTCCGCGTTTTGCTTTTGCAATTCAAGCTCAAATAGCTTCGCTCGAAGCTGTTTCATTGCCTGATCTTTGTTCTTATGTTGAGAACGGTCGTTTTGACACTGCACCACAGTATTCGTTGGTACGTGCGTAATACGTACCGCAGATTCAGTGGTGTTGACGTGCTGACCACCCGCACCTGACGCACGGTAAACGTCGATACGCAGATCAGCAGGGTTAATGTCGATAGCAATGTTTTCATCAATCTCTGGGTAGATGAACGCAGACGCAAAAGACGTATGACGACGGCCGCCTGAATCGAATGGCGATTTACGTACTAAACGGTGAACACCAGTTTCTGTACGTAGCCAACCGTAAGCGTAATCACCAGAGATACGAACCGTTGCAGATTTAAGACCCGCAACCTCACCTTCAGATACTTCGATTACTTCCGCCTTGAAGCCTTTCGCTTCTGCCCAGCGTAAGTACATGCGTAACATCATGTTGGTCCAGTCTTGCGCCTCAGTACCACCTGAACCTGCTTGCAAGTCAATGTAGCAATCAGAGCTATCGTGGTCACCAGAGAACATACGGCGGAATTCTAGCTGCGCAAGCTTCTCTTCCAACTCTGCAAGTTCTGGTTCGATTTCATCAAACGTTTCTTGGTCTTGTTCTTCAACAGCCAGTTCAAGAAGACCATCAACATCTTCTACACCTTGCTCTAGTTGATCAATAGTTTCAACTACGGCTTCAAGTGATGCACGTTCTTTACCTAGTGCTTGTGCACGTTCAGGCTCGTTCCATACATCTGGCTGTTCAAGTTCTGCGTTGACTTCTTCTAGACGCTCTTTCTTCGCGTCATAGTCAAAGATACCCCCTCAGGACATTCGTGCGCTCAGACACGTCCTGAAGACGGTTTTTAATTGGATTGATTTCAAACATGTTTGCTCAACATTTTAGAATAGAATTTAACCGAGAAATTCTACTGAAAAATGTGACGGAGATACAGGAAAATTTCGGCTGAGAAATCAGATTACGATTAGAGAGAGCACGGTCATAAAATTTTACACCCGCTTAAGGGCAACCGTACTCTATAGAGGGGCTGGAACCTTATTTTTACTAGTCACAACTTTTTAATAAAATGAGCAGTGAAGCGTTTACCTAAACAACATGCAAACGCTGGACAATAGGAAAAACACCTTAAAGAGCCCCATCGATCACGGCATCAAACATTACATTTACACGTGAAAAACTCATTTAACCTTAGTCATTAAAGTGAATGTATGCTTTAAAAATGCTAGCGCCTAGTCTACTTTACATTCAATTACGCAAAATTTTGCTAATAGTGTCGTTTTGTAAAACTAACGGAATCTTTACAAATCGAACCATCTTTAAGGTTAATACCTGCATAATTAACGGTATAAATTCCTGCTGGATACCACTCTGGAATTGTTAGAGTCCAACCTAACTCTTTTATAGGAATATCTGAAAGCTTAAACTCCTGTGGTGTATCAATTGTTAAAACTTCACCTGTTGGGAAGTTTAAGTATTTATACAGTTCATTAGACGTTACTAAGTTTAATGAACTAGCAGAAGTATCAAAATATAGTTTACCCCCATCCTTATTAATCTCATTCGATTGCGATGTGATCTTAACTTCACAGCGTTCTAAACTAACATCATTATCACCAACTAATAAGATTTCAAACTCTAGAATATCACCCCGACTGAATGGTCCCCCCAAATTAATATGAATACCATCATCGTCAAACCAAGAGTTTTTATAAATCCCAGCATCGTCTCGTAGTAGAGTTACACTTTCAACTTCACCTTGATAGCCTCGCAAAATGTAGCCATTAAAAGTTTTTTCTTCAATACCAAACTGATTATTATTGATGTATCTGATAGCAATTTTGTTGTTATCGATATTTATTTTTTCGTGATGCTGAACATTAAAGATATCTGAGTCCCCATCGACAACGGTAATAGTCTTAGGTTGACCAAAATTCTTTCCAGCATAATCTCGGTGGAACGTTACCGTTTGCCCCTCAAGGCCACCTATAGCATCGTAACTTAGAACACTTAATATAAGACTTAAAAAAGCTATGTTATTTTTCATATTCAACTCAAAACAATCAACAAAGTTTTACTATACACACAAAAAATAAGACTTTATTTTTTCATACAAATAAATGAGATCTTTTTTGTAAAATACGAAATTTAAATATAATTTATTAAAAATATGATTAGCTTGGTCGCCTTTAATATTAATTATACTGACTAACCATAAGGCAGAATTGTATCAGCAAAGTAATACCTTCATATCTCCGCAATCTAATTTCGAAAGAGCACGGTCATAAAATTTTACACCCGCTTAAGGGCAACCGTACTCTATATTTAAGAAAAGCTTAGGTATTACTTGGCTTCAATGTGGTCAATCATCAGTTGCAATGATTGGTTACCACGAAATTCATTCACATCCAACTTGTAGGCCAAACGTACAGTTTTGACCGATGCGTCAGGCCAACGGCGTAAATCGACGTTAAATGCAATTCCATCAATCATCACATTGGTCGGATGCCCTTTGTATAAAGGCTCCAACATCAGTTTAAGATGTTTTTCTCCCACCAATTTTTGGTGCAACACCTTAAACTCACCATCAAAGATTGGCTCAGGAAAAGCTTGTCCGAATGGCCCACCAGCGCGCAACTGCTCCGCAATGTGCATAGAAAACTCTTCCGGTTTTAACTCGCCATCAGTAAGAATCACGCCTTTTAGAGCCGCTTCGTCGAGCTCTTTTTTCACCACTTCATCGAATAAACGACTGAAACGCTCAAAATCTTGCTCTTTGATGGTTAAGCCTGCCGCCATCGCGTGACCGCCAAACTTGATGATCAAACCTGGATTTTGCGTATCGATGAAGTCCAACGCATCACGCATGTGTAATCCAGGAATCGAACGACAAGAACCCTTGATCGTCCCTTCACCACCGTCAGCAAAGGCAATGACTGGGCGATGGAATTTCTCTTTGATACGCGAAGCGAGAATACCAATCACACCTTGGTGCCAATCGCGCTGGAACAGCGATAAGCCGTATGGCAGCTCGCTGTTTTCGCCAAACTGCAAACGTTCACAAAACGCCATCGCTTCTTGCTTCATGCCTTCTTCAATCTCTTTACGAGTCTGATTGAGTCCATCAAGCTCACTGGCCATGCGACGTGCGGCGTGGATGTTGTTACACATCAGCAGCTCAACACCAAAAGACATGTCGTCTAAACGGCCAGCGGCATTAATACGCGGCCCCAATGCAAAGCCGAAGTCCGATGCCACCAAACGTCGCGCATCGCGTTTCGCCACTTCAATCAGTGCCTGAATACCTGGGCGCGCTTTCCCCGCACGAATGCGTTGCAAACCTTGATGCACCAGAATTCGGTTGTTCTCATCAAGCGGCACAACATCAGCAACAGTGCCCAGTGCGACAAGGTCGATCAGCTCCATCAGTTTCGGCTCTTGCATGCCTTGCTGAGCAAACCAGTTGTGTTTTCGCATGTGGACGCACAACGCCATCATCAGATAGAACGCCACACCAACGCCAGCCAACGCTTTAGAAGGAAACGCACAACTGTCGAGGTTTGGGTTCACCATCGCATCCACTTCTGGTAGAACTTGTCCTGGCAAATGGTGGTCTGTCACCAATACGGTAATGCCATTCTCTTTGGCGTAGCGCACACCTTCAATCGACGATACGCCATTGTCGACCGTCATGATCATTTCTGCGCCAAGTTCCAATGCTTGATCGACCACCTCTGGGCTCAAACCGTAGCCATCTTCAAAGCGGTTCGGCACCAAGTAATCGACGTTATTGCTGCCAAGCATACGCAATGCCAATACAGAAAGAGCAGAACTCGTTGCGCCATCTGCGTCAAAGTCACCCACCACGATGATGCGTTTTTGCTCTTGAATCGCTTGGAACAACAACTCAACCGCCTGCTCAATGCCGCCAAGCTTTTGGTACGAATGCAATCCACGAGCAGAGGTTTCTAGCTGCGCGATGTCAGTAATACCGCGATTGATGTAAATGCGTTTTAAGATCGGAGGAATGGAATCTGGGAGAAGGGAAAGATCCGGTTCGGGACGTCGTTGAATTTCTATCATGCTTGAAAAGAGCCGACTATTGCGTCGGCTCTGCTCCTTAAAGGATTACAGTTGCTCTAAACGTTTCAGTAGTTCAGCTGGCGGTAAGTAACCACCAACCATCTCACCGTTTGGAAGGAAGATTGCAGGCGTACCTGAAATACCTAACTGACGACCAACGTTGTAGTGCGCTTGAATGGTCTCTTTACATTGCTCAAGATCTTTCGCTGGATTATCGAAAGTGCGGCTCACTTTCGCGTTATGCATCGCCGCTTTTGGATCTTCTGCACACCAAATCGTTGCCATTTGCTCAGCAACAGGCCCTGTCGCACCTTGGCGAGGGTATGCCATGTAACGCACAGTAATACCTAGATCATTGTAGCCCTGCATTTGGTTATGCAGACGAACACAGTAGCCACAAGTGATGTCAGTAAATACCGTCACCACGTACTTTTCGTTGTCCGCTTTGTATTCGATCATGCTGTCTGCAAACTTAGCAATTTTCTCAGCATTCAAAGGCGCTTGGCGTTCTGCAAGTACGTCTTTGTAACCGCCGTTGTCATCAATCGCGTATAGCGTACCTGCAATAAAGTGATCGCCATTGTTTGACGCAAACAATATGCCGCCGTTGGTTTGAATTTCTAGCAGGCCCGCCACGTCTGAAGGTTGAATATCAATAATAGACAGACCTAGTTTCGAGAACTTCGCTTTTAGCGCCGCTTCATCAAAGTGTTGTTGCGCCATTGGCGCAGCCTGTTGTGCAGGAGTTTCGGTTTTTGCCTGACTTTCTTCCGCACCACACGCGGTAATAAAGAATGGTAAAGTCAGCAGAGTTAGTCGGCGTAATACGCTCATTAAAGTCACCTTTAAATAAATTCTTTTCATCCAATCAAAAAGGATGAAGCAAGCCATCATTATGCTCTTGGGTGGTGTTGACTGTGGATCTGCTTCAATCGTTCAGTCGCCACGTGAGTATAAATTTGCGTGGTCGATAAGTCACTATGCCCTAGCAGCATCTGTACGACCCTGAGATCTGCGCCATAGTTCAATAAATGCGTTGCAAACGCGTGGCGTAAAACGTGCGGCGAAAGCTGGTCGGTATCGATACCAGCAATGACAGCATAGTATTTGATACGATGCCAAAACGTCTGACGAGTCATTTGGCGTGCTCGTTTACTTGGGAATACCACATCAGAAGACGTATCTCCCAATAATGCAGGGCGACCTTGCTGGATGAATGTTTCAATCCAATCGATCGCATTCTCCCCCATCGGCACCAAACGTTCCTTGCCACCTTTACCCGTCACACGCACGACGCCCTGACGTAAACTGATGTTTTCCATCGTCAGGCTGACGAGTTCTGTCACACGCAACCCAGTCGCGTACAACAACTCAAGCATGGCTTTATCGCGCAGTTCTACCGGATCATTCGGATCTGGCGCGTCCAAAAGTGCGTCCACTTGCTCTTCGCTGATGTCTTTCGGTAAGCGTTGTGGCAATTTCGGGCTGACCAACAAGGCACTTGGGTCATCGGCACGCACTTTTTCGCGGTGAAGATACTGAAACAAACGGCGAATGGCTGATAGCATACGAGCACGTGACGTCTGCTTGTAATCCAAATCCACCAGATACGTTTGGTATTCTTGAAGTCCAGACAAACTGATGAAATCGAGGCGGTAACGATGATGCTCCATCCAAGTGAGAAGCTTCATTAAGTCATTTCGGTACGAAGCCAGCGTATTCTCTGACAGACCGCGCTCCATCCACATTGCATCTAAGAATTGCTCAACAAGCGCAAAATCTTGTTGATTGACAGGCTGTTGTGCCGTCATTCACGCTTCCTTTTATTGTTCATCTATACCCAGTGAGAGTAAGACAGCGCCAGTGTGAATGCTATAAAAAATTGGCTCAGGTGGGGAATCTCACGATATTCGCTGCATTCCTAGGCAGTTTAAGGTTAAAATCCTCTACAACAGCAACACAAAAAACGACGAATATAATGAAAATCGGACTCTTTTACGGCTCAACAACCTGCTACACCGAGATGGCAGCAGAGAAAATTCGCAACATTATTGGTGCAAACCTTGTCGATATTCACAATGTGAAAGAGACGCCGCTATCGCTGATGGCTGAGTATGATTTATTGCTTCTAGGCATCTCGACTTGGGACTTTGGTGAGATCCAAGAAGATTGGAGCGCCATTTGGCAAGACATCACGTCTACGCCGTTGAAAGGCAAAGTTGTGGCGCTATTTGGTCTTGGCGACCAAGAAGGCTACGGTGAATGGTACCTTGATGCCATGGGCCTACTGCACGACGAGTTAAAAGCAACCGGCGCCCAGTTTATCGGTTATTGGCCAAACGAAGGCTATGAGTTTGAAGCCTCTAAAGCGCTAACGGAAGATGGCAGCCAATTTGTTGGCCTAGCACTAGATGAAGATTCTCAATACGATTTGAGTGACGAGCGAATTGAAAAGTGGTGTGAACAAGTACTTGTGGAGTTCCACGATACGCTTTAAGCACCGACGCTTACGTTGATGCGAACCAGATACAAAAAAGCCCGATGAATCACTTCATCGGGCTTTTTCATTATTCAATTTCTAGCGTCTTTACGCCGCTTCTTCTCGTAGTTCTGGTTGAACAGATTTAGAGATGAAGAACATGCAGATGATAGCTGCCAGAGTAGGAAGAACCCAACCCATGCCCACTTCAAACAGCGGTAGTACGTTGAACGCAGATACATCCAAACCAGCAACTTTCGCTGCATCAACAAGTGCGAACAATAGTGATACTAGCAGTACCGCACGGTATGCAAAGCGAGGATTTGGCAGTTTGCTACGAACAAAGGTAAGAGCAACCAAAGCAATCGCCACTGGGTAAAGGGCAAACAGTACAGGTACAGAGAGCGAAATCAATTGCGCTAGACCAACGTTAGCAACTAGCGCACATACGGCACCGTTGATTAGAACCCACTGCTTGTATGACAGTGATGTCTTCGAGCTGAAGAAATCAGAACATGCTGAAATCAGGCCGATAGCCGTTGTCAGACACGCTAGCAATACAATCACAGAAAGAACGATTTGACCGTAAGGGCCAAACAATGCTTGAACGTACTGGCTTAGAATCAGACCACCGTTGTCTGCGCCCGCAGCAACTGTTGCACTGGTAGCGCCTAGGTAGAATAGCGAAATGTAAACAAATGCTAGACCAGCCGCCGCGATACAACCTGCAAAAATCAGGTACTTAGTCGTCGCAGAACGCTCCGTGATGCCTTTGCCGCGCAGTGCATCCACCATCAACATACCAAACATCAGCGATGCGAAAGTATCCATGGTGTTGTAGCCTTCAAGGAAGCCTTTGGTTAGTGGCTGAGTTAGGTACTCACCACGAGCTCCAATCATATCGCCTTGAGGATCTAGGAATACTGCAACAGCAAGAATGATCAAACCGACAAACAGCGCTGGAGTCAGCACTTTACCGATCAAGTCGATAAGACGGCCTTGGAACCAAGAGAACAGCATTGCAACCGCAAAAAAGATCACAGAAAACGCGGTAAGGTGCGCTTGAGAAGCTTCAACAAAGAATGGCTTCACGGCCATCTCGTAAGCCACTAGACCTGTACGAGGCGCTGCAAACGCAGGACCAATAATGATGAAGATAAGTGCTGCCATCAATACTGCTGCTTTTTTCGGAAGATCTTGAGTCAAGTGATCCCATGATCCACCTGCTACAGCAATAGCAACGATAGTAATAAGAGGTAGACCTACCGCTGTTAGCAAGAAACCGAACATCGCTGGCAATAGGTTTTCACCCGCGAGCTGACCCGCTAGAGGTGGAAAGATGATGTTGCCTGCACCTAAAAAGAACGCAAATAGCATAAAGCCTACTGCGACAATATCTGTTAGTTTTAACGTCTGCTTCACAGATAACCCTTTTCTTTATTTAATGAATGTTGTGTATGCATCGACCACTTTTTTGTATACCCAAAAGTTAATGAGTATCTGTGGTTCAATCTATAAAATTTTCGCCGCATAATGACGAAAGACTCATCATTTGGCAACCTTTAAGAAAAAAACACCATATTAATTTAGTTTTTAAACTTAAAAGCAGTGTATCTAACTAGATCAAAAGAACCGTACAGTTCTTTATCTCGATCAATTAACCATACAATTTAATAACCAACAAAACAACAATCTATACAAATAAGAAACAATAGAGAATTTCACTTAAATATTGAGCAGATAAAAAACAATCATGAAGAGCGGAAAATTTCAAACTAAAGGCTTCAAGTTTAAGCAGTTTTGTATCGAAGGAGGCGAAAGTGGCATGCCGGTGAGTACCGACGGCGTGATGCTTGGCGCGTGGATGGAAAGTCCGAGCTCAGCCCATATCTTGGATATCGGGACAGGAACAGGGTTACTCGCTTTGATGTGTGCTCAACGCTTTCCTGACGCAAAAATTACCGCCGTTGACATCGAAACCACAGCGGTTGAAGCCGCAAGCCACAATTTTTCGCACTCGCCGTGGCACGACCGACTCTCAGTTCAGCATACCGATGTTTTGAGTTTTTCACCGCCGCAACGCTTTCAACGCATTGTTTGCAACCCACCCTATTTCAACACTGGTGAGCAAGCTAAACAAAGCCAGCGAGCAACCGCTAGGCATACCGACTCTCTACGCCATGATGCGTTGCTTAAGTGTTGTTATCAGTTGCTAGATGCAGAAGGAAAAGCCAGCTTTGTGCTGCCAATCACCGAAGGGGAGCTATTTATTGAACTAGCATTAACCCAGGGTTGGGCTCTATCTCGACTGTGCCGCGTGCAACCATCGGAAAAGAAACCCGTGCACCGTTTGCTGTTTGAACTGGCAAAGCAACCTTGCGATACTCAAGAGTCACATTTGATCATTCACTCATCAGACGGTTACAGCAATGATTTTGTCCGCTTAACCCACGAGTTTTATCTTAAGATGTGAAATAACATGTGATCCTTATCACCAATCACTTTATAATGTGCGACCTTTTTATATTCTATGCTGCTTTGGCGAACCATTAACCAAGCTTTGCTTGTGGAGAACTCATTGTGATCAGAACCTTTGCTGAACTTGATCTAGACCAAAACCTACTTGAAGCCATTGAAGAGATGGGCTACGAACGCCCAACTAAAATTCAGGCAGAAGCGATTCCACAAGCGTTGGATGGTCGTGACATTCTAGCGTCAGCGCCAACGGGTACTGGTAAAACGGCAGCCTTCGTTCTGCCAGCATTGCAATACTTGCAAGATTTCCCTCGTCGTAAACCTGGGCCTGCGCGTATTTTGATCCTTACGCCAACTCGCGAACTGGCGATGCAGGTTGCCGACCAAGCTCGTGCTTTGGCAAAGAACACTAAGCTGAACATCTTCACGATCACAGGCGGCGTTCAATACCAAGAACACGCAGACATCCTAGCAACTACGCAAGACATCGTAGTTGCAACACCAGGCCGTCTACGTGAGTACATTGATGCAGAACGTTTTGATTGTCGTGCTATCGAATGGCTGGTTCTCGATGAAGCAGACCGCATGCTGGACATGGGCTTTGCTCCAACGGTTGACCGTCTGTCGAATGAATGTCGCTGGCGTAAGCAAACCCTTCTGTTCTCAGCAACACTAGAAGGTAAAGGCGTAGAAGGCTTCACGGCTGACCTATTGAACGAGCCAGCAGAGATCGACGCAAAATCGCCACTGCGTGAGCGTAAGAAGATTGCTCAATGGTATCACCGTGCTGATAGCGCAGAACACAAACTGGCTCTGCTGAAACATATCATCACAGAGCAAGCTGAGCGCACTATCGTGTTCTTAAAAACTCGTGAACGCTTGGCAGAGCTACGTGCACAACTTGAGAGCGCACAAATCCCGTGTTCGTGGATTCAAGGTGAAATGCCTCAAGATCGTCGTAATAATGCCATTGCACGTTTCCGTGACGGCACTGTGAACGTGCTACTAGCAACTGACGTTGCGGCGCGTGGTATCGACCTTCCTGATGTTTCTCACGTTATCAACTACGACATGCCGCGCACGGCTGACGTATACCTTCACCGTATCGGCCGTACAGCTCGTGCAGGTAAGAAAGGTAACGCAATCTCAATCGTAGAAGCGCACGACCAGCCAATGATGGATCGCGTAGCACGTTACGTGAAAGAAGACATCAAAGAGCGTTTCATTAAAGAGATGCGCCCTAAGCACAAGAAACCTGTGTTTAAGAAGAAAAAGAAAAAAGAAGACAAGAAGAAAACAGCGAAAAAGAAAACCGCTAAGAAGAAGTAATCTTGTTGAGGCTTAAAAAGCCCAAATAGAAATAACAAAGGGTTGGCAGTGCCACCCCTTTTTCGTTTGTGTAGCTTTCAATTAATAACGCGTATTGCGCTTCAATCAGTTTTGCTCTTCACGTTTAAATACCAAGTCTGTTGGTGTCGACTCTTCCTCAACGAAGTAGTAGCCAGCGGTATCAAACTTCGTTAAGTCCGCCACGCTCTCAATGCGATTTTCGATGATGTAACGCGCCATCATGCCACGTGCTTTCTTCGCATAAAAACTGATCACCTTGTATTGACCATTCTTACAGTCTTTGAAAATTGGCGTAATCACTTGTGCATCCAAGTTCTTTGGCTTCACCGCTTTAAAATACTCATTCGACGCAAGATTGATCAAAACATTGTCGCCTTGCTCAGCAATCGCTTCATTGAGCTTGTCGGTAATCACATTGCCCCAGAACTGGTACAGGTTGCTACCTTTATCGTTCGCCAGTTTTGTCCCCATCTCCAGACGGTATGGTTGCATTAAGTCGAGCGGTTTGAGCAGACCGTACAGACCAGATAGCATGCGTAAGTGTTTTTGCGCGTATTCGAAGTCCGCATCTGATAGTGTTTCAGCTTCCAAGCCCGTGTACACATCACCTTTAAACGCAAAAATGGCCTGACGCGAGTTTTCCGTTGTGAACGTTTCGCTCCACTCTTGGAATCGCCCGACGTTCAGATCGGCTATCTTGTCACTCACTTTCATTAAAGAGGCAACATCAGCAGGCGTCAGTTTGCGGCAAACGTCGATCAATTCTTTTGAATATTCAATTAACTCTGGTTGAGTAAATTTTTCTGTCGCTAACGGAGACTCGTAATCGAGGGTCTTCGCTGGAGAAACTACGATAAGCATGACTTTCACTTCCCTAATTTTGTTTTTTATTAGGGTACAAAAAAAGCCATGCATTGTCTGCATGGCTTTACGAATCGTCTTAATAGCTTTTAACGATAGGAGAACACTTAGTCTTTCTTAGTGTTGTCCCAAATACCGTCTTCTAGCTGAGACTTAAGCTCAGGGAAATCGTTCGCATCGAACGTTGGTACTTTACCTTCGCCTAGCTGGCGGTTGTAGTCTTTCGCCAGTTTGATCACGATGCCCGATAGCAACAGAATCGCTACCAAGTTAACAATCGCCATCAGACCCATCGAAACGTCAGCCAACGACCAAACCACAGGAAGAGACGCTAGCGCACCAAACATTACCATGCCCAGAACCACAACGCGGAAGATGCTTAGACCAGCTTTATGGTTGTGCTCCAAGAAGATCAGGTTCGTTTCTGCGTAAGAGTAGTTCGCGATGATTGAAGTAAACGCGAAGAAGAAGATTGCAACTGCAACAAAGATGCCGCCCCAATCACCCACTTGCGAGCTCAATGCACGCTGAGTTAGCTCAATACCAGTAACTTCCGTTGCTTGACCTACATACTCGCCCGACATCAGGATAATCGCTACTGTTGCAGAACAGATAACAATCGTATCCATGAACACGCCTAGCATCTGAACGTAACCTTGAGATGCTGGGTGCGGTGGGTAAGGCGTTGCCGACGCTGCCGCGTTAGGCGCAGAACCCATACCCGCTTCGTTCGAGAATAGACCACGTTTGATACCGTTGATCATTGCTTGTGCAATCGCATAACCAAGACCACCCGCTGCAGCTTCTTGCAGACCGAATGCGCTCTTGAAGATCAGCATCAATACATCTGGTAGTTTCTCTAGGTTTGAGAATACAACGAACAATGCTAGTACTAGGTATAGCAGTGCCATGATAGGAACGATCAGCTCAGCTACTTTCGCGATACGCTTGATACCACCGAAGATAACTACAGCTGAAAGTGCAACAACAGCAATACCAACGTATAGGTCATTCCAACCAAATGCGTTGCTCATTGCGTTTGCAATTGAGTTCGCTTGTACGGCGTTGAATACCAAACCAAAAGCGATGATTAGGAAAACAGAGAACAACACGCCCATCCAACGCATGCCCAAGCCTTTTTCCATGTAGTAAGCAGGACCACCACGGTAGTTGCCATCATCATCTTTGGTTTTGTATAGCTGCGCCAGAGTACTCTCTGCAAACGACGTTGCCATACCAAGCATTGCGATCAGCCACATCCAGAAGATCGCGCCAGGGCCACCCGCAGTCAATGCAACTGCAACACCCGCCATGTTACCAGTACCTACACGTGCAGCAAGACTAGTACAAAGCGCTTGGAAAGAAGAAATACCAGCTTTGTCTGCTTTACGGCTGTTCTTAAGAACAGAGAACATGTGGCCGAAGTGGCGGAATTGGATGAATCCCAATCGAACGGTGAAGTAGATTCCTACACCTACAAGAAGATAAACCAGAATCGAACCCCAAAGGAGATCGTTCATCAAATTGATTAAGTCTGTCATGTGTACCTCAAAGTGAGTTGCGCCAGTCTGTGCGTCCGAGCCATCCACCAGATTGCCTGCTAAGTGTCAAAGTGTGCTTAGCTTTTTGAGTAATGTTTATGCGCAATCTAGAATCGTAAACGTCGCTTCATGCATCCATTTTACGTACCAGCGTATTTTTTGACGGGCGGATAATGCAACCTAGGAACGCAAAAATCAATATGCAACCATTACAATAACATTGTTATTTTTCACTATAAAGTCACCAAAAAATAACATAAAAAGAGGACTTAACACCCCAAATATGCAACATTTCAATCACCAACATCCAACATAAATAATTACACCGACATTAATGGAACAGCACTCCATAAAAAACGAACCAAGCTAGTATTCACAAGGTGTTACATAAATTTATCTTTGCCGCCAGAGAGGTAATCGAACACTATTTCATCAAACACATTTTATGCAACTTCAACCTTTGCTTAGTACTCTAATTGAACGCATCAAATTAACATTGAAAATCTCTTCATTTAATCGTTTTCCCTTTCTCGTTTGTACATTTTTTATTCAATCGTTCACGAAGCAAAATGTGATTTTGAGAGAACTTTTGCACGAAACTGTCATGTTACCGACACAAATGCGAAATATATCATGGTTATTCTCACACCTATTGTGGTACTTAAAAAACTCCACAAGGACTGGTTACAACAGTTTAGATAAAGAAGGGTAAAGGTGGCTTATGGAAGGCTTTCAACTAGATGAGATTTTCAATCTGGATACTACCTCAACAACAAGATCTCGCGCTAAACCAGTAAAAAGAAAGTGGCGTGAAATAGAAGAGATGAACGACAGACGTAACTTACTTAAAGAACTACGTGAACTTGATGTTTGCAACGACTACAGCTTAGACGACATCAAACTCTAATTTGAACAAAAGGCACCCTAACGGTGCCTTTTGTTTTTGTATAGAGCGGGGTTACATGTCCTGATTCTCTACGTCTAAATGTTTACGTTGACGGAATTCTTACTCAATGAGAATTAGCCGTTCTTTTTATCGAGAATTGGTTATGTTGAATTTCCATTCAATTCTCAAACAATAAGAATTACCACAAATAAACCCGAGCAAGATTTATAGAGACTCGGGCTTTGAGTAAGTTAAACAAACTCCATATCGCTTTGACGAACGCGCTCGGCAAGCTGTTTGTAGCGATCCGCAATCGTGTCACCAAATACAGGGTCGTCTTCGCTCTCTGTCCACAGACTTTCAACGTGTTGCCAGTCTTCAGTAGTAAAAAGCTCTTCAATTAATGGCAGGATTTTTCTCTCTTCGAGCTCAAGGTGACGCTTTTGCGACTCAATGAAATCTTCTAGCTGAGCAATAAAGATGTCTTGAGGAACAACCGCATCTTGCAAAATCATCTCAATGAGCATCGAAAACTCTTTGGTCTTCTCGGCGAGCTCTTGGTGCTCTTTCTCCAAGTTTTCCATGGTTTGTTGCTTACCGTAATGCTTGAGGAAATGATGGTAGAGAATATCTTCTTTCGGATGATGAATTTTTTCCGAATGGTTTGAGAGGTAGTCAACAATCTCGCTTACTAGCGAGTAATTAATGGCGTTTTCTTCTTTTATTTCGTTGAGTTTATGGCGCAATATGGCCAGCAGGCGAACCATGTAGCCGTGTTCGCGTCGAATTCTTTCGATCATCATAGCGTCTCTCCTTAACACCTACTTTCAATAAGTGTACATGAGAAATTCGCTACCAGCTTCGAGCATGCTCAAAAAAACAGCGATCATAGCACCATGATCGCTGTCTCTTCTTTTATACCGTTAACGGTAAATGCCAGTTGATTGGCTCTTTTCCTTGCGAAGCAAGTAATTGGTTTGCTTGGGAGAAATGCTTACAACCCAAGAACCCTCGATGAGCAGACAATGGCGATGGATGCGGCGCGGCTAATACATGGTGCTTCGAGCGGTCGATGAAACGCCCTTTCTTCTGAGCGTGAGATCCCCATAAAAGGAACACGACCCCATGCTGATGCTGGTTTATCGCTTCAATCACTCGGTCTGTGAATGTTTCCCACCCTGTTTTAGAGTGTGAGTGCGCTTTGCCTTGCTCAACCGTCAAAACCGTATTGAGCAACAATACGCCTTGCTCTGCCCAGCTTTGCAAGAATCCGTGCTGAGGGATCTGGAATCCTTCGATATCTTGAGCCAATTCTTTATACATGTTCACGAGCGACGGTGGCGTTTTGATTCCAGGAAGCACAGAGAAGCACAAACCATGCGCCTGATTTGGACCGTGGTATGGGTCTTGTCCTAAGATCACCACTTTCACATCGTTAAACTCCGTGAAACGAAATGCGTTAAAAACATCTTTTGCTGGCGGGTAAATCGCTTTGCCTGCTGCTCGTTCTGCTTCAACAAAATTCAACGTGTCTACAAAGTAGCTCTGCTTTTTCTCTTCGCCGATCACATCGTGCCAAGTGGGTGACTGATTCATGGAAAGTTCCTGTCCTAAATTTTGCTTCTATTCTAACGAGCGAAACCCAAACAAACAAAAAACTTACCACGAACTTGAGAACAGCAATAAAAGACTAATGCTTCTGCGGCGTTCTAAAATGACCTTGCCCAGTAATGTGGCGATTAGGCATCGGCAGACGCAGTACGCGGCGACTGTAAGCATAGGGAGCAAAAGAGAGTGGTCGAGACATAGTGGCATCCTTCTTTCTTAATTCAAATTGACTTAAGCGACTAAGAAAGAAAGGTGCCAACTTTGCGATTACATTATTGGTTGTTAACAGCGGCTAAATGAAACTGACGCAGTGCGTTGATCTCTTGCTGCCAGATGTCCGGATCAATTGTTTCTAAAATCAGAGGGATACCATCAAAACGAGAGTCTTTCGCAATGTACTCGAAACAATCCCACCCGATCTCTCCTTTACCTAAAGAATGGTGACGATCCACTTTGCTAGCAAACTCTACTTTTGAATCATTTAGATGCATTGCTCGCAAATAGTGCATACCCACAATACGGTCAAATTCAGCAAAAGTGCGTTCGCAATCTTCTTTTGTACGCAAGTCATAACCAGCCGTAAAGGTGTGGCAGGTATCAATACAAACACCGACACGATCTTTATCTTCCACTTGCTCGATGATTTCAGCTAAGTGCTCAAACTTCCAGCCAAGATTTGTGCCCTGCCCCGCAGTATTCTCAATCACCGCTACCACATCCGGTACAGTTTTGTGCGCTAAGTTGATTGATGCAGCAATCGTTGCCAAGCATTCCTGTTCAGAGACTTTCTTTAGGTGACTACCCGGGTGGAAGTTAAGCAAAGTCAGTCCCAACTGATTACAACGCTCCATTTCATCGATGAATGCAGCGCGTGACTTATCCAACTTGTCCGCTTCTGGAGCACCTAAGTTAATCAGGTATGAGTCGTGCGGGAGAATATGTTCTGCGCCGAAACCCAGCATTTTACAGTTCGCTTTAAATGCACTGATGGTTTTTGCTTCTAAAGGCTTCGCCACCCACTGGCGTTGGTTTTTTGTAAATAGTGCGAACGCATTCGCACCAATTTCGCGAGCTCTCAACGGCGCTTGATCGACCCCACCAGCAGCAGAGACATGTGCACCTATGAGTTTATTACCAAACTTGTTTTTCATGTTTGTCATTTAATCACTTTAGACTTTCAGTATCGCTACCCAAATACAGATAGTTGCGTTAATCAGTTTAAATTTTAAGCTCAATTTGTAGTAAATTTACAACAATCTGAGTTATTAAATATTTTTTATATTATCAAATAAATTGTAATTAGTATGTTTTCAAAGGTTTTATTGATTTAACTCAACAAAATCACCTTAATAAAAATAATGTTTTTGGTTGTTTTTTGACTTAAATCAATATTAAAATAGTGGATATTAGCTATATAATACTCAGCTCAACAAAAATTCGAAAATTAACACCAATAATCACCACGTAAGTGGTCTAGGAGATAGTGATGATCCAAGGTATCCAAATTACTAAAGCAGCAAACGACGAACTACTAAACTCAATCTGGCTACTAGATAGCGAGAAGAATGAAGCACGTTGTGTTGCTGCAGCAACTGGTTACGAAGCAGACCAAGTTATCGCAATCAGCGACCTAGGTGAATACGAAAGCCGCGAAGTAGCTATCGAAACTGCACCTCGCATCGAAGGTGGTCAACACCTAAACGTGAACGTTCTTAAACGTGAAACGCTAGAAGATGCAGTTGCTCACCCAGAAAAATACCCACAGCTAACAATCCGTGTTTCTGGTTACGCAGTACGCTTCAACTCGCTAACGCCAGAACAACAACGTGATGTTATCGCTCGTACATTTACTGAGACTCTATAATAGAGTACGCTCAGGTAGGTTTTAAAAACGGCGCTCAATGAGCGCCGTTTTTTTATGTTCGATTTCTGCCCGAGACCAGCCCTATAAAAACAAAAAGGCGGAGACAATGCCCCACCTTTTAACGCACATTCAGTTTTGGTTACTGAACGCGACGTAATACTGTTTTTAGTGCATCAAAATCCGCATCAAGATCTTCAGACAACAACTCCATTGCAGCATGTTTAGCTAATGGTGCAGGCAGTTCGATATCCGTCTGAAGAATATCATCTACAACCTCTTTGAACTTCGCTGGGTGCGCAGTACACAAGAACAGACCCGTTTCACCTTCTTGCAGTTGCTCTTCCAATACACGGTAAGCAATCGCACCGTGTGGCTCACATAGGTAGCCTAATGCGCACAAGTCTTTTACTGATTGTGCGCTTTGCTCATCAGAAACTGCGCCTTTACCTAGTGTCTCAAGGCCCCACTCTTTCACACGGCATAGCTCTTCGATACGCGGCCAGTTGTTCGGTTGGCTTACGTCCATCGCATTTGAAGTGGTTGCAACCGTTGGTTTTGGCTCCCATTTACCCGTTTCGAGGTAACGAGGCACCGTGTCATTCGCGTTGGTAGCAGCAATAAAACGTTTGATAGGTAAACCTAGCGCTTTTGCTAATAGACCTGCTGTTAGGTTACCAAAGTTACCGCTTGGTACAGAAACCACGAGGTTTTCACGCTCTTGCTTACTCATTTGCGCCGCAGCTTCAAAGTAGTAACAGATTTGTGCCATCAAACGGCTGATATTGATTGAGTTTGCAGAGTTCAGACCGATCTCTTCACGCAGCTCCGCATCATCAAACGCTTGTTTCACCAATGCTTGACATGCATCGAAATCACCATTGATTGCTACAGTGTGGATGTTTTTACCTAGTGTACAAAACAGCTTCTCTTGCAGCGGGCTGATCTTGCCTTTCGGGTAAAGAATCACAACATTAATGTCTTCCATTCCGTAGAAAGCATGCGCAACAGCTGCGCCAGTATCGCCTGACGTTGCGGTCAAAATGGTGATCTTGCCGCCATTAGAAACTGCCGCAAGGGATTGCGCCATGAAGCGGCCACCGAAATCTTTAAATGCTAACGTCGGGCCATGGAAAAGTTCTAGCGCGTAAACGCCTTCTTTTACTTGGTTGATTGGTGCTGGGAATTGGAATGCAGCATCAACCATTGCGTTAACTTGCTCTTCCGCCAGTTCATCACCAATCAGTGCTGATAGAATCTTGGTGCTACGAGAAACAAAATCTTCTGCTAGCAACGCATCAACGTCTTCAAGTTTTGGTAATTCCGATGGGAAAAATAGGCCTTGATTACGACCTAATCCTTGGCGAACGGCTTGGCCAAAGGAAACTTGTTCATCATTTTCTTTTATATTGTAAAGCTTCATAGCTCACTTCCTGTTACTTTCGAACCCTGCTTATCTAAACGACAAACATGGACGAATCCTTCTTCGTTTTGTACGTAATTTTGTTCTAGCCAGCGAGCAACTCGCTCAGCGACATCTTTCTGTTTGCAAATACTGAACAGTGTCGGACCACTGCCAGAAATACCAGTTGCTAACGCGCCTGCTGATGCTGCGTACTGACGCGCATTCGCAAAGCCCGGAAGCAGTTTCTCACGATACGGTTCTGCGATCACGTCTTTGATCATTTTTGCAGCAAGCTCTGGCTGACCAGAGTGACATGCATGAATAAAGCCCGCAAGGTGACGGCCATGAGCAATGATATCTTGTCGACGATATTGAGATGGTAGAATTTCACGCGCTTCAGCCGTCGACACTTTAATGCCCGGATACGCCATCACCCAATACCACTCGTCAAAGCAAGGGACTTCTTGGCTGATGATGCCCAGCTCTTCAAGCATCAACTGAACACCACCAAGGTAACATGGAGCAACATTGTCGTAGTGAACACCACCCGAAATTTTGCCTTCCATTTCACCCATTAAAGCCAGCAATTCCGTTTCATTCAAAGGCTGGTCGTGGAATCGGTTTAGCGCGTCCAACGCTGCCACAATAGAACAAGCACTTGAGCCCAAACCAGAACCAATAGGCATGTTTTTCTCTAGCGTCATTTCAAGTGGTTTTAGCTCAATGCCTTTTTTGTCCAGTTCACGAGCAAACACCACCCAACAATCGTAAACGATGTTCTCTTTTGGATCGGTTGGTAACTTCGAAACAAAGTGCCCAGCAGTGTTTAAAGTGAACGGCTCAGTCCCTGCTTTTACTTGAACTCGGTCACCTAACAAAGTGCCGTCAACTGGAGAAACTGCAGCCCCCAGCACGTCAAAACCTACGCTAACATTACCAATTGAAGCTGGGGCATAAACCACTACGCCCATATCACTTGAACTCATTCTTGTTATACCCCTAGTTTCCAACCTAAAGTACGCATTACATCCGAGAATACGCCTGCTGCCGTCACTTCTGTACCGGCACCGTAACCACGCAGCACTAAAGGAATTGGCTGGTAGTAGCGACTATAAAACGCCAACGCGTTTTCACCGTCTTTAATTTTGAACATTGGATCATTTTCATCGACAGCGGCCATGCTCACAGTGCACTTGCCATCATTAATTTCACCGACATAACGTAGCACTTTGCCTTCTTCTGCCGCTTTCGCAGATAACTCTTTGAAGTACGCATCCGCTTCTGGCAAACGAGCCATAAATTCATCAACACTGCCTGAATCATCAAAGCCTGGTGGTAGCGCTTGGTCAACGACCACATCTTCAAGCTCTAATGACATACCTGCTTCGCGAGCTAGGATGAGCAGCTTACGCGCAACGTCCATACCAGAAAGGTCATCACGAGGATCTGGCTCAGTGAAGCCATTTTCTTTCGCAATATTCGTCGCTTCGCTCAGGCTCATACCCTCGTCAAGTTTACCGAAGATGTAAGACAGTGAACCTGACAAAATGCCACTAAATCGTTCAAGCTCGTCGCCTGCTGCAATCAGGTTTTGTAAGTTTTCGATAACCGGTAGGCCTGCCCCTACGGTTGTTTCGTACATCAACTTGCGACGCGAGCTACGAGCGACATCTCGAAGCTGATGGTAGTACGCCATGCTTGCTGTGTTTGCTTTTTTGTTTGGCGTGACCACGTGGAAACCTGCTGCTAGAAAGTCTGCATATTGATTTGCAATGTCTTCACTAGACGTACAATCCACAAGTACAGGGTTGATGATGTGATTGCGCTGAACCAACGCTATTAAACGAGCTAAACTGAATTCTTCTGTTGCCGCTGACATGCGGTCGCGCCAGTGCTCTAGTGGTAAGCCTTCACTATCGAGTAGCAAGCCTTTGCTATTTGCTAAACCACACACTCGAATCACGATACCTTTTTCTGCCAGTTTGGATTGCTGACGTTGGATCTGATCCACCAGCTCACCGCCAACACCGCCAACACCAACAACAAACACATCGAGGAAGTATTTGGAGTTAAATAGGTTTTCGTGACACGCTTTGATCGCCTCAGAAATTTTGTCTTCCGGAATTACCGCAGAGATAGCACGCTCTGAAGAACCCTGCGCAATCGCGACGATATTAACGTTCACTTCCGCAAGAGAAGAGAAGAAACGTGAAGCAACACCACGGGATGTACGCATGCCGTCACCAACCAAGGTAACGATAGAAACATCATCGATAAAATCAACCGGTTCCAATAGACCGTCTTTTAGTTCAAGCTCAAACGCATCTGCCAAAACTTGTTGAGCTTTCAGCTTATCATCGGCCTCGATACAGAAGCTGATGCTGTACTCAGACGATGATTGAGTAATCAATACAATAGAGACACCAGCAGAAGACATCGCACCAAATACTCGGCTCGCCATGCCTACCATCCCCTTCATACCTGGGCCTGATACGTTAACCATGGTTAGGTCGTTAAGCGTTGTAATACCTTTGATCGCAAGATTATCTTCACCAGTATCTTGGCCGATAAGCGTACCCGCACCTTGAGGGTTAAAGCTGTTTTTGATCAGACATGGAATGTGGAATTGCGCGATAGGAGCAATGGTCTTCGGATGCAGAACGGATGCACCGAAGTAAGAAAGCTCCATTGCTTCTTGATAGCTCAGTGACTTAAGCAGTCGTGCATCTTCAACCAATCGAGGATCACAGTTGTAAACACCATCCACGTCCGTCCAGATTTCACAACAATCAGCACGTAAACAAGCCGCTAATACTGCCGCTGAATAGTCAGAACCGTTACGACCCAGCGTCACCAATTCGCCTTTTTCATTACCCGCAGTAAAGCCCGGCATGATGTTCACATGATCTTTAGGAAGAGGATTTTGACGGAAGTTCTGTGTCGATACATCAACATCCACCATGGCTTCTAGGTGATCGCCTTTCGCATACAGATATTCAACAGGATCAATGAGGTTCGCTTTTTGCCCTTTGGCTTCCAGTACCGCCTTCATCAATTGAATCGAAACTCGCTCACCTTTACTGATGATGCGAGCATTGACGTTGTTTGGACACATACCAAGTAAGTTAATGCCGTGCACAAACTGACGCAGTTGAGAAAGAGAGGTTTTAACTTGGTTATCGAACGCCGCACCTTCTAGGTTAGGCAATACCGCTTGGATATCAGCAAAAAGAGTTTTAAACGACTCTTCCAACTCATTGATTTGCAGCTCAGCTTCACCATTGCGAAGTGCACCTTCAATGACTGCTACTAACTTGTTCGTCGTTTTACCCGGCGCCGAAAGTACAACGGCCACTTCTTCTTGTTGAGCGTTATTGGCAATGATATCTGCCGCTCTTAAAAAGCGATCTGCATCCGCTAGTGATGAGCCGCCAAACTTCAATACTCGCATCCCTTCCTCCGATGTATTTTCTTAATTTTTGTCTAAATTCTGTCTAAAAACGCATAAAAAAAGGCCTGTATCTTGTTGGATACAGGCCTTTTTTGTGAATTTCTTTCGCTCAGCAGCCTGCCCCAACATTTGTCGTGTCGGTAATAATAATGGTCGTGGTCATTACTACTAGGCTGTTAGATGGCATAAATAAATATTCAACGTTAATCGTGTTTGCTTATATCTACGTTTACCGAGTTTCCTATTCAGAGTCAACAAAAAATTGTTTATTTTCCAGTCTTCCAGAGGTTTATTCTGCGTAATGTCATTGATATATAAGTGTAATTACTTACGCTTGATTTTAAGAAAAACATCCTTGTTTTCTAACTTCAGGAGTTAATGCCATTAAACGAAGGGTGATTAGGAGCCATAGGTAAGCGGATCTTTCTCATAAAGCGCAAGATCAAACATTTAGACGGTGTTGTTTCTAGTTAACAACAACTTAACTGTGATCAATGTTCCTAGGATTGAATTATTTAGAAAATAGATGTGTTGGCTTTCATATTCTATGCTTTAATAGTGAGAAGCTTTTAGCAGATACTAATAAAAAAGTTAGACACAAGGAGTGGTGGACATGAAAAAATGGCTTTTTCTGTTACTGTTTTTAGTGTCTGGCGTTTCTTTTGCTAACGATCTCCCTCCCCTTCCAGGGAAAACAAGCACGTCTCCTCACAAACTCTTTATCTCGAGTGAAAGTTACCAAACCGACAGCTTTGATGTATGGAATATTGATGGTGGCTACGCCTATGAACTTTTTGATTCTGTTGACCTTTATGTAGGTGCGCGAGTCAATAACTCTCCGACTCAAAACCAAAGCGGCTTTCTCAGCGGGATCAGCTACCACTTCAATGATCGTGTCACCGTAAAAAGTACCGTAAGATCTTACAAATCTGAGAATAGCAACGGCATTCAAACCGAAGACAGTAGCCTCGCTGCTGAACTTTCTAGCCGCGTGAAAATTACCGATAAGTTAGACATTCACGCGACGTTGGATTACCAAGATTGGCAACAAGGCTTTGAGGTAGGTTTAGGTTTCCGATTTTAAAAATCGAGTGCTTCTTTTGAAATCAACACCCCATTCCAATCGGCATAAACATGATGCTTTGGTTGAACAATTTGGTTCAGCATCGTTAACGTCACGTTGACTTCACCCACACCACGCTTTTCCGTTTTAAACGGACATGTACCCAACGCTTGCACTCCTATGTCCATTTGCGACATTTGTGCCACATCACGCACTGCTCCGTACACAATGATGCCTTCCCAACCATTTTCGATACCGAGTATCGCCAGCTGATCACCAAGCAGCGCTTTTTGGCAGGAACCGTGTCCATCAACAATCAAGACTTTGCCAGTGCCATCCTGTTCTAGAACTTCACGTACTTTAGAATTATCGTGATAGCAACGCACTGTGACAATTTCGCCATGAAAGGCGGTACGTTGACCAAAGTTCTGTAGTGGTAAATTTAGCAACGTCACTTGGTCTTCAAATTGGTCACAAATATCTGGTGTTATGTCTCTCATATTTCCTCCGTGAATTTGCTCGCTCGGGCATAACCCCAACGAGAGATATCCTGTTATACGAGCCTGTCGTTAATTTTTCCTAGCCAATGTTTTTTGCTCGGTGCCGCACACGCAACTAAGTAAAGATCACCATCTATCACATAGTAAATGGCATTTTGTTGAAACGCCTTTGCCAATCGCACAGCCTCTTCTAATGATATATCCGCCGCAAAACTCTCTTCACACCATTCAAAGCTGCGATCACCTACGTTAACGAGCACGTAATTCGCGTGTTTAAGCTGTTTTTCTAACTCTTGATTACTTATGCAGTTCTCTTTCTTTGACCGCAAATTACTGTAGGGGTTCCAAGCAGTTATCACCGCATAACTTGACGTATGCCATTCAGCCTCAAAATGAAAAAAAGATTCTGAATAAGCATTCCATAACGATACATCTATGTTCGTATTACTTTTTTCTATCATAACTCTTAAACGATTAATAACAGTTACATTTCATCAATTGATGTAAATCAACAAACTGAATGGAATTAACATTTGAGCATTGTTAGCATGCTGTTAACAATATAAAATCCGCTCCATATCTTAGGGTGTTTACGTTTCATGCCCTGCAAAGCAAGGAACTGAAAGGTAAACAAGCCCTATAGAATAAACGTCGCCATTGGATACTGGTGAGTTGGCAAAATTCCAAGGAAGGCGGATAGCTGAAAGAAGTGTTTTTTTGATCAACTTGATTTATTATCAAAATCACATTACCTGTATGTTATATTTTTGCCTAGAATTTATTCTATTAGCACAATTTTGTCACAAATTTAGGTACCGCCAATGCAAACCCCGCAGATTCTTATCGTAGAAGATGAGCAAGTAACTCGTAACACTCTTAAGAGTATTTTTGAAGCAGAGGGATACGCTGTTTTTGAAGCCAGTGACGGTGAAGAGATGCACCAAGTGTTGTCTGACAACTCTATCAACTTGGTCATTATGGACATTAATCTTCCAGGCAAGAATGGTCTATTGCTAGCACGTGAACTACGTGAGCAAGCGAACATCGCTCTGATGTTCCTAACAGGCCGCGACAATGAAGTAGACAAGATCCTAGGTCTTGAAATTGGTGCTGATGACTACATCACAAAACCATTCAACCCACGTGAATTGACTATTCGTGCGCGCAACCTGCTAAGCCGCTCAATGAGCACTAACGCAGTTCAAGAAGAAAAGCGCTCAGTAGAAAAATACGAATTCAACGGTTGGGTGCTAGATATTAACAGCCGCTCACTAGTGAGCCCTGCTGGCGATAGCTACAAGCTGCCTCGTTCTGAATTCCGTGCACTTCTGCACTTCTGTGAGAACCCAGGTAAGATCCAAACACGTGCTGATCTTCTTAAGAAGATGACTGGCCGTGAGCTTAAACCACATGACCGTACTGTCGACGTAACGATTCGCCGTATTCGTAAACACTTCGAATCAGTATCTGGTACGCCAGAAATCATCGCGACTATCCACGGTGAAGGCTACCGCTTCTGTGGAGACTTAGAAGACTAATTCAGTCTGCTAGAAATACGAAGGGCTTGCTCATTGGAGCAAGCCCTTTTTCTATGCGGGAAAGAAACTAATAAACCTTGTTTATCTTCACGTGCTTTTCAACAAGCCAACGTTGTTTACCCGCATCATCAAGCAGCAACGCCAAATCGACGGATTTATCTGTATCGGCTTCAACTTGCCAAGTAAACGTCACTTCCCACTGATTTTCGCTGTGAGTGCGAGTTTCCAAGTCCCCACCATCAATCATCCACTCGGTAGTACCCTGCTTTATAATCAGAGCCTCAGCAGTCAAATTCGCAGGCAGCTGTTTGTCGCCTTCCAGATACAGAGCACCTTGAATACTCAACTCTTGAACGTCTTGCACGGGTTCTTCCTCAATCGCAGGCATTAAGTTCACCCAAAGATTGCTCTTTAGTTCAACATTCACCTGATTCATCGTAATTTGGCTGCCTTGTTGCCAGTTCACTTGAGGAACAGAACTACAACCTACGAGCGATGCAATAAGTAAGGCTACGGGTGCAAGTTTCTTCATGTTATTTCCTTTGATCTAACCAACTTTTGAGTACCTGAATATCGTTTTGGTATTCATTCTTTATCTCTTCGACCCAGTCAGAAATATTTTCCCACCATGCCGGCATATCCGGGGATTGCGCTTTTTGAGCAACGCTTTGGATACGTTTAAGACCAATAGATCCTGCCGCACCTTTGATTTTATGCGCTTCAGAAACAATGCCATCCTGATCTTTTGCGGTCATGTTTGAGTCTAATACCTCAATGTAATCTGGCATCATGTCTTCAAACATCTTGATGCTGTCGTACACGGGTTTAACGCCGACAATATCCACATAAGACTCTAGCATATCCAGATCCAGTAGATGTGTCTCAATCACAGGAGAAGGCGCCGCTTCTTCCTTGACTTCAGGCTTAACAATCACCGCGGGTTTATCGACTCGATCAACAAAGAACTTATCTATCACTGACTGAATAGCATGCACAGCTAATGGTTTACTGATTGCGTCATCCATTCCATTTTCTAAGTACTCTCGACGATCTTTCATCACGTTCGCCGTTAACGCCACCAACGGAGGTAAGTGGTCATAATGCTCACGGTAGTACTTCGCCACATCAAACCCTGTCATGTCTGGCAGTTGAATGTCCAACAGCGCAAGGTCGTATTGATCCGGCACAAAGTTGACTAACGCTTCTTCCCCAGTCATCGCGACCGTCACGGAATGCCCCAAACTTTCTAGCAGCGACTTAGCCACCGTCACGTTAAGTTCAATGTCTTCAACCATAAAGATGTTGAGATGCACATTGTCGCGCTTCGCATCGATTACCGGCTCTTCGAGTTCAACAATAGGAACGTGAATCGACACAGTAAAAGTACTACCAAAGCCTTCTTCACTTGTGACCGTAATGTCCCCATCCATCATATTGATCAGCTGTTTCGAAACCGCTAACCCAATACCTGTACCTACTGCATGCAAGTTGTCTTTACCCGACTTAACTTGATAGTACATAGCAAAAATCTTATCCAGTTCAGCTTCAGGAATACCGATGCCAGTGTCTTCGACTTCCATAATGATAGTCGCGAAGTCTTCTTCGACATCAGCGCTGACTGTCATCACAACGCCCCCTTCTTTGGTGAACTTCATCGCGTTGCTCACTAGGTTCCAAATCACCTGACGTAAACGGGTCGCATCCACCTCGATCGCTTTTGGTAGGTCACTCAAACGTTCTAAGTCGAAACGCAGTCCTTTTTGTTCCGCCATGAGCGCCGAAATACTCTCTATCTCGGCGACAAAGTCTTCAAAGTTCAATGGCGCAGGTAACAGTTCAAGCTTACGACGATCGAATTTGTCCATATCGATGATGTCATTGAAGATATTCCCCAACGTAATCGCACTCACGTTAATCGTCTGCATGTGCTTACGCTGCTCTTCCGTCAGCGGGCTATCAAGCAACATTCGACTCAAGCCAACAATGCCGTTTAACGGTGTGCGAAGTTCATGGCTAATTGTGGAGATAAACGTCGTTTTATCTCGGCTGGCTTTTTCTAGAGATTCTTCGTGACGCTTACGCTCAGTAATGTCTCGCCCAAAACCAACCAATCCTAAGTGGCGACCGTCTTTGCTATAGAATGGTACTTTGCGCAATTCAAAATAGTGTTTTCGCCCATCAGGGTATTCCAACCATTGCTCGTAAGTGATCGCTTGGTTGTCGCTAAAGACTTTTTGGTCGGTATCTACGATTGGTTGCGCAATTTCTTTACTGTAGACATCCCACGGGCTCAAACCGACAAGTTGATGCTCTTTCTTGCCCGTTAACTCTTCCATCGCTCGGTTACAACCAGAGAAGACGCCATCGGCATTACGGTAATAAATCAAATCAGGTGACGCATCGATGAATGAACGTAACAAAGCGGTACGCTCTGCTAACTCTAATTGCGTTCGCTCACGCTGGAAAACCTCATTTTCTAAATCCTGCATCGCCTCTTCACGCGCTTCTTCCGCTTTAATCCGCTCTTCAATCTCTAGATTGAGCTTTTCGATGTTCTGCTGTAGTTGGAAGTTCAGTTCTTGGTCGCGTGAACGCATGTCTTTCAATTTAGAAACCAGCTTAGTCAATCGTTGACGAGACTCTTCTAACTGATCTACCACCACAGATAGGAAGTAAACGGCCCAGGGCGTGATTAACAAACCAAAGAAAACGGAACGTACGATGTCGATATCATCGACGCGCCCTTTGAGAGCCAAAGTGATACCAACTTGTACGACGACAGCAAGTGCCACCAGCGCTAGGGCTAACAAAATTGAAAAACGGACAATCCCTAGTTTCACCAGTAAGTCTACATAGTACTGGGCGAGATTTTTCATGGGCTTCATTCACTACTCCATGGCACAAGCAAGCTATCAACCCGACATATTGAAAACGGGCAGATGTACAAGGCCTAACGCAATTTAGGTCTGTTTGATTTTGAGGCATTCACCTTGATGAACTGGCGACAATCAGAGGATCACAGACGAGAACACAAGGTATAAGCAGTTTAACGTGTTTAATACGGTGATTTAAACCGCTTGCTATCAACTTAGAGCAAGCGGTCACAAAGCGCTAGAAGGAACTAGGGTGGATGCAGGTGCGATTACGGCCATCGGCTTTGGCCTGGTATAGCGCACTGTCGGCCATAGCGATGCCCATTTCAGGTTCATCACCATGCTGAGGAACGTAAGAAACAAAGCCGATACTCACACTCAGGTGCTCTGAAGCTTCCGAACTACCGTGCTCCATATCAAGCTGTCTAATTTGTTGATGAATGCGTTGAGCGACTTGCTCTGCGCCTTCTGTTGTCGTGTTTGGTAAGATAAAACCAAATTCTTCACCACCGTATCGAGCCACGCAGTCTGAAGAACGGTTGATCACTTGCTTGAAGACCGCCGCGACACGAATCAACGCCTCGTCGCCTTGTTGGTGTCCGTAACAGTCGTTGTAATCTTTAAAGAAGTCGATGTCGCACAACATGATAGTCAAAGGCAATTTTTCACGAATGTGGTGATACCAAAGTACATGAAGACGTTCATCAAATCGGCGTCTATTCGCCACTTGCGTCAAGCTGTCCATAAAGCTCAATTTCTCAAGTTCAAGGTTCGCTTGTTCAAGTTTTTGCTCGGCGAGATAACGCTCTGAAATATCACGCGCCATGATAAGAACGCCATTCGTACCCGATGCCTTGTCTTTAAACGGCGATTTCACCACATCAAACCACGTAATATGGCCATCACTACTCACGACCTTATCGATGTACCTTACCGGTTCCGCTTGTCGTAGAGCATGTAGGTCGCTCGTTTCCAACCGCGTGTACATTTCAACGGGAATGACATCTTGAAGACGCTTTCCAATCAAATCAGAAACTTCAGATATACCTAAAGCGTTTACAAATGGCTTATTGCACGCTTGGTACACCATATTCTCATTAAAAATACCGATAGAGTCAGGGCTTGCATCTAAGATTGTTTGAAGAATGGTGTCACGCTGAGCCAAAGCGACTTCAGTGTCTTTACGACGCTCCATTTCATCACGTAAGTTCTGTTGAATCTTATGCCATTCCGTCACATCGTGACTAATAGACAACGTTCCGAGTAGCTCACCACTTGGCGATACTAACGAGCTTAAATTCACTTCAAGCAAGCAGCTGCGACCTTGCGTGTCCGTCGTCCATTTTCGTTCACTTTTACGGGTAGCGACTCGGCTCGCCGTTGCAGTGATGGCTTCTTCTCGTCGCCCCTCCCAAAACTGGTCAAAGGCACGATTCGTCGTCAATAAGTTACCTTGACAATCTTGCAAGCAGATCAACTCGGACAGCGAATCTAGCGCTGAGCGAGCCATCTCTAACTGCGCCAACTCTTGCTGCTGCTCTTGTAAAGTGACTTGATAAGGTTGCGCGTACATGATCCAAACACGATGACCACGTAGCAAACTCTTTCGGCCGGACAATTCAACCTTAATAGATTCGTTTTCAGATAAACGCCAATCAAAGACTTGGTGACGGAAATAGCGACTGGAAAAACTATCTAGCAACGAAGAGAGTTTGTGAAGCTCAAACAAGGCTGGGTACAAAAAGCCTGTACCCAGAGATCGAATGCCAAGCAACTGCATCGCTGCTTGATTCGAAAGTAGGATTTGTCCATGGCTGGCATCTAGCACCAGCACTGGATAAGGCGAATCAGTAATAAGCTGCTTAAGTGCGTTTTGGAAACGAAAGTAGATAAGTGCTATCGCAATCGCACTGACTATCGATAGCAGGACAATATATCCATAACTCTCCTGCCCATTCCAAAGCCAATTAAGTAACTGATCCATTTTTCCACCTATAAAGCAAACTGCTAAAAATATATCAGTTATTTATTGAGCAATCTGCTTTTAATTCCGGCTTCGTGTAGATAAAAGGCTTTCCTATTAAGCAGCCTTGAGCGCCATCTTTATTTAATGCGCGACCAATTTCAGTCATGGCTAACCAACGGTTTTCACACCAAAGCGGGGACAACAACGTTGGACGACGAGCTGCGGAAGAGACACGATGAAACACAACATCAGCGGGCGTCATACGAATCATTTCACTGGCAATCGCAACATATTCTTCCAATCCAGGAGCTTCTAATCTGCCAGCTCTCCAAGCTTTCGCCATCGTACTGCCTTCCACAATATGCAGGCCATGTAACTTGATGCCATCAGTGCCCACGGCCAACACTTTTTGCAGCGTTTCAATATTATCGTCGCGGGTTTCTTTCGGTAATCCAACAATCAAATGAGTACAAACTTTGATCCCTAAGGCTCGAGCTCGCTGAGTGATCTCCGCATAACATTCAAAATCATGTCCGCGGTTGATGCGTTTGAGCGTATCGTTATTTGCAGTTTGAAGACCTAGCTCGAGCCAAATTTCATAACCTTGGTTTACATAATCTGACAGCAAATCCAATACCGAGTCAGGCACACAGTCTGGGCGAGTTCCCACACACAAACCCACAATATCAGCAGCTTTGAGCGCTTCTTCATACATATTTTTCAGTACTTGTACTTCTGCATAAGTACTGGTGTAAGCCTGAAAATACGCCAGATATTTCTTCGCTCGATGGATCTCACCAGCACGATCTTTCAACTGTTCATGAATACTTTTGATTTGTACAGCTTCGTCAGCAAACGACGCTACATTACAAAAAGTGCACCCACCACGGCCGATTGTTCCGTCTCTGTTTGGGCAACTGAAACCACCGTGCAACGTCAGCTTATGAACTTTTTCGCCGTATCGACGCTGTAGATCTTGGCCTAATGTGTTGACCAACTCATGTAACTGCATAGATTCTCACCAATAGTAAACCGTAATGACTCTCACTACGATTTGTGTAACTAAATTACATCCCTGCAAGAAAAAACAAACAATATTACTCAATTCAAACAACGCCCAATCGGTGTGAAATCAATAAACTTGCATAAATACAGACAAAAAAGCGTCATGTTGCGTAAATGTTAAACTAAAAATGCATATTTAAACGAAAAAATTGGGTCACAGAGGCGACTTTTCATTGCAATCCGAAGTAACAAAATTGTAGGATACTTACACAACCCCGCATTTTTTGTGACTTTTATTACAGCACGCGCAGCGGGAATTGTCGGTGTTATCCCACTCCCACCTATATAAATCACTAAATAGTGAGAATAAATAAAGGGATATCACCAAGGATTGTTTTTCTCGCAATACTTTTCCTGCGAGATACGGAAAGGAATCAAGACCAGTCAACCTCGACTGGTGGCGATAATAAATATAAAGGACAAGACGCATTATGTGTCACAAGGCAACTTCGGTCTGCCTCGTACCTTTGCGTCGCATTGAACTGGAAGGATGTATCTATGGTAGATAGAGAGCAAAATTCACAGGGTCTATACACTCCGGAATTGGAGCATGACGCTTGTGGTATCGGTTTTGTTGCTCACCTTAAAAACCGTAAATCTCATGAAGTTGTGACTCAAGCATTGGATATGCTGGCTCGCATGGAACACCGTGGCGGTCAAGGTTGTGACCCATGCAGCGGTGACGGTGCGGGTATTTTGTTGCAAAAACCTCATGAATTCCTATTAGAAGAGGCCGTTAAACTAGGCATTAAACTGCCTTCGTTTGAAAAGTATGGCGTTGGTGTCGTTCTTTTCCCAAAAGACGAATACAAACGCGAACAATGCCGTGACATTTTAGAGCGTAATGCCAAACGCTTAGATCTCGAAGTCATCGGCTACCGCGTATTACCAACCGACAACTCCATGATTGGTGCCGACCCTCTAAGCACAGAGCCTCAATTTGAGCACGTGTTTATCTCCGGCGGTCCTGGCATCACACCTGAAGAGCTAGAACGCAAACTTTACGTACTTCGTAATTACACCGTACGCGTTTGCCTAGAAAGCGTTTCGAACATTGGTGACGACTTCTACATTAACTCAATGTCTTACAAGACATTGGTGTACAAAGGTCAGTTAACGACCGAGCAAGTGCCTCAGTACTTCCTTGATCTGCAAAACCCGACCATGGTGACCGCTCTGGCACTGGTACACTCTCGTTTCTCTACCAATACCTTCCCGAAATGGCGTCTTGCACAGCCTTTCCGTTACATCGCTCACAACGGTGAAATCAACACAGTTCGCGGTAACTTGAACTGGATGAAAGCCCGTGAAGCGATCCTAGAATCAGACCTGTTTACTCAGGCTGAAATCGACATGCTTCTTCCTATCTGTCAGGAAGGCAGCTCGGATTCATCAAACTTTGATATGGCACTTGAGCTCCTAGTTCTTTCTGGTCGTAGCCTGCCACATGCCTTAATGATGATGATCCCTGAAGCATGGCAAGAAAATAAAAACATGGATCCTAAGCGTCGCGCGTTTTACCAGTACCACGCAAACATTATGGAACCGTGGGATGGCCCGGCATCTGTCTGTTTTACCGATGGTGTTCAAGTAGGTGCAACGCTCGACCGCAACGGTCTACGCCCTTCTCGCTACACAGTGACCAAAGATAATTTCTTAGTCATGGCATCAGAATCTGGCGTAGTGGATATTGCACCAGAGAACGTAGAGTTCCGTGGTCGCCTGCAACCAGGTCGTATCTTCGTTGCGGATCTAGAGCAAGGTCGCATCATTTCTGATGAAGAAGTGAAAGACACCATCGCAACTTCACAGCCTTATGAACAGTGGGTGAAAGACAACCTGCTGAGCTTGAAGAAGCTGCCTGATGCGAGCAACCAGTTCAGCCAACCTAAGCCAGAACATCTTCTACACCGTCAACAAGCATTTGGCGTAAGTACTGAAGAAGTGAACGAAATCATCGTTCCAATGGCAAATGATGCTAAAGAGCCACTATCTGCAATGGGTGCCGACTGGCCGCTAGCCGTGCTGTCTCACCAGTCTCAGCATCTGTCGAACTACTTTAAGCAATTATTTGCTCAGGTGACTAACCCACCGATCGACCCGATCCGTGAGCGTATGGTTATGTCACTGAACACTTACCTTGGTAAAGACCAAAACCTACTGACGGAGACACCGCTTCACTGTCAGAAAGTTGAGCTTGAATCACCTGTACTGGCTAACTCTGAGCTTGAAAAACTGCGTGCTATCGATAACGAACACCTGCAAGCGAAAACACTGGATATTGTATTCCAGGCCAGTGAAGACAAAGGTAAGTTAGAACGTGCACTGAAACGTATTTGCCAATACGCGGAAGATGCGGTTATCGATGGTTACTCAATCATCCTTCTAACTGACCGTGCAGTGAACTCAAACCACGCAGCGATCCCAGCAATGCTGGCAGTTGGTGCAGTACATCACCATTTGATCCGTAAAGGTCTACGAGCGAAGTGTGACATCGTGGTTGAAACTGGTGACGCGCGTGAAACACACCACTTTGCAACGCTACTTGGTTACGGTGCAAATGCGGTTAACCCTTACCTAGTGATTGAAACCATCATTGAACTTCAACGTACTAAGAAGTTGGATCCAGAAGCGAACCCTCGCGATCTGTTCAACAACTACCGTAAAGCGATCAATGGCGGCCTTCTGAAGATCTTCTCGAAGATGGGTATCTCAACCCTGCAGTCGTACCATGGCGCGCAAATCTTCGAAGCATTGGGTATCCACAAGTCAGTGGTAGACAAATACTTCACTGGTACGGTTTCTCGCATCCAAGGCTTGACTCTGGATGACATCGCGAAAGAAGTGTTGATCCGCCACCGCATCGGTTACCCACAACGCGAAATCCCAATTCAAATGCTGGATGTGGGCGGTGTTTACCAGTGGAAACAACGTGGTGAGAAACACCTATTCAACCCAGAAACTATCTCTCTACTCCAGCAATCAACTCGCAACAAAGATTACGAGCAGTTCAAGCAGTATGCGAGTGCCGTCGATAAACAAGGTGACAACGCGGTAACGCTACGTAGCCAACTGGAATTCATCAAGAACCCTGCGGGCTCTATCTCTATCGATGAAGTAGAACCAATCGAAAGCATCGTAAAACGCTTTGCAACAGGCGCAATGTCGTTTGGTTCGATCTCTTATGAAGCGCACTCAACACTGGCAGTTGCGATGAACCGCTTAGGCGCGAAGTCCAACTCAGGTGAAGGTGGTGAAGACCCAATGCGCTTTGAGCGCAAAGAAAATGGTGATTGGGAACGCTCTGCAATCAAACAGGTGGCTTCTGGTCGTTTCGGTGTGACGTCTTACTACCTGACTAACGCTGAAGAACTTCAAATCAAGATGGCTCAAGGTGCGAAACCGGGTGAAGGTGGTCAGCTACCTGGTGATAAAGTGGATGACTGGATCGGTGCCACTCGTCACTCGACTCCAGGCGTCGGTCTGATCTCACCACCGCCACACCACGATATCTACTCAATCGAAGATTTGGCTCAGCTGATCTACGATTTGAAAAACGCCAACCGCGCTGGTCGTGTAAACGTGAAACTGGTATCGGAAGCGGGCGTAGGTACGATCGCTTCTGGTGTTGCGAAAGCGAAAGCGGACGTTGTGCTTATCGCAGGTTTCGATGGCGGTACGGGTGCGTCACCAATGTCTTCAATCCGTCATACTGGTCTTCCTTGGGAACTGGGCTTGGCAGAAACCCACCAAACGCTACTGAAGAACGGCCTACGTAACCGTATCGTTGTTCAAGCAGATGGTCAGATGAAGACACCTCGCGACCTTGCTGTGGCAACACTACTAGGCGCAGAAGAATGGGGCGTAGCAACCGCAGCATTGGTGGTTGAAGGCTGTATCATGATGCGTAAGTGTCATAAGAACACCTGTCCTGTTGGTATCGCGACTCAGAACAAAACACTTCGCGAGCGCTTTGATGGTCGCGTAGAAGACGTCGTAACCTTCTTCCAATACATGGCCCAAGGTCTGCGAGAAATCATGGCTGAACTTGGCTTCCGCACTATCGATGAGATGGTAGGGCAAGGTCAAAAACTGAAAGTTCGCCAAGACGTTTCTCATTGGAAATACAAGAACCTGGATCTATCTCCTGTACTTCATGTTGAACAGCCTCGCGAAGCTGATGGCGTGTTTAACCAAGCGCAGCAGAACCACAACCTTGAAGCAGTACTAGACCGTAAGCTGATTCAAGCCGCAATTCCAGCTCTAGAAAAAGGTGAAGCAGTAAGTGCTGACTTCCCTATCGTTAACACAGACCGCTCTGTCGGAACCATGCTGTCTAACGAAATTTCGAAAGTGTACAAAGACCAAGGTCTACCTCAACAAATGAATGTCAAATTCAAAGGTTCTGCAGGTCAATCTTTCGGCGCATTCCTCGCTAAGGGCGTGAAGTTCGAAGTGGAAGGTGATGCAAACGACTACTGGGGTAAAGGCTTATCTGGCGGTACTTTAGTGCTCTACCCTGACGCGAAATCCAGTATTGTCGCTGAAGACAACATCGTAGTTGGTAACGTATGTTTCTACGGTGCAACTTCGGGTGAGTCTTTCATTCGCGGTATGGCAGGTGAGCGTTTCTGTGTTCGTAACTCAGGCGCGAAAGTGGTTGTAGAAGGTGTCGGTGACCACGGTTGTGAATACATGACGGGCGGTGCAGCCATCATCCTTGGTTCAACAGGTCGTAACTTTGCTGCAGGTATGAGTGGCGGCGTGGCTTACGTATGGGATAAATCAGGTGACTTTGAGTCGAAACTAAACCCAGAGCTGGTTGACCTAGACCCAATCGAGCAAGAAGACAAAGATCTATTACTCGACATGCTAACCAAGCATGTTCAATTCACAGGAAGTGAAGTCGCTCAGTCTTTCCTAGATAACTTTGAAGCAAGCCTAGCCTCTATGGTTAAGGTGATGCCGCGTGACTACAAAGCGGTTCTTCAAAAGCGTAAAGCTGAGGAGGCTCAGTCTCAAGGAAATGAAACTCAAGCGGAGGCAGTGTAATGGGTAAGCCTACTGGATTTTTAGAGCATGGTCGTGAACTACCACAGAAGATCGACCCAGCTGAACGTATCAAGAACAACAAAGAGTTCGTTCTGAACGAGGAGTTTGGTAGCAAAATCAATACTCAGGCTTCTCGTTGTATGGATTGTGGTGTGCCGTTTTGTCATAACGGCTGCCCTATCGGCAACATCATCCCAGAATTTAACGATGCGGTTTATCGTGATAGCTGGGAAGAAGCATGGAACATTCTAAGTTCAACCAACAACTTCCCGGAGTTTACTGGTCGAGTTTGTCCCGCTCCTTGTGAAAGTGCATGTGTGCTTGGCATTAACCAAGACCCAATCACTATCTGTAATATTGAGAAAACCATCGTGGAAACGGCGTATCGTGAAGGATACGCCAAACCAAAAACTCCGCGTTCTCGCACTGGTAAAACAGTCGCTATTATTGGTTCTGGCCCTGCGGGTCTTGCGGCTGCCGAGCAGCTAAACAGCGCAGGCCATACCGTGACCGTATTCGAACGTGACGAGAAAGTGGGTGGTCTGCTGCGTTTCGGTATTCCAGATTTCAAACTGAGCATGGAAGTCATTGATCGTAAGATCAATCTAATGGCAGAAGCTGGCGTTGAGTTTAGAGTAAATCAACACGTTGGTGTCGATGTAAACGCGCAACAACTGCGTCAAGAGTACGATGTGGTACTGCTGACTGGAGGCTCAACCGTTCCTCGCGATCTTCCTGTTCCGGGACGCGATCTAAAAGGCGTGTACTTTGCAATGCAGTTCCTCGGACAAAACAATCGCCGAGCAAACAACATAGATCTAAAAGGTGAAGAAATTCACGCAGCAGAAAAACATGTTGTCGTAATCGGTGGTGGTGATACCGGTTCAGACTGTGTGGGTACATCAAACCGTCACGGCGCAGCAAGCATAACTCAAGTTGAAATCATGCCGATTCCACCAGAGAAGCGCCCAGCCAATATGCCTTGGCCTCAATACCCAATGATCCTACGCACTTCGACTTCTCATGAAGAAGGTGTCGATCGTCACTGGAACATCTTGACCAAAGAGTTCATCGGTAACGACAAAGGTGAAGTTACAGGTCTTCGTCTTGCAGATATCGTTTGGGAAGATGCGAAACCAGGCGAGCGCCCAAGCTTTAAAGAAGTAGAAGGCAGCGAGCGCGTGATCCCATGTGACATGGCTTTCCTAGCGATGGGCTTCCTGCACCCAGAACCAACTGGCGTGCTTGCTCAACTGGATATCGCACTCGATGATCGCGGCAACGTTGCAACACAAGGTTTCGCGACGAATCAAGAAGGCGTATTCGCCGCAGGTGATATGCGTACTGGCCAATCTTTGGTGGTTCGTTGTATCAACGAAGGTCGCGAATGTGCTCGTGCTATTGATGAATACCTGATGGGTGGCACTAACCTTGAAGCAAAAGCAAATTCGCTAATGCTTTCAGCATAAAGGGGGCATTCACGCTTCCTTCTTTCAAAGTCATCACTTAGCCATCAGCGATATCGATGGCTAAAGACCAAGAAAGAAAACAATTCCTTCCAATCTTTATCTTTTGACCAGCATTTTATGCTGGTCTTTTTTATTCCCCCCAGTATCAAATGTTACTTTTTTGTAACAATCAATTTTCTATCTCATTGAAATTATTACACTATTTTAGGCAATTAAACGGTAAATCGCATATTCACATGATTATCCACTAATAACTTGACCTTTTTTACAATAAGCTATAGCTTGTGAAGTTGATGAAAATAAAACACACAAATTTTGTTAAATATTTTTCTAAATTAACTGAATAAATACACACAAAAATATAAAAGTGACGCATAGTTAGTCATCACTATCAACGTAAGCAGTGTTGATGTATCTGTCGGGATGACAGATAAGCAAAGGGAGAATTGCAATGGCTCTTTATGATCCAAGTCTTGAGAAAGACAACTGTGGATTTGGCTTGATCGCACATATGGAAGGCGAGCAAAGCCATAAGCTGGTTCGTACAGCAATTTCTGCACTTGACCGAATGACCCACCGTGGTGGTATTGCCGCCGATGGTAAAACAGGTGATGGTTGTGGTCTTCTTTTACAAAAGCCCGATTCCTATTTACGCCTTATCGCCGAAGAGAATGGTTTCAACCTAGGCAAACAATATGCCGTAGGGATGCTTTTCTTCAGCCAAGATCCGGTTAAAGCTCAATTATCTAAAGACATCGTCAATAAAGAACTCGCTCAAGAAACCTTAACGGTTGCGGGTTGGCGCGAAGTTCCAACAAATTCTGCAGTACTCGGCCCGATTGCGGCCAACTCACTGCCCAATATTCAGCAAGTCTTTATCTCAGCTCCAGCGGGCTGGCGTGAGCGCGACATTGAACGCCGTCTCTATATTGCCCGTCGCCGTATTGAAAAACAGATCACCGAAGATCCTGATTTCTACATCTGTAGCTTATCGACGCAAGTGCTGGTGTACAAAGGTTTGTGCATGCCTGCGGATTTGCCTCGCTTCTACCTTGATCTTGCTGATCTACGCATGGAATCAGCTATCTGTCTGTTCCACCAGCGTTTTTCAACCAACACTCAACCTCGCTGGCCACTGGCGCAGCCGTTCCGTTATCTTGCTCACAACGGTGAGATCAATACCATTGAAGGCAACCGCCAATGGGCCCGAGCGCGTGCTTATAAATTCTCTTCCCCATTGCTGCCCGATTTACAAACCGCAGCTCCGTTTGTAAATGAGACTGGTTCGGATTCTTCAAGTCTGGATAACATGTTGGATCTATTCTTGGCCGGCGGCATGGATATCTTCCGAGCCATGCGAATGCTTGTTCCACCAGCATGGCAAAATCACCCAGATATGGATCCCGATCTACGAGCCTTCTACGATTTCAACTCCAAACACATGGAGCCTTGGGATGGCCCAGCAGGGATCGTACTTTCCGATGGCCGCTACGCAGCATGTAACCTCGACCGAAACGGTCTGCGCCCAGCTCGCTACGTGATCACAAAAGACAAGTTGATCACGCTGGCTTCTGAAATCGGTATTTGGGATTACGCACCAGACGAAGTTGCGAAAAAAGGTCGTGTTGGCCCTGGTGAGTTGTTAGTTGTCGATACTCGTAAAGGTAAACTGTGGCAATCAAGCGAGATCGATAACGATCTCAAATCTCGTCACCCATACCGCGAATGGATGGAAAACAACGTTCGCAAACTAACGCCATTCTCTCAGCTACCTGAAGATCAAGTGGGTGAGCGAAGCTTCGATGAAGATTTGCTTAAGACCTATCAAAAGCAGTTCGCCATGACCAATGAAGAAGTGGATCAGGTTCTGCGCGTACTTGGCGATATGGGTCAAGAAGCCGTAGGCTCTATGGGCGATGACACGCCAATGGCAGTACTGTCTTCGAAAGAGCGTTTGGTTACCGATTACTTCCGCCAGAAGTTTGCTCAGGTCACTAACCCGCCTATCGATCCACTACGTGAAAAGCATGTTATGTCGTTAGCCACCAGTATAGGTCAGGAGATGAACGTCTTCTGTGAAACCGACGGCCACGCGCATCGAGTGACATTTGATTCTCCAGTGCTACTTTACTCTGACATGCAGCAGTTGCTTGAGCTGGGTGACGATCACTACCACAATACCATTCTCGACATAAACTACGATCCACAAGAGAAAGATCTCAAACAAGCGATCGATGACTTATGTGATCAAGCTGAACAAGTGGTGCGAGAAGGTACCGTCTTAGTGGTTCTTTCCGACCGCGCATTAGTTAAAGGCAAGTTACCAATTCCAGCCGCCATGGCTGTCGGCGCCGTGCAAACTCGCTTAGTTACAGCCAACCTTCGCTGTGATGCCAACATCGTCGCGGAAACCGCAACCGCACGTGACCCTCATCAATTTGCCGTATTGCTAGGCTTTGGCGCTACGGCGGTTTATCCGTATCTAGCTTATGAAGCGCTAGGCAAGTTGATTGACGATGGTGCCCTAGATAAAGACTACCGCGATGTTATGCAGAACTATCAGTACGGCATCAACAAAGGCTTGTACAAAATCATGTCGAAGATGGGTATTTCGACCATCGCCTCCTACCGTTGCTCACAATTGTTCGAAGCTGTTGGGTTGAGCCGGGAAGTGGTCGACTTGTGCTTTAAAGGCGTAACCACTCGCATCGAAGGCGCAAACTTTGATGATTTCCAACAAGATTTAACCAACTTGTCCCGCAAGGCGTGGGCAAAACGTAAATCGATTGAACATGGTGGATTACTCAAATACGTACATGGCGGTGAGTACCATGCCTACAACCCTGATGTGGTAGGCACACTGCAAAAAGCGGTAAAATCTGGTGAAAGTAACGATTATCAAAGTTTTGCCAAACAAGTAAACGAGCGCCCTGTCGCGATGTTGCGTGACCTAATGGCACTGAAAAAAACTGACTCGCCATTGCCACTTGAACGAATCGAACCTAAAACAGAATTGTTCAAACGTTTTGATTCTGCCGCCATGTCTATCGGAGCGTTGAGCCCAGAGGCACACGAAGCACTTGCAACGGCGATGAACCGTCTTGGTGGTTACTCTAACTCTGGCGAAGGTGGTGAAGATCCTCGTCGTTTTGGCACCGAGCGTAACTCGCGAATCAAGCAGATCGCATCAGGCCGTTTTGGGGTTACGCCTCATTACCTAACCAATGCAGACGTACTGCAAATCAAGGTTGCGCAAGGAGCTAAACCTGGTGAAGGTGGTCAGCTACCAGGGCACAAAGTCACGGCAGAAATCGCCAAGCTGCGTTACTCGGTGCAAGGGGTGACGTTAATCTCCCCTCCTCCACATCACGATATTTATTCGATCGAGGATTTAGCCCAGCTGATCTTCGACCTAAAACAAGTCAACCCGAATGCCCTGGTTTCGGTGAAACTCGTCTCCGAGCCTGGTGTTGGCACCATAGCCACAGGGGTCGCAAAAGCTTACGCCGACCTCATCACTATCTCAGGTTACGATGGCGGTACGGCCGCAAGTCCACTGACTTCGGTGAAATACGCAGGTAGTCCTTGGGAACTTGGCCTCGCAGAAACCCAACAAGCACTGGTTGCAAATGGCCTTCGCCATAAGATTCGTCTTCAAGTAGATGGCGGGTTAAAAACAGGGCTAGATGTTGTTAAGGCCGCGATTCTTGGTGCGGAAAGCTTCGGATTTGGTACCGCACCAATGGTTGCTATGGGTTGTAAATTCTTACGTATTTGCCACTTGAACAACTGTGCAACGGGTGTGGCAACTCAAGATGAAACCCTTCGTAAAGAGTACTTTAAAGGCTTACCTGAAATGGTAATGAACTATTTTACTGGCCTTGCCGATGAAGTACGTGAGTTACTCGCAACACTCGGCGTAGAGAAGCTGACAGACTTAATTGGTCGTACTGATTTACTTGAAGCCGTCGAGGGGTTCACAGCGAAGCAAACCAAGTTGGATCTATCAAACATCTTAGAAGCTCCTATTTCAACCGAAGGTCATCCACTATTTTGGACGGAGCCAAACAAACCGTTTGATAAAGCCGAACTCAACCAAAAAATCGTTGATGATGCCTTGAATGCTGTCGAAAACAGCCAATCAGCAAGTTTCTTCTACAACGTCATCAACACCGACCGTTCTGTTGGCGCGCGTTTATCTGGTGAGATAGCAAAACGCTATGGCAACCAAGGTTTGGCAGCTTCGCCAATCAAAATCTATCTTGATGGTACGGCTGGCCAGTCGTTTGGCGTTTGGAATTCGGGCGGCGTAGAGCTTTACCTCACTGGTGATGCGAACGACTACGTAGGCAAAGGCATGGCTGGTGGTAAGATCGCGATTAAACCTCACCTAGGCACTGCATTTAAATGTAACGAAGCCACCATTATCGGTAACACATGTTTGTACGGCGCGACAGGAGGCAAACTGTTTGCTGCGGGTAAAGCAGGAGAGCGTTTTGGTGTTCGTAACTCTGGCACCATCGCCGTCATAGAAGGTGCTGGCGATAACGCTTGTGAATACATGACTGGCGGCATTGTGGCTATTCTTGGCGCCACAGGAGTGAACTTCGGCGCTGGTATGACGGGCGGTTTTGCTTACGTGTTGGATGAAAATCAAGACTTCCAAGGTCGTGTAAACAACGAATCAGTGGAAGCCATTTCACTGTCGGATCTATACATCCACCAAGAGCACTTGCGCGGCCTAATTGCGGAGCATCTCGAAGAGACTGGCTCTAGCCATGCAGAACATATTTTGGCGAACTTTGACGAATGGATTCCGAAGTTCTACTTGGTGAAACCTCAAGCGGCTGACTTAAACACGCTACTTGGTCACCAAAGCCGCAGCGCTGCTGAACTGCGCGTTCAAGCCCAATAAATCATGGAGGATGTTTGAATCATGAGTCAGAACGTTTACCAATTTATCGATGTTCAACGCGTAGATCCGGCGAAAAAACCAATTAAGATTCGTAAGATTGAGTTTGTTGAAATCTACGAGCCGTTCACGAAACAACAAGCTACGGCGCAAGCCGATCGCTGTTTGGATTGCGGTAACCCATATTGTGAATGGAAGTGCCCCGTCCATAACTACATTCCCCAGTGGCTAAAACTGGCGAATGAAGGCCGAATTTTAGAAGCCGTGGAACTTTCACACCAAACCAACAGCTTGCCTGAAGTGTGTGGCCGAGTGTGTCCGCAAGACCGTTTGTGTGAGGGGTCGTGCACACTAAATGATGATTTTGGTGCAGTCACGATAGGTAACATTGAAAAGTACATCACCGACAAAGCCTTTGAAATGGGCTGGAAACCTGACATGTCCAAAGTGGAGTGGACGGATAAAAAGGTGGCAATCATCGGCGCTGGCCCTGCTGGTCTGGCAGCAGCAGACATCTTAGTTCGTAACGGTGTAAAACCTGTGGTATTTGACCGTTACCCAGAGATTGGTGGCCTACTTACCTTTGGTATTCCTTCTTTCAAATTGGAAAAAGGGGTCATGGAAAATCGTCGTCGGGTATTTACCGAAATGGGCGTTGAGTTCCGCATGAATGTGGAAGTCGGCCAAGATGTGCAGATGCAAGAACTGCTTGATGAATACGATGCGGTTTTCTTAGGTGTGGGCACATACAAATACATGCGCGCGGGTTTGGAAAATGAAGACGCGCCGGGCGTTTATGACGCCCTACCATTTTTGATTTCCAATACCTATAAGGTTATGGAGCTAGAACATAACCAACCGTTTATCGATATGGCTGGCAAAAAAGTCGTAGTGCTTGGTGGTGGTGATACCGCGATGGACTGCGTGCGAACTTCGATCCGTCAAGGCGCATCTAACGTGATTTGTGCCTACCGTCGTGATGAAGAAAACATGCCAGGCTCCCGTCGAGAAGTGAAAAATGCCAAAGAAGAGGGCGTGAAGTTCATGTTTAACCTTCAGCCTTTAGGTATTGAGGTTGATGCGTATGGCAAAGTTTCAGGCGTGAAAGTGGTCAAAACTGCTTTAGGCGAGCCTGATGACGCAGGTCGCCGTCGCCCAGAACCTGTAGAAGGAAGTGAACACGTACTGCCTGCCGATGCTGTCATCATGGCATTTGGTTTCCAACCTCATCAAATGAACTGGCTTACTCCGTTCAATGTTGAACTTGATCAATGGGGGCGAATCAAAGCACCCAACAACCAAGAGTTTCAATATCAAACCAGCAATGAAAAGATCTTCGCTGGGGGAGACGCGGTTCGCGGTTCTGATTTAGTGGTAACCGCCATTGATGAAGGACGAAAAGCAGCAGAAGGTATTCTTGATTACTTAGACGTGTAGCCTCGTCCCAACACTCAAAAAGGATCCAAAGATTGGATCCTTTTTTCTTTTATTACATATAATTAAATTCCTCTGTTAAGGAATAGAACTCATGAAAAAAGCCGCTCTGATGCTCATCACTTTTCTCGGCTTAACCGCATGCAGCCAAGGAGTCACTTCGATGCCAGATAGAACTCAAACCCCATGTGGAAACAAACCTAACTGCGTTTCAACACAAGACCAACGAGAAGAACACCACCTCGAACCTTTTACTCTCACCGAATCCGCCACATTGGATGCAATTGAGCAAGCAGCACTGCAACTACCGGGGGCTAAAACAGCAGAGAAAGATGGCAATTATCTGCGCATTGAATGCACATCTAAAATCATGCGCTTCGTGGATGATCTCGAATTAAAGATCGACGGGCATACTCTGATCGTGCGTTCAGAATCACGCGTAGGGTATTCCGACTTTGGCGTCAATCGAAAACGGGCCGAGCAATTACGAACCGAACTTTCTAAAGCAGAACTCATCAAATAGAAAACTGCTGACAGGGAGTGCTATACTCTCGCCGATTAAATATTTTACCTAAAGAGAGTGCTATGAAAGTTGGTATCATCGGGGCGATGGAACAAGAAGTGACCATCCTGAAAGAAGCTATGACAAACTGCCAAACCGTAAACAAAGCAGGTTGTACGTTTTTCTCTGGTCAAATTAACGATGTAGATGTAGTGCTACTACAATCTGGTATCGGTAAAGTTGCTGCGGCAGTTGGTACAACAATTCTTCTTGATGAATACCAACCAGATGTGGTTATCAACACAGGTTCTGCTGGTGGTTTCGATTCAAGCCTAAATCTAGGTGACGTAGTGATTTCTACAGAAGTGCGCCACCATGATGCAGACGTGACTGCTTTTGGCTATGAAATTGGTCAAATGGCAGGTCAACCAGCAGCATTCAAAGCGGATGAAAAACTGATGGACCTAGCGGAAAAAGCACTCGAGCAAATGGCAAATACACATGCTGTTCGCGGTTTGATCTGTACGGGCGATGCGTTTGTTTGCACGGCTGAGCGCCAAGCGTTCATTCGTGAAAACTTCCCATCCGTTATTGCGGTTGAAATGGAAGCATCAGCTATTGCTCAGACTTGCCACCAGTTCAACACACCATTTGTTGTTGTACGTGCTATCTCTGACGTTGCTGATAAAGAATCACCAATGAGCTTTGAAGAATTCCTGCCTCTAGCAGCAAAAAGCTCTTCAGAAATGGTCTTCAAGATGCTGGAACTGGTTAAGTAATCCAAGTCATTCATGGAAGAAATTTTTCAGCAATTCTATGCTAACGGTGCGCTCCTCGTGATGTGGGGCGCATTACTGTTTCACCTGATCCTCCCTATTCCTCATTCCGCTCACCCTGCGACTTTATGGCGCAAGGTAGCCGAACAATTAGCAGAGAAAGTAAATAACCACCATAGCTACTCACAAAGCATTCTCTCAGGAAGCCTCGCTCTTATTTTGATGACATTGCCGTGTTTGGTGCTCTTAATCGCTCTAAAGCCTTTAGTTTGGCAAGAGCCTCTGTACGAACTTGCCTTGTTACTATTAGCGTTAGATTGGCGAAGTTGCGAAACCCTCACCAAACAACTTGCCCTCGCCTTGTCGCGTGAGGATAAAACGCGCTGTCGCGAGCTGCTCAAGCCTTTTGTGAATCGTGATACCGAAACGTTGTCGCTTGTCGGTATAGGTAAAGCCGGAGCTGAAACCATCATTATGGGCTTTGGTCGCAATGTAGTGTGTGTACTGTTTTGGTATGCCATCGCAGGTGGGATTGGTGCGCTCATGTACCGCTTAACCATGGAGCTAACACGAGCTTGGTCTCCTAGCCGTCGTCAGTATGCGCCATTTGGGAAACCTGCCATTCAAATCGTTGCCGTTTTAGAATTCATTCCATTAAGATTATTTGCCCTACTGTTGCTTGCTGGTCACAATATGTCCGCAGTGCTTAATGGACTCAAACAACAAGTGAAATCTTGGCCATTGCCAGGGCCTGCTTGGTTGCTGTGTACTATCGGCAATAAGTTCCAGCTTTCGTTAGGAGGCCCAGCTCTATACCAAGGCGTCAGAGCAGAACGCACCAAGATTGGTGGACGCATTGTGCCTTCTGCTATTCATCTTGCACAAATCCAAATTTTGCTGGTTTGGCGCATCTTTGCTTGGATTGTGATTCAAAGCTTTCTTCTAGGACTGATTTATCAAGGATTATGATGAACAAAATTTGCCTATCCCTCCCCCTTTTCTTCTCCTCTCTTACGATGGCGAACGAACCCGTTGAACGAGTGATCAGTTTAGCGCCTCACGCCACAGAGATTGCTTATGCTGCTGGCTTAGGTGACAAACTGATCGCTGTGAGTGAGATGAGTGATTATCCGAAGGAAGCTGGTGAACTGGAGAAAGTATCCAATTACCAAGGCATAAAGTTGGAACGCATCATTGCCCTTCAGCCCGATCTCGTCATTGCTTGGCCTGCGGGTAACCCCGCCAAAGAGCTCGAAAAGTTAAAACAATTTGGCGTACCTATCTACTACTCAACCACGGGTACTTTAGAAGACATCGCAAATAATATTGAGCAGCTGAGTCAATACAGTGATGAGCCATCAAAAGGTCAAAAAGCAGCACGGGACTTTAGAGAGGGGCTAACTGCTCTCAAAGCGACATACAACACCACAGAGAAAGTCCGCTATTTTTATCAACTCAGCGAAAAGCCGATCATTACTGTGGCAGGTAAAAACTGGCCGAGCGAAGTGTTTAACTTCTGTGGTGGTGAAAATGTATTTGCCAATACAGCAGCACCCTATCCTCAAGTTAGTATCGAGCAAGTGATCACACGTCAACCTGAAGTACTCTTCACCTCTCGTCATGCTATGAGTGATGATGGAATGTGGGCTCAATGGAAAAATGAACTGCCAGCTCTGCGCAACAATCATGTTTGGTCACTCAATTCTGATTGGATAAATCGCCCAACACCACGCACACTCAACGCTATCATTGAAGTGTGTGAACACTTTGAAAGCGTTAGACGAAAACGCTAACGTTTTCGTTGGAAATACCGTACAATTTCCGCCCATTTTTGTTCTCACACTTTTTATAGGTACCAAGTAACATGGATTCCATGCTGCTTTATATGATCGATTTATTCGGTACAGCAATCTTCGCTGTGTCTGGTGTTTTACTCGCTGGCCGATTAAAAATGGATCCCTTCGGTGTTATCGTCCTAGGCAGCGTGACTGCCATTGGCGGTGGCACTATTCGTGATATGGCACTTGGTGCGACCCCCGTCTTTTGGATTACCGATACCACTTATCTTTGGGTTATCTTCATCACCTGTTTGTTAACTATGATCTTGGTTCGCAGACCAAAACGGTTAGCTTGGTGGGTTTTACCCGTGTGTGACGCCATCGGTCTGGCCGTATTTGTGGGAATTGGGGTAGAAAAAGCGCTCGCCTACAACGCCTCCGGCATGGTTGCCGTGATCATGGGTGTAATCACCGGTTGCGGTGGCGGCATAATCCGAGATGTCTTGGCCCGAGAGGTACCTATGGTGCTAAGAAGCGAAGTCTACGCCACAGCCTGTATCATTGGTGGCATCTTCCATACGATGGCTGTGAGTATGGGTTACGATCATTCCACGGCCCTGCTCGCAGGTGTTATCTCAACACTGGTGATTCGCCTTGGTGCGATTCGTTGGCATCTATCTTTACCTACTTTCGCCATCAACCGCTAAGCAATTCAAGTACAGCTTTCAATCTAAAGAGCCGACTTTATCTCGGCTCTTCGCATTTTAATTAACACGATTCGCTTATCCCTCAGCAATTCGTTAAATTATCCGTCTCATTCCTAATTTTCATTAATTGCTATGTTATTAGAAGGCATTGAAACGTTACTTGTACTAAGTAAAGAAAAAACCATGAGCCGCACTGGTAGTCAGCTGTACATCAGCCAATCTGCGGTGAGTAAACGTATCGCCAATTTAGAAAAAAAGTTAGGAAAGAAACTGATCGAGCCAAACGGCAGACACATTAAACTAACCTCGGATGCTCTGGCCCTTATCAATACGATAGAGCCTACATTCAATGAGTTACGAGGACAGATTTACGATCAGCAAGAGCTCGAAGATACGTCATTAATAAAAATGGATTGCTCAGAAACTCTCGTCGCAGGTTATCTGAGTATGATTATGGAAGAGCAACTGGCACGCGATCCTTATCTCAGAATCTCTACCAATCACACTCCGAGAATCGTTGAAAACGTAAAATCAGGGCGAGCAACCCTAGGATTCTGCGCTGGTTACTTACCTTCTCATCACGGTTTGATGAGCGTTCATCTCGCCGATGAGCCTTTCTCTATAATAAGTAAGTACCCGCTAACTCAATTACCAAAAGCGATTTTAACTAACGATTTGAATAACCCAGCCAATACATATCAGCAAGCCATTTTGTCCAAGTACGAGATCCAACCTTTGATGGAGATGGACTCCTACACTGCGGCAGCGCAATTAGCTTTAAAAGGTATGGCACCAGCACTGATACCTAAATCCATCATCAAAACACTCAACATCGCATCAAATTTCTGTTTTGAATTCGAAGAACTAGAGCCTCTAATTCGCCCAATACACATCTGTCTTCGCCACAACACATACCGCAATCAGCGAATTAAAACAGTGTTAGAAGCCATTGCTGATGTTGTTGCCAAAGAAGTTTTGTTGCCATCAGCATAGACATGGTAATCACTAGAGGTCGAATCCACTTTTGACCTTTGGTAACCACCACTTTTGCGCCAAGTTGAGCGCCAATAAAGCCACCGACCGCCATCGTCAAACCAATTTCCCATACAGGTAACCCTGCGATAACGAAAAACAACAATGCGGCGATATTTGAAGTGAAATTCAAAATCTTAGTTCGTGCTGTTGCATCCACGAGAGAAAAGTGGCCAAGAGCAACAAAGCACACAGTAAAAATCGAGCCCGTACCGGGGCCAAAGAAACCATCGTAGAAACCAACTCCACCACCGATACACAATGCAAACATCGCTTCGGCAAGTTTTGGTTCTCCATCGATTTTTCGAGTACTTGGTGCGAGTAAAAAATAAAGAGAAATCGCAATTAGAAGAATAGGAATCAAACTGGTGAGTACGCTAGCATCAATAAACTGTACAGCCTCGGCACCGATTGCAGCACCAATAAAAGTACAGAGTATCGCGAAACGCATTTCCTTTAGGCTGACAATACCGTTACGCACGAAATACCAGCTAGCAGAGAAACTGCCAAACGAACTTTGTAACTTGTTGGTTGCTAGAGCTTGAGTAGGGCTCAATCCCGCAGCCAAAAGCGCAGGGAGCGTAAGAAGCCCTCCCCCACCAGCCATTGCATCAATAAAACCAGCCACAGATGCAACCAAAAACAACGCGGTTAATACTTCTAAAGTAAGCTCCACTTACACTTCCTTGCTCAAAAATACGAAAAGAGCTAAACGGTAGCACTTAACACCTCAAACTAAAAAGGAAAGTCGAGATATGAACCTATTCCATATTTTCACCTTTGCGAAAATTTCATTTATATTTTCATAAAAAAAGGAGGCTTGCCTCAAGATTATACATAAAAATAGTATTTTCATTGCCTATGAAATTCTAGTCAGGTCTAATATCATTACGAATTCATGGAGAAAAACATGTATCCTGTAATACAACAAGACAAAACGAGCAACGCCAAAGAAATACATATATTATCAGTTAACACACTCGACTCTTTAATTAGCATTAACATCAAAAGGAAAGATATAGTATCAAAATGGACAATTCTAAAAGATAAATTTGATAATACTGCCAATTACTATGCAACAGCAGATGACCTTGTATTTTTATCGAGATTAGCTAATAACCTAACCGGCGCTGTAAACCCAGTCTATATCAATTATTATTCAGGCCAAGCACATTTTGTATTTACAGGAACTCCTGCACTAAAAATAAAACTAAGAGTGTTAGGTTCTCGTGCCCCAACGCCAATAATCGCAAACTTTGCTGTTGGTTCAAAACAGGCAATTCAATCGATAAAAAGTGGGACAATTATTACGGTAGTGTTAGTTAGTTCTTTCAGAGCACTAGAACATTTCTTTTCAGAAAATAATAAAACCACACTATTAAGTCTGTTTGGAACAATAACTAGTGACATCATAAAACTGGGAATTTCATCCGCAATAGCAGCAATTGCTGTAAAAGGAATCTCTGGAGCGACTACTATTTTTGCTCTAACTTCTGGCCCATTATTTTTGGCTATAGGTGTAAGCTTGGTTGTCGGGAATATTTTAAACCACATTGATAATAAATATGAGATAACACAAAAATTCAAACTAGCACTAGAGAAAACATTGAATGAATCACTAAAAAAAGAAGAAATGAGAATCAACGATGTGATAGGTAGAAGTTACATAAAGAATGGGGTATTTTTATGAAACAAGAAGATGACTTGGATTTAACATCAACACTGTTGATATCATTGTTATTTCTTTTATTAGGCTTATCTTGCATTTACTTCTTTTACAACGATGTAATTAACTATGTAAAATATATATATAACAAAGATGAAGTTATAGTCATTTCTCAGGGCGCACTTTATGGACTATTTGGAAGCTGGATATTTATATCTTGTTTTATTTTTTTAATAACTGTATTTTTAAATAAAAGAAAGTTATCACACAAAAAAGAAGCACTTTTCGTAAGGGTTATAATTTCCTTTTCAATCATAACAATTGTAGCGCCAACTGCACTTATGTTTCTTACTAAAGAACACTTAATAAGACAAGGTTATTCTTTCTCGATTGACGAAGACAAGTCTTGGTTACAAGATAGAGTTTATATTTTTAAAAAGTAACTGGTATCAACATTTTAAACCGGAGTATTTGGTACATTAAAAAGTACTTTTCTTTTTGGAAGGTATAAAACTTAGTCACACATAAGAAAACTTAAAATAACGCAGAAAACCCATTAAAATAATTAACATATCAAGAGTATATTTTTACATTTAACACTGAGACCATACCTGAAAATAAAATAATAATTTAAAATAAATAAACCCATTTCACTCAATGAATAGAATTCATTGCATATCTTTCTATTATGATTCGTAATCATAGTTATCATTTCCCCTCCGAATATTCTTTAAAAAAGAGGGGCGCATTTCAGAGAAAATACACTGGATTACCACCAAATCAATCCCCTCGCACTTGTTGTATCAATTTTATTAAAAAATAGTGGTTCTATAACATATCATTTTCCATAACAAGTTTAGCGCTGTACAGAGTCTTAGATATCAAAAGCTCTTAGCACGCTTCAATTAGGTAGGCCTAAAATAAAAAAGCCCGCTCAAATGAGCGGGCAATGAGGTTGTCATATAAGCCCTAGTTACCGGGCTTATTGATTTTTATCTATTACGCTTCCAGACTCGCTTTTACTTTAGCGTGTAGCTCCTGAACAGAAGTTACTGACGCTTTTGCATCAGCAGTGTGAGACATACACGTTGCAAACGCAGCGTTTAGCGTTGTTGTGTAGTTCACTTTTTCTGCTAGAGCACCGCGGCGTAGAACTTTCGAATCTTCAATAGCTTGACGACCTGCAGCCGTGTTCACAATGTAGGTGTATTCGTTGTTCTTGATGCGGTCAAGAATGTGTGGACGACCTTCATGTACTTTGTTTACCAGGCGAGGGTTAATACCCGCTTCACCAAGGATTACAGCAGTACCGTGAGTCGCATCCAATTGGTAACCCAATTTTACTAGCTTAGACGCAAGGTCAACTACACGCTGCTTATCACCTTCACGAACAGAAAGTAGCGCACGACCACCTTCAGGGTACACACTGCCACAGCCAAGCTCTGCTTTTGCGTAAGCTTCTGCAAACGTAGCACCAACACCCATCACTTCACCTGTTGAGCGCATTTCAGGACCTAATAGAGGGTCAACGCCAGGGAACTTATTGAAAGGTAGAACGACTTCTTTGACTGAGTAGTAAGGTGGAATAATCTCTTTAGTGAAACCTTGTGATTCCAGAGATTGACCCGCCATTACACGTGCAGCGATTTTCGCTAGTGGTGCGCCTGTCGCTTTCGATACGAATGGTACCGTACGCGCAGCACGAGGGTTTACTTCAATTAGGTAAACTTCGTTGTCTTTTACTGCGAACTGAGTGTTCATCAGGCCACGTACACCAAGTTCGAACGCCAGCTTCTCAACTTGCTCACGCATCTTGTCTTGGATTTCTTGGCTTAGTGTGTAAGCAGGAAGCGAACATGCAGAGTCACCAGAGTGAACGCCCGCTTGCTCAATGTGCTCCATGATGCCGCCGATAACCACGCGCTCACCGTCACAGATAGCGTCGATATCCACTTCTGTTGCATCATCTAGGAATCGGTCTAGTAGAACTGGAGATTCATTCGATACGCTTACTGCTTCGTTGAAGTAACGACGCAAGTCTTGTTCATCGTAGACGATTTCCATCGCACGACCACCCAAAACGTAAGATGGACGAACAACGAGTGGGAAGCCGATTTCACGAGATTTCTCAACCGCTTGCTCCATCGCCGTTACTGTTGCGTTTTGTGGTTGTAGAAGACCTAAACGCTCAACTGCAGCCTGGAAACGCTCACGGTCTTCTGCGCGGTCAATCGCATCTGGGCTTGTACCGATGATTGGCACGCCTGCAGCTTCTAGAGCGCGAGCCAGTTTAAGTGGCGTTTGACCACCGTATTGAACAATCACACCTTTTGGCTTTTCAACGCGGGCGATAGACAACACATCTTCAAGAGTTACTGGTTCGAAGTAAAGACGGTCAGATGTATCGTAGTCTGTCGATACTGTTTCTGGGTTACAGTTCACCATAATGGTTTCGTAGCCATCTTCACGAAGCGCTAGTGATGCATGTACACAACAGTAGTCGAATTCGATACCTTGACCGATACGGTTTGGACCACCGCCCAGTACCATGATCTTGTCTTTATCTGTTGGGTTTGCTTCACACTCTTCATCGTAAGATGAGTACATGTAAGCCGTATCAGAAGAGAACTCAGCCGCACACGTATCCACTCGCTTGTAGACAGGGTGGATGTCAAACTGGTCACGTAGACGACGGATTTCGCTTTCAGCCACACCTAACAGTTTAGATAGGCGCGCATCAGAGAAACCTTTACGTTTCATCTGGCGTAGAACTTCTTCTGTTAGACCAGCAAAGCCACCGGCTTTCACTTGCTCTTCTAGTTTAACTAGCTCTTCAATTTGAACTAGGAACCAGCGATCAATGTTCGTCAGGTTAAACACGCCATCCACTGACATGCCCGCACGGAATGCATCTGCGATATACCAGATACGCTCTGCGCCAGCTTCTTTTAGTTCGTGACGAATCTTAGTCAGTGCGTCAGGTGCATCTAGGTCAACCATCTCATCAAAGCCAGTCGCGCCAACTTCTAGGCCACGTAATGCTTTGTGAAGAGATTCTTGTTGGTTACGACCAATCGCCATTACCTCACCAACTGACTTCATCTGAGTCGTCAGGCGATCGTTAGCGCCAGCAAATTTCTCGAAGTTAAAACGAGGAATCTTGGTCACTACGTAGTCGATAGTAGGTTCGAATGATGCCGGAGTTGCACCACCTGTAATGTCGTTTTGCAGCTCGTCTAGAGTAAAGCCAACAGCCAGTTTCGCCGCAATCTTAGCGATTGGGAAACCTGTTGCTTTTGATGCCAGAGCAGAAGAGCGAGATACACGTGGGTTCATCTCGATGATAACCATACGGCCATCTTTCGGGTTGATACCAAACTGTACGTTTGAACCACCTGTCTCAACACCGATTTCACGCAGAACCGCTAGCGATGCATTACGCATTAGCTGGTATTCTTTGTCAGTCAGAGTTTGCGCTGGAGCAACCGTGATTGAGTCACCGGTGTGGATGCCCATTGGGTCGAAGTTTTCGATTGAACATACGATGATACAGTTGTCCGCTTTGTCGCGAACTACTTCCATTTCGTACTCTTTCCAACCGATTAGCGATTCATCGATAAGAAGTTCGTTAGTCGGAGAAAGATCCAGACCACGACGACAGATTTCTTCAAACTCTTCTTTGTTGTACGCGATACCGCCACCCGTACCACCCATGGTGAACGATGGACGGATGATACAAGGGAAGCCAACCATGTCTAAAACTTTGTAAGCTTCTTCCATCGTCTTCGCGGTATCAGCACGAGGACACTCAAGGCCGATAGACTTCATTGCTTTATCGAAGCGAGAACGGTCTTCTGCTTTATCAATCGCGTCAGCCGTTGCGCCAATCATCTCTACGCCGAATTCAGCAAGAACGCCGTGCTTCTCTAGATCTAGCGCACAGTTAAGCGCCGTCTGACCACCCATTGTTGGCAATACTGCATCTGGGCGTTCTTTCTCAATGATCTTGCGAACAACTTCCCACTGAATCGGCTCGATGTATGTTGCATCTGCCATTTCAGGGTCTGTCATGATGGTTGCTGGGTTAGAGTTAACTAGAATAACTCGGTAGCCTTCTTCACGAAGAGCTTTACACGCTTGTGCGCCAGAGTAGTCAAACTCACATGCCTGACCGATAACAATCGGACCAGCACCAAGAATTAGAATACTTTGAATGTCAGTACGTTTTGGCATTATCTACTACTCCGAATTAAGCGCTGTGTTTTTTGATGAGTTCGATAAAGTGGTCAAATAGCGGTGCCGCGTCGTGTGGACCTGGGCTTGCTTCTGGGTGACCTTGGAAACTAAATGCTGGCTTGTCTGTGCGGTGAATACCTTGTAGAGAACCGTCAAATAGTGATACGTGAGTCGCACGTAAGTTTTCCGGTAATGTTGCTTCATCTGCCGCAAAGCCGTGGTTTTGCGAAGTGATCATCACAACGTTACGCTCTAAATCTTTTACTGGGTGGTTCGCACCGTGGTGACCAAACTTCATTTTCACCGTTTGCGCACCCGACGCTAGCGCCAGAATTTGGTGACCTAGACAGATACCAAAAATTGGTAGGCCTTTTTCTAGGAACACTTTGGTCGCTTCAATCGCGTAGGTACATGGTTCTGGGTCACCAGGGCCGTTCGATAGGAACACGCCATCTGGATTCAGAGCCAAAACTTCTTCGGCTGACGTTTCAGCAGGAACAACCGTTAGGCGGCAGCCGCGGTCAACCAACATTCGTAAGATGTTGCGTTTTGCGCCGAAGTCGTAAGCAACAACGTGGTATGGCAACTCGCTGTCGTCTTTCGCTTCTGGAAGTCCACTCTCAAGCGTCCACGAACCTTGTTTCCATTGATACGCTTCTTTTGTTGTAACCTCTTTCGCAAGATCCATACCTTTCAAACCAGGAAATTCTTTTGCTTTCGCTAGCGCCAAAGCTTCGTCTAGATTGTTACCAGCTACGATACAACCGTTTTGAGCACCTTTTTCACGCAGGATACGAGTTAGCTTACGCGTGTCGATGTCTGCGATGCCGACGATGTTTTGCGACTTAAGATAATCAGAAAGGGATTGTTCATTACGGAAGTTAGAAGCGATAAGAGGGAGATCGCGAATCACAAGGCCTTGTGCATGAATGGAAGAGGATTCTTCGTCTTCGGAATTGGTTCCGGTATTGCCAATGTGAGGGTAAGTAAGAGTAACGATTTGCTGAGAATAGGAAGGATCAGTGAGGATTTCTTGATACCCCGTCATCGAGGTATTGAAAACGACTTCACCGACGGAAACGCCATCTGCCCCAATGGACACTCCGCGGAACACTGTCCCATCTTCTAGGACTAACAGTGCTAATTTACTCAAGACAACCTCCAGAATAAAAATGCAAAAAAAAATAAATCAAACCGCAATCATGCCTTCCTTTACCTATAAAATCTACATAAATAGGTATTTCAGACAAATTGGCGGTATTCTAAAGATGGACTGCAAACCTGTCAACACACAATGAAAAATAAATTATCTTTTTCTAAAGAGTAATAGCATTTACTAGCAATAAGCCCTAAAAACACAAGTTTCCACCACCTGCAAACTTTGAAGATGGTTCTTTTTTTAGATTTTACAAATTTGAACTTTTTATAGATCACAAATTTTTATGAGATTTTCACGCAAACGTTAATCACAACAAAAAAACATCAACTTTTAAGTAGTTAAGACAAATAAAGCAACCAAGCCAGCAAAAATACACACAAACAAGTTCAAAACTGACGCTCTACAATACTCATTTTATTTACATAACTTTCTTCAAATACAAAAAAGCCGGCTTACGCCGGCGAATAATTATGTATTTAAAGCTCATTCAAACCAAGCACATCGGTCATGGTATAAAAGCCCGCCGGCTTGGAATGTAGCCACACAGCAGCCTTCACGGCACCATTAGCAAAAGTCATGCGGTCCGTCGCTTTGTGCGTTATTTCGACTCGCTCACCAATATCAGCAAACATTGCTGTGTGCTCGCCGACAATGTCACCTGCACGAATGGTTGCAAAACCGATTTCATCTTTAGTTCGCTCACCAGTAATGCCTTCACGCGCATACACCGCAACATCACTTAACTTGTTGCCCATAGCGCCAGCAATCGCCTCTCCCATACCAATCGCAGTACCTGACGGAGCATCAACTTTATGGCGGTGATGAGCTTCGACAATCTCGACATCGCAGTAATCACCCATTACTTTTGCAGCTTTCTCAAGCAACTTAAATACTAGGTTCACACCAACAGAGTAGTTAGGCGCCATCACAACAGGTACGTGCTTCGCAACTGCATCAATCAGTGCTCGCTCTTCTTCACTAAAGCCAGTGGTACCAATTACGATAGACTTCCCATGCTGTTTACATAACTCTAAGTTCGCTAACGTACTTACTGGAGCGGTAAAGTCGATAACAACATCAAAATTGTCGACCTCTTTCTCTAGATCATCGGTCAGGAAAACATCGAACTTTCCTTCACCACAAAGTTCACCGATATCAACACCGACAAGCGAAGATTCTGGACGTTCTGAACCTGCCGTTACAGATGCATCTGGGTTTATGTGCGAGGCTTTGACTAGGTTGCGACCCATACGGCCAGCAGCTCCTGCGATTGCAATACGAACCATTGCGCTTTCTCTCCTTCTCTGGATAACGAGGCTTCTCGTTCTCTTTCGTTTCGCTGAATCTTTTTAAACTAACAACATACTGTGTTAACCACAAGCACGTTCATTGGGCTTAAGCGAACTCTTTTACGACACGTTGTAAGATAGGCACGTTCGCTTCAGGGAAGGTGTAATCCCCTAATTCACCAACTGCGACCCAGCGCCCTTCTTGACCTTCTCGACCATAAGGTTCGTTCTCGAACTGAGAGACGGTAATAAAATCAAATTTTAGTGACTTATCTGGGTAATCGTATTCAAGGTGTTCAAACGGTGCTTGTTCAATCACTCGAATCCCCACTTCCTCTTCAAGCTCACGAACCATCGCTTGTTCAACTGTTTCTCCTAGCTCGACTTTACCGCCCGGAAACTCCCAAAAACCACCTTTATGTTTATCATCAGGACGTTTAGTAATAAAGATTTGCGACTTATCTTGATTGAAAATGATCGCTGCAACAATGTGAATTCTTTTCATGGATATTTACCTAGGATCTATCGATACAAAAAGAGCCGCCTAAGCGACTCTTTCTTATTAAGTTATCAAGTTAGATTAATTGATCTGACCGTGACACTGCTTGTATTTCTTGCCACTACCACATGGACAAGGTTCGTTTCGACCTACTTTACGCTCATCACGAACAACAGGTTGATTTGAGCCCTCAGACTCTTCACCATCAGCCAACTGATTTTCCGCAGCTGCATGCTGAGCCTGCGCACGACGAGCAGCTTCTTCTGCTTGTGCACGACGTTGCTCTTCCATACGCTCAACTTCTTCTTGCTGTTGAACGCGGACACGAGACAGAACAGTAATAACGTCAGTCTTTAGCGCTTCAAGTAAACCTTCAAACAATTCAAACGATTCACGTTTGTATTCTTGTTTCGGGTTCTTTTGTGCGTAGCCACGTAGGTGGATACCTTGACGCAGATGATCCATCGCCGCCAGATGCTCTTTCCAAAGCGTATCGAGTGTTTGAAGCATCACTGATTTTTCGAAGTTACGAAGCACTTGTGCACCCACAACTTCTTCTTTCGCTTTGTATACTTCAACGGCTAGGCTGATAATCTTCTCGCGCAGCGCTTCTTCGTACAGTTTGTCGTCTTCCTCAAGCCATTGCTTGATTGGCGCGTCTAGATCGAAATCTGCTTTCAAACGTTCTTGAAGACCTTCCACATCCCACATGTCTTCTAGAGATTGTGGTGGAATGTATTCGTCGATGATCGCTGTGAGCACATCTTCACGGTTTTGTTCAATCATGTCGCTGATATCGTCAACGTTCATGAGCTCATCACGCAGTTCGTAAACCACTTTACGTTGATCGTTCGCCACGTCATCGTATTCAAGAAGCTGTTTACGGATGTCGAAGTTGCGACCTTCCACTTTGCGTTGTGCTTTTTCAATAGAACGAGACAACATCTTAGATTCGATTGCTTCGCCTTCTTCCATACCGCTTTGAATCAAGCTTGCCATACGATCTGAAGTGAAGATACGCAGTAGTGAGTCTTCCATCGATAGGTAGAAACGAGATGAACCCGCATCACCTTGACGACCAGAACGGCCACGTAACTGGTTATCGATACGACGAGATTCATGACGCTCAGTACCGATGATGTGCAGACCACCAGCATCTAAAACTTGATCGTGAACTTTTTTCCACTCAGCTTTGATTGCGTCGATTTGCTCTTTCGTTGGATCTTGTAGTGATTCAACTTTTGCTTGCCAGCTACCACCTAGCACGATATCTGTACCACGACCCGCCATGTTTGTTGCGATAGTTACCGCACCAGGCATACCTGCTTCAGCAACGATTTCCGCTTCTTTCTCATGGAACTTAGCGTTCAAAACGTTGTGTTTGATCTTCGCTTTCTTCAAGGCGTTGGAGAGTAGTTCTGATTTTTCAATCGATACTGTACCAACCAATGTTGGCTGACCTTTCGCAACGCGCTCTTTGATATCTTCAATGATTGCAGCAAACTTCTCAGCTTCGGTACGGTACACCACATCCGGCATATCGTTACGAATCATTGGTTTGTTGGTTGGGATAACAACAGTTTCCAAGCCATAAATAGATTGGAACTCAAACGCTTCAGTATCCGCTGTACCAGTCATACCAGACAGTTTCTCGTATAGACGGAAGTAATTCTGGAATGTGATAGAAGCTAGCGTTTGGTTTTCGTTTTGGATCTTAACGCCTTCTTTCGCTTCGACAGCTTGGTGAAGACCTTCTGACCAACGACGACCTGGCATTGTACGACCAGTGTGTTCATCAACGATCACAACTTCGCCGTCATCGTTAACGATGTAATCCACATTACGCTCAAACAGCACATGTGCTCGTAGAGCAGCATTTACATGGTGAAGCAAGCTGATGTTCGCTGGTGAGTACAATGTATCACCTTCTTCCATCAAACCATTTTTAACCAATAGCTCTTCTACGTATTCTTGACCCGTTTCAGTCAAGTGAACTTGTTTTGATTTTTCATCAACAGTGTAGTGACCATCGCCACGATACTCTTCAGAATCTTCTTTATCTTGCTTCTGTAGGTGTGGGATAAGCAGGTTGATTCGAGTGTAAAGTTCTGAACTGTCTTCTGCCGGACCAGAGATGATCAAAGGAGTACGAGCTTCATCGATAAGGATTGAGTCCACCTCATCGACCACAGCAAAGAAACGTTCGCGCTGAACACGGTCTTCATTGCGGAAAGCCATGTTGTCGCGCAAGTAATCGAAACCAAACTCGTTGTTTGTTCCGTATAGAATATCAGCTTGGTACGCTTCTTTTTTCGCTTGAGGAGGCATGTTAGGCACGTTAACACCAACCGTCATACCTAAGAATTCAAATAGCGGACGGTTTGTCTCCGCATCACGTTTAGCGAGGTAGTCGTTGACCGTAACAACGTGTACGCCTTTACCAGGAAGTGCATTTAGGTAAGCAGGAAGAGTTGCCGTTAGAGTTTTACCTTCACCCGTGCGCATCTCTGCGATTTGGCCTGCATTTAGAACCATACCGCCGATGAGCTGCACGTCGAAGTGACGCATACCGTATACACGTTTAGACGCTTCACGAACAGTAGCAAAAGCTTCTGGAAGTAGCTTATCAAGAGTTTCGCCTTGCTCTAGGCGCTCACGGAACTCAACAGTTTTCGCTTTAAGCTCTTCATCTGAAAGTGCTTCAAATGTTGGTTCGTAGTTATTGATCTCTTTTACAATTTTTCTAAGGCGGCGCAGTGTTCGGTCGTTGCGACTGCCAATTACTTTTGTCAGTAGCTTAGTTATCATTTTTCGTGAATCTCTCTTTAATCAGACCGTTCCCGATCTACTCGTAATGCCTTCAGTCTCTGCCAGTTTGGAACTAAGAATACTGAGATAAATCATTTATCAAAGATATTGAGTTCAAACATTCATATTTCAAGGCTAAGTTTCGAAACAATGTGGCTTAGTGTAAGGATTTTTCATCGATACAACCATAAATAGACGTATTTGTTTGAAGCACTCTGAAATTTTTAGTTAAAGTGGTGATGGATTAGCCAATATTATTAGCTGCTACACGACGAAACTTGGCAAAAACAGGACTTTACCACGTTCAATCCATCTCCATTGTAAAACAGAGGCTAAAGACGTTAATGTAAACTATACCTAGTGAGAAAGCTGCTCTAGAATAGTCATATCTCAACAAAATTAGATTTTACCTATGCGTGATCATCGACCAACCTCGACAGAGGATGTAATTGCTGAGTCTCAATTTAAGCAAATTCAAGAACATGCCGGAGAAATCTTGCAGCTTAACCAAGCTCTACAAACAATTTTACCAAAAGGGACGGCAGATCATTGCCGAGTTGCAAATATTCGCAATGGCCATCTTCTGATAGACGTATCTAGCGCGGCCATCAAAATGAAGATCGACTACGATCGTCTAATGATCTTAAACAAACTGCGCACACAAGGTTATGCAAAATTGATAAGTGTAGACGTTCGGATCAACCCTTCACTTTATCGTAATCGATACGAGAAAGACGATAGGCCAAAACGCCCGCCACTCACTGAGTCAGCAGCTCAATCACTGATGACCATCGCTGATATGGCCCCACCAAAAATCCAAGAGCGACTAAAAAGGCTCGCAGATATGGCAGAAAAATCTAGCCAATAACCATCCACCATCATCAAGTTCGGTAAAATTTAGATAGAAAAAAACCAGGTCGAAACCTGGTTTTTAATATTCTTTGACTAACTTATGCTAGCACCATGTTTGGCTCTGCAAAAGCGACTGGAGAACCGACTTCTTCTTCGAAAGTTGTCCATTCCCATGCTTCTTGATCCGCCAATACTGCGCGTAGAAGTTGGTTGTTTAAACCGTGACCTGATTTATAAGCACGGAATTCACCAATAATTGGATGACCACACATGTAAAGGTCGCCAATTGCATCTAACACCTTGTGAGTAACAAACTCGTTCTCAAAGCGCAGACCTTCTTCGTTCAGAATTCGGTAATCGTCCAATACGATAGCATTATCGAAACTACCACCCAAAACTAGGTTTTGAGATTGTAGGTACTCGATATCACGCATAAAGCCAAACGTACGTGCACGAGAAATTTCGCGAACGAAACCTTGAGATGAGAAATCAAACAGCAGGCGCTGCTCGTCTGATTCAATCGCAGGGTGGTTAAAGTCAATTTCGAAGTCCATACGGAAGCCGTTAAATGGAACAAATTCTGCCCACTTATCGCCATCTTCAAAACGAACTGGCTTTTTAATGCGGATAAAACGCTTAGGAACGTTTTGCATTTCGATACCCGCTTGCTGAAGCAGGTAAACGAACGGACTTGCGCTACCATCCATAATTGGGATTTCAGGAGCGTCAACTTCAACAATAATGTTGTCGATGCCCATACCTGCAAGTGCAGCGTTCAAGTGTTCAACCGTTGAAATACGCACACCTTCGTCGTTCACTAATGCAGTACAAAGCATAGTGTCACGAACAGAAGCTGGATCAGCTGGAAAATCTACAGGTGGATTTACATCTGTACGACGGTAAATAATACCTGTGTTTGCAGCAGCCGGGCGCAGAGTAAGCGTGACTTTACGACCAGAGTGGAGACCCACACCAGTAGTTTTCACTATTTCTCTCAGAGTACGTTGTCTGATCATCTGCTTGCCTCTCTAAAATATGCTACAAAACACGGTCGTCTGTAACGTCGACCGTGAATGCTACCATAATTTTGAGCCATGTCAAATTTATGGGTTAAAGATTAATCAGCCTGACGACGTAAAAATGCCGGGATATCTAAGTAACCGCTTTCTTTCTCTTGCTTTGGTGCTGCTGAGCTTTGGCCCGCGGCAGGAGAAGAAGAAACTGTGTTTGTCGGCTGAGGAGTTACCTGTGGCTTCTCTTGCACTTGATTCTGCAAAGTTTGTGCCGGCTTTTCTTCAGCTTGCGTTGCCGCAACTTGTTGTGGCTGAGCTTGAGGAGCCGAAGCTACTTTTGCTTTACCACCAGCGACTAGCGTGATATCTGGCTTTCTTTCATTGCCAATACCTGTCGCAACTACAGTCACACGGATTTCATCTGTCATATCTGGGTCTAGAGAAGTACCGATAACCACGGTTGCATTGTCAGATGCAAATGCCTTCACTGTGTTACCAACTGTCTCAAACTCATCAAGACGCATGTCCAGACCAGCAGTGATGTTAACAAGAACACCGCGAGCACCAGCAAGATCGATATCTTCTAGAAGTGGGCTAGAAATTGCCATCTCAGCCGCTTCTTCAGCTCGGTCTTCACCTTTCGCAATACCACTACCCATCATCGCGTGACCCATTTCAGACATCACTGTACGTACGTCTGCAAAGTCGACGTTGATCATACCAGGGCGAGTGATTAGCTCGGCGATACCTTGAACTGCATTCTTAAGAACGTCATTCGCACTCGCAAATGCTTCAAGCAATGTTACGCCACGACCAAGAACTTTAAGTAGCTTCTCGTTTGGAATCGTAATTAACGAGTCAACGTGCTTAGATAACTCATCGATGCCTTGCTCAGCAAACGCTAAACGCTTTTTGCCTTCAAAGCTGAACGGTTTTGTTACAACCGCTACAGTCAGAATACCTAGCTCTTTCGCCACTTCAGCAATAACAGGTGCTGCACCAGTACCTGTACCACCGCCCATACCAGCTGCGATAAACACCATATCGGCACCAGTTAGGGAATCTTTAATTCTATCTCTGTCTTCGAGAGCTGCCTCACGGCCAACTTGTGGATTCGCACCTGCACCCAGACCTTTAGTGATATCACCACCAATCTGAATGACATTGCCAACGCTTGTCTTACGAAGTGCTTGCGCATCAGTGTTGACGCTGATGAATTCCACACCTTCGATGGATTCACGCACCATGTGTTCAACGGCGTTACCACCGCCGCCACCAACTCCAACGACCTTGATTACTGCATCGTCAGACATTTCCATCATCGGTTCAAACATGTGTTGTCTCCGTTTATCCTGCAACTCAGGTTAAAACTCTTTTTGTATCCAATTACGCAATTTATCGAAAAAGCCAGTAACAGATGAGCGTTTAGGTTCATTGTAATCGCTATCGTCGCTAGACTGCATGTCTCTTGCGTAATGAAGTAATCCAACTGCCGTAGAATGGTACGGCTCTTTTACATAGTCAGTTAGTCCGCTGACTTCGAGCGGTTTGCCGACCCTTACTTGATTGCGGAATACGCGCTCCGCACATTCTACTACTCCGTCAATTTGCGCAGCACCGCCGGTTAGAACTACACCCGCAGCAAGATGGTGCTTAATGCCCTCTTCGCGCAGTTTCGCTTGTACAGAGTCGATAGTTTGGTTAACTAATCCCATAAGCTCAGAGTATCGTGGCTCAATCACTTCAGATAGAGTCTGACGCTGCAGACTACGTGAAGGACGTCCTCCTACGCTTGGGACATTAACCGTGTCATCCTTACTGACCAGTTCACTCAAAGCACAGCCATATTTGACTTTTATTTCTTCAGCATCGCTCACTGGCGTACCAAAAGCAAAAGCAATATCGCTCGTTACAGCATTTCCTGCGTACGAAAATACTTCTGTGTGACGTAACGCACCACCAGTCCAGATAGCCACATCCATCGTGCCGGCGCCAATATCTACCACACAAACTCCGAGCTCTCTTTCATCCTCGGTGATTACCGCATTACTTGCAGCAAGCCCTGAAAACACAAGTTGCTCTACTTTAAGGCCGCAGCGCTCTACTGCCTTAATAATATTGCGTGCCATGTCATTATGACACGAGATAAGATGGACACTGACTTCCATTCTTACCCCTGATAAACCAAGAGGGTTTTTGATCCCTTCTTGATAGTCGATGGTGAACTCTTGAGGAATCACGTGAAGGATTCGCTGTTCATCACCGATTTTAATTGATTTCGCGGTATGGATCGCTCTGTCCATATCTTCTTGAGAAACTTCCTCGTCTGATATGGTGCCCATGCCTTTTTCAATTCGGCTTGCGATATGCTTACCAGACAACGAAATGAAGACTCGGCTGATTTGGCACTCGGCCATTAGCTCAGCTTGATCAATTGCACGTTGTACTGATTTTACAACCGACTCCAAGTCATTCACGCCACCTTTATCCATGCCACGCGAAGGGCTACTACCCGCACCAATAATATTAATTTGGCCATCAGGTAGAATCTCACCCACTAGAGCTGATACGGTTGCAGTGCCTATATCAAGACCAACAATAATGTTGTCATCTGCGGCCTTAGTCATCTGTACTCTCTTCTAACTCTTCTTCAGGAAACCAACCGACTGCGGCTCCTGTATCGTACCTGAGATCGATATAACTGATTCGTTGCGTGTCACTGCCAAGCTTGTTATAGAGCGAAAAAAAGCGCTCTATACGCTCAAGAAGAGACTCTTTACCAAGCTCTAATCGAATACCGTTATCTAGGATGATTTGCCAAGCTCGTCGCTCGTTTAACACCAGAGACGATATCGCTAAACCCAATTGTTGAAACTTAGGACTCAGTTCGCGGTAAGTTTGTAACACTTCCGGGCCAGTGTCTTTGGGTCCATACAACTTAACTTTCTCGTCCTTTAACAAAGCAACATCACCATCGAAAACCAAACCGTTTTTATCTAACAGTTCGTTGCCATTCCAAATGGCTTCGGGTTGATGCTCTGTTAAGAAAACTTTTACTGTATCGGGCCACTGCTTGCGAATCGCTGCATGAGCAACCCACGGCAATGCTTCAACACTTTGCTGTAATACATCAATATCCTGAGACATGAATGTACCGATGTGATCTATTCGACTAAATGCAGCCTGAACATCGTCAGCTTTGACGTACTCCAATTTACCTTGAAGCACTATTTTGGAGAGAGGTAACCTTTGGTCATCCCACATCCAACTGATCGCCGAGTACAAAACAGAACTAATTAAGGTCACAACCACAACGAAAAATAGCGCACCCAAGATTTTATCTTGGCGACCACGGTTATTGTCCGTGTTTAGTCGCTCTTCATTAAGTGCAATATTCAACAACGTCTTCGTTTCCTGACTTTTGTCGTGTACTTTTCACCGCATAATATCGTATCGGCAAAAGTATTGACTTTAACCTTGGGATTATACTGAGCTCTTGTAAACTATCAAACACTGATAACAATAAATCACAACGATCTTGACGCAAAATCGAGATCTGAGTCTTATCTGTCCTTTGCGTCATCACTCTGACTTATCCAAGCATCTTGTTTATATTTAACTCAAGATTAGCCAGCTGTTTGGCAACTTTACCAACATCACCAGCACCTTGCGTTAAAATTAGGTCGCCGTCTTGTATAACGTTAGCCAAAACTGATGGTAATTGCTCGATTTCTGGAACAAAAATCGGATCTACTTTACCTCGGCTGCGAATCGTACGGCACAAAGAGCGTCCATCCGCGCCAGCAATTGGTTTTTCACCCGCGGCATACACGTCAAGCATGATCAATACATCAACCTGCTCAAGCACGTTTGCAAAATCATCGTAAAGGTCACGAGTGCGACTGTAACGATGTGGTTGGAAAATCATAACCAATCGCTTATCTTGCCAACCGCTGCGTGCAGCATTAATGGTTACATCAACTTCTGTTGGGTGATGACCGTAATCATCGACTAACATCGCATGACCGTTACCTGTATCAAACTCACCAAGGTGATCAAAACGACGGCCAGTACCTTGAGTGCCCGCCATCGCTTTTAGAATCGCGTCATCTTCAATGTCGTCTTCCGTTGCGACCGCTATTGCTGCTGATGCGTTCAACGCATTGTGACGGCCTGGAATGTTTAGCGTGATATCGAGGTTAGCTCGACCTTTACGTACTACTGTAAATTTACCTTGCTGACCTTCTTGATGATAATTTTCGATACGTACGTCCGCATCGTCAGAAAAGCCGTAGGTGATCACTTGACGGCTAATACGCGGAATCAGCTCACGAATCACTGGATCATCGATACAGACAATGGCTTGGCCATAAAACGGCAGGTTGTGAAGAAAATCAATGAAGGTTTGTTTCAACGTTTCGAAGTCACCACCGTAGGTATCCATGTGGTCAGCTTCGATGTTGGTAACGATGCTCACCATAGGTTGCAGGTGCAAGAAAGAGGCGTCGCTCTCATCCGCTTCTGCAATCAGAATACGGCTAGAGCCCAAGCGCGCATTGGTGCCCGCGCTCTTTACTAGACCGCCGTTTACAAACGTAGGATCAAGGCCTGCTTCGGAATAGATTTGTGTGACTAGTGCTGTGGTGGTGGTTTTACCATGTGTACCCGCAACAGCGATACCATGACGGAATCGCATCAGTTCAGCCAGCATTTCTGCTCGGCGAACAATAGGAATACGCAATTCACGAGCCGCCATGACTTCAGGGTTTTCTTCGTTAATCGCTGTGGAAACGACTACCACACTAGCCTTTTCGACATTACTTGCTTGGTGACCAATAAATACGGTTGCCCCTTTTGACACTAAGCGCTCGGTTACTGGGTTTTCAGACAAGTCTGAACCCGTGATTTCATAACCTTCGTTTAAAAGAACTTCAGCAATGCCGCTCATGCCCGCACCACCGATACCGATGAAGTGGATGCATTTCACGCGACGCATTTCTGGTACCATCGCGCGAATCTGAGCTAAGTCTTGTGTATGTTGGATAGTCATTAATTCGATTCTCAATAATTCGTTAACGCTTTTCGGTCAAAGCGACAATGGCTTGTGCGACAACTTTGTCAGCATCTAATTTTGCGGCACTGCGTGCCTTTTGAGCCATTGAAAGTAAAGCTTGGCGATCCAATTGTTGGATCTGTTGAGTCAAAGACTCCACGGTTAAATCAGGTTGTTCAATCATCTTCGCAGCACCGCATTCCACTAAGTGGTCGGCATTCAGTGCCTGTTGACGGTCTTTATGCATGAACGGGATAAAAATCGCGCCTACACCTGCTGCTGAGACTTCAGATACCGTCAATGCGCCAGAACGGCACACTAGCAGATCTGCCCACGCATACGCTTGTGCAACATCATCGATAAACTCGGTCACTTCTGCATTAGCAACATTGTTCGCTTGATAAGCGGCTTGAACTTCTTGCGCTGCGCCTTTACCTGCTTGATGACGAATACAGTAGTCTTGTCCCAAGTTTGCCATCACCGCTGGCAATGTTTGATTAAGAATACGCGCCCCTTGGCTGCCGCCCATAACAAGAATACGAATTGGTCCTTCTCTCTCTTGCATACGTTGAGCGGGCTCATCCAACTGCGTTACGTCTTCACGTACTGGGTTACCGACAACCGCCGCAGAAGGAAATGCGCCGGGAAACGCTTGAAAGACTTTCTTAGCGATCTTTGATAGCCATTGATTTGTTAAACCTGCAACCGCGTTTTGTTCGTGTAGAACAACCGGGATACCGCTTAACCAAGCCGCGATACCACCCGGACCACTCACATAGCCGCCCATACCTAAAACGGCATCCGGCTGCCAGCGCTTCATGTGCGCTCGTGCTTGCATGATGGCATTAATAATTTGAAAAGGGGCAGCTAAAAGACGTTTAACGCCTTGGCCTCGCAGACCTTTTACTTTGATAAAGTCGATCTCAATACCATGCTTTGGCACCAAATCGGCTTCCATTCGATCCGCTGTGCCTAACCAACGGATCTCCCAACCTTGTTCTTGAAGCTGCTTTGCAACTGCCAAACCTGGGAATACGTGACCGCCGGTACCACCAGCCATCACCATCAAACGTTTATTCTGTTTCATTCGTCTGTTGTTCTGATTGTTGTTGCGCGCGTTTCAAGCGGCATTCGTGATCGATACGCAGCAATATGGACACTGCAACGGACATAATAATCAGACTGGAACCACCATAACTGATTAGTGGAAGCGTCAAACCTTTGGTTGGAACAATACCAGCGGCTGCGCCCACATTGACCATGGTTTGAAACGCAAACCAAATACCAATACCAAACGCTAAGTAACCACCAAACATCTCGCCTTCTTCAAAAGCACGTTTGCCGATATACACAGCTTTAAGTACCAAGCTAAAAATCAACATCAGCACTAAAACAACACCGACGAAACCAAGCTCTTCAGCCAATACCGCAAATACAAAGTCGGTGTGCGCTTCTGGTAGGTATTCCAGTTTTTGAATTGAGTTCCCTAACCCTTGACCAAACCATTCTCCGCGACCAAACGCCATCAAAGATTGAGTCAACTGATAGCCGCTACCGAACGGATCTTCCCATGGGTCAAGAAACGAAGTAACACGGCGCATACGGTACGGTTCTACCAAGATCAAACCGACGACAGCGCCAATGCCTGCAATCATCAGGGCCAGAAACTGGGTTAGCTTCGCGCCCGCGATAAATAACATGCCAAACAGAGTAACCAGCATTACAACGACGGTACCCAAGTCCGGCTGACCAAGTAACAAGACGGCGAAGAAAGCAAACACCATGATTGGCTTCATAAAGCCGCCAAAGAAGGTCTGGCGCACTTCATCTTGCTTACGGACTAAATAACCGGACATGAAGATGAACAGCGATAGCTTCGCAACTTCGGCAGGCTGTAAGTTGAACAGACCAAGCGGAATCCAACGAGAAGCGCCATTTACTGACTTACCTGCAAGAAGTACAACAATCAGCAAGCCGAATGAGACCCAAAGCAAGTAATGACTTTTCTTAAACCATTGCTCTAAAGGTACTTGAAGTATCACCGCAGAGGTCCCGATCGCCAACACTAAGAAGGTGGCATGACGGAACATGAAGTGGAACGGCTGATCGGTCAATCGTGAGCTGATTGGGAAAGACGCAGAGGTCACCATAATCAAACCAGTCAACATCAAACCCAACGCAATCCACACTAACTGGCGATCAAACAGCGCTTCTGGCGCTGGATGCTTAAGCCAATTACCAATGTTGTGTTTAACGTTACTTAAACCCACGAAACGAGTAACCTTTAGTTATGCATATTTCTGAGCAAGAACAGCAAATGCATCGCCTCTTGCCATAAAATTGTCGAATTGATCAAAGCTAGCACATGCGGGAGACAGCATCACCATATCACCAGATTTTAACTGCGAAGATATTTGTTGAATCACATCTTCCATGGTGTTGAAACGGATTGCTGACTCATGTAGTGGCATAAAATCATCACCGTCTAGACCAAAACAGCACAGTTGTAGGTTAAGCGTTGCAAAGATCGGTTTTAATGGCGTGAAGTCCGCGCCTTTACCGACACCACCAACGAGCAGATAAAGTTTACCGGTCGACTCTAATCCTGATAGCGCAGCCATAGTGCTTGCGATATTAGTTGCTTTGGAGTCATTCACCCATTTTACGCCACGATTATCCGCAACCACCTGGCATCGGTGTGTCAGTCCAGTGTAATTTTTAAGTGCATTCAAAGCGTTGTGGTAATCAACACCTGCAGCTTTGAGCAGAGCCAACACGACGAGAGCGTTCGCTAAGTTATGTTTGCCGACAAGTTTCAATTCATCGCTGGCGATTACGCGCTGACCATGATCAAGTAACCATGTGCGAGAACCATCGACTTCAAGGCCGTAAGCTTGCTCATCGCTGCCAAACGTAACCACGGGCATCTCAACCTCTGGGTACGTCTCTTGATCATCACGGTTAACTACAGCTAACTCTGCATGATCAAAAATACGCAGCTTAGCAGCGCGATAATCTGCCATACCTTCGTAGCGATCCATATGATCTTCGGAAAGGTTAAGAAATGCCGCCGCTTTGAGTTTCAAACTCGACGTCGTTTCCAACTGAAAACTTGAAAGTTCCAGTACATACAAATCCGCATCTTGCTCAAGCAGCTCCAGTGCAGGCACGCCAATGTTACCGCCGACACCCACCGTCAATCCTGCCGCTTTTGCCATCACACCAGTTAAATCTGTCACCGTGCTCTTGCCGTTTGAACCAGTGATGGCCACCACTGGTTTATTCACAGCCCAAGCAAACAACTCGATGTCCCCCACGACAGGCGTGCCTTTCGCTAGCACCGTTTGTATCTCTGGTGTCGCTAACGCAATACCAGGGTTGGTCACCACCAAGTCCGCCTCTGCAAGCCACTGGGTATTCCAACCACCACGGTGTAGTTCAACCTGTTCAGGCAGACGCTCGGCGCCTGGCGGATTGTCACGCGTATCAATAACTTTAACCGTCAATTGCGGCTGAGTTTTTCGGAGGTGTTTAACGACAGAGAGCCCGGTAATACCGAGCCCTACGACGACAACGTTATGTATGTTTTGCCAACGTTCCATATGTGATCACACTGTATTGCTTGTTCTTGGAAAGTGCGTTTAACGCACTTTCAATGTCGCAAGACCAATCAGAACAAGAACCATAGAAATTATCCAGAATCGCACGATTACACGAGGTTCTGGCCAACCTTTTAATTCGTAGTGATGATGAATTGGTGCCATGCGGAAAATGCGTTGACCGCGCAGCTTGTATGAACCGACTTGGAGGATTACAGACAGTGTTTCCATAACAAACACACCGCCCATGATAACCAGCACCAATTCTTGACGAACCAAAACAGCGATAGTGCCTAGTGCACCACCTAGCGCAAGAGAGCCTACGTCACCCATAAATACTTGTGCTGGATAGGTGTTGAACCATAAGAATCCAAGACCCGCGCCCACAATCGCCGTACATACCACAACAAGCTCAGAGGCATGTGGTAGATATGGGATGTGCAGATATTCAGAAAAGTTAACGTTACCAGTAGCCCAAGCGATAACGGCAAAGCCTGCAGCAACCAGTACCGTCGGCATGATAGCCAAACCATCTAAGCCATCAGTGAGGTTTACCGCATTACTGGTGCCAACAATCACGAAGTAAGTCAGAATGATGTACATCAGACCAAGCTGTGGCATCACGTCTTTAAAGAATGGCACGACAAGCTGCGTCGCTGCTGTGTCTTTACCATAAGCGTATAGAGCAAATGCCACAACAAATGCGATCAAAGACTGCCAGAAATACTTCCAACGCGCGATCAAACCATCGGTGTTTTTACGCACCACTTTACGATAATCATCGACAAAGCCAACGGCGCCATAACCTAGCAATACCGTCAGTACCGCCCAAACATAAGGGTTGGATAAATCAGTCCACAATAGAATCGTGATCGAAATAGCCGCCAAAATCATGATACCGCCCATAGTAGGAGTACCACGCTTGCTAAAGTGAGACTCAGGGCCTTCGTTACGCACGACCTGACCAATTTGAAGCATTTGCAAACGCTTGATCATGATAGGTCCCATCCAAAGAGAAAGACCTAGGGCAGTAAGTACACTGAGAATTGCTCGAAAAGACAGGTATTCAAACAATCGGAAAAAAGACAGGTATGGCTGTAGCAGCTCGGCAAGCCAAATAATCATTAAAAATACTCCTTCAAAGCAGCAGCGACTTCAAACATACGTGCACCGTTCGCGCCTTTAACCAAAATAGTGTGTTGGTCAGAAACGGTTTGGTCTAGATGCTGCTTGATGTAGTCAATCATCTCTTGATGTGTCTCAAAGTGAATGCCATGGCAAAGCTCGCTAATGATCTTTGCGTCTGCACCATATGTGAGAACATGTTCAAATTTTTGTGGGGCAGCATGTTCCCCGACTTGACGGTGAAGTGCAAGACTTTCCTCACCCAATTCCGCCATATTGCCTAAAATCAACCAGCGCTGACCGTGAAACGCCCCAAGCAAATCAACCGCCGCTTTCATCGCAGGTACGCTTGCATTGTAGCTGTCATCGATCAACTTGATCGTCGAGCTGAGTTGCTCTACATCCACTCGGCCTTTTACTTTGTTAAGGTTTAAAAGACCAAACTGAATCTCTTCAACGGTTGCCCCCATGTGTAGCGCAATGATTGAGGCCGCAATAGCATTTGCAACGTTATGTTGACCAATAATACCAAGTGACAGTTCAATTTCTCGCGAATCTGATGAAATATGCAAAGTAAAGCTCGCTTTACCTTCCTCATTCATTGTCACGTTCGATGCGTAAAAGTCCGCTTGCGAATTATTATGCGAGAAAGTGATCACTTTTTTATCTGCAAGAACCGATTGCCACAGCGCGTCACCGTTACTATCGAGATTGACGATGGCAATGCCACCAGCCTGTAACCCTTGATAGATTTCACCTTTGGCTTGCTTTACACCCTCAATAGAACCAAAGCCTTCCAAATGCGCCGCCGCAACATTGTTTACCAGCGCGATATCCGGTTTCACAAGCTGGGTAGTGTAAGCAATTTCACCAATATGGTTTGCGCCTAGCTCAATCACCGCGTAATCATCATCTTGCTGAGAACGCAGCAAGGTCAGCGGAACACCAATATCATTATTGAAGTTCCCTGCCGTGAACAACACGTTGCCTTTTTGCTGAAGAATGCTGGCAACCATCTCTTTCACCGTGGTCTTTCCACAGCTGCCAGTTATCGCAACGGTAGGCGTTTGGCAAGAATGGTGCACCCAAGAAGCTAACTCGCCCAGTGCGATTTTGGTATCCGATACCACGACTTGCGGCGCATTCACATCAAGACACTTTTCAACCAATAAGGCACCAGCCCCCGCTTCAAATGCTTGCTGACAAAAATTATGCGCATCGAATCGTTCACCGACAAGCGCAACAAACAGCGCACCATTGTCTATCGTTCGCGTGTCAGTGGACATTGCGTCGATAGTCAGATCGTTACCGAATAACGCTCCGCCAGTGATTTCTGCAATTTGAGATAAAGTAACCTTGATCATGAAGATAATCCTAAAAGCTGCATTGCGGATTCGCGGTCGGAATAATGAATCGTTTCGCCGTTACGAATTTGGTAGTCTTCGTGGCCCTTACCTGCCAGCAAGATAATGTCTTGAGACGCAGCGTTTTCCAACGCGTAAGAAAGCGCTTTAAAGCGATCATGCTGGACAATCGCTTCTGCTGGTTTGGATAGGCCAGCAAGCATATCTTTGACGATTAATACAGGGTCTTCACTGCGCGGGTTATCATCGGTCAAGACGACTTTGTCACCCAAACGCTCAGCGATTTCTGCCATCATTGGACGCTTACCCGCATCGCGATCGCCACCACAACCGAAAATAGCCCAAAGCTGTCCGTCACAATGCACGCGCAGTGCTTGTAATGCTTTTTCAAGCGCATCAGGCGTGTGAGCGTAATCGACCACAACTTTGGCGCGATTTTCAGCTTGGAATAGCTCCATTCGGCCTAACACCGGCTGCAATTGAGCAGCCGTCGCTAGCAAATCGTTCTTATCAAAACCAAGGCTCAATAAGGTCGCAAATGCCAGCATTAAGTTGGCTGCGTTGAATTCACCAATCAACGGCGCATGCAGCGTACCTTCGCCAAACTGACCATCAAAACGAATCGTAATACCGGATTCAGCATAAGCCACTTGGCTCGCCCATAGCGCGTGTTCAAACTCAGTTGTAGGATCAAGAGAAACGGCAATCGCATTGGTCAGTTGTTTCGCCCACGCAGCGCCAACTTCGTCATCAACATTGATGATTGCTTTATCACATTGATGCTGGGTAAACAGCGTTAGTTTGGCATTGGCGTACTCTTCCATCGTACCGTGATAATCAAGATGGTCTCGGCTCAAGTTGGTAAATACGCCAGCAGCAAAGGAAAGGGATTTAACGCGGCCTTGGATCAAGCCATGAGAAGACACTTCTAACGCCGTATATTGCGCTTGTTGTTCGGCCAAAGAAGCCAGCGTATGCTGGATTTCCACTGCGTTTCCTGTGGTGTTCGCCGCTTCTTTTAAATCATCTAAGAAACCATTACCTGTGGTGCCCATCACTGCTGCTTTTGAGCCAACTAATCCAATCCACTGCGCGATAAGCTGGGTGATGGTAGTTTTACCGTTTGTACCTGTCACACCAATCAACTTCATATCAGGATAGGTGTACAACTGGCCGGCAATTTCAGATAAACATTTATCAAGCGCATCGAGATAAACCACCGGAATATCATCGATGATGTCGATTGTGCCATGCGCTTTCACATCACAAGCCTGGGCAATCACTGCATTGGCGCCTTTTTCAATCGCAGAGGCAATGAACTTACGTCCATCTACCACATGGCCGACAAGAGCGACAAAAGTTGTACCTGGTTGAACTTTGCGACTATCAAGTTCTAGTTCTGAAACGAGAACGGACGCCAAACTAGGGCAATCCACCCAAGGGGAAAGCAGCGCGTCCATACTGATGGCTTTAGTCATAATTGTTCTCCGAGCTTTGGCTCAGGTTTTCTTAAAGTGCTTTGCAGCAGGCTACATCGCCTACTGCTGGAATTTGTTTTCATCAGGTGCGACGTTCAGGATTTGCAGTGCACCTTTCATAATTTCAGAAAAGACAGGGGACGCGACCGAACCACCGTAGTAATCATCACCTTGCGGCTCATTCACAATTACCACCAACGCAATTCGTGGGTCGCTCACAGGTGCTAAACCTGCGGTATAAGTGATGTATTCATCACTATAGCCACCCGCCGATGCTTTTCGAGACGTACCCGTTTTAGCACCAACTCGATACCCCGGAACGGCTGCACGACGAGCCGAACCGCCTTTTTGAGTTACGGTCTCAAGCATATCAAGCACAAGACGCGCATTTTCCTTGCTTACTACCTGACGTGACATATCACGGTCATTGCTCTCGATAATATGAATCGGCTCGTACTTGCCAAGGTTCCCTAACGTTGCATACGCATGTGCAAGCTGAATCGGCGTGATAGACAGACCATAACCAAACGCAATGGTTGCACGTTCAATGGGAGACCAACGCGTTCGAGTTGGGAAGATACCAGTCACTTCGCCAACTAAGTTCAAACCAGAAAGTTCCCCAAAACCCACCGAACTGTACAAGCCAAGCAGCGCCTCAACAGGCATTTGCATCGCAAGTTTGGTCACACCGATGTTACTCGATTTTTTCAGAATCATAGACAAGCTAGCTTTGCCTACCCACGAAACGTCCCTGACTCGGCTGCCGCCCAACCGAAGCACGCCATTACCGGTATCAACGATAGTATCTTTATCCGCCACTCCATTTTCTAAGGCGGCTAAAATAACGAAAGGCTTAATGGTCGAGCCGGGCTCCATTGAGTCCGTGATCACACGGTTACGCATCTTATAACTTTGCCAATCCGTGCGGTTATTTGGGTTGTATGACGGAGCATTAACCATCGCCAAAACGGCACCCGTTTTTACATCCAGCATCACCACGGAGCCAGAGGTTGCACGGTGATCGGCAACCGCCTGTTTGATGGCGCGGTAAGCAATAGCCTGCAAACGCTGATCAATGGTCAGCTGCAACGACTTGCCTTCTTGTTTGTCTTGCCAAGCGATGTTTTCAACGACACGGCCATAGCGGTCTTTACGAATGGTCTTTTTACCTTCTTCACCGGTTAACCATTCATCATAGCTGCGCTCAACCCCCTCTAGGCCATGACCGTCAATGCCTGTCACACCGACAAGGTGCGCACTGACTTCGCCAGCCGGGTAATAACGACGAGACTCCGACTTAAGACCAATACCTGGTAGCTTCAGTTCGCGAATGTAGTTTGCCATTGCTGGGCTCACCTGGCGCTGCAGGTAAATAAAGCGACGCTTTTCGTTGCGCTTGATTTTGTCAATCAGGCCTTGGCGATCCACACCTAACACGTCTGCTAAGGCATACCAGTTTTGTTTCTGACTTAGCGCATTTTCTTTAAAAATGGTGGCTGGATCGGCCCAAACCGCTTCAACAGGCACACTCACCGCTAAAGGTTCACCATTGCGATCAGAAATAATGCCTCGTGCAGACGGGATAGACTTAACACGAATCGAACGTAGATCGCCCTGCTTAATGAGATTATCCGGCTCGATGATTTGAATATAGGCCACACGAGCGACAAGAAGCGCAAAGGCGCAGAAAACAAAAAACAGCAATAAATGGAAGCGCCAGCGAATCAAAAATGATGGCTCTACTTCTACTTTCGCTGCTTTCGGTGCGGTTTTGGTGTCGTTTACTGCGGCTTTGGGTTTCGCAGAAGACTTACGCTTATTTCCTTGTTTAGCGTTGGTTTTCTTTCTTATCATTTTAGCGTGATAACCACTTCTTTATCGCCGTCAGGTCGTTTCATTTCAAGATCCTTTTTCGCAAGATCTTGCACTCGACTGTGTTCTGCTAAGGCGGTTTCTTCCAACATCAGGTTGCGCCATTCGCTATCTAATCGCTCGCGCTCAACCAGAGTGTGATCTTTTTCAGTGATCGCTTGACGCGCATGGTGGGTAGCAAATACCACTCCCATTGCTGATGCCATGATCAATAGCAACAATAGTAATGACCAGCGACCAACGGTAATTAAATCCGTGGCGATCAACTTAGCAAGGTTGGGAGTGGGTTTCGTCATAATAATTAAAGCTTTTCAGCAATTCTTAGCACAGAACTGCGCGAACGAGGGTTCATGTCAATTTCTTGTTTGCTCGGTTTTATCGCTTTGCCAACAGTTTTCATGTTTGCGCTGCCAAGCTCTTTGATTTGCGCTTCCGTCAAAGGAATCCCATGTGGAACCTCAGGACCTTTACTTTCTTTGCGGATAAAGCGTTTTACCATACGGTCTTCCAACGAATGGAAACTGATGACAGATAAACGACCTTCAGGAGCTAAAATACGAGCCGCGCCTTTCAGTGCAGTATCAATTTCTTCTAGCTCACTGTTGATGTAAATACGGAACGCTTGGAAAGCACGCGTCGCTGGGTGCTTTTTCTCTTTAAAACTTTTTGGTGCTGCTTCAGAGATCAGTTTTGCCAACTGACCAGTACGAATCATTGGCTCGTTCTCTTCGTTTTCACGGTATTCCACAATCGCACGAGCAATACGACGAGCGTGTTTGTCTTCACCGAATTCACGAATCACCCAAGTGATGTCATCCAGATCCGCTTCCATCAACCATTGAGAAACCGGGATGCCTGAAGTTGGGTCCATGCGCATATCTAGCGGGCCATCTTTCATAAAGCTGAAACCACGCTCTGCGTCATCCAGCTGAGGCGAAGACACACCAAGATCCAATAACACACCGTCTACTTTACCAACTAGGTCATACTCTTCTGCGTATTGAGCCATGCCAGAAAACGGGCCATGAATAATGGTAAAACGAGGGTCGTCAATTTTGCCTGCTTCCGCAATCGCTTGAGGGTCACGGTCAATACTGTACAGTCGGCCATTTGGGCCAAGTTTGGATAAAATTGTACGGCTGTGACCGCCTCGGCCAAATGTTCCATCAATGTAGATACCATCTGGTTTGATAGCCAAGCCATCAATGGATTCATTTAATAACACGGAAATATGTTGGAAGGTTTCGGTCATAGCTTTCTCGTTGAATGATCTTGAAGCGATTCTTTAGTGTACTGATTTCCTACATCATCGCCACCACAAGTCTAAAGTTAGACGTGATTTACGCCAAGTTTATTGGTAATGACATAGTTTGCGTCAATTAAATGCAAAAAACCCATCGCTACCGAAGTAGAGATGGGTCTCGAATAGGTGGAGCCGACACATAAGCCGGGTTCTGTTCCGCTTGCGCGGCGGTAGCCATTCGTCTAGGCCAGCAATCACTCACTGGCTCGAGCAACCTACCCGCCTCCTTACGCGAGCAACGCAATGTGGAGGCCTATTTGGTCTTGCTTCAGGTGGAGTTTACCCTGCTACGAACTATTACTAGTCGTCCGGTGCGCTCTTACCGCACCCTTTCACCCTTACCTGTTCCCTTGCGGGCCATCGGCGGTCTTCTCTCTGCTGCACTTGTCGTAGGCTTGCGCCCCCCAGGCGTTACCTGGCACCTTGCTCTATGAAGCCCGGACTTTCCTCCCCTTTGTCAGTCTCCCGAAGGACGTCAACGTCAGTTTCCCGAAGGACCTCAACGTCAGTCTCCCGAAGGACATCAACAAAGCAGCGACTACCCAGTCAGCTCCGAGGGCGGATTGTATAGAGTTCTCACTTCAGAGTCTAGTTAGATCACAGATATGATGAAATGAATGCACCGAGTGATGAGTTTTTAGTCAAAACGCAAAAGGTAAACAATAAAAAAGGGTCGATGCTTTCACATCAACCCTTTGCAATATTCAATCTAAACAGCCCTTAATCTAAGTTTTCTAAACCCCATTTGTATAGAGCGTTCTTCTTCAGATTGTGGATTTCTGCCACCAACGCTGCCGCTTTCTTCAAAGGCAGTTCTTTCGTCAGAATACCCAAAGTACGCAAAGCCTCATCGGGCAATGCCTCATCCGATGTTTCACGATGACCATGGATCAAAAGCACCATTTCACCACGTTGCTGGTTATCGTCACTTTTCACCCACTCAATGAGTTCACCCAAAGGCATGCCTTGGATGGTTTCAAATGTTTTAGTGAGCTCTCTTGCTAGAACGACTTCTCGCTCAGGGCCAAGAACGTCTAACATATCTTGTAACGAGTCTAAAATTCGGTGTGGTGACTCGTAAAAAATGCATGTGCGCTCTACCGATGCAATCTCTAAGAATTTATCTTTACGACCTTTACTTTTGGGCGGTAGAAAGCCTTCAAAACTAAAGCGATCTGACGGCAATCCCGACGCGCTTAACGCAGTGATAACTGCACACGCACCAGGAAGAGGCACAACTCTTACGCCCGCTTGACGACATTTTGTCACCAGATGGTATCCTGGATCGCTGATTAGTGGCGTACCAGCGTCAGACACTAAGGCGATAGACTGACCTGACAATAGCTTTTCGACCAAAACCTGTGCTTTTTGTTGCTCATTGTGATCATGCAACGCAAAAGTTTTGGTTTGGATATTGAAGTGAGACAGTAATTTACCCGTATGTCGGGTATCCTCTGCAGCGATGATGTCCACGTTCGACAGAACTTCGATAGCACGTTGTGTGATATCCGCTAAATTTCCGATTGGAGTCGGTACGATGTAGAGAGTTGGCCCCTCATTCGGCAACTTATTTTTATCTGTCATTTGTTTACCATCACTTCAACGATTAATATAGAGACAATTTTGTACAAAATTATAGAGAACTCACGGCAATGATTAACCATAAGAGACTCAGTGTACCACGCATACTCACTCCTGTTGCACTAGCAATTACGCTCGCCGCCTGTTCTTCAGGCCCGAGACAGCCTGATGGCGTAGATGTCACACTTGAGCCTACCCAGTCGGTACAGAACTACATGATTCAAGCTGATAGCACGGAAGGCAGCTTACAAAACGACTGGTTGATCATGGCAACCAAAGCCGCAATCCAAGCGAACCAATTGGATCAAGCAGACCTTCTGATAAAACGTCTGGCTCGCCAACAATTGACGGAAGTTCAACAGGCGGAGTGGCAACTGGCGCGTGCGACCATACAGCAAAAGCAAGGCGATTACTCTCAGTTGTTGCAACTTCTTAACTTTAAGCCTTGGTGGAAACTACCGAATGAGCAGTGGAAAGATTACTACTCTCTACGTGCCGATGCTTACCAAAGCCTAAATCAGCCGTTTGAAGCCAACCGCCAACTGGTTGCGTTTAGTCAATACGCGTCATCAGCAGTGCAACGCGAAATCTCAAGCCGAATTTGGATGAACTTTGGCAGTTACTCTGAATATGAACTGACTTCGCTACAAACTGAACCCAGCGAAGACGTGTTAGACGGATGGTTGCAATTAGCAGTTTACGCAAAAACGCTCTCCGGCAATCTGTCTCAGTTAAAAAATACCCTTGAGCGTTGGTTGAACGAGAACCCGTCACACCCAGCGGCAATCTATACACCAGAAGAAATTCAAAACATTCTGTCACTTGATATCGTAAAACCAAATAACACAGCATTGTTGTTACCATTAACAGGTAAGTTTGCGCCTCAGGCACAATTGATCCGCGATGGTTTTGTATTCGCGATGATGAATGATAGAAACCGCGATCCAAGCGCAACGCTTACCGTCATTGATACGAATGCGTACAGCGCTGACGAAGTGAAGCAACGTCTTATCAACGAAAACATCGATTTTGTTGTCGGCCCACTGCAAAAAGAAAATGTCGAACTACTGCAAACCACGATGGATGGTTCAGCAAACAGTCCAGCCATTCCCGCACTGGCACTGAATATTCCTGAAGATGTTCAGCCAAGTACCGACATTTGCTACCTAGCGTTGTCACCAGAGCAAGAAGTGGCTCAAGCTGCAAAATACTTATTTAGCGAAGGCTATAACTTCCCGCTGATCCTAGCGCCAAAAGGCAGCTACGGTGAGCGTGTTGTGCAAGCTTTCAATGAAGAATGGAGCAAGTACAGCTCAAACAAAGTCGCAACAAGCTACTTTGGTGATAAGCGCCAGCTACAAAAAGACATTAACGACGTCTTTGGATTACAAGAGAGCAAACAGCGTATCGCACAGATGCAATCGCTCATGCGCATTAAGTTGGAAACACAGCCACGCAGTCGTCGTGATGTGGACGCAGTTTACATTGTCGCTCGTAGCTCTGAACTAACACTTATCAAACCATTCATTGAGGTCGCAATTAACCCAGATGCGAAGCCACCAAAACTGTTCTCGAACTCTCGTAGCAACAGCGGTGGTGCGACGTACGAAGACTTAACAGGCATTATCTACAGTGACATTCCGCTGTTAGTAAACCCAGACCCAATCGTGACCGCTGAAATGAATGAGCTATGGGCAGATCAATCCAACATGGAAAAACGCTTAAAAGCTCTAGGGATGGATGCCTACAAACTGATCGGTGAATTGCCACAAATGAAAGTGGTACCAGGTTACTCAGTAAGCGGCCAAACTGGTACGTTAAGCATTGACAACAACTGTGTTGTACAACGCGAATTGAGCTGGGCTGAGCGTGGGGCTCTTTAGTAAGCGTCAAATAGGTAATCAGTACGAGACCCTGGCGAAGCAGTATCTGCAGCGTCAGGGTTTGCGTTTTTTAGATCAAAATTATCTGACAAAGTTCGGCGAAGTTGATTTAATCTTCCAACAAGATGAAACTATCGTCTTTGTTGAAGTCAAATATCGTAAGAACGATCATTTTGGCTCAGCGGCAGAAATGGTCACAAACGCTAAAATGCGCAAACTGATCAAAACAGCACAAGTTTGGCTCAGCCAACAACGCACAATGAACACCATAGATTATCGGTTCGATGTCATCGCCATTCATGACAGTGGTCGCGACATCAACTGGATACAAAATGCAATATCTGAAGGATAAGCGATGCTAGACAGCATTAAAGATAGCTTTACAGAAAGTATTCAAATTCAAATCGCAGCCGCAGAAGCTCTGCCTGATGCGATCACGCACGCCGCTCAAGCCATGGTTTCGAGCTTGCTGAATGGCAACAAAATTCTTTGCTGCGGCAACGGTGGCAGCGCCTCAAATGCACAACAGTTTGTTTCTTGTCTTTTAAATCGCTTTGAGACCGAGCGCCCTAGCCTTCCCGCTATGGCGCTGACTGCGGACAACACCACACTAACGGCAGTTGCAAACGACTACCACTATCAAGAGATTTTCTCTAAGCAAGTTCGTGCATTTGGCCAACCAGGCGATATTCTTCTGGCGCTTTCTACCAGTGGCAACAGCAAAAACATCATCAAAGCGATGGAAGCGGCCGTAACTCGCGACATGACTATTATCGCCCTAACAGGTAAAGATGGTGGTGAGATGGCAGGATTACTAGGCGAAAACGATGTAGAAATTCGTATTCCATCCCATCGCACGGCTCGCATTCACGAAGTGCATATGGTCACTCTTCACTGCTTATGCGATTTAATTGACCAAGTACTTTTCCCTGCTCACGAAGAATAACAGATTTGAGAATCAGCATTATGATACGTAGCCTTGTCATTTTATGTACCATCTTAAGCTTGAGCGGATGTGCGGGACTGTTCATTGCTGGAGCTGCCACCACGGCAAATATTGTGACAGATACTCGCACCACGAAGCAGATCTGGCAAGACAACAATATTGAATTTGAAGTCGCAGCGATCGGTAATAAAGAACCATTTAAAGGGCATGTTCGAGTTGTTGCGAGCTCGTACAATGGTACGGTTGTTTTAATGGGCCAAGCTCCAACTCAAGATTTGATTAATCAAATTGAGCAACGAGCTAGAGCCATTGATGGCGTCAAAACCATTCATAACCAAATTAAGGCTAAAGAGCCATTGAGCGTGACGCAAATCAGCAACGACAGCTGGATCACAACCAAGGTAAAATCGGCTCTATTAACCGACTCGGACCTCAATGGCGTGAAAGTCAAAGTCATTACAGAGGATGGTGACGTATTTTTGTTTGGCTATGTAACCGCTCAGCAAGGTGAACGCGCGACGGAGATTTCGCGCAATATCTCTGGCGTAAAACAGGTGATCAAAGGGTTCCAATACGGAGACGCAGAACCAGTTAAAGTCGATTTACCTAGCGACGGTGTGACAACACAGACACAGACACAGACACAGACACAGACACAGACACAAGATGATAGTGATCCAGATGTCGAAACGTTTACCATCAGTGACTAAACGATATTGAAAAACTTGAAACCGAAGTATAAAAAAAGCAGCGTTAACGCTGCTTTTTATTTACTTAATCACTCTTAAGCTTGGTCGACCTTTAGGACGAGGAGCTTCTTCCTCTTGGGATTCTGCACCAATCTCCTCAGAAGTTTCTTCCGTCACCGCCTTAAAAGATGGTGACAAATCTTCTTCTTCAATCGTTTCTTCTTCGATGTGCGTGTACGCTTCTTCTGGTTCAAACATTGTTCCAGCACCGTTTTCACGAGCATAAATCGCTTGAACTGCATACACTGGCACGATCACTGAATGTGGTCGGCCACTAAAACGAGCATGGAAGGTAATCGCATCATTACCCAACTCTAAGTTACCAACGGCACGAGGAGCAATATTCAAGATAATCTGACCATCTTGAACAAACTCAACAGGCACACGCACACCCGGCATAGTTGCATCAACAACCAAGTGGGGAGTTAAGTCATTGTCTACTAGCCAATCGTAAAATGCGCGAAGCATATACGGACGGCGAGCAGTCATTTTTGCAATATCCATAACGTCTCTAAATCGCTTAGCGAACTAGACGCATTTCACGTTCAGCTTCAGTTAAAGAAGCAAGGAATGAATCACGCTCAAATACGCGGTTCATGTATACCTTGATTTCTTTTGAGCCTGGGCCAACTAGGTCAATACCAAGTTGAGGTAGACGCCACAATAGTGGAGCTAGGTAACAATCGATTAGGCTGAATTCTTCACTCATGAAGTATTCGTATTCAGCAAAAATTGGCGCTAGAGTCAGTAGATCGTTACGAAGTTTCGTACGCGCTTTTTCTGACTCTTCTGCATTACCTTTAACAATTTTTTCAGCTAGTGAGTACCAGTTACGTTCAATACGGTACATCATCAAACGGCTGTTACCACGAGCAACTGGGTAAACCGGCATTAGAGGTGGATGAGGGAAACGCTCGTCCAAGTACTCCATGATGATTTTTGAATCGTAAAGAGCTAGCTCACGGTCAACAAGAGTTGGCACTGATTTATATGGGTTTAGCTCAACAAGCTCAGCAGGAAGATTAGCTTCATCAACAAGCTCAACTTCAACACTTACGCCTTTTTCAGCTAGTACGATGCGAACCTGATGGCTATACAAATCTGATGCACTTGAGAAAAGAGTCATCACAGAACGTTTATTGGCAGCTACAGCCATGGAGCCCTCCAGTACACTTACAAATAAAAATAATGGAGGCTAAGCCTCCATTATCCATCAATTAAAATTGGGAATTAGCACGGTATGATAGCACAATTAATGCACATCACGCCAATACTCTTTCTTAAGCATCACGACAACAATCGTTAGTAGAACTAGGAAGCCCATTACCCACCAACCCAAAGCATGACGCTCAAGTTGAACTGGGTCGCCGGCGTAAACCAAGAAGTTCACCAAGTCACCAACCGCTTTGTCATATTCGCCTTCGCTTAATTCGCCAGTACCGTTTGTCTCAGTACCAACAACCACTTTGACTTCTTCACCATCAACCATCTTAGTGCCGTACACTGGCGTTGGAATACCTTGCAGTTCTTCAAGAACGTGCGGCATACCAACACTTGGGAATACGATGTTGTTCACGCCAAATGGACGAGATGGATCAACATAGAAAGAGCGTAAGTATGTGTACAACCAATCCGCACCACGCACTCGGGCTACCAAAGTTAGATCCGGTGGTGGAGCACCAAACCAGTTTGCCGCCTGCTTCGGTGGCATAGCATTAACCATGAGGTCACCGATTTTCGCTTCAGGGTTGAAAATCAGATTTTCCTTCATTAGGTCAGCAGGAATATCTAAGTCTGTTGCTACACGCTCATAACGCTGGTATTGCGTAGAGTGACAAGCAAAACAGTAGTTCATGAACAACTTCGCGCCATTTTGTAGCGAAGCTTTATCCGTTAGGTCCACGTTTGCTTTATCAAGCGGAACGTTGGCCCCTGCTGCCATCGCAAGAGATGGCAACATAGCAAATAGAATTACAATCCACTTCTTCATTTGAATGTCACCCTCTCTGGTAATGGTTTGGTTGCTTCATTTTTGCTGTAGAAGAACAGCAGTACAAAGAACATGAAGTAACACAAGCTAAAGATCTGAGATAGTAGTGTGTACGTCGGTGTTGCAGGCAACGCACCTAAAATGCCCAGAGCGATAAAGGCGATAGTGAACTGAACAATATTCAATAGGTGGATTTTGCTACGGTAACGGTACGAACGTACTTTACAGCGATCCAACCAAGGTAGAACAAACAGTACAGCGATAGACGCACCCATTAGGATTACACCCAATAGCTTGTCTGGAACCGCACGCAAGATTGCGTAAAACGGAGTGAAGTACCATACCGGAGCGATGTGTTCAGGCGTCTTCAATGGGTTTGCAGCTTCAAAGTTAGGCGGCTCAAGGAAGTATCCACCCATTTCTGGGTTAAAGAACAACACATAACAGAAGAAGAACAAGAAGCCAGCGACACCAACCAAATCCTTAACCGTGCCATATGGATGGAAAGGAATAGAGTCAATAATGTCGTATTTCTTCGTGTAGTAATCGTGGAACTTGAACTGCGTTTTGTAATCATCGCCCATTGAACCTTTTGGTAACTTAGTTTCGATACCGTCAGGGTTGTTAGAGCCCACTTCGTGCAGTGCCAATACGTGAAGCACGATAAGTAGAAGTAGTACGATAGGCAGCGCAATTACGTGTAGTGCGAAGAAACGGTTCAACGTTGCACCTGAGATGATGTAGTCACCACGAATCCAAAGCGTTAAGTCATCACCGATAACAGGGATTGCACCAAACAGAGAAATGATTACCTGAGCGCCCCAGTATGACATCTGACCCCATGGTAGTAGGTAACCCATGAATGCTTCAGCCATTAGAACTAGGAAGATCAACATACCGAAGATCCACAGTAGTTCACGAGGCTTTTGGTACGAACCGTAGATCAGACCACGGAACATGTGCAGGTATACAACAACGAAAAACGCTGATGCGCCAGTTGAGTGCATGTAACGCAGAAGCCAACCGTACTCAACGTCACGCATGATGTATTCGATAGATGCAAACGCACCTTCACCAGAAGGAACGTAGTTCATCGTTAGCCAAATACCCGTTAGGATTTGGTTAACAAGAACCAGCATCGCCAGAGAACCAAAAAGATACCAAAAGTTGAAGTTCTTCGGCATTGGGTATTCAGATAAATGCTTTTTATAAGCATTCATTGCTGGAATACGCTTTTCTACCCAGTCTAATAGTGCTTGCATTATGCATCCCCCTCATCAACACCCACAATGAGCTTGGTGTCGCTCAAATACATGTGTTTAGGAACGACAAGGTTCAATGGAGCAGGTACCCCTTGGAATACTCGGCCTGCCATATCGAACTTAGAACCATGACAAGGGCAGAAGAAGCCAGACCTTACGCCCTGCACCTGCTCTGAGAAAGAGTCTGGTAGGTAGGTAGGTGAACAACCAAGGTGAGTACAGAAACCAACGGCAACAAAGTACTCTTCTTTAATCGAGCGAAACTCATTCTGAGCGTACTCTGGCTGCTGTTCCATTTCAGATTGTGGATCACGAAGCTTATCACTGATCGTTTTTAAGTTATCCAGCACGCTTTGAGTACGGCGAACAATCCATACAGGTTTCCCCTGCCACTCAACACGTACCAGCTGACCTGGTTCAATTTTACTTATATCCACTTCCACCGGTGCACCCGCCGCTTTGGCTTTAGCACTCGGATTCCATGATTTAATAAAAGGCACGGCGACGGCGACTGCCCCTAATCCACCAACAACTGCCGTTGTAGCGGTTAGAAAACGCCTGCGACCGTTATTTAAAGGCGCGTTGCTCATCCAAACATTCTCCCATTTGCTCCCTTTGGATCGTTATTATTCCGCTTATAAGAGCATGGCTAACAAATAATGAATTTAGTTCTAATTATTGGGGAGAAATGATAAAGAAAACCCTACTTTTTGACAAGATAAAGCTACCTTTTTGTAACATTTGTGAGGCAAATCGCTCGCGTCGTCACAAAAGCGGCAGAATTATAAAAAATTGATGTGATTTGTAACAAGAAAGCGAAATGAAGAACAACAAAATTAAGCCTCAAATGCCTTTTATTTTGGTTGTTTTCAGAGAATTACACCGAATAAGTTTTCAATAAGTGACAAAAATCACTAACACGTAAATTTAAACTTTTGTAGCACAAGGAAAGCGTAAATATCGCGACAAAACCTTCGTAAAATGTTGCGTGGATATTAAGGGGGAGTGTTCTGAGATAACCAGAGAGAACGGATGTTTTATCTGACAATAAAAAACAAAAAGCTCGGCATATAGCCGAGCTTTTGGTGCACAGTCCCAGAATAATTCTGGAAAGCATAATTTCCGGTAAAAGGAAATTAACGCTTAGAGAACTGTGGACGACGACGTGCTTTACGTAGACCAACTTTCTTACGTTCAACGCAACGAGCGTCACGAGTAACGTAACCAGCTGCACGTAGAGCAGGACGTAGAGACTCATCGTATTCCATAAGCGCGCGAGTGATACCGTGACGGATAGCACCAGCTTGACCAGAAATACCGCCGCCTTTAACTGTAACGTAAAGGTCTAGCTTCTCAGTTAGTTCAACTAGCTCTAGAGGTTGTTTAACAACCATGCGAGAAGTTGGACGACCGAAGTATTCATCAAGGCTACGCTTGTTTACTACAATGTTGCCGCTGCCTGGTTTAATAAAAACACGTGCAGCTGAGCTTTTGCGACGGCCAGTGCCGTAGTATTGATTCTCTGCCATTTTCGAAATCCCCAATTAGATGTCTAGTACTTGTGGTTGTTGAGCAACATGGTTGTGCTCAGCGCCTGCGTAAACTTTAAGCTTACGGTACATAGCACGGCCTAGAGGACCACGTGGAAGCATGCCTTTAACTGCTAGCTCAAGAACCATCTCAGGTTTACGATCGATCAGCTTTTCAAAAGTGATAGATTTTAGACCACCTGGGAACTCAGAGTGACGGTAGTACACTTTGTCTTTAGCTTTGTTACCAGTTACAGCAACTTTCTCAGCGTTGATAACGATGATGTAGTCACCAGCGTCAACGTGAGGAGTGTATTCAGCTTTATGTTTGCCACGTAGGCGAGATGCAATTTCACTTGCTAGACGGCCAAGAGTTTTACCTTCAGCGTCTACAACGTACCAGTCGCGTTTTACAGTTTCTGGTTTAGCAACGAAAGTTTTCATGCTAATAATAACCCGTTAATTAAAATTTAAACTTTAAAGGAACACCCGTTTGGTGCTCCCACACTGTCTAAGAGCCCAGTCATCACCCCTTCGAGTCGTTGGTACTCTCGACCATCTATTTCGAAATAACTTCGATAATCCGGTCTGCAGTAACGGTGGGTCGCAGGATTATAGAGAAGAGCGAAGAAAAAATCACCTTTTTTTGCGCCAAATCACTAATTTTTTCTTCACTTTTTAAAGAGGCAATCAAATTTACGCCAAATGCTCGCGAGCAAGATACTCATGACTCTGCATCTCGGTTAAACGTGATACACAACGCTTGAACTCAAATTCCAGTTGTCCTTCGCTATATAAGGCATCCATCTCGACTTCCGCTGAAATAATCAGTTTTACGTTACGCTCATAAAACTCGTCGACTAAAGCAATAAAACGCCTCGCAGCATCATCAATTTTACGATTCATCTGACGCACATCGGCCAGTAAAACCGTGTGATAAATACGTGAGAGTTCAATGTAATCGTTTTGACTTCGAGCGGTTTGGCACAACTGCTCAAAAGAAGCATGTAACACCCCATCACTGGCTTCAATCACGTTAATCTGTCGATGATTAATGTCGATTTTATGAGCAACACTTTTACGCTCAGCCGTAAGCTGCTGATAATAGGTATTTAAATTAATAGAAGCCTGCTCATCCAATGGATAATGGTAGATTTCGGCTTGTTCCAACGTCCTCAGACGATAATCGACACCACTATCCACATTTAGTACATGGCAACGCGCCAAAATCATATCAATAGCAGGAAGGAAACGAGCTCGCTGTAAGCCATTACGATACAAATTTTGTGGTTCGATGTTTGACGTCGCCACCAGCACCATCTGACGCTTAAACATTTCTTGCAACAATGTGGCAAGAATCATGGCATCAGTTATGTCAGACACAAAGAACTCGTCAAAACAAACAATATCTGCTTCTTGTTTAAATAAGTCGGCAACTTTGGAGAGAGGATTTTCTACCTCCCCCAAACGCTTTAACTCGTCATGTACCCGATACATAAAGCGGTGAAAGTGCACGCGCATTTTTCTGTCAGTAGGTAAGGCATCAAAAAAGGCGTCCATTAAATAGGTTTTACCTCGGCCTACCCCGCCCCAAAAGTACAAACCTTTTGGGGGTTGAGGCATCTCGACCTTTTTACCCATGAGCTTTTGCCATTTAGAAAGTTGAGGGATCGGCGCAGACTGAAACTCAACAATATCATGGTAGAGTTTGTCTAAAGCGACAACGGCTTGATGCTGGGCTTCATCGCGCTGGAATCCATGTTCTGCTATATCTTTTTGATATCGTTTTAGTGGTGTCATCAGATTAAGTCGTGTTAGAGGTACAGAGAAAATGGTCACCTCGGGGTCAACTTTGAGAATAGAGAGAAGTAGTTATCAGTCCCCGAAGACATACTGCTATTTTTCTTTATCGGCTGTGAAAGCCATAGTAACATGGACAAGCACCGCGTGTAACTAAGTAGTAAAAGACTTGTTAAAACAACTATAAGGAGCAGTTATGCCTTGGATTTATGCCATTGTGGGTTTGCTGGTCGGTACAATCGTAGGCGTAGTCATTAGTAGACTAACCACCCCTGAATACAAGAAACAAAAGTCTGTGCAAAAAGAACTTGAAGCGGCTAAGTTTGAACTAGAGCAACAACGTCAAGAGCTCGTAGATCATTTTGCACAAACCGCAGAAATGTTGGATACCTTGGGTAAGGATTACACTAAACTCTACCAACATATGGCGAAGACCTCTTCAGAACTTCTGCCTAACTTGCCAGAACAAGATAACCCGTTTGATAAGAAAACGGCGATGTCTTCAGAGCAAATCAAAGAAGACCAACCAGAGGTCAACGAACAACCAAAAGACTATGCCAACGGCGCGACCGGTCTTTTGAAAGATCAAGAAAAAGAGATCATCAACGCTCCCGACGTGGTGACGGCTAAAGCCTCTTAACCAGCTCTTTTCCTTTCTTTTGGGTCGATATAAATCGTAATTTGTATCGACCCTTTTTGAACTTTTCTGCAGCAATCCCTCTCTAACTTGCATGTGAACTGCCGTCACCCTTTGAATATCCAAACTAGACCTTATATTAAAAATATCAATCAAGATAAGTTGATGTTCATAAACCTATGCAGGCAATTCGTTTCAGTCTGTTGCGGCCTTTGAATAATGGCATGCGCTATCGGTTGGGCTAAACGTACCCTGTCATGGATGACCAAACGCTTATTCTTATTGGTGTAAAGTGCGGATATTTCTTTTTGGCAGACATGTTTCAAGAGGAGTTACTGGATGAAAAAGCCATTGCTTGCGCTAACCGTTCTATCTTTAAGTTTGAGTTCCATTATCACGCCGATAACGGCCACGGCAGCACTGCCTCTAAGTGTTGATGGCCAGCAATTACCAAGCCTAGCCCCGATGCTAGAGAAAGTGACCCCAGCAGTCGTGAGCATTGCGGTTGAGGGTAAACAAGTTCAAACCAGTCGTATTCCGGAACAATTTCAGTTCTTCTTCGGCCCTGACTTCCCGATGGAGCAAACTCGAGAGCGTCCATTCCGCGGATTGGGCTCTGGCGTCATTATTGATGCCCCAAAAGGGCACATCGTCACTAACTATCATGTGATCAAAGGCGCGGATGAAATTCGAGTGCGCCTCTATGACGGCCGCGAGTACGATGCAGAACTCGTTGGTGGTGATGAGATGGCAGACGTCGCATTGCTGAAATTAGAAAAAGCGAAAAATCTAACTCAGATTAAGATTGCCGACTCTGACAAGTTACGCGTCGGCGACTTTACTGTTGCTATCGGCAACCCATTTGGTCTCGGCCAAACCGTCACCTCGGGTATCGTTTCTGCACTGGGTCGTAGTGGTTTAAACGTGGAGAACTTCGAAAACTTCATCCAAACCGATGCCGCAATCAACAGTGGTAACTCTGGCGGTGCATTGGTGAACCTTAACGGTGAGCTGATCGGTATTAACACCGCCATTTTGGGACCAAATGGCGGCAACGTCGGGATTGGTTTTGCGATCCCATCGAACATGATGAGAAACCTCACTGAGCAGATTTTAGAATTTGGTGAAGTAAAACGTGGCATGTTGGGCGTTCAAGGTGGTGAAGTGACCTCTGAGCTGGCAGAAGCACTGGGTTACGAGTCAAGTAAAGGGGCATTCATCAGCCAAGTCGTGCCTGATAGCGCAGCGGACAAAGCGGGTCTAAAAGCCGGTGATGTGGTTGTATCAGTGAACGGTAAGTCAATCGACACTTTCTCTGAGTTGCGCGCCAAAGTCGCCACATTAGGAGCAGGTAAGAAGATCACGCTAGGCGTTATTCGTGATGGTAAGAGCAAATCGTTTGACGTGACTCTTGGCGAGTCCACCAACATGAAAGCCAAAGCGGAAACGTTGCATGAAGGCCTAAAAGGAGCAGAGTTAAGTAACACTACACCAAGTGATGCAATCCAAGGGGTAAAAGTCTCCAGTGTTGCAGAGAATTCACCTGCCGCGCAATACCAGCTAAAACAAGGTGACATCATTATTGGCGTCAATCGTCAACGAGTGAAAAACCTTGCGGAGCTTCGCTCTATTGTTGATAAACACAAAGGAGTGCTTGCACTAAATATCCAACGCGGGGAACGCACTATCTACTTGGTGATTCGATAGTCTCTAGCCTCTAAAATCAGGGCAAAACCAGACGATTGATTCATCACTCTTGGTGATAAAGCTCGAAGAGTTAATCTTACTATCAATCTGATTATTAAAAGGGCAGTGCGATCACGCACTGCCCTTTTGTTATTTTTCAATGTAATGCTATTCTTCACCTTTCTATGCCATTTTGGCGCTCATGCATGGAGAGGATATGCTTAGCTTTTTATTACGTTCTGTCTTTTTAGGCTTAGCAACCGCTGCCGTTGTACTGCTCGCAGTTCCATCATTGCGCAATAACGTTATTCCTGTCGCGCTCGACCAACAACCGAAAAATATCGCATCTCTTGAATTGTCGTTTAACCAAGCCGTAAGAAGAGCGGCGCCAGCGGTTGTGAATATCTACAGCCGAAAATACGTTGAAAACGATCGCAGTAAACTCTCGACACAAGGGCTGGGTTCTGGGGTTATCGTCAGCGAAAAAGGCTATATCATTACCAACTATCACGTAGTAGCTCAAGCAGACCAAGTCGTTGTTGCATTGCAAGATGGTCGAGCTGCTGCTGCTCAACTTGTTGGCACCGACAAACGCACGGACATTGCCGTTTTACGAGTTGAAGGTTCTAACCTACCTGTCATCCCATTGAATTCCGAATACAAACCTCAGGTTGGTGATGTCGTTTTAGCGATTGGTAACCCATACAACTTAGGGCAAACCACGACCTTCGGCATTATTTCCGCGACAGGTCGCTCTTCTATTAGCGATGGTCGTCAAGCCTTCATCCAAACTGATGCGGCAATCAATGAAGGTAACTCGGGCGGCGCATTGGTGAATACTCAAGGTGAATTGGTAGGCATCAACACCGCATCTTTCCAGCAGGCAACCGATCTTGAAACCTACGGTATCTCATTTGCAATCCCAGCCCCACTCGCCAGCAAAATTATGCAGAAAATCATCGCTGATGGTCGTGTGATTCGCGGCTACATCGGTATTGATGGGCAAGACATCAATGCAGTGACGGCCCGTTTACTAGGAAACGAGCACATTGGCGGTATCGTTGTTTTAGGTATCGACCCAAATGGTCCAGCAAGTGCCGCAGGCTTTGAAAAACAAGACATCATTATCAGTATCGATGGCAATAAAGTTCAGGGCCGTCAAAGCGTGATGGATATCGTCACGGATTTACGCCCAGGCACTTCTGTCGACGTTGGTATCATTCGTAAAGGCAAGGAAATGACTCTAAAAGTCACCATCGCCGAAGACAAACAAGAAGCATAAAAAAATCCCAGCCAATGGCTGGGATTTTTGTTTCTATTCGTTTTATTCGCTTTCGCTCGATTCTTCAGTGCTGCTCGACTCACCAAGCTCAACGTCAATTCGCGTCACTCTCTGTAAGCCTCTTGGCAGCAGACTACCTCGGCGACCACGCTCACCACGGAAGTTCTCAAGATCAGCAGGTTTCAAACCTAGCTTGCGCTTACCAGCGTACAAGGTTAAAGAAGCACCTTGCGGCAACGCGATTAAGTGGGACAACACTTCTTCACGCTCTTTCGCTTTAGCTGCTGGGATGTTGATAATCTTGTTACCTTTACCTTTCGCTAATTGCGGCAAGTCTTTAATTGGGAACAACAACATACGCCCTTGGTTGGTAATCGCTAGAATCTCATCCGAATCCAGATCGCCGACTTCTTTTGGCGTCATCACTTCAGAATTTGCAGGCAACGTAACCAACGCTTTACCGCTGCGGTTCTTCGATAGCAAATCAGCGCCTTTACACACAAAGCCGTAACCAGCATCGGAGCCCACCAGCCATAGCTGATCTTCTTCGCTCATGATCACCTGACGAATACTGCTACCCGCAGTGATGTTCAAGCGACCAGTAATCGGCTCACCTTGACTACGTGCTGATGGCAACGAGTGCGACTCAAGCGAGTAACTTCGACCATCGCTGCCAAGGAAGACCGCCGGCTGACTGCTTTTACCTCGCGCATGCGCCAAGTATTTATCGCCTGACTTGTAGTTCAAGCTTTCCGCATCAACATCGTGTCCTTTCGCATGACGAACCCAACCTTTTTCAGACAGTACAACGGTAATTGGTTCACTTGGTACTAGGTCACGCTCAGTCAGTGCTTTTGCTTCAGCACGTTCAACTAAAGGAGAACGACGGTCATCGCCGTATTTCTCTGCGTCGGCTTTAATTTCTTTCTTAAGCAGTGTGTTCAGACGACGCTCAGAACCAAGCAGCTGCTCTAGCTTCTCACGCTCTTTCTCGAGTTCGTCTTGTTCACCACGGATCTTCATCTCTTCTAGCTTCGCTAGATGACGAAGTTTGGTATCCAGAATCGCATCGGCTTGAATATCGGTAATACCAAAGCGTTCCATCAACACCGCTTTTGGATCGTCTTCGGTACGAATGATCTCAATCACTTCATCTAGGTTGAGGTAAGCAACTAACAAACCTTCTAAGATGTGTAGACGAGCCATCACCTTGTCTAAACGGTATTGTAAACGACGACGCACGGTACTGCGGCGGAACTCAATCCACTCAGATAAGATCTGTACGAGACCTTTCACTTGAGGACGGTTATCCAAGCCAATCATGTTCAAGTTAACACGGTAGCTACGCTCTAGATCAGTAGATGCAAACAAGTGGTTCATCAGCAAATCGCAATCGACGCGATTCGAACGTGGCACGATTACGATGCGAGTTGGGTTCTCATGATCCGATTCGTCACGAAGATCTTCTACCATTGGTAGCTTCTTCGCACGCATTTGGTTTGCGATCTGCTCAAGCAGCTTCGAGCCAGACACTTGATGTGGAATCGACGTGATGACGATGTCTGACCCTTCTTTATGCCATACCGCACGCATCTTGATGCTGCCACGGCCGTTGCGATAGATCTTTTCAATTTCCGCTTGAGGCGAAATGATCTCCGCTTCTGTTGGGTAATCTGGACCTTTCACAAACTGCATAACTTCAGGCAATTCTGCTTTCGGATTGTCGATCAGATGGATAGTTGCGTCAGCCACTTCACGAACGTTGTGAGGTGGGATATCTGTCGCCATACCAACCGCGATACCCGTTACGCCATTCAACAAGATATGAGGTAGACGTGCTGGCAACATTTGAGGCTCTTTCATAGTGCCATCAAAGTTTGGTTGCCATTCCACAGTGCCCTGACCTAACTCACCAAGCAATACTTCTGCAAACTTCGACAGTTTCGCTTCGGTATAACGCATTGCCGCGAAAGATTTCGGGTCATCCGGAGCACCCCAGTTTCCCTGACCATCAACCAGTGGGTAACGGTAAGAGAATGGTTGAGCCATTAATACCATCGCTTCGTAACATGCAGAGTCACCGTGCGGGTGGTATTTACCTAACACGTCACCAACGGTACGTGCAGACTTTTTGTATTTTGCTGATGCCGAAAGACCAAGCTCCGACATCGCGTAAATGATGCGTCGTTGAACCGGTTTTAAACCATCGCCAATGTATGGCAATGCACGGTCCATGATTACGTACATCGAGTAGTTCAGATAAGCGTCTTCAGTGAACTTGCGCATTGGCAACTGTTCAACGCCATCGTAGGTAATTTCTGTAGACATCCGTTAAACCTCTGCCAAATCGCCGTTGTTTTGTAGCCAAGAACGACGGTCATCTGCGCGTTTTTTACCTAGCAGCATGTCCATCATTTCCATAGTGGCTTCAGAGTCGTCGATCGTAAGTTGAACCAAACGACGCGTGTTCGGATCCATTGTGGTCTCGCGTAGCTGAATTGGGTTCATCTCACCCAGACCTTTGAATCGTTGTACGTTGATTTTGGCTTTCTTCTTCGACAAACGTTCTAGAATGCCATCTTTTTCATCGTCATCGAGGGCGTAGAAGACTTCTTTACCACAGTCGATTCGATACAGAGGCGGCATTGCTACATAGATATGACCCGCTTCAACGAGCGCGCGGAAGTGACGAGTAAACAAAGCACACAATAGCGTTGCGATGTGAAGACCGTCCGAGTCCGCATCGGCAAGGATACAAATTTTACCGTAGCGTAGGCTGTCAAGGTTGTCGCTGTCTGGGTCGATACCCAACGCAACCGAGATGTCATGCACTTCTTGAGACGCCAGAACTTGATCGGCAGAGACTTCCCATGTGTTTAGGATCTTACCACGCAGTGGCATTACCGCTTGGAATTCACGATCTCGGGCTTGCTTCGCGCTGCCACCCGCCGAGTCACCCTCCACGAAGAAGATTTCGGTGCGATTTAAGTCTTGTACGGAACAGTCGGTTAACTTACCTGGCAAGGCAGGACCCGATGCGACTTTTTTACGTACGACTTTCTTGCTTGCGCGCATACGACGGTGGGCGTTAGCAATACACACTTCCGCTAGTTGCTCTGCAAGTTGAGGCTTTTCGTTTAGCCACAGACTGAATGCATCTTTTACCACACCAGAAACAAACGCTGCGGTTTGACGAGAAGAAAGACGCTCTTTAGTCTGACCAGCAAACTGTGGATCTTGGATCTTAACCGACAACACGTACGAACAACGGTCGAAGACATCATCGCCCGTTAGCTTCACACCACGTGGTAGCAAGTTGCGGAATTCACAAAACTCACGCATCGCATCCAACAGACCTTGGCGAAGACCATTTACGTGTGTACCACCCTGAGCTGTTGGGATAAGGTTCACGTAACTTTCGGTGATCATCTCGCCGCCTTCTGGCTGCCAGATTACTGCCCAGTTTGCTGCTTCTGTGTCTGCAGAAAACTCCCCAGTAAACGGTTCTTCTGGTAGTACTGGGTAACCTTTTACGCCTTCGGCTAGATAGTCTTTCAAACCATCTTCGTAGTACCACTGGTAGTCTTTGTTGTTTACTTTATCGGTAAACGTAATTTCTAGACCTGGGCAAAGTACCGCTTTCGCTCGTAGGTTGTTCACCAAACGAGTTACAGAGAAGTTAGCTGAATCGAAATACTTCGCATCCGGCCAAAAGTGCACGCTAGTACCGCGATTGCGGCGACCACATGTGCCCGTTACAGTAAGGTCTGATACTTTGTCACCGTGCTCAAAAGCAATTTCGTACACTTGACCATCACGACGTACCGTCACTTCAACTCGCTTAGACAGCGCGTTTACTACTGAGATACCTACACCGTGCAAACCACCTGAAAACTGGTAGTTTTTGTTGGAGAATTTACCACCCGCATGGAGCTTACATAAGATCAGCTCAACACCAGATACTTTCTCTTCAGGGTGGATATCAACAGGCATGCCTCGACCATCATCGATCACTTCTAGTGATTGGTCAGCATGTAGGATGACTTGTACTTTTGAGGCATGTCCGGCTAGCGCTTCATCGACACTGTTATCGATAACTTCTTGGCCCAAGTGGTTTGGGCGCGCTGTATCCGTATACATCCCTGGTCGGCGACGTACTGGCTCAAGGCCATTCAGTACTTCAATGGCACCAGCATTATATTGTTCAGTCATAATACGGAATTGTTCTCAAAGTTTACTTGTTACCCAAGTCTTACCTATCGGTAAGCACATACTCAGGAAACGAAAAAGCTACCCTGTCAGCATCGTTAAGTGTTTATAAATCTGATGCATAACAACGTAGCCAGGGTCGATGACCCTTAAGATCTTTAGGCAAAACATAGTCGGAAAGCATACCGCCTATGTCAAGAAACAGTTGGATATATCAATAAAAACTATGAGCCTATTCCAATCGTCTCATTAGTATTACAGTTCAAGGAATTCGATAATCTTAGCAGGATAACGCTCAAAGCCAACAAAACTGTGATCACCGCCTTGTTCTACCGTTTGCTTAGCTTTTGCAAACTTATCTACCGCTTGGCGATAGTCTAAAACCTCGTCTTCGGTTTGCTGTAACAACCAGAAAGAGTTAGGCGACGCGATGCTTTGTACATCAAGAGCTTTTAACTCGTCAATATGACAAGCTTCAAGTGTATAGGTTTCATGCGTGTATGGGTTGGTTTGCTCCCCCAAATAATCAACAAGCAACTCATAAGGTTTAACTGCAGGGTTCACGACAACCGCTTTAAAACCGTACTTCGCGTTTAACCACGTCGACATGTAACCACCAAGCGAGCTACCCACTAAGCCAATGTTGTAGTCGTCTTTGTATTGCTCAACAATATCCAACAACAATTGAGCGGCTTGTTCAGGAAAGCAAGGCAATTGTGGGACGATGACTTTGATGTCCGGACGATGCTGCGCGCAATATTCTCTCATTAAATTGGCTTTCATTGAGAGCGGTGAGCTGTTGAAACCGTGGATGTACAATAGAAGTGAAGGTTTACTCATAGAAGTCTCGCATGAAAAAGCGAGCCCGAACTTAGAGCTCGGGCATCATTAATATCCGTTGGAAGAGAAATCTGGCTGGAATTGGCCTTCTGGTAAACGGTCGACATGGGTTGTGATGTCGCCGTTGGTGTGCAGTTCTAGCTCACGCCAACCTGGGGATGTGGTATCAAGCGCGAAATCATCGGAATTCGGCTTAAACTGGACACACGTTGATGGTGTTGCCATCACTCGAATACCTTTGTGTATTACGTTCATGTCTTGATGAACATGCCCACACAAAATGCCTTTTACATTGTCGAATCGATCCACAACTTGCCAAAACGCTTCTGCGTCTTTCAACGTATGCTGGTCAAGCCAAGCGCTCCCCACCAGCAAAGGATGGTGATGCAATAAAACCAGTGTATGACGCTCAGGAAATTCCGTTAATTTCTCTTCCAAAAGAGTCAACTGCTGATCGCTTAAACGCCCATGAGGCACGCCTACTACTTGAGAATCAAGCAAAATCAATTGCCACTTTTCACCCAGCAACACATGTTCTGCCGCTTGAATTTGTGGTGAAGGTAACACACTTCCCATATTGGGTTTGTAATCGTGATTTCCCGGCAGCCAATAACAATCCTTTTGCAGCGGCGCAATGCCATCAGCAAATCGTTGATAAGACTCGGCGCTATGATCCTGTGAAATATCGCCAGTCGCTAAAATGTAATCAAACCCCACTTTGCGGCGCAAAACTTCGTTAACCACAGCAGAAAAGCTGTCGGCTGTTTTTACGCTCAGCAAACTTCCCTCGTCTGCAGCGAACAGATGAGTATCCGTGATTTGTAAAAGTTTGATGCTGTCATTCGATGATTGCAAAATGAAAACCTGATTCGTTCACTCTATAGTTTCTTGTTATTTTCCTTGAATGACGTGACGATCAATTGAAGGCAAGCGGCGTTCTACTAATGCCACTTCGTAGACAAAACGTCAGCCATTCACCAAGGAACGTATTAAGTTGATGCTTTTCATCTCTCTGCATCAACTGGTCATTGGGATAATCATATTTAGCTTTAATGCGTGAGAACTCTCCGCTTGAGCATACTTCAGCAACTCTCGCATCGTGATAAAGCCTGACAGACATCGTCGGCAAAGGAAACACTGGCGTTTCATCACTCTGACATATCTCAACAACTGTGGTGTATTTTGTGATTTCATTCACGGTCAGTTGGTAAACCATGTTCGCCGCTTGATAGCAACGTACATCCCCAACCTCAGCAGAGACAGGCAGTAAGGCATTTAACTTAGCGTAATTGGTCTCATAGGTTCTCATCAGACCCGCTAAATCAACATGATATCGCTGTTTTTCAGCCACCTGCGCCATTACTTACTCTCCACTATTTGGGGATATCCCCATTGTGACCTCAACTCTTGATGGTTTAATTGCAACCATTGCAACGCAATAATAGAAGCACCATTCTCAAATATTCCGTCTTTCACCCATTGGTACGCTTGTTCACGACTTAGCACATGAACTCGAATGTCTTCATCTTCATAGTCTAAACCATGAATGCCGTGCGCTTTAGAAGCATCAACTTCACCAACAAACACATCCAGTTTTTCAGAACATCCACCGGAAGAAGGATAATAAGACGTGACTGATGCCACTCGCCCTACGGTAATGCCGGCTTCTTCTTCGGCTTCACGGCGAATCACCTCTTCTGCGGATTCATCGCGATCGATCATACCAGCGACAATTTCTAGCTGCCAAGGGTGTTCATGTTCCAATGCGCCAATGCGGATCTGCTCAATGATAACCACTTGATCCGTTTTAGGATCGTAGGGCAGCATTGCCGCGGCATGGCCACGCTCGAACATTTCTCGTTCAACCACGTCGCTCCAACCACCAGCGAATAGCTTATGCTTAAAACGGTACTTCACCATTTTAAAGAAGCCTTCAAACACAGATTCTTTCGAGATGATTTCTACGTCTCGTGAAGTAAACTCATCTTGTCGTTTGTCACACTGTTGCATTCAACACCTCTCTGAGTGAATCTTGTAGTTTACTCATTGTTAATCACTTGCTCAAAGGACTTGGCTCAACTTTTTGTACAATAGTTATAATTTATTTTAAGTCTGAGTCAAAAATTTATTGCACAGATGGATAATTACGTGTAAAAAAGTGCAAACTTTAGAGTAAATATCGTTCAAATTGAGTTAAACTACTGAGAATTAACCAATCTATTGACCGCGGGAATAGAAAATGAAAAAATTGCTTCCACTATTTATCAGTGCAGCGCTAGGTGGCATAAGTTCTTCTGCATGGGCAGATTCTTTAGCTGAAATCTACGACTTAGCAAAGCAAAATGACCCACAATTGCTCAGTGTAGCAGCACAGCGTGACCGAGCTTTTGAAGCAATCACCTCTAGCCGTAGTGCTCTATTACCACAAATCAACCTAACAGCGGGTTACAACCTGACTCGTGGCGATACAGAATACGATTCAAATCTTATTAGTGACGTGTCAAACGACTCAAATGCCCTAACTGCTGGCGTTAACTTCTCGCAAGAACTTTACAACCGCGCATCTTGGATCACATTAGATACTGCTGAAAAAAGCGCTCGCCAAGCAGATGCTACTTACGCAGCAGCACAACAAGGTTTGATCCTTCGCGTATCTCAAGCGTACTTCGAAGTATTGCGCGCTCAAGACAATCTAGTCTTCGTTCGTGCAGAGAAAGCAGCTGTTGGTCGCCAACTAGAGCAAACAAAACAACGCTTCGAAGTTGGTTTGTCGGCAATCACTGACGTTCACGATGCTCAAGCTCAGTACGATGCAGTACTAGCGGATGAAGTGTTGGCAGAAAATGACCTGATCAACAGCTACGAATCGCTACGTGAAATCACTGGTCAAGAACACAAAAACTTAAACGTTCTTGATACTAACCGTTTCTCTGCAACACGTACGAACAGCCCTGCTGAAACGTTGATCGATGAAGCGAAAACGAAGAACCTTAGCCTATTGTCAGCTCGTATTTCACAAGACATCGCGCGCGACAACATCTCGCTAGCTAGCTCTGGTCACCTACCAACACTGTCTCTAGACGGTGGTTACAACTACGGTGATACTTCAAACAGTGCTCGTGATAACACGACGGATAACTTCAATATTGGCGTTAACCTAGCAGTGCCACTTTACACTGGTGGCAACGTGACATCACAAACCAAACAAGCTGAGTTTGCGTACGTTGCAGCAAGCGAAGATCTTGAAGCTCAGTACCGTAGCGTAGTGAAAGATGTTCGTGCACAAAACAACAACATCAACGCTTCTATTGGTGCGTTAAAAGCGTATGAGCAATCGGTAGTTTCAGCGAGATCTGCGCTAGAAGCGACAGAAGCTGGTTTTGATGTAGGTACTCGTACTATCGTTGATGTTCTAGACGCAACTCGTCGCCTATACGATGCGAACAAAAACCTTTCAGACGCTCGTTACAACTACATCCTGAGTGTTCTTCAGCTTCGCCAAGCGGTTGGTACACTAAGCGAACAAGACATCTTGGATGTGGATGCAGGTTTGAAACCAGCGAAATAACGTTCAGTTATACAATGAAATTAAAACGCCAGTTGATTCTTCAACTGGCGTTTTTTGTTGTCTATCATTCGATGCAAATTACCTAACATTGTACGCCTAGCGATTATCTCGCAAATGCATTGCTATACCAAAACGTAGGACAGTAAGCATAGAAAAACAAAAAGGCCGCTTTGCAGCGACCTTTCAGATAGTGTTGTTCAAAGCAGTAAGGCTTAGCCTTTGCCGCCTTTAATTGCATTGATGATTTCGCTGGTTGAGCAACCATCTTCAAAGTTCAAAACACGAACTTCACCACCTGCCGCAATCACTTCTTTACCACCGGCAATCTCTTCTGGTTTGTAGTCACCGCCTTTAACTAACATGCTTGGCAGCACTTCAGAGATCAGACGCTGTGGCGTATCTTCACTAAACGGTACAACCCAGTCAACTGCACCTAAACCTGCCAATACTGCCATACGGCGATCGGTTGGGTTTACTGGACGACCAGGGCCTTTTAAACGCTTTACAGACTCATCGGTATTTACTGCGACAATTAGGCGATCACCTAGCTCAGCAGCATGATTAAGGTAAGACACATGACCAGCGTGAAGAATATCAAAACAGCCATTGGTCATGACGACTTTCTCGCCACGAGCACGTGCTTTTTTCACCGCTTCGATCAGTGCTTTTTCTGAGATGACACCAAAGTCGGTATCTTGACTGCCATGAACCGCTTCTGCCAATTCAATTTCAGACAGCGTCGACGTACCCAGTTTACCCACGACAACGCCAGCAGCTGCGTTAGCAAGTGCACACGCTTCTTCAAAGGATTTACCTGCCGCAACCGATGCTGCAAGTACAGAAATCACCGTGTCACCAGCACCTGTTACGTCGTAGACTTCTTTCGCTTGCGTTGGTAGATGGAATGGCTCTTGGCCACGACGAATCAACGTCATACCGTGCTCACTACGTGTTACCAATAGCGCTTCAAAATCAAACTCTTCAACAAGTGCCAGAGCTTTCTCTACCAGCTCTTGATCCGATTTCACTTTACCGACCACATCTTCAAACTCTTTCATGTTTGGTGTCAGTAGAGTTGCACCGCGGTAACGTTCAAAGTCCGCACCTTTAGGATCAATGAAAACAGGAATATTCGCGGCTCGCGCTTTCTGAATGTACGCTTGAACGTGCTCTAGAGAGCCTTTTGCGTAGTCAGACATGATCACCGCTTTCACGTTTGGTAGCGCTGCATCCATACGAGACAGAACCGGGGTCGCGTCGGTATTCTCAAACTTATCTTCGAAGTCAAGACGGATAAGTTGCTGGCCACGGCTCATAACGCGTAATTTAGTAATGGTTGGATAATCAGGCAGCGCAACAAAATCACACTTCACGTTCAATGCGCTGAGTGTTTCCGTTAGCACTTTTGCTGGCTCATCTTCACCAGTCAGACCAACAATGTGAGCATGACCACCTAGTGACGCGATGTTCATCGCAACGTTCGCAGCACCACCCGGACGCTCTTCATTGTTTTCTACTTTTACAACAGGTACTGGTGCTTCTGGCGAGATACGTCCAGTTGGGCCATACCAGTAACGGTCTAGCATGACATCACCGATGATGAGCACACCAGCGCTGTTGTAATCAGGTAGAATTGGTTTCATTATTGGTCTCCAAAAATTAAATCGTGGTGAGTTTAGCACAGCCTTTTTCTAGGCTGAACCTTGAGCACTACTTCTACTTAGGCGAACCACTGGTTCCATGCTTGCTTCACCCATTCTCTTTCTGCAACAAACTTATCTTCAACCACATCTGCATCCAAATTAAGTAGGTTTCTGAGATGTATTTCGTTACGCATCGTCGTATACGCGCGTATCAGTTGCATCGCTTGGTCTTCTTCCATGACACCTTGAGCAATTAGCGTTTCATATATTCGGACATTGTCACACCAACGCGTAAGCTTAGGTTTCTCGTGACTATAGTTAAGCACCAAATATTGAGCCAGAAATTCGATATCGGTAATACCACCGACGTCTTGCTTGATCATGAAGCGACCAGATTTCTTACCGCCTAAATGATCGCGCATTTTTTCACGCATCTCGACGACTTCTTTTTTCAACGTTTGCTCATCACGCGGTTTACACAACACATCATGACGGGTGTTATGGAAAGCAATCGCCAATGGTTCATCACCATAAATCATGCGAGCGCGCACTAAAGCTTGATGCTCCCAAGTCCACGCATCTTGATGTTGATAATCATCAAACGCATCGGTTGGACTCACCAACAGGCCGGACGCACCAGAAGGACGTAAGCGAGTGTCCACTTCGTATAGAATGCCTGATGCGGTGCGGGTTGAGAAAATATGGATGATGCGCTGTGCTAAACGAAGGTAGAACTGGCGGCCGTCAATTTCCTTCTTCCCATCGGTGTATACATTAACTGGGCAGTCGTGCATAAAGACAATATCTAAGTCTGAGTTGTAGCCCAACTCCCATCCACCGACTTTACCATAACCGATCACGGCAAAGCCTTTGCCTTCACGGTCTTTCACGTGTGTTGGCTCGCCGTATTTTTCAGACACTTGAAGCCACGCTTGGCTGACCACCGCTTCAACAATGGCTTCTGCTAGATAAGTTAAGTGATCACTTACTTTCATGACTGGCAGCACGCCAGCGATATCCGCCGCCGCGATACGCAAAATACAAATTTGCTTAAACTGACGCAGCGCTTCCATTTGCTGCTCCATATCATCTTCGGGAATACGGGCAAGGAAATCGCGCAATTCAGTGCGATAGCTATCGAGTGGAATTGGGTTGTACAGCTGTTGAGGATCTATCAACTCATCCAGAAGGATTGGATAACGAGACAACTGTTCGGAAATCATTGGACTTGCGGTACACAAGCGCACTAACTGCACCAATGCGGCAGGGTGTTCATCCAACAATTCTAAGTACGTCGTGCGCGTGCAAATATTATGCAGTAAATGTAACACTCGCGGTAAACCAAATTGAGCATCTGGGTGGGCAAACACCGCATCAAACACTTTGGGCATCAAGCGGTTTAAGACCTCTCGCCCACGGGGGCCGAGCGTTTTCTTGGCCAAGTCGGCTTTAAAGTTGATGATAGCTTTAGAGAATATGGCGGGCTCTTCAACTTGAATGTCCTGCTCTAAAATCAGCTCTAGCACATCTTGTTTATTGGCCATATCCCATAATTCATGGAAATGACGAGCAATCGTGCTGCCCTCATCTTCTTCGTCGTCACCAATCAAGGTTTCAAATACTTGATGCACTTTGTTCATGTGCTGCTGAGTTTGTTCGATGAGCAGATCCCACGACTCTAGCTGCATCGCAGTTGCCAGTTTTAAACGCTCGATGTCGCAATCGGGCAGCGTCTGGGTCTGCTTATCCGCCATGGCTTGCAGTAGGTTTTCTAGCCGGCGTAAATATTTATATGCCGCTTCTAGATTACTGACTTCTTGCGGGGTTAACAGCGCAAGCTCTTCAATACCATTTAAGGTTTCGAGCAAGCCACGATTGCGCAAAGATGGCTCTCGCCCGCCACGAATCAGTTGGAAAACTTGCGCGATAAACTCAATTTCTCGAATACCACCAGCGCCCAGCTTGATGTTGTTGGTTAAACCGCGACGTCGCACTTCACTGCTGATCATTGATTTCATACGGCGCAACGACTGAATCGCACTAAAGTCGATGTAACGACGGAACACAAACGGACGCAACATTTTGCGTAGCTCTTGATATTGCGGATACATTTCGCATCCCATCACGCGCGCTTTGATCATCGCGTAACGTTCCCAGTCTCGTCCTTGCTCTTGGTAGTAATCTTCCAACGCAGCATAGCTCATGACCAACGGGCCGCTTTCTCCAAATGGACGCAACCGCATGTCGACACGATAACAAAAACCATCAAACGTCTGTTGATCGAGTGCTTTGATGATCCGCTGACCAAGACGAGTAAAGAACTGCGCGTTAGCAATACTGCGGCGGGCACCTTGGGTTTCGCCGTTTTCAGGGTAAGTAAAAATCAGGTCGATATCGGAAGAGAAATTCAGTTCACCGCCGCCTAGCTTGCCCATCCCAATGATCAACATCGGTTGAGCTTCACCCTCTGCATTTGTTGGCGTTCCCCATTCTGCGCAGCAAATTTTGTATTGCCATTGGTATGTCTCAAAGATCATCGCCTCTGCCAATTGGGACAAATGACGTAATGACTCTTCAAGTGTCCAAGCATGTAAGAAGTCTTTCCACGCGATGTAGACCATTTCTCGATTTCGGAACTGACGCAGAACGCGATGACCAGAGATTTCATCTGGGCATTCTGCCAATAAAGCGGCCAGACGGGTGCGATAAGCTTGGTGTCGGCTAAGCTCACTTAACATCGTTGGTAACTGCTGCGCGAGAGCCTCGTCACGGTGAATGGTTTCCGTAATAAATTGGCTCAACGCCGAGACGTAATGAAACTGCTCTACGACCTCATTTGGCCATGATTGAAGGTAACCCGCTTCTTGGGCATTTTGAACGGCAGATTCGGCGACAGAGACCAGTGACGAAGGCAGCTGCATGTTTCTTCCTTGTGTGAAAAGCACGGTGATTCATTCTTTATACCAGACTTAAAGCAAATAAAAACGCCCACAAAAGGTTTGTGGGCGTTTTATCAAATCCAATTCGCTTTATACGCTAAATGACTTAATCTTCTTATCTAGCTCTTCGGCGTTACTTTGCATCATTTCAGAGGTTTCCAGTAACTCTGTGACCACCACGACCGATGCTTCAACCAGCTCACGAACGTTCGTTAAGTTCTGGCTCATTTCTTCCGCTACACTGCTTTGTTGTCCTGAAGCGGTGGCAATTTGGAAGTTCATGTCGTTGATTTGTGTTACTTGAGCAACAATGCCATCAAGCTCACTACCCGCGTTAGAAACCAGTTCCACGCCTTCAGCAGCTTCGACAACACTTTTCTCCATCAAATCAACCGCAGAAGTCGCGCTGGCCTGTAGCTGAGTGATCATTTCTTGAATTTCCACCGTCGCTTGTTGCGTGCGCTGCGCAAGGTTACGAACTTCGTCCGCCACCACAGCAAAACCACGCCCTGCTTCACCAGCACGCGCCGCTTCAATCGCCGCATTCAAAGCAAGCAAGTTGGTTTGCTCAGAGATGCCTTGAATCGTACCCACTACGCTACCAATCGACTCAACACGCTCTTCGACTTGGTTTACGGCTTGTGCAGAAGACGCAATATCTGAAGATAGCTCGCTCATTTTCGCTACTGTGCTTTGCAAGAACTGTTGACCCGTTACGGCTTGCGTGGACGCCTGTTCCGTCAAAGAAGAAGCCGTTTGAGCATGATCGGCCACCGTTTGTACGGTCGATGACATCTCGCTCATGGCCGTCGCCAGCTGGTCAATCTCGTTGAACTCTTCTTGCGCCGACTCTTTAGTTTCTGACATGCTCAACGTCATCACTTCCGTCAGTGTCGCTAGCTCGTCGGATGCGTTGATTTGCATTTGAATCACGTCATGCAGTTGGCGACGCGTTTTCTCTAGCTCTCGTGCCACATCTCCGTATTCATCTTTACAGTCCATACCAAACGGTACCGACAAGTTTTTGCTCGCCATTAATTTGATGGCTTCATTGAGATACTGAGTTTGGCGCAGCATTACGCGTGCGGCGGCCAACAGTAAAGCCACAAAAACGACGATAAGTAGCGCGGTCTGCCACACGACTTGAGTCAAATACGCTTCATAATGTTGTTGAGCAACTTGCGCATTTTGAGTGGCTGCTAAAAGTGAATCGTAAAATGTGTTTGCGTCCCAAAGTTGTTTTGCCACGATCAGAACGGTACTGAATACCATCAACATGACCATTTTCGGTACAAGTCGAATGTCGGATATGACCCTTTCCCATGGCTTGAATGCCAGCTTTTCCATTGTCAGTTCTCCACTGAGTCTTATATAGTTTTTACATCTCTTATAGTTATGTTTGCGCTTGGGTTCTATCACGCGATTTATTTCGAGCTTCGTATGAAAAATAATGATATCAAAGACAGCACTCGACCGATGGGCCTGCTGTCACTAATCTTGTCCTTTATGGCGTTATTTGTGATCTCTGGCCTGTTGTTTTTTCCAATCGATAACGAAACCCGTCAAGTTCTTATCGGTCTGGATTTTATAATCTGTAGTATTTTTCTATTGCAGCTCACCATTGATTTGATCCGCTCCACAGATCGACGTTCATTTATTAAGCTGCATTGGATAGATTTTGTGGCCAGCATCCCAATGATCGAGCCATTACGCTTTGCTCGCATCTTTCATATTTTGCGCGTGGTGTTGGTGCTGCGCTCTTCAAAGTTCATTCTGCATCAGCTCAAAGAAAACCGCCGAGAAACCACTGTCGCGTCCATATTGCTGTTGATGGTGATCCTCATAACGCTCGGTTCCACCGCCATGCTGTTTATCGAAGCCAAAAACCCAGCTGCGAACATCCGTACTGGAGCTGATGCTTTGTGGTGGGTCTTTGTGACCATCTCCACTGTGGGTTACGGCGATCATTATCCAGTGACCTCTGGAGGAAAGTTTTTAGCCGTCATCATCATCGTTTGTGGAGTGGGGATCTTCGGTATGATCTCTGGTGTGATTACGTCGATTTTAACCGCTCCGACTAAACAGCAAGATCACCGTTCTAAGAACAAAGAGCGGATGTTAGAACAGCTATTAGAACAGCAAGAACAAATCCTTGAGCGACTAACTCTTATCGAAGAGGAAATGCAGCAACGCAAAATTCAGACAAAAAAATAGGACCTATCGGTCCTATTTCTCTTTAAATTAATGAAGATAACGCGGCTTTACACTCGCCTATCTTATTTTTCACGCCAGTACGGCTGAGTCTCTACGCTGATTGCTCTTGTTTGATCCATTGCATGAAGAATCGAACGCTCTTGGCGGTGCAGCCAACGTTCTAGCTGTTCTTTCTCTTCATTTTCCAGCATATCGACCAAAGGCAATAGATGGTTCAGCATCAACAGATCATCAATGCCATGCACTAAGTCAGCCCAAGGAAGGCGGAAACTATTACGCTCGTCGAAGTTGTACAAGCTCGCAAAACCAATTCCAGTGTAAAGGTTACGCAGCAGACGGTAACGCTGATCCACATACTCTTGCGCAGACAAATCACGCTCTGCAGGGAAAGCTTCCATCAGCTCTGCCCAAGTGCGATCCAATTGCGTCACAGAAAACGGCATGATGTTGCTTGCCATCTTCTCGCGCGCTTTCTCATCCAAGAATGGCTGCCAGCCACGTGCTAAGATCCAGCGGCTAAGATCCAGCAGTAATCCTGTGTAACGCGCCGAACTCAACAATGTCAGCATCTCTTCACGACTTGGCAACTCTTCCAACTGTTGAGTCAACTCGGAGACAAGGAACTTACGCGCGTCAAGTTTGCGCAATACGTTTCCTTTATCATCAAGCAACTCTTCAAGGTGAGCATGTTCATCAAGCCAAACTAGCTCTTCTTCTAACCACTTCAATTCTTGACGCAAGATAGCGCTCGCACGACGAGGCACTACGCCACCAAAAATGGTCAATGTTTGGCGAATAAAACGAATGGCGTTACTGATTTCACGCAGTGCTTCCACACTGTCGCGCTCTGAGTAAATTTGTTCGTGGTAATGCCAATGCGATAAAGCATGTTCAAGTGAATTGATTAAGCAGTATTCAACGGTGTCTGTTTTGTTACTGTCCACTAAAGAAAGCGGCTTCACTTCGTCGCCAGTGTAACCAGTCGCTAAACGGTAGCCTTTTGCGGCTTTGCTCAAGTTACCCAGGCGCATCCCACCTTGTTCGCAGAAACTGCGCGCCAAAGTAAATAGTGCATCGGTCTGGCCAGATTTGAGTTCAAGTTCGACTTCACAAATCGGTTCTTGTCTCTCTTCTCCGTCTTCCCCTTGCGCGACAACCATGCCTTGGTCAAACGCGACCTCTACTTGGCTGCCATCTGGCATACCAATCAGCCACTGCTCACGCGTGAAGTTGGTCGAAAAAAGCGGAACTAACTCGGATTGTAGAGTCGCGACATCTTTGCCTGACGGCCAGATATCGGAAGGATGAAGCGAAAGATCCGGTTCATTATTTGTGTGCTCAGCATTGTATTCTGGTCTTTGATGTAAGCCTGCGACAACGCGTCCTGCGGTTTTTACGGTTTGGACGAAAACGTCATCAAAACGGCGAATTCTTAAACCAATGTCGTGCTGTCTTAGCCAATTGTCGGCTGTATCAAAATAGGTGTTACCCAAGTCACGACAACTATGCTGAAGTACTTTTGTTTCAGAAATTTTTGCTCGTAAAGTTTCTGAAAATTCAGGAGAAACAAAAAACTTCAGTTCTATCTCGGTTTCCATAGCTATACCTTTCAAAGCAGATAGAAACAGGATATTGCCTAATTTCTCGCACGGCAAGAAAGAAATATCACCCGAATGATGATCTAAAACAGTTTTAATGAGCCATTTAATGCGTTAACATGCGCGCCTTTATAGCCATCGTTCAACATTTCGCCAAGAACTAAGAAATGGTGTATGTTTTTTTAAGGTTATAGTTATTAGGTTGAATGACCATGCCAGTAAATACAATTATGGGGTTATTTGCAAAGTCCCCAATTAAGCCTTTGCAACGCCACGTTGTGTGTGTCAACGAATGTTGTTCACACCTGGTGAAGTTCTTTGAAGTTTCTTCAAAGGGTGACTGGGAAAAAGCATCTGAGATCCGTGCACAAATTTCTCATCTAGAGAAAGAAGCGGACGTGCTAAAACGTGAAATCCGTCTAAAACTGCCTCGCGGTTTGTTTATGCCAGTCGATCGTACTGACATGCTTGAGCTTCTGACTCAACAGGACAAACTTGCTAACCTGGCAAAAGACATTGCTGGCCGTGTATATGGTCGACAACTTGTCATTCCTGAGGCTCTCCAACCAAACTTCCTCGCTTACGTTCAACGTTGTCTTGATGCTGCTAACCAAGCGCAAAAAGTAATCAATGAACTTGATGAACTGCTAGAAACCGGCTTCAAAGGCCGCGAAGTGACGCTCGTCGCTGAAATGATTCATCAGTTGGACGTTATTGAAGATGATACCGATGCCATGCAGATTGAACTGCGCCAACAACTGATGGCGATTGAATCTGAAATGAACCCTATCGATGTCATGTTCTTGTACAAGATTCTTGAATGGGTAGGTGGTATTGCCGACCAAGCGCAGCGCGTAGGTGCTCGTTTGGAAGTGATGCTATCTCGATCTTAAAACATAAGTTAACGACATAACGAAGAGCATAATGAACACGTGTCAGATGGACGATGACTATTTTCACCGTCTTATGGTTTGGCGCGCGTAAAATTTTGCTCCGCTTGTTATAAAACAACTAGGTATTACGATGGATATCCTTGCGAACTACGGCACTGTCCTGATTATTGTTGCAGCGATTTTTGGTTTCATGATGGCGATTGGTATTGGCGCGAACGACGTTGCTAATGCGATGGGTACATCAGTAGGTTCAAAAGCGCTAACCGTAAAACAAGCTATCATCATTGCGATGATCTTCGAATTTGCGGGTGCATACCTTGCAGGCGGTGAAGTAACCGACACTATCCGTAAAGGTGTTATCGAAACATCTCTCTTTGCTAGCCAACCAGACATTCTTGTCTTCGGTATGATGTCAGCACTTCTTGCTGCTGGTACATGGCTACTGCTTGCTTCTTACATGGGCTGGCCTGTATCAACGACTCACTCTATCATCGGTGCAATCATCGGTTTTGCATGTGTGTCTGTAGGTACTGAAGCGGTTGACTGGAGCAGCGTTCAAGGGATTGTCGGTAGCTGGATCATTACTCCGGTTATCTCAGGCTTCTTTGCTTACGTCATTTTCGTCAGCGCACAGCGTCTGATTTTTGATACTGAGAACCCACTATTCAACGCAAAACGTTTCGTTCCTGTTTACATGTTCATCACGACAATGGTGATTGCACTTGTAACCATCAAAAAAGGTCTGAAGCACGTTGGTCTTCACCTGACTAACGGCGAAGCGTGGATGTGGGCAGTAGCGGTATCTGCACTTGTTATGGCTGGCGGCTACTTCTACATTCAGAAAAAATTCGCTAACCGTGAAGAAGACCGCAGCTTTGCTGGCGTAGAAGGTATCTTCAGCGTTCTAATGGTAATCACAGCTTGTGCGATGGCATTTGCTCACGGCTCAAACGACGTAGCAAACGCGATTGGCCCTCTTTCTGCAGTAGTATCGACTGTTGAACATATGGGTGAGGTTACAGCGAAAAGCACTATCGCATGGTGGATTCTTCCATTGGGCGGTATCGGTATTGTTGTCGGTCTTGCAACAATGGGCCACAAAGTAATGGCAACCGTTGGTACAGGCATCACTGAACTAACACCAAGCCGTGGTTTTGCTGCTCAGCTTGCAACTGCATGTACGGTTGTATTGGCATCAGGTACTGGTCTGCCAATCTCTACCACTCAAACACTGGTTGGTGCGGTTCTAGGTGTAGGTTTTGCACGTGGTATCGCTGCGCTAAACCTAGGTGTAGTACGTAACATCGTGGCTTCATGGATTGTTACGCTACCAGCAGGTGCACTATTGGCTGTCGTATTCTTCTACGGCATTCAAGCGATGTTCTCTTAATACATCCGTCAATAGAATGTAAGCGCTTTGTCATTATTGACTCAAACGCACAGAAAGGGAGGCTTTGCCTCCCTTCTTTGTTGCACCGAACTTTGAAACTGCATACTATTCGTCTATTTCCGGCTCCAATCATTCGGTGCCAACGCTGTATCCAAGAAAATCGTTAAGGGATTTACTGTGAAAAAACTAATCATCACGGTTTTGTTTACTTTGCTAGCAGCACCAGCGGCACTAGCAGCAAACCGTTATATTTCTGATGACCTATTCACTTTCATGCACTCAGGTCCAAACAATACTTACCGTATCATTGGCAGCATTAACGCTGGCTCTAAAGTTCAGCTTTTACAAGCCAACAAAGATACAGGCTACACGCAAGTTCGTGATGACCGCGGCCGAACTGGTTGGGTACAAAGCAAGTTTGTGACAAATCAAGAAAGCATGGCAATTCGCCTTCCTCGTATTGAGAAAGAGCTGTCAGAAGTGAAAGAACAGCTAGCAAATGCTCGTCAAACTTCTGATACCGAGAAAGCGGGTCTAGTAACATCACTAGAAACTCGTAACCAACAAATTACAGATCTAGAGAAAAAATACTCTGAGATCAGCGACCAGCTCACTTCTGTTGAAACAGAAAACCGTGAACTTCGCGCCAAGCTGGATACGCAAAAAGATGACATGCTGCTTAAGTACTTCACTTACGGTGGCGGTGTAGCAGGCCTTGGTCTCTTATTTGGTTTAATTCTTCCTCATATCATTCCACGCAGAAAAAAATCACCTGCTGGTTGGGCATAACAGCCCCGCAAACTATCGGTTTGCACATAGCGGATACGAAAAAGGCCACATTAATGTGGCCTTTTGCTTATCTAATGGTTTCACGCGAGAGTACTAACCATCCCATTCGTAAAGCGCAGGGATTCGGATTTGCTCACCTTGGAATTCGACAATGACAGCCTGCGGCTGAATCTCTTTCAGCGTGACTTGTCCATCCACCACATCCCCTTGGTGATACTCCACATTATTGATTTTCACCCAACGACGATTGGCGTCACTGGCATACATATGCGTTTGCAAATTAAGGGCAGGAAGACGTCCTTGCCACTGCTGCGCATTGCGCTCCAAGTCATTCACCTGTGACGGCGCAGAAGTCGGCGCATCGTTTTGAGACAGCGCATTTTCCACTTTTTTGGCGAGATCTGGAGACAAGGAAGACAAGTCTAGATCATCCAATGACAAACCTAAGTCGTCACGACGATGCGTAGATGCTGTGCTCGTGACGGGAGTAGCCGTTGTCGGATCTGGAGCCTCACCCTCGTTGGCATACTCGGAGGGTTGCAAGAATGTCCCAATGTCGCGAGATAACTCGGCACTCGGCCATTCTCGTGGCAGTTGAGCAAGATCCGTTGATTCTGGATAATCTAAAACTTCAAATGGTTGTACGACTTCCGCCACCACTACCTCTGGCGTAACCGCTTGAGTCTCTGGCGTAAGCAAATCTAAATGCCACGCAACCGCAATCGCTGACACGCTAATAGGCACAAGAAAGAGTCCAACATGTTTGATGACTGACATTACGCCTCCTCCTTGTTAATGCTTGCTAGTGTTGGCGCATTAGGTTGCACACTTTGTTGTAAGCGCTCTAACGTGCGATGACCCGCAATGCCATCCACACCGATGCCTTGCCAACGTTGGAACAGTTCCACTCGCTCTTTTAACGCACCGTCAAAAATAGACGTTTCCAGTGGTGATTCACTGACCGCTTTTGCAAGCAATTGGTCAAGCACTTCGATCGCCGGCCCTTCCATATCTAAACGCAACGTCTCTTTAAGCGGCGCTTGCCACAATTCAATGATGTTGCCCTGCCACATTGGTTTCAACCACGAAACAGGCAAACGCAGGCGCTGTTTGCCATTGAGCACTTCTACTTGGTCGTTGCCAACCGCATACAAAATCACGTAACCAATATCGCCTTGATAATTCAGCTCTAAAATAACCGGTCGATTTTGCTGCATCAGCAAGGGCCACGTTGCCATTTTTCTTTCACAACGCATGGTGGATTGAGGCTCAGACAAGCAAAGATTATCGCGCACTGATGCTCGATATCCCCAAAGGCGGTAAAGATCATTCACGGCAAGATTGGATTGTTTCTGCGCCAACAGCATATCGCGCTGTGCATCAGTTAGCTGCTCACTTGCCATAAGAGGAGCAGGAGTAGACGAAGACGCAGCAACGGGGACTTCCGACATCGGAGTCTTAGGCTTCACTGGCATGTAATTTATTGCAGCCCAGCCGACGCCAACCGCTGCCATTACACCAATAGCAGCCGATCCCCACGCTGGCCATGTAAATGATTGACGAGGTTTATCTTGCTGGTAAATGTCCGCCTGAAACTGCATGACTTCTTCGCAGGCTTGTTGCACCGTCTGTTTATCGACAACGACACTGCCCTGGTGATAACTCATATTCAATGCTTTATCACAAATCAGGTTGATGAGACGCGGAATGCCATGGCTATACTTCGCAATCAACTTACTGGAACTGCGATGAAACAGTTGCTGATCGCCACCAGCCGTGTGCAAACGAAACGCGATGTAATCCGCAGTCTCTTTCTCATCAAGAGGTAACAGATGATAACGGCCAGTGATACGCTGTGCGAGCTGACGCAACTGCGTAGTCTGTAACAAGCGTTGCAACTCTGGCTGCCCTACCAACAGCACTTTAAGCAGCTTTCTGGTATCGGTTTCTAAGTTCGTTAACAAGCGCAGTTGCTCAAGTACATCGGCAGCAAGATGCTGAGCCTCATCAATGACGAGCAACGTCTGCCAACCCACCTTGTGGTTACGCAGCAAATAATGATGTATGACTTGGTTTAGCTGTTTTAACGTCGCATCCTGCGGATAAGAGATCTTAAATTCATCGCAAATAGCTTCTAGCAGATCTCGGCTCGAAAAAGTCGGATTGAGAATCAGCCCCGCTTTGGTGCTTTCATCTAAATTTGCGAGCATGGCTTTAGCCACTGTCGTTTTGCCTGTTCCTACCTCACCGGTCAGCATGGCAAAACCACCGCCGTCGCCCAATCCAGCATTGAGGTGCGTGATCGCTTCTTTATGACGTTGGCTTAAATACAAATAACGTGAGTTGGGAACAATCGAAAACGGCTGTTCAACAAACCCAAAAAAGTCCTTATACATTAGGATCTCCAGCTAAAAACCCATCCCAAAAGAATCAAATATGATGTAAACATAGTTGCATCTGTTCTTGGGAGTAAAGAAAAGTACCATTGCTTGCTACAATGTCCAACGTCATATCCATAAATTCAGAGGTAATTCGTGCAAGTTTATTTAGTAGGTGGCGCAGTTCGAGATCAATTGCTCGGCATTGACAGTTATGACAACGATTGGGTGGTAGTCGGTGCCACACCAGAAATGATGCTTGCTCAAGGATACACTGCCGTCGGAAAAGACTTTCCTGTTTTTCTTCATCCTAAAAATAAAGAAGAACACGCACTTGCACGAACCGAAAGAAAATCAGGCTCAGGTTACACGGGCTTTGACTGTTTCTTCGATCCAAGCGTAACGCTAGAAGAAGATTTGATTCGCCGTGATTTAACCATTAACGCCATGGCGATGGATGATAGCGGCCAGCTGTACGATCCTTATGGCGGCCAAGCCGATTTGAATAATCGCATATTGCGTCATGTATCGGATGCTTTTGTGGAAGATCCCCTTAGAGTACTTCGGGTCGCACGTTTTGCTGCAAAACTTGCCTCGCTGGGATTTACGGTAGCAAAAGAAACCATGCAACTCATGCGCGACATCGCAGACTCAGGTGAACTCAATACGCTAACCCCAGAACGCGTGTGGCAAGAGTGGCATAAATCGCTTTCAACGCCTCGTCCCGATGTGTTTTTATCAGTATTGCGAGATTGCGGCGCGTTAGCTGTCGTGCTACCAGAAATCGATGCGCTGTTTGGGGTGCCTCAACCTGAAAAATGGCATCCAGAGATCGATACGGGTATCCATACGTTGATGGTAGTAGAGCAAGCCGCAAAGCTGAGCACATCACTCCCTGTTAGATTTGCCGCACAGGTGCATGACTTAGGGAAAGGCGTGACACCAGAGAGCGAATGGCCAAGCCATAAAATGCATTGTCATACCGGTTTAAAGCTAATTAAAAAACTGTGCGAACGTGTACGTGTACCGAATGAATTTAAAGATTTAGCGCTCATGGTCTGCGAGCAACACTCCAACATTCATCGCGCCGCTGAGTTAAAGCCGCAAACCGTCATCAAAATCCTGAACAAGTTTGATGTATGGCGCAAGTCGGAGCGCCTAAAAGACATTCTAATTTGCTGCCAAGCGGATCATGCAGGCCGCAAAGGTTTAGAAGATCTACCGTATCCACAAGCGGATATTTTTATGCTGGCCTATCAAGCAGCGGCATCAGTAGATGTGCAAGCCATCATTCAGGATGGCTTCAAAGGTCCAGCTATTCGTGATGAACAAGAAAAACGACGTATTGAAGCGGTCAAAGTCGCTTTAAATAAGTAACGCCAAAATAAAAACGCCCGCTCAATTGAGCGGGCGTTTTTGTTTTCAAGGGTTAAGCACTAAGCAAGAATGCAAATAGGCCCACACCTAGAATCAGACGGTAAATCACGAATGGCGTCATGCCCATTCGTGAAATCATCTTCAAGAAGAAGTGGATACAGATGTATGCGCTAATAAATGAAGTCAGAATACCAGTCAGCAAAAAGCCTACGTGCACAGGCTCACCGCTGGTAACCAGCTTCATACCCAAGTAGCTACCAGCTAATGTGATGATAGGAATCGACATCAAAAATGAAAAACGCGCTGCCGCTTCACGAGTGAAGCCCAAATATAGAGCGGCAGTGATCGTTGCACCAGAACGTGAAGTTCCAGGGATCATCGCAAGTGCTTGAGCAATACCAATAAACACCGCTTTCTTCCAGCCAGTTTGGTACTCATCGGCAACAAGCTTGGCATTCTTATCCACCCACCAAAGCAACAAACCGAATACGATGGTGGTTGTCGCAATCACATAGGCACTGCGCAGGTAGACTTCGATAACGTCTTTCATCAGCAAACCGAACACACACGCCGGAATCGTCGCGATCACGATCATCCATGCCAGTTTTGCTTCTTTACTGCGGTCACCTTTGAAGATCGAAGCAAACAATGCACGGAATAAAGTGATCACTTCGTGGCGGAAATAAATCACAACCGCCATCAATGTACCGACGTGTACTGCCACATCAAACGCTAGACCTTGGTCGGCCCAGCCGAAAATGGCAGAGGGTAGGATCAAGTGCGCAGAGCTGGAAATGGGCAAAAACTCTGTCAGACCCTGAATCAGAGCCAAAATAAAGGCTTCAAAATAACTCATGTAAACAACTCAAATTTAAAGTGAAAAAGAAACTGGTTTGAGTGAATCAACGGGCTGCATAGCATGCCAAATGTCGGCTACAGTGCGTCCATCGCCGGGGATCACTAAATGAGGTTCGAGATCATACAAGGGCTTTGTGACAAAAGGATATTTATAGATATCACTGCGAGGTAGCTCCGGTTTTTGTGTCGAGATGCACTCACCGAAGAGCACTATATCGAGATCCAGTGTTCGATCCTGATACTTTTGCGCATTTTCCTCACGCCCCCACTTATATTCAATCTCACGTAAGTGGTGACTCAACTCTTCGAGTGACAACTTTGTGCGCATCACAATCACAAAGTTGTAGAAGTTTTGGCTACTAAAGCCGATAGGTTCACATTCGTATATCGGTGAGACGAGGAGATCTTCGCCGAGCTTCTGCAACTCGAGATAGGCAACCTTAGCGTGTTGCTCTCTGTCTATGTTTGTCCCCACACCGATATAAGTGGTGATCATGCTTGGCCTCGTTCAATCACAACCCCAACAGATCGTGCCTGAGGAACGGCGCCCGGTTTCGCTAAACGAATCTTCACCCAAGGAACGCTGAAGCGTTGCATGATAAGTTCTGCAACTTCTTCCGCTACGCGCTCTACCAACAAGAAGCGACCATTTTCAATATGATTTAATACTGCTTCACTCACCTGTGAGTAATCTAAGGCATCTTGAACATCATCACTTTTACCCGCAGGCTTGTTGTCGTGCGCCATTTCAATATCCAGAACCAACTTTTGTTTAATTTGTTGTTCCCAGTCATACACGCCAATCGTGGTGATTACTTCTAACTGTTCAATAAATACTTTATCCAGAGCCATCTTATGTCCTTCTTTACAGAGGTCGGATACCCGTCAGGGGTAATTTGATCGTAATATTCTATACCTAAGTAACCTTTGGCTAGGTCATCGAAATGTTACTTAGGTATAAACTGCGCTGCATCTTTATATACAAGAACTCACATAATGCAAGCTCTATCGCAGAGAGTATTTCAGCTCACCGCTGAATCAGGCTATGATACCAACTACGCGGGAACTGAGCATTAATTTCCAATCCATCAAGGACTTCTATGGACGCACTGGCACTAATAATGACAATGGCCGCCTACTTACTGGGTTCTGTTTCCAGTGCGGTGTTGATTTGTCGCCTGTTAAAACTGCCAGACCCTCGTAACGTTGGCTCAAACAATCCAGGCGCGACCAATGTATTGCGCATTGGCGGAAAAGGCGCGGCCATATCGGTGTTGTTGTGCGATATGCTTAAAGGGACGATTCCAGTTTGGGGGGGGTACTTTCTTGGTATCGATCCTATCATTCTTGGCGTTATTGCTATCGCGGCGTGTCTTGGCCACATGTACCCAATTTTCTTCCACTTTAAAGGGGGTAAAGGCGTCGCTACCGCGCTTGGTGCCATTGCTCCAATTGGCTTAGACCTCACAGGCCTAGTTATGCTGACTTGGCTCTCGGTTGCAGTCCTGTTTCGCTACTCTTCCCTTGCCGCACTCGTCACTGTGTTAGTCACACCGTTTTATACTTGGATGTTCAAACCGCAATACACCCTGCCCGTTGCCATGTTGTGTTGTCTAATCGTGTTTAAACATCATCAAAACATTCGTCGTTTACTTTCGGGTGAAGAGCCTAAAATTGGTGAAAAGAAACTGACAGAAAAAAACTCGGCATAACGCCGAGTTTTTAAATGTATTTTAAGTGTGAACTTTGTTTAGGAAGCTCAACAGCATCTGATTCACAAACTCGGGCTGTTCAAGCGAACTGATATGACCCGCTTCAGGAATCTCCACCAATTCACTGCCCGTAATGCAGTCATTCATTAGGTAAGATTCAAATACCGGACGCGGCTTATCTTCTCGACCAACTGCGATCAATGTTGGCAGTGCGAATTTTTCTGCATCTTCAATCACATCACGTCGCCCAAACACCATGCGACCGATACGAGCAACTTCTACAGCTCGCTCACCTGTTAGCGATTCAAGGCTTTGTTTAAATGAAGCGACCAATTCTGGGTGAACTTGATCCGCGTTATTCGCAAAGAACAGTGGTGCAACGGCTTCGATAATAGGCCCAGGAACACCTTGAACTTGGCTGATGGTATCTAGCATCGCAAAGTATTTTTTATGCGTCACTTCTGGTTCCCAACCAATAAAGGTATCCATCAACACCAATGACTTCACTCGTTGTGGGGCTTGAGCGGTCAGTTCCGCACCCCACATACCGCCAACAGATAAGCCAACAATGGAAAATTTGTCGATTTCCAAATGATCCATTAGCGCCAGCATGTGTTGGGCATAATCAACTAAAGACGTGGTCGAAGCAGGAGCGGCGTCCGATTCACCATGCGCCCATAAGTCAGGCACAATACAACGATAGGACTGACTCAAAACTTCAATTTGAGGCGCCCACATTTGGCAATCCCACAAATAGCTATGTCCAAACAGCAGCACAGGCCCTTCGCCTTTGTCTAGGTAAGCAAGTTGCTGACCTTCAATTTCAAACTTCTTCATTGTTATATCCATTTATTATTCTTCCGCGCCATCCTATCACTGAACACAAAGAAAACTGCTCACATCAGTCTGGAAATCTCGCGCCTTTTTCTTGGGAAAATAAACCACAAAAACAAAGGCCTCTATAAATAGAGGCCAGTCAATATACAAGGGTTGATTACGCGATTGGCGTTAGCTGGTCAATTGGCCAGCGCGGACGCGCTTCTACCGACATATCTGCAACTTCACCGTTCTTCAAACGTTGCATACCTGCATACGCAATCATTGCACCGTTGTCAGTACAGAACTCGGTACGTGGGTAATACACTTCACCACCGATTTTCTTCGCAAGCTTCTCAAGCTCTGCACGCAAGCGGCGGTTCGCACTTACACCACCAGCAATAACGATGCGCTTCATACCGGTTTGCTCTAATGCACGCTTACATTTAATTGCCAACGTTGCACACACGGCTTCTTCAAAAGCGTACGCAATATCAGCACGAGTCTGCTCGTCATCGCCATTCGCTGCAATCGTGTTTGCCGTGAAGGTTTTCAAACCCGAGAAACTCATATCCAAACCCGGCACATTGGTCATTGGTCGTGGGAACTTAAAGCGACCCGGAGTACCTTTCTCTGCTAGCTTAGATAACAGAGGACCGCCTGGGTAATCTAGCCCCATCAGCTTAGCCGTCTTATCAAATGCTTCACCGGCTGCATCATCAATGGATTCGCCTAGAATCTTGTATTCACCAATGCCTTTTACTTCCACCATCATCGAGTGACCGCCAGAAACCAACACCGCCACAAATGGGAATGGTGGTGGGTTGTCTTCTAGCATTGGCGCAAGTAAATGACCTTCCATGTGATGAACAGGAACAGCAGGCACACCCCATGCGTAAGCAATACTACGACCAATGGTTGCACCCACTAGCAAAGCACCAACCAAACCAGGACCGGCCGTGTAAGCCACGCCGTCGATGTCTTGGGATGTTAAGTTTGCTTCTTTTAGTGCCTCTTTAATAAGAGGAATGGTTTTCTTTACATGGTCACGTGAAGCCAACTCTGGCACCACGCCGCCGTAATCCGCGTGAAGTTTTACTTGGCTGTAAAGCTTGTGTGCCAACAGGCCTTTTTCATCGTCGTAAATCGCGATTCCTGTCTCGTCACAAGAGGTTTCGATACCAATAATGCGCATGGTTTTCTCAGTATGCTTTCTGTATAGAGGAAATTTGGGCGTCATATTACCTCGCCTTGGTGCTTCAAACAAATTTTGTACAGACAATAAACGACAAAAGGCTTTACAAAGCTGTTGTGATCGGATTAAAATTCCGCACCATTTTTGATCAAGCTGGTAAGTGACCAAACAATTATGATTTGGTCTGTTGAATGCCAGCGTTAACGAATAACCCCTGAGGTGAAAGGCATATGCCAGTAGTTAAAGTACGTGAAAACGAACCGTTCGACGTTGCTCTACGTCGTTTCAAGCGCTCTTGCGAAAAAGCAGGTATCCTTTCTGAAGTGCGTCGTCGTGAGCACTACGAAAAACCAACTACAGTTCGCAAACGCGCTAAAGCAGCAGCTCAAAAGCGTCACGCTAAGAAGCTCGCTCGCGAAAACGCTCGTCGCGTTCGCCTGTACTAATAACTGAACTCCCAAAAGGAATTTAGTTATGGCTCTCATTGATCAACTCAAAGAAGAGCAAAAATTAGCGATGAAAGCCAAGGACAAATTGCGCCTTGGTACTATTCGTTTAGCCTTAGCAGCAATCAAGCAACGTGAAGTTGACGAGCAGATCACTCTGAACGATGACGACATTCTTGCTGTGTTGACTAAAATGGTTAAGCAACGTCGCGACTCTGTTACGCAGTACGAAGCAGCTGGTCGTCAAGATCTTGCTGATGTGGAACAAGCAGAAATTACAGTTCTTGAGGAATTTATGCCTCAACCACTGACAGAAGAAGAAGTTGCTGCTCTTATCGAGAAAGCAATTGCAGAATCTGGTGCAGCTGGCATGCAAGACATGGGCAAAGTAATGGGCGTTCTGAAACCACAAATTCAAGGGCGTGCAGATATGGGTAAAGTAAGCGGTTTAGTTCGCGCTAAATTGGCTTAACACCCCACCCAATTGCAGCAAGCCGTGCTATCCTTTGGAACGCACGGCTTGTTTGTATCTGGCAGAATGGAATAAAACAAAGTCTCGCACATGCTTTTCTCTATAACCCATTCACACCAATCATGATTTTTCTTTTTTGTTAGGTTTTATGGCTGGACACATCCCTCGCAGTTTTATTGATGACCTTCTAGCTCGGCTTGATATTGTCGATATCATCGACGCACGCGTGAAACTTAAGAAAAAAGGCAAAAACTACGGCGCTTGTTGCCCATTCCACAACGAGAAAACACCGTCATTCAGTGTGAGCCAAGAGAAGCAGTTCTATCACTGTTTTGGCTGTGGTGCACATGGTAACGCCATCGACTTTATGATGGAGTTTGAACGCCTAGAGTTCGTTGAAGCGATTGAAGAACTTGCCTCTTATCTAGGTTTGGACGTTCCTCGCGAACAACGTAGTGGTGGCAGTGGTCAGTTCAAATCTGGACTGCAAGCAAGTAGCAGTGAAAAACGCAGCCTATACGATTTAATGGGTAGCATTGCCCAGTTTTACCGTAACCAACTCAAACAACCTTCGAGCAAGGTCGCGATTGAATACCTAAAAGACCGTGGTCTATCTGGTGAAATCGTTCAGAAATTTGGCATTGGTTACGTGGCTGACGAATGGGATTTAGTCCGCAAAAACTTCGGCCAGAATAAAGACAATCAAGACATGCTTGTCACTGGTGGCATGCTGATTGAAAACGACAAAGGCAACCGTTATGACCGCTTTCGTGGTCGTATTATGTTTCCAATTCGTGACCGTCGTGGTCGAGTAATTGGCTTTGGTGGTCGAGTACTTGGTGAAGGTACGCCAAAATATCTCAACTCACCGGAAACACCAATATTCCATAAAGGCAAAGAGCTTTATGGCCTGTATGAAGTGTTACAAGCGCATCGTGAACCAGCACAAATTTTGGTGGTTGAAGGCTATATGGACGTTGTCGCTCTGGCTCAATACGGCGTAGATTATTCCGTCGCTTCGCTAGGTACTTCGACAACGGGCGATCATATTCAAATGTTGTTCCGCCAAACCAATACCGTGGTGTGTTGTTACGATGGCGACCGAGCAGGTAAAGAAGCGGCATGGCGAGCGCTAGAAAACGCACTTCAATTCCTCAAAACCGGGAACACATTGAAGTTCTTATTCTTACCTGATGGGGAAGACCCAGACAGCTACGTTCGTAAATACGGCAAAGCAGCGTTCGAGCAACAAATAGAACAAGCGACACCACTATCGAGCTACCTTTTTGACAATTTGATTGAGTTACACCAAATTAATTTGGGTAACAACGAAGGTAAGTCTGCGTTGAGAGCATACGCTAGCGCCTTGATTGACAAGATTCCTGACCCATACTTTCAGGAGTTGCTCGAAAAACTATTGGATGAGCGCACGGGGTTTGATAACCGCCTACGTCAGCCTCGTAAAAAGATAAGTGAAACTCGACCTCAACCGCACAAAGAGATCAAACGAACTCCTATGCGTGAGGTTATTGCTCTACTTATTCAAAATCCGAGCTATGCTCAAATGGTACCGGACCTTTCCTCAGTGAGAGACTTATCCATACCAGGCCTAAGTTTATTTGCAGATGTACTTGATAAATGCCAGGCGCATCCCCATATCAACACAGGCCAATTATTAGAGCACTGGCGCAACAGCCAGAATGAGGCACTTCTGTCTCGTCTTGCGAGCTGGGATATTCCGCTCGACGAAGACAACCAAGAAGAAATATTTTTAGACTCACTGGATAAAATTATTGCCCAGTGCGTAGAAAAGCAAATTGAAAACCTGCAGGCCAAAGCAAGAAGTGTCGGTTTATCAGCCGAAGAGAAAAGGGAGCTGCTAGCACTTATGCTAGATTTAAAAGCGTAACCCTGTTTAATTAGTCAGCAACAATTTAATTTGTTATAGTAAGTGGTTTGCATTTCGCATACTGATTCCTTCACCAGATTACGAAGTTGGATACCGTCTATGGATCAAAATCCGCAGTCACAGCTAAAGTTACTTGTTATTAAAGGCAAGGAGCAAGGCTATCTGACCTACGCCGAAGTAAATGACCACCTACCTGCTGAAATCGTAGATTCAGAACAGGTAGAAGACATCATTCAGATGATCAACGACATGGGTATCAAGGTAGTAGAAACTGCTCCTGATGCTGATGATCTAGCACTGAACGATGACACAAACATTACCGATGAAGATGCAGCTGAAGCTGCAGCAGCAGCACTTTCTAGCGTAGAAAGTGAAATTGGTCGTACAACAGACCCAGTTCGCATGTACATGCGTGAAATGGGTACTGTAGAGCTGCTGACTCGCGAAGGCGAAATCGACATCGCAAAACGCATTGAAGAAGGTATTAACCAAGTTCAATCGTCTGTTGCTGAATACCCTGGCACTATTCCTTACATCCTAGAGCAATTTGATAAGGTTCAGGCAGAAGAACTTCGTCTGACTGATTTAATCTCTGGCTTTGTAGATCCTGACGCTGACGATACAGCAGCGCCAACCGCGACTCACATCGGTTCTGAACTGTCTGAAACTCAATTAGAAGAGGAAGACGAAGAAGACCTAGAAGATGATGAAGAAAGCGATGACGATTCAGATGATTCAGAAGAAGATGTAGGTATTGACCCAGAGCTAGCGCTTGAGAAATTCAACCAGCTACGCAGCACATACCAAAATCTTCAGCTAGCGATCAATGAGTACGGCTACGACAGCCCGAAAGCAACCGTTGCTAACGAAATGATGCTAGACGTATTCAAAGAATTCCGTCTAACACCAAAACAGTTCGACCACCTAGTGAACGAACTTCGCACAGCAATGGATCGCGTTCGTACTCAAGAACGTTTGATCATGAAGTCTGTGGTTGAATACGGCAAAATGCCGAAGAAATCGTTTATTGCCCTATTCACTGGTAACGAATCAAGTGATGCATGGCTAGACGAGATCCTAGCATCTGACAAGCCATACGCTGAGAAAATCAAACGTAACGAAGAAGAGATCCGTCGTTCAATCGCTAAGTTAAAAATGATTGAAGAAGAGACATCTCTAAACGTACAAAACATTAAAGACATCAGCCGTCGCATGTCTATCGGTGAAGCGAAAGCACGCCGTGCGAAGAAAGAGATGGTTGAAGCGAACTTACGTCTTGTAATTTCTATCGCGAAGAAATACACCAACCGTGGCCTACAATTCTTGGATCTAATCCAAGAAGGTAACATCGGTCTGATGAAAGCGGTAGATAAGTTTGAATACCGTCGTGGTTACAAGTTCTCGACTTACGCAACGTGGTGGATCCGTCAGGCAATCACTCGTTCAATCGCGGACCAAGCACGTACGATTCGTATCCCGGTACATATGATCGAAACGATCAACAAGCTAAACCGTATCTCTCGTCAAATGCTACAAGAGATGGGTCGTGAGCCGCTACCGGAAGAACTGGCAGAGCGTATGCAAATGCCAGAAGACAAGATCCGTAAAGTACTGAAGATCGCTAAAGAGCCAATCTCAATGGAGACACCAATCGGTGACGACGAAGATTCGCATCTAGGTGATTTCATCGAAGATACAACACTAGAACTACCGCTAGACTCTGCAACAGCAACAAGCCTGAAAATGGCTACAAAAGATGTACTTGCAGGCCTAACGCCACGTGAAGCGAAAGTACTTCGTATGCGCTTTGGTATCGACATGAACACTGACCACACTCTAGAAGAAGTTGGTAAACAGTTCGACGTTACTCGTGAACGTATCCGTCAGATCGAAGCAAAAGCTCTACGTAAACTTCGTCACCCTAGCCGCTCAGAAACTCTGCGCAGCTTCCTCGACGAATAATAAAGCGTTGGACAAAAAAGGTGACCTTAGGTCACCTTTTTTATTATCACTGGTTCTAAGTGGATAAAAACTAAGCGCAATTGCCCTAGTTGCTATCTAGACACCTTGCAACGCTTCCCCTATAATCGTTGACCTATTAAGGCCCCTTAGCTCAGTGGTTAGAGCAGTCGACTCATAATCGATTGGTCCCCAGTTCAAGTCTGGGAGGGGCCACCATATATAGAAAGGCCTGAGAGCATTTATTTGTTCTCAGGCCTTTTGCTTTTCAGTCGCTGTGCTACACATGTGCTACTTTTTCCAAAGTTTGTGAACTTTCTCACGAAGCTATATTAGCAATGTTAGGATCTAATTTTTGGTCTCAAGAGCTAAACAAACGCCCAATGATGCGTATTTCGGTGATTGCGAACGCTTGTTTCCGCTGTGCGTTCGGATTAAACCGAAATAGGTGTTAGGAATGCTCCGAAATACGCACAATGAAACTCAAAGCCAATTCAATACATAGAAATCGCCGCTGATACCATTCATGGCATTCAACTAAGTTGTAGTAACTCATACTCGATTTTACATCTCTGCTTGGTTAGTCACCACTAGAGCGTACAAATCATCCTGCCAAGATCGTAACTTACAATTGGACAAAACCGTGTCAGCAACAGTGCTAATTTAGTGGCTGCTAAATTAACTCAGGTGTGGAAAGTCAGCTTTGCTGAGCATCCAGTCTGAGTGATGCAAATCAGGATACTTATCTCATGATATTGTGCCAAATCGTCGGTTTTCATAGAATGGAGTGAAAGAATATGGCAAAGATCATATAAAATATATGTCGGTCAATGGGCAGTAGTATCACCAAAGACCTTGCGTTAGACTCCTTCTTAATAGCGGTTTGGCGATGTAAGCCTGATGGGAATATGTTGGTTCACTTAGATCAGGAAAACCACTATACGAGCTACGATTGGAATGAGTTTCTAAGTGCTCATGGCGTGGAAGGCAGCATGAGTCGTCTAGTTTAGTAGTTGCGATTCAAAAACTGTAGTTCTTTAAGCTATATTTATAACTATAACCAGCTAATAAAATGAGAAAAATAGAACAAGAAAGTTCGAGAGAACATAGTCTTCAGATTCAAAAGCATCAGAAACGAAAGGCTTCTTCTGTTGGTAAGAAAAGACACAATAGAAACAACATTGGTAGTTTATTTCTTGGGAAGCACCCAAAGATTCCTGCTCCTAGAGAAATTGATTTGATTGATGGCTCTATGGAAATGTGTGATAACTTTTTTACTCTTCTCAGAAATGAACTAGAGAGGAATCCAAAGTTCTTATACATAGACTTCAGTAACACCACCATGCTTAAGGCAATGCCTCTACTGGTTATCTACTCCATTATTGATGAGGCCAGAGAGGAGCATGGGGTAACGACTGAAATCCGGGTGATATGGTCGAAGCGTAAGAAGCAAGTAAACAACGTTATTAACATTAGTGGTAACTTTGCAACTGCTTCAGAACGTGAGGACAAAATAGGGTCGTCTTCCTATCTTCCTGTCATTATGGGAGATAATTCAAGAGCAAATGACTTGAGTAATGTCTTTGTCGACTACATATTAGAAAAGTACTACCCAGATGCAGATGCTGAAAAAGAACAAGAAATTTCTTCAGCTATTCAAGAAACTGTAGATAATGTCGGTCGCCACGCATACCCAGATGAACACGATCACACTCGTAAGCGTTGGTGGTTTAGTTGTCACAGAGTTGAACATAACCTGTATATCGTGATTTATGATACTGGCGTAGGCATCCCTAATTCATTATCAAAAAATAATGCAGTGTTTCTATCACGTATAAACGATTTGTACCCAGATGAGTACAAAGGTGCTACAAGTGAAACCGTAGAACAAGAATCCACTAACATGTTCGATGCTTTAAGGGTTTGGTTTCAGAAGAATTTAAATGATGGTCAATTAATTCGTGCAGCCATGCACACCAATGTTACTTCCACAGAGTTGGACCAGCATGGGCAAGGCAGTAGAAGTATTAAGGCACTGATTAACGAAGATGAGAACAGCTACCTGTTGATGTTTAGTAACAATGGTTTTTATTGTTACACGAATGATAGAGACGACAATGAAAACAGTGTTGATACTACGAGTCGTAAAGTACCAGGTACGTTGATTCAATGGAGCATTTAAAAGTGAATGAGATAACAATCACTGTAGTTAGAGACTTTCATCCTAAGCCGTATGGCCGCTATATCACAGACGGCCCAGATTGCGATAAGACGTCAGGGGAAGTATTTAGAGATAAGCACTTGGCTCCTGCGTTAAAAAAACACGACAAAGTAACTGTCGACTTAACTGGCTATAACCGGTATGGACGTTCATTTCTTGATGAGTCTTTTGGCGGTTTGATTAGACAATGTGGTTTTACCAAAGCTCAGTTAGATGAGAAGTTGGTATATGTCCACAATGACTTAACGTCAGTAATAGCGATCATTGATGAGAGAATTCAAAAAGCAGAGCTAAAGCGTATAGAGGGGTAACATGAGTTACTTGATTTATGCTGTCAGTTGGCTGTTAGCGGTATTTATCCATATCAATACCTTAAAGCGAACATCGCTGACTAATACCAAAGAAGCTCTTGTCAGTGAGATATATAGCCTTTTAGACGTCAACAAGGATGGTGCGGAGCTTCTTGTTAAAGAAACTACTTTTGCACATAAATTCACTCGCATAGAGAACAAAGTAAAAGAGTTTAATACTCTGTGTAAGCGTTCTTTGATTTCTACTGAACATGATGATTTTGAAAGTCTGTTTACTTACGATGTTGAAGCTGGGGATCACTCTGATTTAACCCGTAAATGCTATGACGCTGTTGATTATGTAGATAGAACGTTCCACCGACACATACAAAACAAATATTCATTCTTCTATTTGAATCGATTCGAACTAGCAGGGACGTTTTGCACTCTGTTTTGCATTTATTCAGCTATAAAGATTGTCACCTGGCTTTATGTGTAGGCTTTGTAACATTACAAAAACTTGGTTCACTGACGAAATTCTATAAGGACGGCAAGAAGTTTCTCTGGCACGCTTTGGGGCAGAGCTGATTTAGGGCTACCTGTCAGATATGCTCACATCGAGTAAACGAAACTGATAGATTACGTTCAGACTAATTCAGCTAAGTGTTTCATGGGTTAACTTTATCTATAGCTGAAAAAGCTCTATGCATCCTTACAGAGCGCTGTTCCTCTTCAAGTTCACTGCTTTTTTCTTTATCTAAACGTGAATCTTCAGACCTTCTCTCTCTTGCTTTTGTCTTCTTCGCTTGACTCCTTCTTGCTTGTTTGCTGATTGCTCCCCAAAACCTATCGAAAAAATCTTGATTTTTTGGGTGTGATAGACAGTAAGCTAAGCCATACATCTCATGAATTCTGTCTTCCCCTCTTGAATTCTCAAAATCCTTTATTCTCCTACGTAACTCTCGGATCAACTCACGGTCATTAGCATGTATAACTCGGGTACGCTTTAAATAACGTTCTAGTTTTTTAATCACAGCAAGCGTTAAGTCCTTTCTTCTCGCATCCCGAAAGATAAACCGTCGCCCATCACAGTCTTTACAAAGCTCATCTTCTAAAAAATTCAAGCCCATGTTTTATAAGAAAAAAATTAAAGATGTCCGCATTTTATTTTTTTAAGTCATATTTTGCTAGTTTTTTGTTATTTAAGAGTACTGAATGAGAAGTTAGATGAGGTTTAGCTCTAAAATCCTCAATCACCCACTGCTGTATTCTTACTCCCAATGATTAAGCACTCATTAGGAGAGTACCAATGAACACAGAACACTACCCTCAAGTGTTTTATACAACCTCGGAAACCGCTCGTTTACTTCGTCTAAAGCCACAAACGCTCGCTAAATGGCGTTGCAATAGAAGTTGTCCAGAACTTAGTTGGATCAAAATTGGAGCCAAAGTTCTCTACTCAGAAGAATCGATACAGAGATTTATAGAAATGAGTAAGCACTAGTACAAACAGCGACGACCACTAACCAAAACAAAAGGAACTCAAACTATGACTACTAAACCACTTCACCAGCATAAGACGCTTGGTTACCTCTCGATCCTAAACGATCAAGTTGCCAGCAGAGCTATCGACAAACGTTCACCATTAATCGTCCGAAAGCTGAGCTTCACCTGTCCTGTATCTGAAAAAAATCATGAGCGCTTAAATCGAAGATTAAGAGCGTTAACACTCAAAAATTCTCGTTTCACACAAGAAAAAAGCAGTGATTGCAATTACCGAAACTGTATTAGCTACCAAACAACTAACAATTCTTTGCTTCAAATACTATGGGAACCAAGAAACTCATCGATCAACTTTGTTAAGTGTGAACTCGATACGAATGAACTATCTGACCAGTGCTACAACGAGCTAAATAAGGCATTGAGTCAGCTATTCCCAACTAAATTCATCGATAACGTTATACGAAAGAAGTCTCGAATCAACAAAATTGCAGTAGAACTTAAACTTAAAAACATCGCCATAGAAAACATCGTATTAGCATTAAATCGATGTAAAAGTTCTGCTCATGTAGTTGGTGACTCAGAGTGTCACTCATACCAAGTTATCGGAAGCGAGAAATGTGATCATGCCGTAATCACTAGAGGTTTCGATAAACAAAGAAGCAATAAAGTATTTGGATTTGATACTGACGTGATATTTGTTCTTCAACCTAAAAAAGAAAAAACAAACATAGAAAGCATAAAAGATATAAAAATAAAACTTGAATCTTTATTTATACTAGCATATAGCATCAAAGAGTACATCCCGACATCCTACTTATACATGATAAATACCATTGGATTAAAGTCAGCTTTAGAACAGCTCTCAAAAGACGAACACTTTCTTATTATGGATGCAATTGAAAAGTACAAATATCAAATAGACGCTAGTCAAGTAAACGAATGGTTAGCTGATACACTTGAAGAGTTGGATTCAACGTTATTTAACCATAACAAGTAATACCCTTATAATTATCACTGTCCAATAAATAAAACACAATAATATTAATATAGTACGTATATAAGGATGTACGTAATGAATAATAGCATCTGTAATAAAAATAGATTAATAGATAATAGTCACTGGAGTAACAGTTTTAATGACAAGAACAAAGGTATTGTAACCAGAGTATTGAATCATAGACTTAGAAAACTAATTGATACGAATACCTACTCATACATTAAAGATATCAATCGCTCTATTGGTATTCTAAGTAAGAGAGCACTGTTAATGTATCAAAGCAGATTGCTCAGAAAAATGTTGGGTAAACCAGAGCAATATCTATCTCTAGACTGCGACAAACTGGTCTTTACGATGAATTGCAGTGACGGTGACATACAACACCTTACAAGTCAGCTAACTTCGAACATCCCGTTGTACTTAAATAGTATCCTAACTGTCAAAAAACACGCTATCGGCAAAGTAAATGGGGACTGTAAAAGAGAGAATTCGTACGGAAGAACAAAAAACAGGCCAATCTATAATCACGCATACAAAATGACTATAGAAGGTAAAAACAAAAGTCACTTGATTATTTATATTGCTGATGGAGAAAGATCAAAAAACCATAAGAAAAGTATTCGTATATGCTATAACCCAAACAATCTTAATGACTTTGAACATCATGTTATTTTTGGATATTTAAAGAGTACTTTAACTAATCGGCGTTATACACAACTGATGAAAAAGGCAAGAATTACCCGTATTGATATAGGTTTTAATATGGTTGGAGTTACATTCCCATTAGTTATTGCCCTCCCAAAGAAAGGAACAATAAAAATAACGGATGAATACCCAAGAGGAGACTGTATCAAAGAAACACTATATTTAGGTTCCAAATTCAAGTCATGCCATACTATTGTTTATGACAAGATTATAAAAGAAATTAAGTTTGATGAGCGTTCAATTAGAGATAAAAACCTTGCACTAAGTTATTTAAACTCTTCACTTTTAACAACGAGAGTAGAGAGACGTCACTTACCATATAGGATGAAAAGAATATTGCTACTTACTGAAATGAACAACATAAACCTCAGCTTGCAAGATATAACCTTTATTGATCCAAGTATTTTAATGGGCGTACCAAAGGAAGTTATATCGAAGCTCATCACCAACAAAACTTATAGCAGAACGCAAGATTTCCGCTCGCACTTCAGCGAGAAGGACATTGAAGCAAGACTACTATCACTCAATAAGCAATGGTTAGATGTACAAAGCAGTCAGCTCCTCCGTCACTACCAACAGCTGATTTTAAAAGCCAAGAAACCAAAGGCTAAAGAAGTTCAACAATACTATGCTCAGCGCTAGTCAAAGCAACTGAGTGTCTAAATCCAATTTTAGTGCAAAAAAACTAAACTAATTGCATACCCTGCCGATATTGAACATGACACATAGCCACTAGTTGAAATAGCTTCGATATCTTAATGGAACTGGATGATGACAAGCATCTCAAGCATTAATACTAATGCACCAGCAATGCAGTACCAAAGCCAACTGAACCGCTCTATAGATAAGCAAAACACGTCTATGGAGCGTCTTTCGTCCGGATCAAAAATCAATTCCGCTAAAGATGATGCTGCTGGTCTTCAAATCTCTAATCGATTGCAATCTCAAAGTCGTGGTATGGATGTAGCTATCCGAAATGCTCATGATGGTATTTCATTACTTCAGACCGCAGAGGGAGCCATGCAAGAGTATACAGAAAACTTAATGCAGATGAGAGATCTAGCTTTGAGGTATGGTAATAGCTCGCTTAACTCAGAAGATCGTGAGGCAATTAACCAAGAATACACAGCTTTAGTTGATGAGTTATCGAGGATAACTCAAACAACTAGCTATGGAGGAGACAAGTTACTAAATGGTTCCAGCCCAGAAAGAGCATTTCAAATTGGTTCAAGTAGCGGAGAGTCAATAAGTATTAGTTTACCTAGACTAGGAGAATGTTCACAAGACATAACAACTAATGAGCGTAGAATCATTGGATATCGTGAATATAATAAAGATTGGTCAGCAAAGGATGGGGACACATTTAGAATTGGGAGATATTCTTATATTCCCGGGGGCCCCCATGAAACAATACAATCAACATACATAGATATTATTCCTGGGTCTTCTATGGATGAAGCAGTTAAACAAATAAACAAACAATTCTCTGATATCGTAGAATTATCAACCGAAGAATATACTAACGAAGATGGTACTACATCAAACCGCTTAGTGTATTTAGCCCTAAATAGTGATGAATTTATAGCTACCAATCATTACCACCGGAATCGAGTCAATAACTCATACAACCATAGCTATAACAACCCATTCACAACAATGAGGCAAGATCACCGTAGTCCAATAGTAGAATTAACTGACAAAATCTGGGTAAATATAATACCAAAACTAGGTAGTCCAGAAACGGTCGGTTATGTACTTGACGATATAGATACGATATTAAAGACTATAGATTCCGAGCGTGCGAAGTTGGGGGCCACTCAGAATAGACTATCATATGCAATTAAAAATCTAACTCAGAGCAATGAAAATCTAGCTGCCAGCAATAGTCAGATAAGAGATACAGACTTTGCCAAAGAGTCAACTCAGCTAACCAAACAGTCGATATTGAGAGAAGTAAACACATCAATGCTAGCTCAAGCAAGTAATGCACCTCGGAGCGCTCTTAACTTACTCAGTTAGCTAAAATGAATCCATTAGCAGTTTCATCAGCTTCTTTTTCTCCTCATTACCTAAGTCCCCAATAAATTCAGAAAAGCCAGCGCCAGACGAGCTCTTTTGAGGTAAGACCTTAGACCTAACTTCCGACTTATCAAGGATGTAATCCTCAATTCGTTGAGATGGAGAACGGAGCTCTTCTGGCGTAAGAATTGTGTAACCTTCTGTCACATCATCTCTTTTCGACTTATGGTTGAGTAGACGCTTTATCGTGTATGTACCAAGGCTTAAGCTCTCTGCCACCGTAGTGTATGTTCTTCTCAAATCATGCAAAGTGAATTCAAAGCTAAGCTCATCATTAATGGCACTTAGTACTTTTCTTGGATCAACAATGCGTCCCTGAGAATTGTCCACATTGAATACAAAGCCTCGCTCATCTTTTAGATTAAGTCTTCTGCTTAATAGCTCACACAAGTAATGACCGATCGGCAACTCAAGTGGTACTCCATTTTTAGTCTTACTGACATAGAAAGACTTAGCATCTAAATCTATGGACTCCCACTCTAAAGTAAGTAGCTCATTCCTTCTTAAGCCAGTTAGCGCGGCCATTTCGACTAAATCACATACAGTCGAACCAAACTGATTTTTATCCAGAATATACCTTTCACGCTTGGAATGGAGTACTTCGAAGAACTCCTTTAATTGATGTGAGCGAATATAAGTTCTTCTTCTCTCTACGTTATGCCACGCTCTTTGATGGCTAAGAATTTTGACGGGGTTTTCAGCAAAAATGAGCTGATTATTAAAACCGCGATACTCATATTTCGCATAATTGAACAGAGCTCTTAAAAGCCTCATGCATAGATCCGCTTGCGCATGACTGCCACTTCTCATCCCTTCGATACGACCAGCAGAGATATCCGCATGTAGTTTTTAACTGCCTCTTCAGTTAACGCCATCAGTGGCTTTTTCAAGTAAGTAGAAAAATAACACTTCAGCGCCTGCTCATATCCTTTCAGAGTGTTACTGGACAAAGACTTTGACAACCGATAATCATCAAACACCTTTTGCAATGAAACGTGATGATTCTTTTCTACTCTCATTCTCTCATTAGGATTAATTCCCATGGCTAACTCGTTAAGAGCTTCACGAGCTTTTGTTCGCGCTTGATCTATGGTCAAGCTAGGAAACTGACCAAGACTCACGTTGGAAGGGGATTTTGCACCTTTCGCACGCTTATACACACGAAAAGACTTCGTACCAGAAGGAGAGACTTCGAGAACAAGACCATCAACAGCTGTATCATGATAACGTGTTCTTTTGTTTGTCGGCTTCAGAGCCGTTAGCTCTTTAACAGTAAATCGAAGTGAGTTTTTCATAATGCTTCGGTTGCTCTACGGCAATCCTTCCATATCAAGAGAACGTACTTCGATTATATCTTACCCAGTTGCATGGGGGTAGGCCTGTGCTACGAGTGTGCTACGGACCGAATCAATACCAAGCCAAATCAATCAATGTAAATCAACAGAAAAAATAACAATAAAACACTGTTATATAAGAAATTATTCTATAGAATCAATTTGAAGGCATTTTCATCAAAACTACTAACCTAAAACTCATAATCGATTGGTCCCCAGTTCAAGTCTGGGAGGGGCCACCAAATTTCGAAAGGCGTAGCAGGTTAGTACCTACTACGCCTTTTTTGTATCTGATGGTTTTAAGTGTTGCTATGGGTACACCGTTGTCACCTGAGCTCATCTTCTTATCCCCCTTGTAAATTCCCTTGCTTAAACCCCATCAACTTTCTAAACCATCTGCTAAATAACATTTGTGCTCTACAGCCCTTGCGACCTTCAAATGATCCCTCAATGTTTTAGTCGTTGACCGTTTGTATATTCCTGATAGGATAGCCGTATGGACGTCTAAATATGAAATGGAGTTACGATGAAAAGTTTAGGTCACATCAAAAAGTTATCTTGGGTTCTCGCTGCTGCGCTCAGCTTAAGTGCCTGCGGAGAAAAAGATAATTCAGTAATCAAAGTCGGAGCTACGGTTGGGCCACATGCACAAGTAGTTGAAGCGGTAGCGAAAGAAGCGGCAAAGCAAGGGCTAAATGTTGAAGTCATCGAGTTCTCTGATTACGTGACACCTAACGCCGCGCTGAGTGACGGTAGCATCGATATTAACAGCTACCAACACCAACCTTTTTTGGATAACTTCAACAGCAGTCATAACTCTCAGCTCGTTTCAATTGGCCAATCTATCTTGATGCGCATGGGTATTTATTCCAATAAATACCGTTCGTTAGAAGAGTTACCAAACCGTGCCAGAATTGCCATTCCAAACGACCCAACTAATGGAGGCCGAGGGCTCTTACTACTCGCTGATGCGGGCTTGATTGAGCTTAAACCAGGTGTTGGCCATAAAGCCGCGTTAACCGATATTAAGAGCAATCAAAAAGAACTGGAGTTCGTTGAGGTAGATGCGGCGCAGCTGCCAAGAACGCTGGATGACGTTGATGCCGCAGCTATTACGATGAATTACGTGATGTCTTCAGGCTTAGATCCTAAGAAGCAAAGTATTTTCCTAGAGTCCAAAGACGCACCTCTCGCTGTTATGGTTATTGCGACTCGTGAAGCCGACAGAAACAACGAGGCTTACAAGAAGTTCGTCTCTATTTACCAATCCCAAGAAATTCGCGACTTCCTTGATAGCACTTTCAAAGGAACGATTGAACCAGCCTTTTAAGTAAGAATTAATCCTTGAGCAAGCTATCTTGCTTGCTCAGAGAGACAAAATGACAGAGGCTCATGAAACAAAGCATGAGCCTCTGTCGTATCAAATGGTATCAATCGTACTTGGAGTTAGATTATCGACTTTCTGCTTCTAATTTTAGCGCGATATAGTTTTGTGCGGCGGTAACCAAATCAGAACGATTAATGATCTTCCATAGGAAAAATGGCGGGATTAAGAATGCAATGAAGTAAAACGACTCATGAAAAAAGATCTGAGCAATTGCATCTTGATGTTCCCACAACGCCGTAAGCGCGAAAAGATCGAGCATCACGCCGAGCACACCAAAAACAACTGAAACCACGATCGCTAATCCTAGTAGCTCTCGAATAAAAAATTTGTATGCCATCATACTAATTCCTTCTAGCAATAATCGACCTTACGTTACGCCCCTCATCACCTATCTATTTTGATTATTATCAACTTCATTTCACTATGAATAAGAACTTAGTTTTATAAAAAAGCGCTTGTAGAAATGGGAAAAGTGGTTACCAAGCGACCACGTTGTTTAGCTAAGTAGAGCCGAAGTTAATGGAGTTACTGCTTCGCAGCTACACTTGAGCAATAGATTTAAAAATAGCTTTTTAGGAATCCATATCACACTATGAATTTCCCTTTTTTACATTGACCCTGTCATTACCAAGCAATGACATTTCGTCTCGACTCTGAGACTAACCTTCGATGTTTATCGGCAGTGTAAACACAAGAGGTCAATATGAAAAAATACACTTATCCTCTACTTGCTATCTCAGGCGGTCTACTACTGACTGGCTGCGGTGGTGACGACTCTTCATCAAATACAGAATCCGCTACGTTTTCTCTTGGTGTCTCAGATGCACCTGTGGATGACGCCAACAAAGTGGTCTTAGCATTTAAAGACGTGGTTTTAATTCCCTTTGACCCAGAAACGGGCGAGCAAACTGGCGATCACATTCTGCTAGACGCAAGCGAGAACGGCGCGCTACATCAAGTTGATTTGATGGAATATCAAGGAAAAAATGCCAAAACCATCATTAGCGAACAACAAATTGCTCCGGGTGATTACGCCATGTGCGTTTACGCGAAAGATGGCCGACAGTTGAATGATACGTCTCTATCGTATGTCGAAAAAACTGATGGCTCAGTAAAAGGTCTTGTTGTTCCAAGTCGTGGGAGCTGCTTTGGCTTTAAGCCCGATACCAGCGATCAGGGTCGCTTGAAGTTTTCCCAAAAAGGTCAGTATGTAAAAGTTCATACTGGGCACAATAGCTACGTTGTAGAGTTTGATTTGCGTAAAGGTCTGGCGGATCCAGTCGGCCAAGATCATATGAACATGAACTCGAATGCCGTAAGTTTGGTGAACGCATCAGATTCAGGCCATATCGCTGGCACGGTAAGTAACGTGCAATACCAAGCTTGCGAAGCAGACAGTGCGGCATGGAACGCGATTCATGATGTGCCTGCCGTTCACTCTGTTTACCTGTATGCGGGTTCTATGGATCGCTCAACCATGGGCGATATGGGCGCGACAGCTCCACTCAACGCGCCAGTTGCGGTAGCTAACGTGAATGAATCACAAGACGAAGAAGGCAATACAACCTACAGCTACGAGTTTGGTTACATTGGCCCGGGTACTTACAGCATTGGCTACACATGTACTGCGTATATTGATACGCCTGACGCTCATGAAACGTCAGAAGACGGTTTCTTGATTTACCAGCACTACACGCCAGTTGATGTTGTCGAGACAGAGCTGACAACTCAGGACATTAATCCCATTCTTTAAGTCACCATATTAAAAAAGCCGCTCGTACTGAGCGGCTTTTTACTTAGTCAGAAAGGTAATATTGAACCGTCGATACCACTCGGACTTTTTTAATGTAAGGCGTATTGCTATCGCGGTCATAAATGGAGAACTGACCTTGCGTCGCTCGCTTGATCTTTCCTAATGAGCTTTGTGAGTCTTTCGCAAACTTTTGTGCCACCTCGCGGGCGTTTTTGGTCGCCTCTTCGATCATGTCTGGTTTGATGTCATTAAGTTTCGTGAAACTGTATTCGATTCGGTTTGCATAAGGATCTTGATTAAGAATCACGCCTTGTTTCCCAAGTTCACCAATCTCATTAATCGCCGCACGAACCACATTGATATTTTGGCTGTAAACCGTGACCGTTCGGGATGCTAAATAACGATACTCAATATCTTGCTCACCACCATATTGCTGCGCTTTACGGTCTATCACTGAAGGCGAAGACAGCGAGATGTTTTTGTCAGTTAAGCCTTTTGCGGTTAAAAAATCGAGAATCAAACGCGTTTGTTGGTCTATGTCATCAAACATCGCGCCCATATCATTGCTGGCTACCGTAAATTGGATTGGCCAAATGACGGTATCTGCAGGGTATTCTCGCTCAGACAATCCCTTCACCGTTACCACTCGCTCATAGGCTTTGTATTTGACTGCTGTTTGCTGAATAAAAAAGCCCAATACTCCTAAACCTATTATCAGACACAGCCCGAGCCATATTGGCGCTTTATTGGAAATCTTCTCCATTCATCCTCCTAATTTCGCCAAAACTAACAATTCGTAGTATCGATAACATAGCTCAACTATGGCCAGAAAATGGCGACCTAAAGCTAAATTTTTGTCATATCGTTCGAAATGGTGAATAAAATTAATTAAAATTGAACAGTGTTTTATTGTGAATTTTAAGATTATGTTGAAAACAAAATGGTTGGTGGTTCTAGGCGGATTATTTGTCTCAACGGCCTGTTTGAGTGCTGACGACTTAGCTATAGATGACAACTCAACACAAGCACCCCAAGCGGATGCGTGTAATGAACAGCAATACGAAGGGAAAAGCTTTGATGGTCGAATTCTGCTAGATAATGAGCCGACCAAACAGATCTTGAGCTCACTAGAAAGTCTCGGTGAAACGCTCAACTCTCTGAGTATCCTGATGTTTGCTGGCGATAAAACGTAACGCTAAAGCTGTCCTATCACCTTCGCCTTTGGTCAACAAAGCTTCACCAGTTTGTCACCAAAGGCTCATGGATTTGCCTCTGAACTGTCATCTGTAATTTCTACTATCCGATCAGCCACTTGTACGCTGAGGTAAATATGGATAGTTCGACCCCTTTTCGTCTCCCTCGTAAAACGCCGTTTGGCATTGGTGAAAACGTTGCAGAATGGGCTACGGGTTTAAGTCAGCTCGATAAATTCTACGCCCAACGCCCAGCGAATGCGGATACCAAAACTTTCTTGCGATTCACACTGGATATCTTGGGTATCGACTATCGCATTGCCCATGGTTCGCTCGGCTCAGTGCCAAAGCAAGGCGCAACCGTCATTGTGGCGAATCACCCTCTCGGCTGTGTTGAAGGCGTGATTCTCGCCGAACTACTGTTGATGGTACGAGACGATATCCAAATTTTAGCGAATCAGTACCTAAAAACCGTGCCAGAGCTCGACCAACTTTTTATTGGTGTCGACGTATTCGAGGGCAAAGATGCGGTCAAGTCGAACATGAAGGCACTTAGAGCAGCCAACAAACACCTTGCGAATGGCGGCTTGTTATTGGTTTTCCCTGCGGGTGAAGTGTCAAAGTTGGTGGATGCCAAACAACAGCGTTTAGAAGACAAAGAATGGAGCCGCAGTGTCGGTGCATTAATTCGTAAGAACAAAGCAGTCACTGTTCCCGTCTTCATTCGTGGGCAGAACTCAAAACGCTTCTACATGGCAGGTAAAATCCACCCTCTTTTACGCACCTTGATGTTAGGAAGAGAGCTACTCAACAAGAGCGCAAAAACCATTGAGTTGTCCTTTGGGCAAGCAATCAAGTTTAAAGAACTCAATAACCTCAACGATGATCAGATCGTCAATTATCTGAGGCTTAACACCTACCTGCTTAACCGCGATGTAAGTGCCACTCAGCAAACGGTCTCAGACAATGATCTCTTACCTATTGCAGCAGGGTTACCCATAGGCCAATTGCTTGAAGAGCTGCACAGCTTACCGGCAGAAACCCAATTGCTTCAAAATGGCGAGTTCGACGTGTACTGCGCCAGTGCGCAGCAGATTCCATCTCTCCTACATGAAATTGGCCGCTTGCGAGAACATAATTTCCGTCAAGTTGGCGAAGGGACCGGACAAGCGATAGACATCGATCATTTCGATCATGATTACATGCACCTGTTTGTGTGGGATCGTGAGAACCAATGCATGGTAGGTGCTTACCGTCTTGGATTAGTTGATCAATTATTGGCGAAATATGGCGTAGAAGGATTGTATTCGCGCACCTTGTTCAACTATGACCAACGCTTTCTCGATCAAATGGGCAAGTCGATTGAAATGGGTCGTTCTGTGATTGCCGAGCAATATCAAAAAAGCATGAGTGCCCTACTCTTACTCTGGAAAGGCATAGCGACTTTTGTCCATCAACATCCCGAATACACGCACTTGTTTGGCCCAGTGAGCATCAGCAACGATTACAGCCATACCGCGCGTCAATTATTGGCACAATCGATGACCCTACACCACTACGACAACGACTGCGCCGAATACGTCACTCCGTCAAACCCGCTGCCAGAAACCAACTTAAACTGGAATACCAGCATGCTAACCGCATTGGGAGATTTACAATTGCTATCTCGCGTGATCGCTCGAATTGATGAAGGCAAAGGCGTCCCGGTATTACTGCGCCAATATTTGAGTTTGAATGGTAAGTTGGCGTGTTTTAACGTCGATCCTGCGTTTAACAACGCACTGGATGGATTGATTATGGTGGATTTACGCGATGTACCTGAGAAAACGCTTGCACGTTATATGGGCAGTGAAAACGCGCGCGAGTATTTAGCTATGAACAATTAACCGTCGTCTACAAACGTAGGAGGTATCGCGCTGCTCAAAATCGCTCTAAACAAAACGTGTGCAGCGTGATACGTTATTTGCTCATAAAACATTAAAAACAAAGTGTTTAGTTAAACTCATCGCAAAAAGGCCACTCATCTCCAGCTTTAATCCACAAAACGCCAACATCGCGCAAACGTTCACGTTATAAACTTTCACAAAACCTCAAAATGGTTATAGATCACATTTCCAATCAAACCGAACGCCAAACAAAATGTGACCTTGATCGCTTCAGGCATTTAATTTGAATTAAAAAAGAAATTAAAGGTGATCTAAATCACAATGAATTTTGATTTTATATTTGTCAGAAGATCGAATTGATCACTAATATTTTTATTGACAGATTTGAAAGTCATTTTTTGTTATTAAGTTACATATCAATTAATTGATCATCATCACTTAAAAAATGCTTTTCATCCGAAGAAATGCGGGGGTTGATCACGAAAAACCCGTCGTCAGTTCCAATTGGAAAATGTGTGGTAAATTGATTGGGTACTAAGCAATCAAACAAGCGGTTTTGGCGAACCGTTTACGACAACATATTCATCAGAACATCGAACGGGGAATTGTTATGATATCACCAGATGCCAAGATCAAGATACAAAATTTTGGTCGTTTTCTGTCAAACATGGTAATGCCTAACATCGGCGCGTTTATCGCGTGGGGCTTTATCACTGCTCTATTTATCCCAACCGGATGGCTACCAAATGAGACGTTAGCTTCCATGGTTGGGCCTATGATCACTTACTTGCTGCCACTACTTATCGGTTACACCGGTGGTAAGTTAGTGGGCGGCGATCGCGGCGCGGTCGTTGGTGCAATCACAACCATGGGCGTGATCGTCGGTACCGACATCCCAATGTTTATGGGCGCAATGATGGTTGGCCCAATGGGTGGCTGGGCAATCAAAAAATTCGATAACTACATCGACGGTAAAGTAAAAAGCGGCTTCGAGATGTTGGTCAACAACTTCTCTGCGGGCATCATCGGTATGCTGTGCGCCATTCTGGCTTTCTTCCTTATCGGCCCATTTGTCAAAGTGCTTTCAGGCGCATTGGCAGCTGGCGTAAACTTCCTTGTTTCAGCGCACCTTCTGCCACTGACTTCTATTTTTGTTGAGCCAGCGAAGATCCTGTTCCTAAATAACGCGATCAACCACGGCATCTTCTCTCCACTGGGTATTCAGCAAGCGTCTGAGACTGGTCAATCGATCTTCTTCTTGATCGAAGCGAACCCTGGTCCGGGCTTGGGTATCCTGCTGGCTTACATGGTGTTTGGCAAAGGTACGGCTCGCCAAACGGCTGGCGGTGCATCCATCATCCATTTCTTCGGTGGCATTCACGAGATTTACTTCCCGTATATTCTAATGAACCCACGTCTGATCCTTGCGGCTATTGCAGGTGGTATGACTGGCGTGTTCGTTCTAACCATGTTTAACGCGGGCATCGTTTCTCCAGCATCACCAGGTTCAATCTTTGCAATCTTGTTGATGACTCAGAAAGGCTCAATTGTTGGCGTTCTTGCCTCTATCGCGGCAGCAACAGGCGTGTCATTCGCGGTTGCCTCTCTGCTGATGAAAACGCAAACCTCGACAGAAGAAGATGGCGATGAAGCGGCACTAGAAAAAGCCACATCGCAAATGAAAGACATGAAATCTGCATCGAAAAACGGCGCAGTGGTAAACAACGAAAGCAAAGGTGACGTAGACCTAGCGACAGTACAAAGCATCATTGTCGCTTGTGATGCGGGCATGGGCTCAAGCGCCATGGGGGCGAGCATGCTACGTAAGAAAGTTCAGGACGCAGGTCTGAACGTCCACGTAACCAACCTTGCTATCAACAGCTTACCAGAGAGTGCAGATATCGTGATTACACACAAAGACTTGACGGATCGTGCACGTAAGCATGCTCCAAACGCACACCACATTTCATTGACTAACTTCCTAGACAGCGAAATGTACAACCAGCTAGTCACCAAGTTACTGGCAGCACAAAAACAGTCGGCTGCGAATGACGATCAAATGGTCAAAGTATCGGTACTTGCTGCCAACGACGACAGCTTTGAGCCACAACAGCCATCGGTTTTCCAAATCCAGCGTGAAAACATTCATCTAGGTTTGAAAGCAGCCAACAAAGAAGAAGCCATCCGCTTTGCAGGCAACAAATTGGTTGAACTTGGCTACGCAGAACCAGAATACGTAGACGCGATGTTTGAACGTGAAGCGTTGGTTCCAACTTACCTTGGCGAGTCTATCGCGGTTCCTCATGGCACCGTAGAAGCGAAAGACCGCGTGAAGAAAACTGGCATTGTAATCTGCCAATACCCATCGGGTATCCAATTTACTGAAGATGACGACGATGTCGCGAAACTGGTTATCGGCATTGCCGCTAAGAACGATGAGCACATCCAGGTGATCACCACCATTACGAACGCGCTCGATGAGCCGGAAGCAATTGAGAAGCTAACCAGCACCAACGATGTAGAAGAAATTCTTAACATCCTTGGCGGTCAACAAGCGGCTTAATTACTCCTTTAATTTGCTCCTGAGGCAAACGAGGTCAGCTGTCACCCCCTATGCGGTTGGCCTCACCCTAGTTTCGTAAGTCAACATTTTCAGATATTGGTAGGTAAGAATTATGAAAAACGCAGTTCATTTTGGTGCAGGTAACATCGGTCGTGGTTTCATCGGAAAACTCTTAGCAGACGCAGAAGTCGAGGTCACTTTCGCTGACGTTGATGTGCCGTTGGTAGACCAGCTCAGCCATAAACAAGAATACAAAGTGAAAGTCGTGGGCACCGAGTGTCAAATCGACACCGTTACCCACGTCACAGCGGTAAACTCAGCCAGTGAAGACGTGATTGATCGCATCGTCAAAACCGATTTAGTCACCACAGCAGTTGGTCCAAACGTATTAGACATCATCGCGAAAACCATCGCGAAAGGTATCGCCAAACGTTTTGAAGCTGGCAATGACGCGCCACTTAACATCATCGCCTGTGAAAATATGGTGCGTGGCACAACGCACTTAAAAGGTGAAGTGTACAAACACTTAGATGAATCATTGCATGCAAAAGCAGACGAGTTGGTTGGCTTTGTTGATTCCGCTGTCGATCGCATCGTTCCACCAGCAGAAGCCGCCAACGATGACCCATTGGAAGTGACGGTTGAAAGCTTCAGCGAATGGATTGTCGATGAGCAACAGTTCAAGGGCGACATCCCAAACATTGCTGGCATGGAAAAGACTAACAACCTAATGGCCTTTGTCGAACGTAAGCTGTTCACCCTAAACACAGGTCACTGCATTACCGCTTATTTAGGCTGTTTGAAAGGCCATCGCACCATTCGCGAAGCGATTGAAGACCCAAGCATTCATGCCGAAGTAAAACAAGCAATGCAGGAAAGTGGCGAAGTATTGATTCGTCGTTACGGCTTCGACCGTGACATGCACAATGCCTACATCGAAAAGATTTTAGGTCGCTTCGCTAACCCATATTTAGTGGATGAAGTGGATCGCGTTGGACGACAACCAATTCGTAAATTGGGTGCAAATGATAGATTAGTGAAGCCATTACTCGGTACAATCGAGTATGGCACTGAAAATCAAACACTTTTGAAAGGGATCGCGGCGGCGTTGAAATACACCAACGACACCGATCCGCAAGCGGTTGAGCTACAGACCTCATTAAAAGAGGTTGGCGTGACAAAAACGCTAGCGAAATACACAGGTCTGGCTGAAGACAGTGATGAAGTGGCTCAAATCGAGACACTTTACAACCAGCTTTGATTGACTCAGGGGGAGCTCTGCTCCCCTTAATATAATAATGAAACAACTGATCAGTATATGGCAGATAACATCAACGAAAGCGAGATCATTGAACGACTCAACAGCGCACCATCGGTACGTGGCTTCTTTATTGCGACCGTCGACGTATTTAACGAATCCATCGACGGACTCATCCAAAGAATCTTCCGTAAAGATAACTTTGCTGTGCAATCGGTCGTCGGCCCATTACTGCAAGATTCAGGACCGCTTGGCGACTTATCGGTTCGTTTGAAGTTATTGTTTGGTCTAGGTGTATTGCCCGACGACATCTACCACGATATCGAAGACATCATTAAGCTGAAAAACCAACTCAACAGCGATGCATCGGACTACGAGTTCACTGACCCGAATATCCTAGAACCGATCAAAAAACTGCATCTGGTGAAGAAAATGGGCATCGTGCAATTGGAAGTCAACGAACCCGATGACGACATCGATCTTGAGTTTTACCAACTCCAGCTTCAGCGCCAACAACAAATCATTAAGTCCGGCCTGTCACTCGCGATTGTCGAAATTTGCAATGAACTGGGCAAGGACAGCCCTTTTTAACCCAACCTCTGGCAAGGAATGCCTTCTCAACTAGCCTCTTTTCTTTGCGTATCCTTTCTGTATAGCGTGCGTGAAAGCCATCACAGTCCATATTCGTATGTCTCTGTAATATCGGACCAATCTATCGCTGGCATTGAAACGGTATGGCATGCTTTCAATCGAAGACACTAAAACCAAATGGGAGTTTTTCCAGAAACACCATTGGGTATCTCCAGAATTTTCCCGCACTCCCGTACTTGAGTCGTGGGAGCGTTGCATAAAGCAATGCAGCCCTTATACCTGGTCAAAACCACATATTGCCTCTGGCTTTACCTTCTCATCTCTGATGAAACGCAACGAGCACCTCATCGAATGCGCCACGACCGTACTTGAAGACACTTACGACATGCTAGGAGACGAAGACCTACTATTGATGGTGACTGACGGCAACGGCTGCGTTCTTTCCGTTGTGGGACATCACTCAATGCAACAAGAGATGCAGGTGCTCGGCATTAAACAAGGCTGTTTTCTATCTGAAGGAAAAATTGGCACAAATGCGGTCAATCTTTGTATTAGTACTCATATCCCGTGTGAAGTTTTCGCAGCAGAACATTTCAATCGCCACTTACATTCTTATGCCTCTGTAGCAGCGCCTGTTTTCGACCAATTTGGCAAGTTACGCGGCACAACATGCCTTATCAAAAAAGTAGAGAGCTATAAGAAAGAAAACTTAGTCATCATCGCGTCGAGCGCGAAAGAAGTCAGTTTGCAAATCCATATTCAGTCGGAACAAGAAAACATTAACCGCCTCACTTGTGCTCACAACGCAACACTAGAATGCATGGATGACGGCCTTCTGGCCTGGGATGAAGAAAGCCGTATCACCATGGTAAATCATCAATCAGAGCGTTTGTTAAACATTGAAGCCAGTCAGGTTTTGGATAAAGAAGTCTTTTCTGTTTTACGTTTCCCGCCAAATGTCCTCAATAGTCTTGAGTCGGGTGCAAGCATCAACCGCAAACTCACAACGGTAGAAGTTCGTGGCGAGTTTGTTGAAGCGATCATTACCTTGCGTCCACTCAACGACGGCACGCACTTATTATTTTTGCATCCCATAGATAAAATTCGCGAACTTGCTCAACAACAAATAGGTGGCAGTGCGCGCTATACGTTCAGCACTTTGCCCGTCATTTCACGAAAAATGAAGCATGTCATTACCGTGGCAAAACGGGCCATAAAGTCCAAATCACCGATTCTAATTACGGGTGAAGAAGGTGTAGGAAAAGCCACTCTCGCCATGGCGATTCATAACGAAAGCACCTACAAAGAAGGGCCGTTCATTACGCTCAACTGCCGCTCCATCAATACAGAGCAACTGGTCAAAGAAACCCTGGGGTACGACGAAGGGCAAGGCATGCCTTCTAAGTTTGAACTCGCCCATGGCGGTACGCTCTTTTTAGAAAAGGTGGAATATCTGTCGCCCGATTTACAAGCCGTGTTACTTAAGTTGTTAAAAACTGGGCTCGTCAGCCGCAGCGACAGTTTGCGATTGATCCCCGTAGACTTTCAACTTATTACGAGCACCGCTTCAGAGATCAGCGAGTATGTCACTCAGCGCTCATTTGGTCGGCAACTTTATTATGAAATCTCCTCGAACGAGCTGCATATTCCACCACTAAGAAAGCGCAAAGAAGATATTGAATTTCTCGTCCAGCAGCTTATCAGCCATTATGAGCGCCGCCACAATGTGACGATCTCGATAGAGCCAGTCGCACTGGAAGCGTTGATGAACTTTCGTTGGTCAGGCAATAACTCCGAATTAAGAAACCGAACTGAGCGAATGTTGCTTAACCGCAGTTCGAACTTAATCAAGCTGAACGATATTCCAGAAGACATTAAACTGAATTCTCGCCATACCGCAGAGAATACGCCGGTAATCACGCTAGAAGAAGCTGAGAGAAGAGCTATCGTTCAGGCTTGGAATCAGTGTGATGGCAAAATGCATGATATGGCGAAAGCATTGCAAATTGGCCGCACGACCCTATGGAGAAAAATTAATAAGTTTGGGCTGCAGGAACAAATGAAGCTGTATTAAGCCAAGAAATGGCGTTCCTACAAAAGCAAGACCGGCGTAAGCACGCCGGTATAGATGTACTAACGACAAGATGTCGATTAAACATCAACAGACAACTGACGAATCTGCGCTTTTAGTCCCGGTAGCAGACTCGGACTGGCGCTGAATTTTTGTAACCCAACACGAAGTAATGTTTCTGTGGCATTTGGATCGCCTGCCATCTCACCGCACATACTGACCGGTATGCCCGCGCGATCGCCTGCTGCACAAGTGAGTTCAATGGCTTTTAGTACCGATGGTTCAAAGTAGTTCACTAATTCAGCAACGGCGGCGTTGCCTCGATCGGCAGCCATAACATATTGAGTCAAATCATTGGTGCCAATAGAGAAAAAGTCGACTTCTTGTGCTAACGCATCAGCATTCAACACCGCGGCTGGTACTTCAATCATAATACCGACAGGCAAATGAGTCGCATCCAAGCCGAGTTGGGTTGCTTGATGTGCCAACAGCGCTTTTACTTTTCTCACTTCTTCAACCTGGGCTACCATCGGTAACATCAATTGAATATTCGGTTGCTCGTGAAAGGCTCTCAGAATGGCTCGAAGTTGGGCGGTAAACAATGACTCATGTTGAAGGCACAACCGTACCCCTCTCAGACCTAAAAATGGATTATCTTCCGCTGGCATAGGATAAGCGGCTAAAGGCTTATCACCGCCAACATCTAGACTACGAATCGTAAGTGGCTTATCACCAAGTGCGGCGGCAATATCACGATACACTTGGTACTGCGCTTCCTCAGTCGGCAACTCATCACTGTTTTGAAATAGAAACTCAGTCCGAAATAGACCAACGCCCTCAGCTCCTGATGTTAGTGCATCATCAATATCTTTCGGTCCACCAATATTGGCGAATACTGGAATATGGACACCATCACAGGTGACTGCGGCTTGCTGAGCACTCGCTAGTGCACTTTGTCGGGTGCTTTGCCACTCAATTTGTTGCGCTTCTAATTCCTGTTGTATGGCATCTGAAGGAGAGAACCATAAATGCCCTCGAAAGCCATCAATAGTCACCACTTGCCCAGCACGCACAGCATCAAGACAACCCTGAGCTTTAACCATGGCAGGAATCCCCATCGCACGAGCAAGAATCGCACTGTGAGAGGTTTTCCCTCCTTCACTCAAACAGATACCAAGCACTTTCGATTTATCAAGCCCAGCCACATCAGAAGGCATAAGGTCACGGGCCAACAAAATACTCGGTTCCTGAATGTCGATGGCATTAGGCGTTACGCCTGTCATTTCAACCATAACTTGCCGTGCGATATCATGCACATCAGCTTCGCGCTCCCGCATGTACTGGCTTTCAGCCTGGCGAAACTCGTCGGCTAACGTTTGCAGTGATTCTATCCAAGCTTGCTCGGCTATCATGCCCGTTTGAATTCGCGACTCGACCGATGCCCATAATTCTGGGTCACAGAGCATCATGCTATGAGCAGAAAATATTTCCCCTTTCGGCTGCTTCGCTTGCTCCTGCAAATGTTGAACAACCACGCCTATCGCACGCTTAACCCGTTCAATTTCATCTTGTTCACTTTGGAAATCGCGTTCAGGCACTGCTGGCATTTCATGAGTAAAAAAGACAACTGGAGCAGTAGCGATACCGTCATTGACTCGAATACCAACAACAGCACCTTCAATCTGATTTGAGGCCATGCCATCGAGTAAAGTATCCGTGCACTCTTCAGATTCAATAATGCCTTGCTCAACCGTCTCTTTTTCTCCGAAGTGCTCACTAGCTAAGGCTTCAAATGCCTTGATTGCTTCACTGGATTGAGGTCCAAGTGCGCACAGCGTGATCGTCTCTTGGCTACGAACGCCAAGTTTCGCAATGCTGTTTAAGCTTTTTGCGTTCACACGGCGCTCGCCTTTTTTCAACCATAATTGGCAGTCAAAAGGCGCGAGTGCACCAACAATGGCCGCAGCGGGACGAGCATGTAATCCATGCGGATTTTGCACCACCCAATCAAATGTCCGTTCTTGCTCAAAGTTCTCTGATACTGGCTCTATCTCAGCGGATGTTAGTGGCTGATCACCAAGGTGCTCTCGTTTTACGCTTAACGCATTCTGTGCCTCTTCGACTACCGTCGATAAAGGTAGTCCGGCAGCAGCAGCCACCGACGCCGCCATGGTTCCTTCAACAATAGGGGCCGAGATAAGGGTGACATTTTCCCTCACATGATCCTCAATCAGCTCCAGAGCCATTTCAGTGCTAAGCAACGCGCTGCCAAGATCCATCAATACAACAACCCCTTGTTGATCATGTACCTGCTCAATCGCTTCCATCACGGCAATGGCATCAGTTCCGATCGGGTTCTCTGGATCATCAATCCCAGCCGCAATCGCAAGCTTGGCTTTGCCTTGCGTCATTTGGGTGGCAAGTTCGGCCACCCCTTCTGCAAGGCGACGACTATGAGATACAACTACAATTCCCACCATCTTAATTACCTGCTATTGCCTGCTGTAACGCTTTAATCATTAACAGTGAAGAGGTTGCACCGGGATCTTGGTGGCCAATACTACGTTCCCCCAGATAGCTTGCTCGCCCTTTTTTCGCCAACATTTCAATCGTGGCAACCGCGTTCGTTTCTGCTAGCTCAACCATTTCATTCAATAAATGGTCAGCGCTCATGCCATTTTCTAACGACGCCTTCACGCTAACTAAAACGGGTAACCAAACATCACACATGGTTTTATCACCCAGCTCCGCTTTACCACGAGACACTACGCCATCCACACCGCTTTTTAGTGCATCCACTAACTCTTCAAACGTTAATTGCTCTCGAGTTCCGACAGCGGCAGCCGTGCGAATAAACAGCGTGCCATACAGCGGGCCACTTGCCCCACCGACACTAGAAAGCAAGGTCATGCCCGTATTCTTGAGAATGCTGCCGATATTTTGGTCCGCAAATTGCGGCAGTTTTTCAGCAACTTTTTTAAAGCCTCGGTTCATATTGAGACCATGGTCTGCGTCACCAATATCACGATCAAGGTCGGTCAGAAAATCTTGATTCTCTTGATACGTTTTCGCACATAACTCTAACCAGTGAACGATATGTTGTTTTTCAATTTGCATGTTTGCTCCCCCCTGTTACCACTTGATTGCAGCCGTATCGACAGGAGCATCAAACAGCTCCAACATCTCTTTATCTGCTTTCAGCAACGTAATGGAAACGCCTTCCATATCAAGTGACGTACAAAAGTTACCGACAATATTACGCACGATACGGAACCCCGCTTGCTCGCAGTTATGGGCAAGACGGCGGTACACTCCGTAAAGCTCAGAAATTGGCGTTCCGCCCATACCATTCACCATCACAATGTAGTCGTGTTCAGCGGCGAAAGGCTCAATGCTGGATTCCACTTCATCCCATTCACCTTCGTCACGATTCCAAATACGCAATGTGCGCTGATAAGGCGTGTTTTCAGCAACTTCAGCAAACATCTCATCCACTAACGTATCGGCGTCGGTGTATTTCACTCGCTTGATACCTGGTTCACCATGGATACCAACACCAAACTCCACTTCATCATCTTCCAGAACAAAAGATGGTTTACCCGCAGCTGGCACAACACAAGCATTAAGCGCCACGCCAAATGAACGACAGTGATTATTAACGCGACGAGCCAGTGCTTCACATTGCTCCAGCGAATAACCTTTGTTCGCGGCAGCACCAACTAACTTCTCAACTAATACCGTTCCAGCAACACCACGACGACCAGCGGTGTACAGGCTGTCTTTGACCGCAACATCGTCATCCACCAACACCGCCCCAACTTTGATGCCATCGGTATGAAGCAACTCCACGGCCGTTTCAAAGTTCAACACGTCTCCGGTGTAGTTTTTAATAATAAATAGCACGCCTTCACCAGTATTCACTTGGTTACCACATTCGTACATTTGATCTGGCGTAGGTGAAGTAAATACCTCTCCAGGACAAGCGCCTGTCAGCATGCCTTTACCAATAAAACCTGCGTGTAAAGGTTCATGACCACAGCCACCACCAGAAACCAATGCCACTTGCCCCGGCGTTTCCTCATGCCACATGTAACGAGGTTCGTAGTTAGCTTTTAGCTCAGGGCGGGACAATGCCAGGCCTTCCATTTGCTGCAATACAACATCATCGACTTGGTTAATTAACTTTTTCATCGTTCTATCTCATTCCATTTATATGTTTATGTAGGGTATGAATTCATCTTAAACAGAGAAAATGCGTACTCAACAAAAATCAATCCGTTTCATATTGAAACGAAACCTTCAACATTCTTGTTTCAATATGAAACGAAAAACGACAAGTTTTCCTGAATAGTGATCGTCGCCATAAAGCATGCTGATGCTTATTACTTCTGACAGTCGGTTTGACACAGAGGTCATAAAAGCATGGAACAAAGCCAGAGATATCCTTCACCACTTACCACACCAAACCTAATATAAACCTTATCGCTACAATGGATTTTCATTGCAGTCAAAAACACACATAAAAAAGGTTAAAGGTTTGAATTATGGACAAAATTATTATCAGCCCAAGCAAATACGTCCAAGGTGAACAAGTACTTACATCTATCGCTCACTATGTGAAAACATTAGGTGAACGTCCGTTAGTAATTGCTGATGAGTTCGTGACTAACCTGGTTGGTGATGACGTCAAACAAAGCTTTGCTGACGAGAAGCTTCCACTCACTATGAACATTTTTGGTGGCGAATGTTCGCGCGTTGAGATTGAACGCATCACGGACATTTGTGCGACTCAAAAACATGATGTCATTGTCGGTATTGGTGGCGGTAAAACGTTAGATACAGCAAAGGCCATTGCGTTTTACACCAAAATTCCTGTCGTGGTGGTTCCTACGATTGCCTCGACTGATGCGCCAACCTCTGCTCTTGCGGTGATATACACACCTGAAGGTGAGTTTGCGGAATACTTGATGATCCCTAAAAACCCAGACATGGTCATCATGGATACATCAGTCATCGCAAAAGCCCCAGTTCGCCTACTGGTATCGGGGATGGGCGATGCGCTCTCCACCTACTTTGAAGCTCGAGCCAACATGACCTCTGGTAAGGCAACAATGGCCGGTGGTTTAGCGACGCGTTCAGCACAAGCGCTTGCGAAACTTTGCTATGAAACCTTGCTTGAAGATGGTTTAAAAGCAAAAGCTGCGGTAGAAAATGGTGTGAGCACCAAAGCGGTAGAAAATATTATTGAAGCCAATACATACCTAAGCGGTATCGGTTTTGAAAGCAGTGGCCTGGCAGGTGCTCACGCTATTCATAACGGCCTAACTAAGCTTGAAGAGTGTCATCATCTCTATCATGGTGAGAAAGTCGCGTTCGGCACACTTGTTCAATTGGTGCTAGAAAACGCAGCGATGGAAGAGATTAATACGGTTCTTGCCTTCTGCCGCTCTGTAGGTCTACCAACCAACTTATTTGATATGGGCGTTAAAGAGCTTAATCACGCTAAGTTGCGCGAGGTCGCCGAAGCTTCAACGGCCGAGGGAGAAACCATCCACAATATGCCATTCCCAGTGACGGCAGAAAATGTCTACTCTGCAATTCTAACCGCTCATCAACTGGGCCAATAACCCAAATAACTTCAAACGAGTTTGAGTCTCAAAAGGCAAGCCAAGGTTTGCCTTTTATGCTTCAACTGACTTATCACTTCCATTGACACCTGCCGATGGCAACATCATAACAAACCGCGTCTTGTCTTTATCTGATGTTACTTTTATCTGTCCTTCATACGCTTGCACGATAGATTGGGTAATCGACAAACCTAGCCCTGCACCTACGCTACCTACATGTTGGCGAGACTTATCTGCGCGATAAAAACGGTCGAAAAGGTACGGTAAGTTTTGCTCTGCAATGGTGTCACCTTGGTTGCTGACCGATATCGTCACCTGTTCATCAACCTCTTGAACGTCAATCACAATGGTTGAATCAGCATACGCATGACGAATCGCGTTGGAGAGCAAATTGCCCACCGCACGTTCAAACATGTTTCTATCCATATAGAGCTGACCGTCGCCTGAGCTCACGATTCGCACCTCGGTATCTTCGGCCAATATTTCAAAATACGCGACCAAACGTTCGATTTCCTCCTGCACCGCAAACACTTCGTCATGGCGATGAATGAGCTTGTTTTCAGCCTTGGCAATGTAGAGCAAATCGTTGATGGTTTTCGTGATGCGGTTGAGTTCTTCCAACGTTGAGGCAATCGCATCCTGATACTCTTCAGGCGTTCGACACGCACCTAAAATGACCTGATTTTGCGTAGTAACGTTGGTGAGTGGCGTTTTTAACTCATGTGCTATATCAGAAGAAAACTCGCTCAAGCGGCGAAAACCAGTTTGCAACCTATCGAGCATCGCGTTGTGTTTGTTGGCTAACTCGCGCAGTTCTATTGGCAACGAATCGGGGTCGAGACGAATGCCCATTTGCTCTGGTGATATCTGTTGAATGTGCTGATTCAATCCCACAATCGGCTTCAACCCACGTTTTACCATCCAACCGCTCAACGCGGAAGAGATCACAAACGCTAAACCGAGCGCCCAAAACAAAATCCAGTCGAGCTTATCCAAAAACAAAATATGGTGGTTGATACTCATGCCGAGCACCACCTGATACTCCCCAGCTTGAAACGCAAACGCGCGAATATTCAGCGAGTCCTCACTCCATTCGATGGAGCGCTCGTGATTTAAAACTTGAGGTGAGCTAATGCTGTAGGCTCGGTTCTGAGGAATCGTCAGGCTCGAATTCTGATAGACGTTCTGCTTGCCTTCAAACACCCACATGTAGAGCGTGCTGTTATTCGCTTGCTTGAACACATCCTCTGGTGAGCGTTTTAACTCGTTCTCAATGGCATTGAACTTACTGGAAATATAGCTGAAATCTTGCGAATAAAAGTGGCGCTCAATGGCGTACTGTAGGATGAAAGCCAAAGAAAAATAGGTCACAAACGTCATACTAACAAACATCAGCACGAGCTTGTTTTTCATGGAAAAAGGCAGCGAGAACTTAGGCATCACGACTCTCTTCGAGTTTGTAGCCCATCCCTCTGACAGTGTGAATCAGTGGTCTATCGAACGGTTTGTCCACTTTGCTACGCAGACGTTTGACCGCCACATCAATCACATTGGTATCGCTGTCAAAGTTCATATCCCACACTAACGACGCAATGGTGGTACGTGAAAGTACTTGGCCAGTTTTGCGCATCAACAACTCAAGCAGGGCATATTCTTTGGCGGTAAGCGACATCGACTGCCCCGCGCGCGTGGCAACGCGTTTGATCATATCAAGTTCTAAGTCTGCCACACGTAATGTTTGCGGCGATGCGACCACTTGCGCGGCAATATGATGACGAAATACGTTTTGAACACGCGCCAGTAGCTCTGCAAACGCGTAAGGTTTTACCACATAGTCATTGGCACCCAGCTCAAAACCGCGCACGCGATCTTCCACTTGCTCCTTCGCTGTCAGCATGATCACTGGAGTGTGAATCCCACTACTGCGCAATGTGTTAAGCACCTGCCAACCATCGAGTTTAGGCAACATAATGTCGAGGAGGATTAAGTCATATTCTTCACTGGTAGCGTGATAAAGCCCATCGACCCCATCATGCACTAAATCCACCACATACCCAGATTCAATCAAACCTTTTTGCAGATATTCTCCGGCTTTGTGCTCATCTTCGACGATCAATATTTTCAACTTTACTTACCTAGTGTGTTAGCGGGAGGATGAGAACCCAGTATAAAGCTCGAAAAAGAGCATGATGTGAACCACACCATACTCTTCCTCCTTGGTAAACCATTATCGATTATTATCGCGTTCGGCATAATGCACTTTGACATTCACTTTGCCCAAATATTCCAACTGACCATCTTCATTCATGCGTTCTTGCACGGTCACGAAGCCACCATCTTTTAAATGCGTACTGCGAGACTTCACATTAAATGTCAGGATATTGAGCTCTTTATTCAGTTCACGAGCCGACATGGTTTTAAGTGAATTGAGTTCAGACAGTGCCTGTTGATAAGCCTCATCTGACGTTGCCATCGGCGTAACTGAGATGGTTTTCATCTCTTCGCGGCTCACGTAGTTGCCACCAGTGAAAAGTGGTTGAGCGAATGCAGATGCGCTAGTCATTGCCATTACCGTTACAAAAAGAGCAGTTTTGATTGCGTTCATGTTGTTAACCTTTGAGTGCTTGTTTTCAATGAGGTCATTATTGAACACCGCCTCTGACACCACCCTTTCAACAACATGACATTTTTGTCATGAAAGCAACTTACTGGCGAAAGCGCTTGAGCGCTCCATCACGCTTAGAACAAAACAAAAAAACGGCACATACTCTCGCATGTGCCGCTTAGGATTTTTGCTGTTAAGCGTAATTACTCAACCGTCACCGCTTTCGCTAAGTTACGTGGTTGGTCTACGTCCGTACCTTTGATCAGTGCTACGTAGTAAGACAGCAACTGCATTGGGATGGTGTAGTAGATCGCCGCCGTGATTTCACTAACGTGAGGCATCGTGATGATCTTCATTGTTTCATCGCCTTCGAAGCCTGCGTCTGCATCTGCGAATACGTATAGAAGGCCGCCACGTGCACGCACTTCTTCAACGTTTGATTTTAGCTTCTCAAGTAGGTCGTTGCTTGGTGCAACCACCACAACAGGCATGTCAGCATCAATCAGCGCAAGAGGACCGTGTTTCAGTTCACCCGCCGCGTACGCTTCTGCGTGGATGTAAGAGATCTCTTTCAGTTTTAGAGACGCTTCCATCGCGATTGGGTAGAACTCGCCACGACCTAGGAACAATGTGTGGTGCTTGTCTGCAAAATCCGTTGCTAGTGCTTCAATTTCTTTCTCGAAAGAAAGTGCCGCGTTGATTTGCTTAGGAAGTGCGTGTAGCGCTTCTACAATCTCTTTTTCTTTCTCTTTGCTGATGCGACCTTGCTCTTTACCCAGGGCTGTTACCAGCATAAGTAGTGCAGAAAGCTGAGTCGTGAACGCTTTGGTTGAAGCCACGCCGATTTCGACGCCAGCGCGAGTCATGAATGCAAAATCTGACTCACGAACCAAAGAAGAACCCGCTACGTTACAGATGGTCATCGCCGCCATGTAACCTTTTTCTTTCGCAAGACGAAGTGCTGCTAACGTATCTGCTGTTTCACCAGACTGAGACAACGTAATAAGAAGGCTGTTTGGACGAGTCACAAACTTACGGTAACGGAACTCAGACGCGATTTCGACGTCACAGCTCACGCCAGCAATGTCTTCAAACCAGTAACGCGCTGTCATACCTGCGTTGTAAGACGTACCACACGCGACGATTTGTACGTGTTCTACTTTGCTTAGAATGTCTGCCGCATGCACACCGATCGCATCAGTTACAACAGAGTCTGCCGTGATGCGGCCTTCCATTGTGTTGATCAACGCTTTAGGTTGCTCGTAGATTTCTTTTTGCATGAAATGACGGTATTGGCCTTTATCACCTGCATCGTGCTCTGCATTTGATTCGGTAATTTCACGCTCAACACGTTCGCCTGTCACATCGAAAACCGTTACGTCACGGCGAGTAATTTCTGCTACGTCACCTTCTTCTAGGTACATGAAGCGACGTGTTACGTTAAGAAGTGCAAGTTGGTCAGAAGCAAGGAAGTTCTCACCGACACCAAAACCGATCACGATTGGGCTGCCAGAACGTGCTACGACGATGCGAGATGGGTCTTTACGATCCATCGCCACTGTGCCGTACGCGCCTTCAAGTTGTTTCGCGGTTTTTTGTACCGCTTCTAGTAGAGATTCAGCTGTACGCAGTTCCCACTCAACCATGTGTGCGATAACTTCTGTATCCGTTTGCGATTCGAATACGTAACCACGAGATTGAAGCAGTTCACGCAGCTCTTCGTGGTTTTCAATAATACCGTTGTGAACCACCGTGATGTCGCCAGACATGTGTGGGTGAGCGTTGATTTCAGAAGGTTCACCGTGCGTCGCCCAACGAGTGTGAGCGATACCAGTACCGCCAACCACTTTCGCTTCATCAACCGCGTCCGCCAACTCTTGTACTTTACCTAGGCGACGAATGCGCGTTAGGTTTGCTTCAGCGTCAACAATTGCCACGCCCGCAGAGTCGTAACCGCGGTATTCCAAGCGGCGTAAGCCTTCAACTAAAATTTCTGCAACATCTCGTTGTGCTACTGCACCTACGATTCCACACATGTGTTTATCTCCGTTTGTAGTTTTGTTCTTCCCTAGCCATGTTTCAGATAGAGGCAGCAAGCAAAGGCCTGTATTCAGAGGGAAGCGAAATATGAAACTGGTTACATTATTAGATTAGGCGCAAATGACTTTCACGCCATGTTGTTCAATCTGTACTTTGTGCTCTGGTTGGATATCCGCATCGGTGACCAGCACATCAATTTGATGCCAAGCGAGCTCTAAGTTAGGGATCTTACGACCGATTTTTTCGGACTCGATCATAACGATGACTTCACGAGAGACTTCTGCCATCACCTTACTTAAGCCAACCAACTCATTAAATGTTGTGGTTCCGCGCTCCAAATCGATGCCATCCGCACCAATAAACAGCTGGTCAAAGTCGTAAGCTCGTAATACAGATTCGGCTACTTTGCCTTGAAAGGATTCAGAGTGCGTATCCCAAGTTCCGCCTGTCATTAGCAGAGTGGGTTCACTCTCTAGTTCGTTAAGGGCATTGGCGACGTGCAACGAGTTGGTCATGACCACCAAGCCACGTTTGTCGTTCAGTTGCTGAATCAGCGCAGCGGTCGTGCTACCGCTGTCTATCACGATTCGATTATGGTCGCGAATCAATGATGCCGCAGCTTTCGCCAAACTTAACTTTCGAGTCGAAACATTAGAGCTTAGTTCTTCATGAATAACTTCCGTAGGGATGGCAATCGCACCACCGTATCGGCGTAAAAGTTGTCCATTTTTTTCTAGAGAAGCTAAGTCCTTTCTAATCGTGACTTCTGAGGTTTCGAACTTTTGAGCCAGTTCATCAACACTGACTTCTCCGAGCTCATTTACCATGTTGGAAATCGCGTGTCTTCTCAGTTGAGTGTTTCGTTTCGACATTTACGTTTTGAATTTAAGTTTCGATGTGAAACTTATTATAGTCAAACCGAAACTTTCAAGTCCATTTATTTTGATCCAAAAAATTAATATTTCTCGATAAAACCTTGTCCTAAGACAATTCTTAAACAGTGATATTGGATTCATTCGGTGGTAGAATTCGCCACCGAAAAGAAAAAAAATTACAGAACTGACGGCTATTTTTTTGCAACTTTCTGCATATAAAGTGGGATTAGTCACAAAAAGGTAACCAAAATCGCCGATCTTTTAGTCATAAAATGACTAAACTTGGTGAAAGACTTTCAGAATCTGAAGTTCAATAATACGGCGGAAAATCGGTGGGTGGCAGGCACTAAATGTCATCAAAAGCGCCTAACTTCAGAGTAAATAACCGACTTTCAAATTGTAACTATACTTACCGGAGAGTATCTTCCATGAAAAAGACCAAAATCGTTTGTACGATTGGCCCTAAAACTGAATCTGTAGAGAAGCTAACTGAACTAGTAAACGCAGGCATGAACGTAATGCGTCTTAACTTCTCTCACGGTGACTACGAAGAACACGGCACTCGTATCGCGAACTTCCGCAAAGTAATGGAAGCTACTGGCAAACAACTAGCAATCCTTCTAGATACTAAAGGTCCAGAAATCCGCACTATCAAACTAGAAGGCGGTAACGACGTTGATCTAGTAGCTGGTCAAGAATTCACTTTCACAACTGACACTTCAGTTGTAGGTAACAAAGACAAAGTTGCAGTAACTTACGCTGGCTTCGCAGCTGACCTAAACGTTGGTAACACTATCCTAGTAGACGACGGTCTAATCGAAATGGAAGTTATCGCAACAACTGACACTGAAGTTAAATGTAAAGTTCTTAACAACGGTGCTCTAGGCGAAAACAAAGGTGTTAACCTTCCTGGCGTTTCTGTAAACCTACCTGCTCTATCTGAAAAGGATAAGAACGACCTTAAATTCGGTTGTGAGCAAGGCGTTGATTTCGTAGCTGCATCTTTCATCCGTAAAGCTTCTGACGTTCAAGAAATCCGTGAAGTACTTGCTGCAAACGGCGGCGAGAACATCCACATCATCTCTAAGATCGAAAACCAAGAAGGTGTTGATAACTTCGATGAGATCCTAGAACTTTCTGACGGCATCATGGTTGCTCGTGGCGACCTAGGTGTTGAAATCCCAGCTGAAGAAGTAATCTTCGCTCAGAAAATGATGATCGAAAAGTGTAACCGTGCACGTAAGATGGTTATCACTGCAACTCAAATGCTTGATTCTATGATCAACAACCCACGTCCTACTCGTGCGGAAGCAGGCGACGTTGCAAACGCAGTAATGGACGGCACAGACGCAGTAATGCTTTCTGGCGAAACAGCAAAAGGTAAATACCCTGTTGAAGCGGTAACTATCATGGCTCAAATCGCTAAACGTACTGACTCTGTACTTAAAGCTGAACTAGGTTCTCGTCTAGACAGCCCACGTCTACGCATCACTGAAGCAGTATGTAAAGGCGCAGTAGACACAGCTGAAAAACTGGCTGCTCCACTGATCGTTGTTGCAACTGAAGGCGGTAAGTCTGCACGTTCAGTACGCAAGTACTTCCCAACTGCAAACATCCTAGCGCTAACAACTAACAAGAAAACTGCAGCACAACTAGTTCTAACTAAGGGTGTTACTCCAGTTGTTGTTGACGCTATCGAAAGCACTGACGCATTCTACGTAGCAGGTAAAGAACTTGCTCTAGAATCTGGTCTAGGTAACAAAGGCGATATCGTAGTAATGGTTTCTGGTGCTCTAGTCGCTTCAGGTACTACGAACACAGCTTCTGTACACGTACTATAAGACTGAATTTTTAACACTTCAGTTTATTGAGAAAGAGGGCTTATGCCCTCTTTTTTTATATGGCTTTCTTGCTCTAATAATACGCTACCTGTATCATTCACCTCACGCAGAACTGCGTACTGTTTAATTTTGTCGTCACGATAAAAAATTCTATGAGGTGTATGTGTCCAGTCCCACTCTTACCGACAAAGTATCAAAAATGATCTGTCAGGATATCCTGACTGGTGAGCTAAAACCTGGTCAAAAACTTGTGGTTGCAGAGCTAAAAGAGAAATACAACGTAGGTGCCTCCCCTATTCGCGAAGCATTGGTTCAGCTATCGTGGAGCAAATACGTCAAACTCGCGCCGCAAAAAGGCTGCTGGGTTGCACCAGTGTGTAAGCATGAGTTGAATGACTTGTATGAAAGCCTACGGATGACGGCTTCATTTCTATTGAGAAAGGCGATCATGACAGGTGATGAGAACTGGGAACTGGACGTCCTAACTTCATACCACAAACTATCTAGAGTGAATCTCGACCAAGGCTTTTGCTGGAGAGAATGGGAAGAACGCCACTATCACTTTCTTGAGGCGTTGCTTGAGGGGGCGAACTCGCACAATTTGTTTACCTTCTTCCGAGATATTTTAAACCAGATCAAGCGTTACCATTACTTTGCTATGCAAGTGCTAGGAACGAACAATCAAGGTCACTGCAATATCGATGAACAAGAGATGATCATGAAGTTATCGCTGTCTAAAAATAGTGACGATGCGGTGCAGTTTCTGGATCGTTATTTGTTGAAGTCGTTGCAATGTGTCGAAACCGCCATCGACAACCCGCTATAAACGTCACGCCAAATCAACTCGCTTATTAACGAAAAAATCGGGTATATCCCGATTTTTTCTTTTTGGTATAAACGGTTCTCTCGCTCATGTGAACTAAGCAATATCATCAATGCTATGACACAAAGAAACGCAGTTTCTACCAGCGCTTTTGGATTCATACAGCGCGATATCTGCGCACTTATAACTTCGAGTTCGATCGGCAGTGAGGTCACTATAACCCGCACTGACGGTAACGGTCATATTGCTTCGCAGCTGAACCGCGACTCGCAAACGATTGAGCACCACTTCGGCCTCTTTAACTGTGGTATGAGGCATGATCACCGCAAACTCCTCACCACCGACACGAGAAACAAAATCCGTAGTGCGCACTTCACGGAGTAACGTTTCTGCGACGCTACAAATGACTTTATCCCCTTCATCGTGACCGCGTTCATCGTTAATGCGCTTAAAGTGGTCAATATCAAACAAAGCCAAACACGTCGTCGGTGTATCAGGATAACGTTCTACAATATTCGCGTAGTGGGTTAATTGTTCTTCAAACTTTCTGCGGTTCCACAGTCCAGTCAAACCGTCTTTCTCACTTAAGTTGCGCAACTGCTCTTCCAACGCTTTACGTTCAGAAATATCCACCAGCGAAGTGATGTAATAGCTGATTTTACCGGACTTTGTTAAGTTCGCTTGGATACGCATGATCGCCGTAAACACATGATTCAATTGGGTACGGCAGCGTACTTCGCCTTCCCAAACATTCTCGCGCCCTAACTTGTTCCAAATGTTTAGCGTCTCTTCGAGGTCTTCAGGAAGCAAAATCAGGCTATGGGCATTTGAGCCTTTCACTTGTTCGGTAGAATAACCCATCATGTTTTCAAACTCTTGGTTGACCATGATGATGCGAAGCGATGCGTCAGAAATCATGACGGCGGTCATACCATCGAGTGCGGCACGGGCTAACTTCGATTCCACACTATGACGACGGTAATGCAGCGCCAACGCGGTAATTGGCAAAGTGAAAACCAGCACAAGACTTAATACAAACAAGGATTCTTGAATAAGGTCATTGATGTCGCGCGTCGCTCTTTTTGACAACTGCTCATTCGAGAGGTCGATGATGAGATGCAAAGGCTCGTTGGAGACAAACTTAATCGAGCTAAACGCAATCAAATGTTCACCGTTATAAGAGTACCCCGCTTGCTCAGATACTACTCGCGGCCATATATCTGGATACATATTCGAGAAATTAAACCGAGAACGCTCAGGAATAATATCGCCATACAAGCGCGACTCGTCAGGACTCGAGATATAAAAGCCTTTGTGCTTAACCAACTCGATATGGAAATCTCGCACTGGGGAATAGTTGAGAAGGGATGACAGATACTCGATATCGACATTCAACACTAAGTAGCCCTGTCGAATGTCATTCACTGAAATTGGCATCAAAATGCGTAGTGACGGACTTAGCGGATAAACCAACTCACCTTTGTCCCTTTCAAGTTCAATCCCCCAAGCTGAGATTTGCTCGTTATCCAAACTCTGCGCGTATTTAAAATACTCTCGCGCAGATTTATCTCGAAGGATCAATGATGGGCCAGCGATGCCGGTTTTGAAATCGTATTTAATGCGAACTTTTTCGGTGCCAGAGGTATCGAGAAAACGGATCTGCTTGTACAGTTTTTGGTTGCGAGCAACCGAGCTCCACATGTTCTCTAAGATGGTCAGATTGGCTTTACTGGGTTCACGTAAGTAATCGTAAAGGCTTTGACTGTGACCAAGTAGGTCGCTGATGGTTTCTATCTGATCTTGAATATTGTTGTATTCGCGCCCGGTGTAAGCCAGTTGGTGTAAGGCTTCTTTGGCGGTGTTTTCAACATTATTCGCTAAGAGGGCTTGGTATTTCTGGTAGTAGTAGGTGGCGGTGAGGGCACTAAAGAATAGTGCTGTCGCCAATAATGTGCCGACCAGCTTTTTTACTTTCACGCGTCCTACAGCCTATGATGCCTACTAAAACGACAATTATATCATTATTTGGCAGCATCTAAACAAAAAGCCACTGTAATACAGTGGCTTTTCGGTCAGATATGAGGCTTGTTAAGGCTTTAACGCTCGTTCTCCACGGGCAATACCCACTACCCCGCTACGTGCTACTTCGACCACTTCGGTGACTTCGGAGATGGCTTGGATGAACGCGTCGAGCTTTTCACTGGTGCCAGCAAGCTGCACTGTGTACTGAGAAGCGGTGACATCCACAATCTGTCCTCGGAAAATATCTGCCGTACGTTTCACTTCCGCTCGCGCAAAACCACTGGCTTTCACTTTCACCATCATCAGTTCACGTTCAATGTGTTCAAACTCAGTAACTTCTTGCACTTTCAGTACATCAATCAACTTGTGTAGCTGTTTCTGGATTTGCTCCAACTGCATTTCATCCGATGTGGTTGTGATGTTCAAACGCGATAACGTTTCATCATCCGTCGGCGATACGGTCAATGATTCAATGTTGTAACCACGTTGAGAGAACAAGCCGACAACACGAGACAACGCACCCGGTTGGTTTTCCAATAGCAATGAAATAATGTGTCTCATATTAAGTTCTCTCCGTTTTGCTTAGCCACATCTTGTCCATACCTTCGCCTTTAATTTGCATCGGGTATACGTGCTCGGTTTCGTCTACGTTGATATCAACAAACACCAAACGATCTTTCATATCCAACGCTTTTTGTAGCCCTTCTTCGAGCTGATCTGGCGTTTCGATACGAATGCCGACGTGACCATAAGCTTCTGCAATCGCAGCAAAATCCGGAACAGAACTCATGTAAGAGTTAGAGTGGCGACCTTGATAAATTATGTCTTGCCACTGTTTTACCATACCGAGGAATCGGTTATTCAGATTGATGATCTTCACAGGAATATCGTACTGCATGGCCGTCGATAGCTCCTGAATGTTCATCTGGATACTGCCATCACCCGTCACCACCACCACTTCTTCTTCAGGCATCGCGAACTTAACGCCCATACCAGCAGGAAGACCGAAGCCCATTGTGCCCAAGCCACCCGAATTGATCCAACGGCGAGGTTTGTTGAATGGGTAGTACAACGCCGCAAACATTTGGTGCTGGCCTACATCAGACGCCACATACGCGTCACCATTGGTTAGCTTGTGCAGTGTTTCAATGACTTGTTGTGGCTTGATACGATCCGACGACGTTTCGTAAGACAAGCACTGACGATCGCGCCACACTTGAATATCATCCCACCACTTAGTGATCGCCGCTTCATCGTTGCCACAATCTTGCTCTGCCAGTAGACCAAGCATAGTAGTCAGTACTTTTTCAGCAGAGCCTACGATTGGAAGATCCACTTTGACGTTTTTGGAGATCGACGACGGATCAATATCAATGTGCATCACTTTCGCATTTGGACAGTACTTCTCAAGGTTATTGGTGGTGCGGTCATCAAAACGTACCCCAATACCGAAGATTAGATCCGCTTCGTGCATCGCCATATTGGCTTCGTAGGTACCGTGCATACCTAACATACCAAGCGAGTTTTTGTGAGTACCCGGAAATGCACCTAGGCCCATTAAGGTACTGACAACTGGCAGGTTAAGTTTGTCTGCCAGTTCTAAAATATGTTCGTGAGCACCAGAAATGACTGCGCCACCACCGACATAAAGCACCGGTTTTTTCGCTTCAATCAAAGACTTCAGCGCTTTCTTGATTTGGCCTTTATGACCCGAAGTGGTTGGCTTGTATGAACGCATCGAAATGCTTTCTGGATATTGGTAAGGCAGTTTGATTTGCGGATTCATTACGTCTTTAGGCAAATCAATCACAACTGGTCCAGGACGACCCGTTGTTGAAATGTAGAAGGCTTTTTTGATCGTTTCAGGGATATCTTCCGCCTTTTTCACCAAAAAGCTGTGTTTTACTACCGGACGAGAGACGCCCACGATGTCACATTCTTGGAAAGCATCGTTACCAATCAGGCTGTTTGGCACGTTCCCTGAAATCACGATCATCGGAATGGAGTCCATGTACGCCGTTGCAATACCGGTAATAGTATTGGTTGCGCCAGGCCCTGAACATACCAGTACCACGCCCGGCTTACCTGTTGCGCGAGCATAGCCATCAGCCATGTGTGTCGCAGCCTGTTCGTGTCTTACTAGTACGTGTTTAATTTGGTCGGTTTTTGCATGCAGTGCATCATAGATATCCAAAACGGAACCACCCGGATAACCGAAGATCTGCTCTACGTTTTCCTCTATCAGAGATTGCACCACCATCTCTGCACCTGACAACATTGCTGTCATAATTGCTCTCCTTACCCAGAATTCCACACCGTAAGGTCAACGGTTTGGTCTGGTTTTACATAGTCTAGGTCTTATTCGTAGCCTAATCGAAATACTTCCACGTTTTCGGCTATGTCTTGCGTTCGTCATAACATCCCGCAAGGTTCATCAACAAATGTAACGGTTTATTAGCAACGGGTCTAATGAGAGATATGTCTAGTTTTTAAACAAGACACTAGAAAGCAGAACGATAACAGGAATAGAAGCCAACTAAGCGCAAATAAGCAGCACGATCAAAAAACATAACGACAAAAAAAAGAACATAATTTCACAGAGATTTACCCAAACATCAGAAATTCACCCGTTATCTGCATCATCAAGCCGAACTGCTGCACATACAAAAATCCCCAACGATACCAAAAGGTATGGCTGGGGATCTTTTCATCAATCTGAAATCTAAGTCAGTGCTTGTTACTTTTTATCTGACTTTTCGTTGTACATTTCTTCGATTTCGTCTTGGTATTTATCGTTAATCACTTTACGACGCAGTTTTTGCGTTGGCGTTAACTCTCCATCGTCCATCGAGAAAGCTCTTGGTAGCAGTTTGAACTTCTTAACTTGCTCAAATTTCGCCAGTTCTTTTTGCAGTTCATTCACTCGCTTCTCAAGCATTTCGACCACTTGGTGGTGTTTGATAAGCTCAACTCGGTCATGGTATGCAATGTTCAGTTCTTTCGCATATTCTTCAAGAGAGTCAAAACACGGCACAATCAGCGCAGAAACAAACTTGCGTGTATCGGCAATCACCGCAATCTGCTCAATGAAGTGGTCTTTACCAATCGCACCTTCGATCATTTGCGGTGCAATGTATTTACCACCAGAGGTTTTCATCAGTTCTTTAATGCGATCGGTGATGAACAGGTTGCCATTTTCATCAATATGGCCAGCATCACCGGTCTTTAAGAAACCGTGCTCATCAAACGTCTTTTCGGTCTCTTCTGGCATTTTGTAGTAACCGCGCATCACCATCGGGCCACGAACTAGAATCTCGTTGTTTTCGCCAATCTTCACTTGCGCGCCAGGCATCGACATACCGATAGAATCCGGATCAAAGCACTTGTCATCCCAGCACGAAATCGTCGCGGTGGTTTCTGTCATGCCGTAGCCCAACTTCACGTTGATGCCAATCGCATGGAAGAAGCGACCAATGGTTTCATCCAACTTCGCGCCACCACATGGCATAAAGTTGATACGACCACCGAGCAGTGCACGCAGCTTACTGAGCACCAGCTTGTCAGCTAATGCGTGTGCTTTGCGCAGCATCATCGAAGGTTTGCGCTTTTCTTGATGGCAAAGTGCCATTTTCGCGCCCATGTTCACCGCCCAAGTAAACATGATCTTGCGATGAATCGGTGCTCGAGACACTTTCTCGTGAATCGCTGAGAAAATCTTTTCGTAGAAACGAGGAACCGCACACATCACGGTTGGATGCACTTCACTCAAGGCATCGCGCACCTGCATTGTGTCTTGCAAGTAACAGTTCGTCGCACCTTTGTACAATACGTAGAATGTCCAAGCGCGTTCAAATACGTGTGAAAGCGGAAGGAAACACAAAGAAACATCATCTTGAGATAAGCTCAAGCGTTGGTCGTGACCTTCTAGCTGCGCTGCGATGTTGCCATAATCCAACATCACGCCCTTAGGTTGACCCGTTGTACCTGAGGTGTAGATCAGCGTAAGCAAATCATCGACTTTCGCTTGTTCCAAACGCTCATCAAGTTCAGCTTGATGGCTTGTATCGCCTTTTGCGACAAAGTCTTTCCAAGAGATAGTAAAGTCATGATCGCCAAGCTCAATATCGTCCGACATCGCAACAATCAGATCTAACTGCTCACATTGTTCAAAAATGCTCACAGCAGCATCAAACTGAGGCTGTTCGCCAACAAACAGAACTTTTACGTCTGCGTTGTCGATGATGTATGCCGACTGAGCAGCAGTATTGGTTGGGTAGATAGGCACCGTCACGCCACGCAGTTGCAGTGCGGCGAAATCAGCAATCGTCCATTGCGGCATGTTGTTTGAGAAAATGCCGATCTTATCTTGGACTCCTAAACCCTGAGCCAAAAGTGCAAGCGATAAAGTATCAACTTGCTGACCAAACTGCTCCCAAGTAATACCTTGCCATGCTCCTGCTACTTTATGTTTCAGTGCAACGCGGGTACCACCGTTCGCAATTTGTTCACGAATACGTTTAACGATATGAAAATCTAACTTGGCCATTCTTTTACTTACCTTTTGGCTTACAGGCGTAAGCTATTTGAGCGAACAAGTGTACTCACGCAATGCTAAAACGCAACTGACCAGTATCAAACTTATCACTAATAAGAGACAACTATCACTAATGAACCCAAGGCCCAATTGAAGTTGATGGAGGTTTAGGCAAAATAACTTGCTGTTTCGCTTATTAATTAACCTAAATAAAAAGCCCCGAAAGACAAGCGTCTCTCGGGGCCAAACAATTGTAAAAATTGATGATTACAAATCCAGTCTGACCAGTTCATCAGACCAAATAATAAACTTATTTTGATGCAACCACTTCACCACACGTCACCATTAGCTGGTCACGTAGCCAAATGTGGCCTTTGTCTTTTTCACTTGATTCATGCCAGCTAAGGAAGCCGCTGATTTCTTTGTTCGCAAATGGGAAGTCTAGAATCTGCAGTTGGTCACTGTTCACCGCATTTTCCGCCATCCAGCGTGGTGCGATAGTCACTAACTCAGATTGGCTAACGACGTAAAGCAAGTTGCTTAGGCTTGAACCTTCGTACGCAGCTTGGCAGTCAAGCTTGCGGTACGCCTGCTCAGAGAAGCTACGTTGACCGTGAACTTTAGACAGTTTCGCGTGCTTTTCGTTAATTAGCTGCTCGGCGCTTACGCCACCTTGAATACGTGGGTGCGTTTTCGAAGCGATAACCACCAATTCATCTTTGAAAATTTCTGTGCTTGAGAAACCTTGCTCATCAAAACGAGCGTAATCGATCACGAAGTCGATTTCTTGGTAACGCATACGCTCAGAAAGAAGACGGTCAAATTCCGCGTCTAGATGCAGCTGAACGTTTGGCGCTTGTTGATTAATCTTCGCCATGATTTTTGGAGCAAAGCGCATGTCACATGGGCTGCAAATCGCCAGCTTGAATAAACGAGTTGACGACTCTGGTTGGAATACCGAGCTTGGCAATTCGTTACGGATCAGTTGCAATGCTTGGCGGATAGGGCCAAACAGTTGACGCGCACGTTGAGTTGGTTGAATACCACGGCCCTGACGCATGAACAGTTCATCGTTAAACATCACTTTTAGACGTGCCACGGCATTACTTACTGCCGGTTGAGACATGCCTAAGTTGTGTGCTGCACGAGTGATATTTTGCTCTTGCATCACAGCATCAAATACAGTCAGTAGGTTCAAATCTACACCACGCAAAGTGCTTTCCATACGGTAGCTAGCAATTGCGCTCATCGCATCTTTCTTCTCTAACATTGAGTGCGCCTCTTTTGTAATCGTCAAATTGTTTCAATGAATTCATAACGAATAGAATCCCATCTCGCACAAAAGACGGCGGCTGGATTCGAATCATTTTTACGAATAGAAACCTAATTCTTATTATATTTATCGTCCGGATACTTCCGGCTCGAAGCGTACTATCAACTAATCGATTGGGGTTTAGCAACTAGATTGATATTTAATCACTAAATTTTAGCCACTTAGGTATTTAATCATTTAAAATCAACAAATTGAGAAAAACATAAAAAACTATAAAACAACTAAAACCACACTCTTTGAGTATGTATTTAGCAAATTGATAAGACTAAGAACAAACATCGAAACACATTTACCCCACCTATCAATAGCCAACAGACCAAAAACACAGCCTATATCTTTGGCGTAAATTTGCGCGTATCAGTCAAATAATCTGCAATTAAACAATGAATAGAAATGAACGAGAGGGAATAAAAATGCAGCCCTTCGAAATCGAAAAGCTGCATCAAGTACCATGTAGGAATGTTGGAAGGAACGTAATAATAGGTAGTTAATAGTTATTATGTGTTTGCCACAAACAATCCGAGCAAACAAACTTAGATATTGGATACATAGCTCGGAAAATCCACCTGCTCCCACAACTGTTTGGAGAGTTCTTCTTGCGAATCCCACGCCCCTTGTAAAACCCAATTCACGATGGCTTGTGCAACGTCGGGGTATTTAACACTCTCAGCTTGCTGCTCTTTGAGCCACTGACGTACGGTAGAAATGTCTAAACTGTCCATTGCAGTGGCTAACCCAAGATCTTCAAGTGTGGCTACGTTGCTCTGCTGTTCAAATTGTCCTGCCAGTGGTTTCATTAGCAGTTTTTTGCCAAGAGAAAGTGCTTCTGAAGGCAGTTCGAAACCACCATTGGCGATGACCCCACAGCAACGATGTAGATGGTGCTGAAAGTTGGTATGGCACAGCGGACGCAATTCTATGTTCTCCACTTTCTCTACTTCTATCACGTCGGGGTGATAACAAATAAACGTCTGCTGATTAAAGTGGAACAACAAGTCGCAGATGTCCTCAATCGACTCAAACGGTAAATACACCAACACGAAATCATCGTTATCCGCTTGGTTATCCAAAGTGTGAACGATGGGCGGTAGCAACGGCTGGTCAAAGTGATACCAGTGCAATCCAAGCTGATGTTGAGATGGTGCAAAATACTCAAGTACTGATTTATCCAGCCAGCTCGCCCCCTTCAGAGGCACTGGATAACGAAACGCATTTTGGTGACTGATACCGATACACGGCTTATTTTGTTGACGAGCTGCCCAAGCCGTGACGGGTTCAAAGTCGTTGATGATTAAATCATAAGGCGCCAGATTAAGTTGGTTCACTTCTTTGAAAAAATGAATCAAATTGTTGTTCAAGGCCGTTTTGGCGTAATTGACCGAGCCTTTTTCCGTCACAAACGTAAAACCGCGACGAGTCTGATAATCGCCAAACGCTTCCATTGAAAAGTATTTCTCCGGTGCTCGTCCAGAAAAAAGAAAGTCGACCTGCACATCGTGCGATTCAAATGCCTTGCTCATTGCACGTGCACGTGCGATGTGGCCATTTCCCGTACCTTGAACACCGTATAGAATTTTCATCCATTAGCCTCCTACGATCGCAATAGCTAGAGCACCACACGCACTTCCCAACAGCGCCCCGATGATGACGTCAGTAAAAAAATGGACACCGAGCAAAATACGCGCCGTGCCAATTAAGCTCGCCCAAGAGAATGCGGCATAACCGAGTTCTGGGTAGTAATGGTTGATAAGTGTTGCCATGACAAACGCAGCAGCAGTATGTCCAGACGGTAAACTGTAGCGATCAGAAGGGGTGATAAAAGCAGGTAACAAAGCGCTCAGTTCTTCGGGACGACGGCGTTTAAAGCTGTTTTTTAGCGTCCAGTAAATGGGTAACTCGACTGCAAATGCCAGCAATCCGGCTAACATAAACCAAGAGCCGTGTTCTTTATCTAAATACCAAGCTAACAGCCCTAAGACGACGTAGAGATGCCCATCTCCACTGTGCGAAACGCCTTTACTGATGTTGGCAACTTGTTGGTTAAAACGGTGCTGAAGACATACGCTAGAGAATGCTAAATCAAACTTAGCGATGGTTGCTATTGGCTGTGTGATTGTCTCAATGGTTCGCATGTGACCTTCCCTTACTTTGACAACGCCTTTGTGTGCAAAGTAGGAGGTTTAGGTGACAGCTACATGACGGGAAGTTGGACAATTAGTGACAAAAGTAGAATGGACGGAATAGCGCACATTGATGTGCCCAACCATACCGTTAAACACATCAATAAAAGCAATAAGAATTACGAAGGGTTAGCTGGTGAGGCTGACGGCGTATCGATATACCAAACTTTGCGTTTTTTGCGGCATGCACGTAGTGACCCCGTGGTCACATCACCGTCTTTAGTTAACTCATAGCTCAGCGCTCGACAAGTGAAGCTGCCCAGCAGCTCGTGTCGGGCACTCGATACAGAATGAGTCGCTTGCTGAGCATCGAGCAACGGATTCGGTTGAGTCGACAAAATATCGCGATTCACTACGTTGCTGCGTACGTAATCTTGATGCACGTAGCCCTTAATAACGCCTTTTTGTTCAACCAGAATCCAAGGTTCTCCTTCAACTCTCGCCAACGCATTGAACACTTCGCCTTTTTCAAGTTGCCCCAGCTTTGTACTCTCTACACTCGGTTTGGAGCGCAAATTTAACCCCGTTTTTGAACGATAGGAGACATCCATAAACTCCAGCTTGTTAGAGGTATCCACTCCCTCTTCTACTGGCCTGACTATCTCAGCTTGTTGCCACTCATTAGGTTGCACGCGGATCTTCCACCACGAATAGGTGTCAGGATCTTTGCCTTTGAATTTATCTCGGCTGTCCGACTCAAGCGCCACCAGCATCTGATTTAAGAAAGATTCCCGCCCTTCACTGCTTAAGTACATGTCCATTTGATCGCTGATCACCATAATACTTTGCGCATGATCGTTCACGATCACCGGAGAAGCCACCTCAGCATTCGTGTTTGATTGAAACAGCTGACAACCAGATAAGCTGATCAATGTTAATGCGAGTGCCGAACGTCCAAGTTGTTTTGCTGTGACCATGAATCCTTTACCTTCTGTTTCTCTTCACCTAATGCAACTGCACTACTATAAATGGTCAGCGCGTATTTTCGCCAAGCAATTAAGACCTTTGTGTGATAAGTCGCAATCCCTATACCGGAATTTTGATAACACAAAGCTTTAGGCTGTGATCTTTGTCGCCCGCTCAGGTTCTAGCACGTTTCCTTCACTTTGAACTGATTGCACTTTGAATTGATTGAATGTGTCGATGTATCAGCTGCCTATTATTAAACCACTCATCCGATATGAATAAAAAATCGACTTTAGGGTTGACGCGCTCCAAGGAGTGCGGTACTAATTTGTTAACTTAAATTTGTGGAAAGCTTAACAACTATGTCAGCTCATTTTTCTATCCTGCTTAGCCTCCTCCTGATCGTGACCAGTTCGCGCGGGTAGGCTGTGGAAGAAAAATAACCACACCAATTTCTTAGAAACCCGCATGAAAATGCGGGTTTTTTTATATCTAAATACTGGAAGTAAACGATTAACTTGCACGAAAGTGCAGAAATCAGGAAGGAAGCAAACATGAACGATCAGGTCATTATATTCGACACCACCTTGCGTGATGGCGAGCAAGCGTTGTCAGCAAGCTTGACGGTTAAAGAAAAACTGCAGATTGCCTATGCGCTTGAAAGGCTGGGCGTTGATGTTATCGAAGCCGGTTTTCCTATCTCTTCCCCTGGCGATTTCGAGTCCGTACAAACTATTGCAAAACACATCAAAAATAGCCGAGTTTGTGCCCTTTCGCGTGCCGTTGCGAAAGACATCGATGCCGCAGCTGAAGCGCTAAAAGTTGCTGGCCAATTCCGTATCCACACTTTTCTAGCCACTTCCACGATTCACGTTCAAGACAAGCTACGCCGCAGTTACGATGACGTACTTGAAATGGCGGTCAACGCAGTTAAACACGCGCGTAACTATACCGATGATGTCGAATTTTCTTGTGAAGACGCAGGCCGTACGCCAATCGACAATCTATGTCGCATGGTTGAAGCCGCAATTGATGCTGGCGCAAGCACCATCAACATTCCCGATACCGTTGGCTATACAGTGCCAAGCGAGTTCGGTGGCATCATCCAAACGCTTTTCAACCGCGTGCCGAACATCGACAAGGCCATCATTTCGGTGCACTGTCATGATGACTTGGGCATGTCGGTCGCAAACTCAATTGCAGCAGTACAAGCCGGTGCTCGGCAAATTGAAGGCACCATCAATGGTATCGGAGAGCGTGCGGGTAACTGCTCACTAGAAGAGATCGCGATGATCATCAAGACGCGTCAAGAGCTTCTGGGCGTAAGCACGGGGATCAAGCACGAAGAAATCCATCGTACTAGCAAGTTGGTGAGTCAACTGTGCAACATGCCAATCCAAAGCAACAAAGCGGTCGTGGGTGCCAATGCATTCAGCCATTCTTCAGGTATCCACCAAGACGGCATGTTAAAGAACAAGAACACTTACGAGATCATGACGCCTGAGTCGATTGGTCTTAAGAACCAAGCACTTAACCTAACCAGTCGTAGCGGCAGAGCGGCGGTGAAGAGCCACATGGATTCCATGGGTTATAAAGAAGATGAGTACAACCTAGACGCACTGTACGCCGACTTCTTGAAACTGGCCGACCGTAAAGGCCAAGTGTTTGATTACGATTTGGAAGCGCTAATGCACTTCTCCAACTTGCGTGAAGAAGATGACTTCTACAAGTTGAATTACCTAAGCGTGCAATCGGGCAGCGTGATGGCAACCACCAGCATCAAGATGCAATGTGGTGATGCGGAAATGTGTGAAGCGGCGGTCGGCAATGGTCCGGTTGATGCGCTATACCAATGTATCTACCGCGTGACAGGTTACGAGATCGTACTAGATAAATTCGATCTAACCGCAAAAGGTGAAGGTGAGGATGGTCTAGGTCAAGCAGACATCATTGCCAACTACAAAGGTAGAAAATACCACGGTACGGGCGTGTCAACCGATATCGTAGAAGCTTCTGGTCAAGCACTATTGCATGTTATCAACAGCATCCATCGCGCAGACACCATTGCCGAGATGAAGCAGAAAAAGATTGCTACGGTATAGTCATGCTGAGCTTTATCGCTCAGAGACACACAACACGATTTCAAATAATTAAGCTCAAAAATTAGAAGATTAAAGGAATAACATGACAGACAAATCATACAAAATCGCCGTACTTCCTGGTGACGGCATCGGCCCAGAAGTGATGGCTCAAGCGCATAAAGTTCTGAATGCTATCGAGCAAAAACATGGCATCTCATTTGAGCGCGAAGAACATGATGTTGGTGGTATTGCTATCGATAATCATGGTTGCCCACTTCCAGAAAGTACGGTAACAGCGTGTGAAGAGTCTGACGCAGTTCTATTTGGTTCGGTTGGTGGCCCTAAGTGGGAACATTTGCCACCAAACGACCAGCCAGAGCGCGGTGCATTGCTGCCACTACGTAAGCACTTCCAACTGTTTTGTAACCTTCGTCCAGCGCAAATCCACGCTGGTCTAGAAGCTTTCTCACCGCTACGTGCAGACATCTCAGGTCGCGGCTTTGATATTGTCGTCGTACGCGAATTAACTGGTGGCATCTACTTCGGCCAGCCGAAAGGCCGTGAGGGTGAAGGCGCTAACGAAAAAGCGTTTGATACCGAGGTGTACCACCGCTACGAAATCGAACGTATTGCAAAAATCGCGTTTGAATCTGCTCGTCTACGTCGTAAGAAAGTGTGCTCAATTGACAAAGCAAACGTTCTGCAGAGTTCTATCTTATGGCGTGAAGTTGTGGAAGAGATTGCCAAAGACTACCCAGATGTCGAGTTGTCTCACATGTACATCGACAACGCGACCATGCAGTTAATCAAAGACCCAGCCCAGTTTGACGTCATGTTATGTTCAAACATCTTTGGCGACATCATCTCTGATGAGTGTGCAATGATCACGGGCTCTATGGGCATGTTGCCTTCAGCAAGTCTTAACGAAAGCAAGTTCGGCCTATACGAGCCTGCCGGTGGCAGCGCACCAGATATCGCAGGCAAAAACATTGCTAACCCAGTTGCGCAGATCCTTTCTGCAGCACTGATGCTGCGTTACAGCCTTGGCGAAGAAGCCGCGGCGCAAGATATCGAATCCGCAGTATCTAAAGCACTTTCGGCAGGCGAGCTTACCGCAGACCTAGCAAGCGACAAGCCTGCACTGACGACATCAGAAATGGGTGACAAGATCGCTGAGTACATTTTGAACTCATAAACAGACTGACATTATAAATATAACTGTCGTTTGCCATCACCACAGCGGATCATCCCGTTGCGGTGACAAGGACGACGAGGAAAGGAAGCAATGGGCAAAACACTATACGAAAAAGTCTACGACGCACACGTTGCAGTCGCGGCAGAAGGGGAAACCCCTATTCTTTATATTGATCGTCACTTGGTACACGAAGTGACCTCTCCACAAGCCTTTGATGGCTTGCGTGAAAAAGGTCGTAAAGTTCGTCAGGTTAGCAAAACGTTCGCCACGATGGATCACAACGTTTCGACCACAACCAAAGACATCAATGCCTCTGGCGAGATGGCGCGTATCCAAATGGAAACGCTATCGAAAAACTGCGAAGAGTTCGGTGTTACCCTTTACGACCTAAACCACAAATATCAGGGCATCGTCCATGTTATGGGCCCAGAGCTAGGCATTACTCTACCGGGTATGACCATCGTTTGTGGTGACTCTCATACCGCAACACACGGGGCATTTGGCTCACTGGCTTTCGGTATCGGTACATCAGAAGTTGAACACGTACTAGCGACTCAAACGCTAAAACAAGCACGTGCGAAAACAATGAAAATCGAAGTGAAAGGTAAAGTCGCACCGGGTATTACCGCGAAAGATATCGTTCTAGCGATCATCGGCAAAACAACGGCTGCGGGCGGTACTGGTTATGTGGTTGAATTCTGCGGTGAAGCGATTACTGACCTTTCTATGGAAGGCCGCATGACGGTATGTAACATGGCCATTGAATTGGGCGCAAAAGCAGGCCTAATTGCACCAGATGAAACCACGTTTGAATATATCAAAGGTCGTAAGTTCTCACCGCAAGGCGCAGATTTTGATGCTGCAGTAGAGTACTGGAAGACGTTAAAAACTGACGCAGATGCCGAATTTGATGCCGTAGTAACGCTAAATGCTGCTGACATCAAACCACAAGTAACTTGGGGCACAAACCCAGGTCAGGTCATTGCCGTTGACCAACCGATTCCAGCACCAGAAAGCTTCACTGATCCAATCGAAAAAGCGTCTGCTGAAAAAGCATTGGCTTACATGGGCCTAGAAGCAGGCAAATCATTGTCTGATTACCAAGTAGATAAAGTGTTTGTTGGCTCTTGTACGAACTCTCGCATCGAAGACATGCGCGCTGCCGCCGTCGTGGCGAAAGGCCGTAAGGTCGCATCGCACGTTCAAGCATTGATTGTCCCGGGCTCAGAACAGGTGAAAGCACAAGCAGAAGCCGAAGGCTTGGATGTCATCTTTAAAGAAGCGGGCTTTGAATGGCGTCTACCAGGTTGTTCAATGTGTTTAGCAATGAACAATGACCGTTTGGGACCTCACGAGCGTTGTGCATCAACATCAAACCGTAACTTTGAAGGCCGTCAGGGTCGTGATGGCCGCACTCACTTGGTTAGCCCTGCAATGGCAGCCGCGGCAGCTATCGCTGGTCACTTTGTTGACATTCGTGAATTAACTTTTGATAAACAGGATTAAGGAGAACAATCATGTCAGGTTTTAAACAACATACTGGTTTGGTTGTGCCTCTAGATGCCGCCAACGTTGACACGGATGCCATCATTCCAAAACAGTTTTTACAAAAAGTTTCTCGCCTAGGTTTCGGTAAGCATCTTTTCCATGACTGGCGCTTCCTTGATGATGCAGGCGAGCGACCAAACCCTGAGTTTGTAATGAATGCGCCACGTTACCAAGGCGCTTCTATCCTACTTGCGCGTGAAAACTTCGGCTGTGGCTCATCTCGTGAACACGCACCTTGGGCTTTGGCTGATTACGGCATTAAAGCGATGATCGCACCTAGTTTTGCGGACATTTTCTACGGCAACTCCATCAACAACCAAATGGTTCCGGTTCGTCTGACTGAGCAAGAAGTGGATGAACTGTTCCAATTCGTTGAAGCCAATGAAGGTGCGCAAATTGAAGTGGATCTGGAAGCCCTAAAAGTGCGCGCAAACGGCAAGGAGTATGACTTTGAAATCGACGAGTTCCGTCGTCACTGCCTGCTTAATGGCTTAGATAACATCGGTTTGACGCTTCAGCACGAAGACAAAATCGCTGAGTATGAAGCCAATATCCCAAGCTTCCTGCGTTAAAACGCTTCTTTGAATACACAAATAACAGGCTGACCATTGTCAGCCTGTTTTGTTTTTATGCATAGATTAAAGAAAGAAAACAACAACTAGACGGGTCTACACTAACAATTAAGTCTCACTAAAGGTCTCTCTATGAAGCGTTTCTTATTGCTACTGTGTGCCCTACTCTCCTTTTCCGCTCTCGCCGCACCAAAAGCCGACTTATGGCCTTATTGGCAGCAGTCCAACGAGGTCAACCAAACCTCAATCTCTCATCTGGAGTGGCAACAGTTACTCGACAGCTATCTAGTTACCCGAGGCGACAACACTCTATTTCGTTACAACCAAGTCTCGTTCGCCGATAAAACAAAGTTAAAGCAGTACATTCAACGTCTCGCTAGTTTAAATCCATTGCAATACCGCCAAGCCGAGCAATACGCATATTGGGTAAACCTGTACAACGCGTTGACGGTTGACCTAATTTTGGATAACTACCCGATAACGTCGATCACCAAGTTAGGCGGGCTGTTTAGCTTTGGCCCATGGGATCAAGATGTCATCATCATTAACGGAAAAAGTCTGACCTTGAATGATATTGAGCACCGAATTTTACGACCAATCTGGCAAGACCCAAGAACGCACTACGCTGTCAATTGTGCAAGCCTAGGCTGCCCAAATCTTCAAACTCAAGCTTTTACCGCTGAGAATACTCAAACCTTGTTAGAGAGTGCCGCAAAGACCTTTATCAACAGCAAAAAAGGCGTCTCTATTGAAGGTAACACGGCGAAAATATCTTCAATTTATGAGTGGTTTGCCGTTGATTTTGGTGGTGAGAAAGAGGTGTTTAACCACATCAGAAAGTACGCGCCACAATACAACCATTTTTCAGGTCGGGTGAAGTACGACTACGATTGGAACTTGAACCAAGCCGACTGATTTATTCAGCTTTGTTCAGCTTGAGATGCTTTTAGCCACCGATAACCCAAAAGCTAAAAAAGGGCACCAAGTGCCCTTTTTACTTTCTAGTTTGCTTGCTAGATTTTGGCTTACTTAAAGCCTTTTACCTTTTTAATTAAATCGTAAGCGTTTTGAATTTCTTGCGATTTTTCTTTTGCGACGTTCATCATTTCTGGCGGTAAACCTTTGGCCATCAACTTATCAGGGTGGTGCTCATTCATTAACTTACGGTAAGCACGTTTAACGGTTTTACCGTCCGCCTCTGGTGACACATCCAAAATTTTGTACGCATCGGCCAATTGATCCGCCTGTGAGGCTTGCTGCCAACCTGACGACTGATATTGACCTTGTTGCTGACCATGGAAACCACCTTGATGTTGGAAACGGAACGCCGCTTCTTGCATTTGCAGGCGACGCTCTAGTTGCTCAGATGAGAAACCTAAACCACGAGCAATTTTGTGCAGCACATTACGTTCACTTGGATGGATAGCTCCATCAGCAAAGGCCGCGGAAATTTGCAGTTCAAGGAAGAATTGCAGCAAATCAAAACGGCCAGCGGTCGAGATTTTTACACGCACCAACACATCTTCTAATGGGAAATCACTCTCTTTCCCTTCGCGGAATGCATCTTGCGCCGCACGGCGTTGTTCGCCATGCAAATTCATACGATCCATCATGGCAGTCGCAAGTTGGATCTCTTCTTTAGTGACCTGCCCTTTGGCTTTTGCCACGTGTCCCATTACTGCAAACGCCGCTTTAAAGAATTCTTCCTGACGCTGTGCCTGACTCGGTCCTTTTCCAAAGCCACCTGTAGAGAACCCAGCTTGACTTAAACGTCGGGCTTTATCGAATTGGTGACCAATAAATAAACCAAACAGCAAACCGAATGGACCACCCAGTAACAAGCCAAAAAAGGCACCCAGAATTTTGCCAAAAATATGCATTATGTGTTCTCTATCAATGAATTTTTATCGACGACGACGGTCTTATAGTGCCGGATGGAACGATTTCCTTTATGATAATGGAATTAGTTTTATTTCGGCTAGGCCATTTCGCCTGCTTATCTTTGCAGCTATTTTTGTCGTCATTATGCCATAGCAAATCAATACGCTGGGACAATTGCGACTATAGTTGATTCATTTGGCTATGACGCTAGGGTACAACAAGCCCTATAGCCATCGAGTAGTAGTGACACAGGAAAGTTCAATTCAATGCAACATTTCTCCCGCACATTTATAGCGGCCTCTATCAGCACCGCCTTGTTTGTACCCACCACTCAAGCTGAAGCGAATATAAATGATAGTGTGCAGGAAATGCCCGCCACAGATCAATGTTTGGTCGAAACAAGTGGCGAGGAGGACGCTCTTAATACCCCAGTAGTGGTAGAAGCGGACAACCTGCAAGCCATTAATGGTGACAAAGCACAATACTCTGGAAACGTCCAAGTAACGCAAGGTCCGAAGAAAATCACCGCAGATAGCGTAACCCTGCACCAACAAGACAACGTGGTAGTGGCAGAAGGCAACGTGACCTTCAATGACGGACAAGTTAAAGCCCGCTCAGATCGTGTTACCAACGACATCAACCAAGATACCTTCTCGCTTGAAAACACCGAATACCAATTTCTTTGCCAACAAGGTCGTGGTACTGCAGCTTACATTGCACGTACAGGTCAGTCTGTCTATGAACTAGAAGATGGCTCAATCACATCATGTCCGGAAGGCGATAATTCATGGCGCTTGGTTGCGTCTGGTATTGACGTAGACCAAGACGAAGAGACCGCCACGCTGCACCACCCTCGTTTTGAGATCATGGATGTGCCCGTGTTTTACGTGCCATACATGACCATGCCTATTGGCAACACGCGTAAAACCGGTTTCCTATTCCCTTCTCTTTCTTACGGTTCTAGTGACGGTATGGAAGTGGAAGTGCCATTTTACTGGAACATCGCGCCTCAATACGACATGACACTCACTGCACTCTACATGCAGCAACGTGGCACCAAACTCGACACCGATTTCCGTTACCTAACCGATGGCTGGGGTGAAGGTAAACTGAAAGGCGAATACCTCAACAGCGATAAAAAATATCAAGATGATTCTCGCTGGGGCTACCAAGTTAAGCACGATGGTATTATCAATAAACAATGGATTGTGAAAGTTGATTACTCACAAGTCAGTGACATTGATTACTTCCTAGATTTGGACTCTGACATCGGTAACCGTGAAGACGGCCAGTTAGTCCAAGAAGGACATGTGCAGTACCGTTCAGATTTCTGGGATGCGTCTTTAACCGTTCGAGATTTCCAAATCCTCTTGAAAGAAGAAAACCGTCCATATCGTTTGCTTCCTCAATTAGATTTGAACTACTACACGCCGTTGTGGGGTGATCACCTTAACTTCGACGTAAAAAGCCAAGTCAGCCGTTTTGACACTAGTGATACCGCTCGACCAAATGCGACTCGCGTTCACATAGAGCCGGGACTAACCATGCCGCTGTCAAACTCTTGGGCCACTTGGACAACGGAAGCGCGCGTACTTTCCACTTACTACTCTCAAGACCTTACTGGCTTGACAGACGTGGACTTGAAAAACCAGCTTGATGAACAAGTTTCTCGTGTTATTCCTGAGTTTCGTACCCATGCTCAGATTTACTTAGAGCGTGACACCAGTTGGATCAAAGGCTACACACAAACGCTAGAACCACAGCTTCAGTACCTTTACGTACCAGAAGAAGATCAAACCAACATCTACAACTACGATACAACGCTGCTGCAAACTGACTACTACGGTCTATTCCGCAGTCGTAAGTACAGTGGTATTGATAAAATCGCATCGGCTAACCAGCTGAGCTACGGTGCAAGTACGCGCTTCTTTGATGATGACTACAAAGAACGTTTGAACGTGTCGTTTGGTCAGATCTACTACTTCGATAAGAAGACGAAAATCAGCAATAGCCCGAACATTCCAGACGAGACAACCAACTACTCTTCATGGGCAGTTGAAGCTGATTTCAACTACAACGACTACCTGTTCTATCACGGTGGCGTTCAGTACGACATCGACTTAAGCTCAATGCAGCTTGCCAACAGTACGTTGGAATATCAGTTTAACGGCGGCTTTATTCAAGGTAACTACCGCTATGTCACTCGCGAATACATCGAAGATACGATCATTCTCGAAAACCTCGACACTATTACTCGTAAAGGTATTTCACAAGCAGGTATCGTAGCGGCATACGAGTTCAACCGTAACTGGTCTGCAAGCGGTCAGTACTACTATGACCTAAATGAAAATACCGATATGGAATGGCTAGCAAGCCTGCGTTACCAATCTGATTGTTGGTACATTGGTTTGACATACTCTAACCAATTACTCGGTTGGGAAAATCAAGCCATCGGCAGTACGGGCTCCTCTCCTGAATACGAAAACAACTTTAGTGTTAACTTCGGTATTCAAGGCTTTGCGACAAATCAAAGCACCGGTACAGCAGTCAAAGAACTGGATGGTTCCGACAACGCGATTAAATACGGTCGCCCATTCTATTTGAACAATTAATCGAATTAAGCGTCTTACTCTAAATAAGACGCTTCTTCAAAAAATACTGACGGAATTTTAAATGAAAATTTGGAAATCAATCTTATTCACGACCCTACTCTCTTGTGGAGCAGTAGCAGCACCGGTAGAGCTTGATAAGGTTGCTGTCATCGTTAACGACGGTGTCATTCTACAAAGCGACATCAATACTGCGATGAAAACCCTACAAGCCAATGCTCGTCAAAGCGGAAAAAGTCTGCCTTCGGCAAGCGTGCTCAAAGAGCAAGTGGTAGAAAAACTGATCATCGATACGCTGCAAGGCCAAGAAGCTGACCGTATTGGTGTACGCATCGACGATAACCGTCTAAACCAAGCCATCGCAGAAATCGCACGCAACAATAACCAAAGCGTGGAAGAACTGGCAGCATCCGTGCAAGCAGAAGGCCTAAGCTACCCAGAGTTCCGCGAGCAAATCCGTAAAGAAATTGCAGCGTCAGAAGCTCGTAATGCGCTAGTTCGTCGCCGAATCAATATCCTTCCAGCAGAAGTTGATAGCCTTGCAGACCAGCTAGCTAAAGAAACCAACGCAACCGTGCAATACAAAATCGGTCATATCCAACTGCGTTTCACCGACGGTCAAGATAAATCAGAAGTAGAAGCACAAGCGAAAGCCCTGGTTAAAAAACTCAATGACGGCGCAGACTTCACCGAAATGGCTTACACCTACTCTAAAGGTCCGAAAGCTCTCCAAGGTGGTGATTGGGGTTGGATGCGTAAAGAAGAAATGCCAACCATCTTTGCTGATCAAATCAAGATGCAGAACAAAGGCAGCATCATTGGTCCATTCCGTAGTGGCGTTGGTTTCCACATCCTAAAAATTGAAGATGTGAAGGGTCTAGAAACCGTTGCGGTGACAGAAGTTAACGCTCGCCATATTCTGATCAAACCAACCGTGATTCTTAGTGATGAAGGCGCTAAAAAGCAGTTAAATGAATTCGTTCGTCGCATCAAAGCTGGCGAAGCGACCTTTGCTCAATTGGCCTCACAATACAGCCAAGACCCAGGCTCTGCGGCTCAAGATGGTGAACTTGGTTACCAAACACCGGATCTTTATGTTCCTGAATTTAAACACCAAGTTGAAACACTACCAGTTGGCTCAATCAGTGAACCATTCAAAACGGTTCATGGCTGGCACATTGTTGAAGTGTTAGACCGACGCCAAGTCGACCGCACAGATTCAGCAATGAAGAATAAAGCTTACCGCATTCTATTCAATCGAAAGTTTAATGAAGAAGCAGGCGCATGGATGCAAGAGCTGCGTGCAAGTGCGTTTGTTGAAATCGTGGATGACAACAATGACAACTAATTCAATTCGCAGAATTGTCGTAACCGCAGGGGAACCTGCGGGCATCGGCCCTGACTTAGTGCTGGCTCTATCAAAAGAAGATTGGGCACACCAGATTGTCGTCTGCGCAGATAAAAACATGTTGCTGGAACGTGCCAAAATGCTTGGCATTGATGTCCAACTCTTTGATTACAATCCTGAAGAAGCACCTAAGGCGCAAAAAGCGGGCACACTTATCGTTGACCACGTTGAAATTTCGGAAAACGCAATTGCTGGTCAACTTAATGAAGCCAACGGCCACTACGTATTAAAAACGCTAGAAAGAGCCGCTTTGGGCTGTATGAATGATGAATTTGATGCTATTGTCACCGGCCCTGTTCACAAGGGGGTGATCAATCGCGCAGGTGTTGCATTTAGTGGTCATACTGAATTCTTTGCCGAGAAATCAAATACACCGTTAGTGGTGATGATGTTGGCAACAGAAGGACTGCGTGTCGCATTGGTTACCACACATATTCCATTGGCGTATGTGTCAAAAGCGGTCACCGAAGAACGACTAGAGAAGATCATCGATATTCTTCATAAAGACCTCGTAGAAAAATTTGCCATCGCAGAACCAAACATCTATGTTTGCGGGCTTAATCCTCATGCAGGTGAAGATGGCTGTTTAGGTCGTGAAGAGATCGAAACCATCACTCCGACACTGGAAAAGATTCAAAAAGAAAAAGGTATTAAACTGATCGGCCCACTGCCGGCAGATACCATTTTCAATGAAAAATATTTAAACGATGCAGATGCTGTTTTAGGCATGTACCACGACCAAGTATTGCCAGTATTAAAATACAAAGGCTTTGGACGTTCAGTAAACATTACTCTTGGTCTACCTTTTATTAGAACCTCGGTGGATCACGGTACTGCATTAGAGCTGGCAGGGACAGGTCAAGCGGATACAGGGAGCTTCCGAACAGCGCTCACGCATGCGATAGAATTGGTAGAGAAAAAACAATGAGAAATGATGTCCATTTAGGACACAAAGCGCGTAAACGTTTTGGTCAAAACTTCCTGAACGATCCATACATTATTGATGGCATCGTATCAGCAATTAACCCAAAGCCAGGTCAAAATCTGGTTGAGATCGGCCCGGGTCTTGGTGCAATCACAGAACCCGTTGGTCGTGAAGTTGATAAGTTCACCGTCATCGAACTGGACCGTGACTTAGCCGAGCGTTTACGTAACCACCCTGATTTAGCAGACAAACTAACGATTCATGAAGGCGACGCCATGCGCTTTGACTTCACTCAGTTAGTGAAGCCAAACAACAAGCTGCGTATCTTCGGTAACTTGCCGTACAACATCTCTACACCTTTGATGTTCCACCTATTTGAATTCCATAAAGACATTCAAGACATGCACTTTATGCTTCAAAAAGAAGTGGTGAATCGCTTGGCAGCAGGCCCGGGTAGTAAAGCTTACGGTCGTCTAACGGTAATGGCGCAGTACTACTGTAAAGTTGTACCTGTACTAGAAGTACCACCAACCGCATTTGTTCCGCCACCGAAAGTAGACTCCGCTGTTGTTCGCCTAGTACCTTATGAAGAACTACCATGCCCAGCGAAAGATCTACGTTTACTCGATCGCGTTTGTCGTGAAGGCTTTAACCAACGCCGTAAAACCGTGCGTAACTGCTACAAATCTCTGTTGAGCGCAGAAGTTCTGGAAGAGCTAGGTGTAAACCCAAGCATGCGTCCAGAAAACCTAACGCTACAACAATTCGTCGCGATGGCGAACTGGCTAGCGGACAACCCGCAGCACTAATAACTCAAACAATAAGCCAAACCCTTGCCGGTTTGGCTTATTATTAAGTTTATCAAGGAGTGCACATGGACGTCATTCAACCCTGCATCAAGATTCAAGTTCACACCAAATACATCGAAGAACAATCCAATCCAGAGCTACAACGCTTTGTTTTCGCCTACGTCATTACCATTAAAAACCTCAGCCAACAGACAGTACAGCTCATTAGTCGCCGATGGTTGATTACCGATTCCAACGGTAAACAAATGACGGTAGAGGGAGAAGGTGTTGTTGGGCAGCAGCCGTTTATTCCAAGCAACGATGAATACACTTACAGCAGTGGTACCGCGTTAGAAACGCCTGTTGGTGTCATGCAAGGACACTACAAAATGCTGGATGAAAAAGGCCAGGAATTCATCACTGAAATTGAGCCATTTCGTTTAGCGATTCCGAACGTTTTAAATTAATAAGATTGGAGATTCAGTGGCTACCTATATCGTTGGTGACATCCAAGGCTGTTTTGACGAACTACAGCAGCTACTCAAGCGCGTCAACTTTTCCACTCAACATGACCAACTTTGGCTCGCAGGAGATTTGGTGGCTCGCGGCCCGAAATCACTCGAAACACTGCGCTTCGTAAAGTCACTCGGTGACAGCGCAAAAGTCGTACTCGGCAATCATGACTTGCATTTACTGGCAGTATCCTACGGCCTGAAAAAGCGAAAAGACAAAGATAAAACGACCCCAATTTTCCTCGCTAAAGACCGCGAAGAACTGCTCTCTTGGCTAGCTAAACAACCTCTTCTGGCAGAGCACGACGAGTTTGTGATGTGTCATGCGGGTATCTCACCGCAATGGGATTTAGAAACAGCCAGACAATGCGCTCGCGAAGTAGAACATATTATCCAAGGCGAAGAGTTGCCGTGGTTGCTAAAAAACATGTACAGCAACTTACCAGATCTTTGGGATGACTCACTGGAAGGTCTGGATCGCTATCGCTATATCATCAATGCCTTTACAAGAATGCGTTTCTGCTTTTCTGATGGTCGTTTAGATATGGACTGCAAACTGCCTCCGCAAGAAGTCACAGGTGACCAATTGGTACCTTGGTTTGAACTGCCGCACCGCATACCGTTAGAAAAAACAGTGTTATTCGGCCACTGGGCAGCATTGCAGGGCTATATCGATGAAAAAGTCATTGGACTCGATACAGGTTGTGTCTGGGGTGGTTCGCTGACGATGATCCGTTGGGAAGACAAACAACTCTTTACCCAAGACGCTCTCGATTAATCACTAGATCGTTACTCCAAAAACAAAAAGCACCGTGGTTACGGTGCTTTTTTCTATTCTGCTTCGAGAGACTTTTCTAACTATTGCTTTTCTAAAATCGTAAAACGCATGTTGTAAGCGTTTTTCTCATCCGCTTGGTAGGTTTCAGAATATGTCTCTTTGAACTCATTACCCCAGTCTGGGAACTGGGTGTCACCTTCAACCACAGCATCAATATGTGTGACGTACAGTTTATTTGCCATCGCTAAACAAGAAGCATAGATAGCACCGCCACCAATGATCATTACTTCTTCAACATCACCTGCAGCCTCTAACGCTTTTTCAACTGAAGTCACCGTCGTAACGCCTTCAATACTCAATGATTCATCTCGGCTAATGACAATATTCAAACGTCCTGGCAAAGGGCGACCAATTGAATCGTAAGTCTTTCTTCCCATTACGACGGGCTTCCCCATCGTACAACGTTTAAACCAAGCAAAATCCGCAGGAAGATGCCAAGGCATTTGATTATCTTTGCCAATAACGCGGTTGTCTGCCATCGCGGCAATCATACTAATGATCATGTCGGGTCCTTATACTATCGGTCTGCGGCGGTAGAATAACAGCCCAGGAACTGCGAGGCCAACTGCTAAACCAGCAATAATAAACATGGCTTTAAGAAAGTTCTCCATGCAGGTCGCAATTAACTCTGGCGAGTAACCCAAATGGTTAATCTCCACCATCGCAATCATCGCTTTGTAAGCAAAAACGCCCGGCACCATAGGTATCAATGCAGCGACAGTAAACACTTTTGGATGAGCCAAAAAGCGGTGAGACCAATGAACCCCTATCATGCCAACCAAGGTGGCAGCGAAGAAGGTCGCCCACTCAATCGGTACTCCAAACTGCATCATCAAGTAACGGCTTCCGTGACCAATCGCACCACCTACCGCGCAATAGATCAAAGCTCGCTGTGGCACATTAAACACCAACGCAAAGCCGACTGCAGGGATGGCTGCAAAAAACATGTCATTGAGCAAACCGAGCGTTAAATCAAAAATATTCATTAAATTGCCCACCCCCAAATACCAGTTACACTCATTGCCGCCACAATGCCCAAACACGTTGCTAAGGTCAGCAAACTGGCCATTACAAACCGAGCAATACCCATATTAATGTGACCTTTTAGCATGTCTGCTACCGAATTAATCAGTGGAAAACCAGGCACCAACATCAATACCGACGATGCCATCGCTACGGTTGGTAAATTACCAATTTGATAAATTTCAGCTTGAGTAGAAATCAACGTGGTTACAAATGCGGTAGCAGCAAAGTTAAGTAATGGATTGAAGTGACGATGGCCAATCTCTTGGCGCACGATCATGCCACCAGCCGAGGCCAAGAAGGTCATAATAAATACGCCCCAATCGCCACCCGCTAAATGGCTGAATGCCGCGCATGATAAGCCAATCATAAGCACCACTAGCCAGCGGTTGTACCGTTCTGGGCTGATGGTATTCAGTTTTTTCTGCGCCATGGCAGCATCGAGTAACCCGCGCTCCATCATGATACAGATGCGTTGAATTTGCGTAATAACGCGCATGTTGATGCCACGATCGGCACAGCTTCGAGTAGTGGTGATGCAGTGTCCATCCATTACGGTCGTGACAACCAAGGCATTGGCTGAGAGGGCTACAGCCACTTCATGCACGCCACAAGCTAAGCCAATACGACGCATGATATCGCACACAAGCGTACTTTCTGCGCCATGGGCCAACAGCATTTGTCCGGCTTGAGCGACAAGTCGAGAAATGGAGCGTTGGTTAGATACCGTCAACTCTCCAGACGGTATGGTTTCTAGATTCATAGATAGGTCTAAGTCCTTTTAGGGTGTTGCTTACTCTCACGTGAAGGAGGTCAAACAGTCCCGAATCATCACGCGAAGCCACTATTGTGCCGCAAATCACATCATCTAAATATGATTTAGATACAAAAAAAGCCGCAATAGATTTTGCGGCTTTATTAAATTGTCTAGCAAGACATCGCTTGGAGAGAACAATTAGTCACGAACGTAGACAACGTGACCGTCATCTTCTTCGTCATCCCAATCATCCCAGTCGTCGTCATCTTCAGTAACAACGTCTTTTCCTGCCATTGCATCTTTATGGTAATCATCCCACATGAAGTTAACTTTATCTTCTTCAGCCACTTCTTCCTCTTCGCGAGGTAGGTTTTCCATAAAGTCAGCAAGTTTGTAGCAAAGCTCTTTTGTGCCAGAACGGTTGATCGCAGAGATCTTGAAGTACTCGTCTTCCCAACCTAGCGCATCCAAGATCTCTTGGATCTTTTCATTCGCTTCTTCTTCAGGCATCAGATCAACTTTGTTGAACACCAACCAGCGAGGTTTGCTTGCCAGTTTTTCACTGTATTGCTCTAGTTCATCAATGATGGTTAGTGCATTTTGTACAGGATCAGACTGATCAATCGGCATGATATCAATCATGTGCAGCAACACTCGGCAACGTTCTAGGTGTTTCAAGAAACGAATACCTAAACCCGCACCATCAGCAGCCCCTTCGATAAGCCCCGGGATGTCAGCAACCACAAAGCTCTTTTCAGGAACAACACTCACCACCCCCAAGCTTGGGATTAACGTGGTAAACGGGTAGTCTGCAACTTTTGGTTTTGCCGCTGATACCGCGCGAATAAACGTCGATTTACCTGCGTTTGGCAAGCCAAGCATACCAACGTCCGCCAGCAGCAGTAGCTCAAGACGGATTTCACGAATTTCACCTTTTGTACCTAGCGTTCTTTGACGAGGCGCTCGGTTTACTGAAGATTTGAAACGCGTGTTACCAAGACCGTGCCAGCCGCCTTTCGCGACCATCACTTTCTTACCGTGCTCAGCAACTTCTGCCACAATTTCGTTAGTGTGGATATCTACTGCGCGAGTACCCACTGGTACGCGAAGAACGATGTCTTTACCACGTTTACCAGTACAATTACCACCGCGACCGTTTTCACCACGCTCCGCTTCGTAGAAGCGTTGGAAACGGTAATCAATTAGGGTATTTAGGTTTTCATCAGCTTGGATGTAAACATCACCGCCGTCACCACCATCACCGCCGTCAGGGCCACCTTTAGTGATGAATTTTTCACGCCAGAAACTGACAACGCCGCTACCGCCATCACCAGCCTGAACTTTTACTACCGCTTCATCTACGAACTTCATCTTTTACTCCGACTACTTCGTGCGTGGATTAAATCTACTGTGTCATCCGACAATTTTAGCAGATGACAGATCTAAGCTCCCAGATTCAAATCGCCTCGGATTCTAACGAGAAACTTCGATATGTCGACTGCCATAAATAAAAAACCCCGCCGATTCGGCAGGGCTTTTGAATTCAGCTTAAAGCTATTAAGTAACTTGGTAAAAACCTAATTACTCAGCTTCGATGCTTACAAACTTACGGTTCTTAGGACCTTTCACTTCGAACTTCACTTTACCTTCAGTAAGAGCGAATAGAGTGTGGTCTTTACCGATACCTACGTTGTTACCAGCGTGGAACTTAGTACCACGTTGACGAACGATGATGTTACCTGCAAGTACAGATTCACCACCGAAACGCTTAACACCTAGACGTTTGCTTTCTGAATCGCGGCCGTTACGAGTAGAACCACCAGCTTTTTTGTGTGCCATTGTTAAACTCTCCTAATAGATTAAGCGTTGATACCAGTGATCTTCACTTCAGTGAACCACTGACGGTGACCCTGTTGCTTACGAGAGTGCTTACGACGACGGAACTTAACGATTTTAACTTTATCGCCACGACCGTGTTGTACAACTTCAGCAACAATTTTGCCGCCCTCTACAAGAGGAGCACCAACTTTGATGTCTTCGCCGTTAGCAACAAGAAGAACTTTATCAAATTCTACAGTTGCACCAGTTTCAACGTCTAATTTCTCTAAACGAAGAGTTTGACCTTCGCTTACACGGTGTTGTTTACCACCAGATTGGAAAACAGCGTACATATTTTACTCCGCTTTTTCCGCACAGCCTTTTCATGAGGGTGTGCGCTAAACTAATCATCAATAGGGCGCAGATTCTACAGAAGAGATGCCCCTATGACAAGCCATATTTTGAAAAAATTGGCGAAAAGCTAATCGCCAAAGAAAAGTGCGGCAATCATGCCCTTTAGTAATGTATTAATCAACGTTTTTTAGTGTATTATTCGACAATTATATAAATCGAATAAGCCTTGCAGGGTCTAACTTCAGCCGGATATACGATGGATTTTAAAACTATCCAAGCGCTTACTGCCGATGACATGGCAAAAGTGAATGAAACAATTCAAGCCCAACTAAATTCTGATGTCTCTTTAATCAACCAGCTCGGTTTCTATATCGTGAGTGGTGGAGGCAAACGTCTACGACCGTTACTGGCAATATTGTCAGCACGTGCATTGGGGTACCAAGGCACTGGCCATACGATGGCAGCGGCGTTTATCGAGTTCATCCATACAGCGACTTTGCTGCACGATGATGTCGTGGACGAATCAGACATGCGCCGTGGAAAAGCGACAGCGAATGCTGCGTTTGGTAATGCCGCGAGCGTACTTGTTGGGGACTTTATTTACACTCGCTCATTTCAGATGATGACTGAGCTAGGATCCATGAAGATCCTTCAACTAATGAGTAATGCAGTAAATGTGATCGCCGAAGGTGAAGTTCAACAGTTGATGAACTGTAACGATCCTGACACTACCGAAGAAAGCTACATGCAAGTCATCTACTCAAAGACTGCACGCTTGTTCGAGTCTGCAACGCAAATTGGCGCAATCTTAAATGATGCTCCAGAACACGTTGAATTGGCTCTGCAGAATTATGGTAAATACCTAGGCACTGCATTCCAGCTTATTGATGATGTGATGGACTACACATCCGATGGCGAAGACATGGGCAAAAACGTTGGTGATGATTTGGCTGAAGGAAAACCGACACTGCCTCTGTTGCATGCAATGCGTAATACGACGCCAGAAAATGCGCTGATGATTCGCGAAGCGATTGAAAAAGCCAATGGCATGGAACGCTTAGATGAAATCCTAGCCGTTATGAAAGAGGCCGGTTCGTTAGAATACACTACGCAGAAAGCGTTAGAAGAAGCAGATAAGGCGATCGCTGAACTGGAAGTACTACCAGAATCAGAATACAAAGAAGCGCTTATCACGCTGGCTCATGTTGCGGTAAAACGCACTCGCTAGCACCATCAGACCCTTTAGCAAGAAACACAAAAGGAAGAGCATTTCGCTCTTCCTTTTTCGTCTCAGCTCTAGACAATTTCAACGACTCTGACTAATAGTATCTTTCGCTGCCACCGTGCAGCTGTGGATCGTCCTCTATCTCATCAAAACTCACTGCTATCTGTTGATCTGAGCCTTGCTTGGATAACAAAACGGTCTCTGCTTCACGGTCGACAACCAAAATCGTACCGACGCCTTCTTGGCACTCAACAACCATGCCTTTTCGGATTCGACTTGCTTCCATCATCTTCTCCTTAACAATGTTGTTTTGGTTCGCTTGTGATACGTAATTCAGAGCAAAAAGATCAAAAAAGCCGATCCTAAGATCGGCTTTCTTCTTAATTCGCGTTATAGAGATTATTTAGCGAATTCAACACCAATGTTGATGTCGCCATTTAACGTTTCTAGCATTCCATCTAGCGCCGCTTTTTCGAAGTCGCTCAATTCGCCGTAGCTTAGTACTTCTTCTACGCCTTCTTTACCCAACTTCACTGGTTGTGCAAAGTAAGGTGCGTGCTCGCTATCACCTTCAACGTAAGCACACTCAACAACGCCTTCTTCACCTTGAAGAGCTCGTACAAGTGCTAGACCGAAACGACAAGCCGCTTGGCCCATAGAAAGTGTCGCACTACCGCCACCCGCTTTTGCTTCAACAACTTCTGTGCCCGCGTTTTGAATACGCTTAGTCAGAGCTTCTACTTCTTCAGCTGTAAACTCCACACCTTCTACTTGAGAAAGAAGAGGAAGAATTGTCACGCCAGAGTGACCACCGATAACTGGTACACGGATATCGCTAGGATCTTTGCCTTTTAGCTCAGCAACAAACGTTTCTGAACGGATCACGTCTAGTGTGGTAATACCGAATAGGCGACGCTTGTCGTAAACGCCCGCTTTCTTCAGAACTTCAGCAGCGATTGGCACTGTTGTGTTCACTGGGTTAGTGATGATACCTACACATGCTTTAGGACAAACAACCGCAATCTTTTCAGCGAGTGATTTCACAATACCAGCGTTTACATTGAACAGATCCGCACGATCCATGCCCGGCTTACGAGCAACACCCGCAGAGATAAGAACTACATCTGCACCTTCTAGCGCAGGAGTTGGATCTTCACCAGCGTAACCTTTGATCGATACTGGTGTTGGGATGTGGCTAAGATCTGCTGCTACGCCAGGCGTAACTGGAGCAATATCGTATAGGGCTAAATCAGAACCAGCAGGAAGACGGTTCTTAAGCAGAAGGGCAAGGGCTTGACCGATGCCACCAGCGGCACCAATAACGGCTACTTTCATGTAGTTCTCCTTGAGAGTATTTCTCTTATAAACGTATTCGTAGGGTAGTTTGTAACCAACTGAAATAAGCTATCGGAATCACAACTTGATTACAATCAATTAACGCCAGCTTTGCGACCTCGCGCAACTCGCTGTTGTCGTGCTACAAATGAAGGTTGGATTATTCTTTTATTCTGTTGAAATGACAAGAAATTCAACAGGACAAAACGAGACTGGTTGAATAATCTTAAAGAATCCTGTTCTGTTTATGGTTTACAGTGATGCAACTAACAGAATGCCGGGACTTTTTGGCACTGCATGAATATATATGCGAGAATATGCAAAATTGCTGACACGTACTAAGAGAATCATAATGACTATGCGCAATTCAGAGAAACAAGATAACCTAGTCCGCGCCTTTAAAGCCCTGCTAAAAGAAGAGAGCTTTGGCTCACAGGGTGAAATTGTTGACGCACTCAAGCAACAAGGCTTTGAAAGCATTAACCAATCTAAAGTTTCACGTATGCTGACCAAGTTTGGTGCTGTTCGTACTCGTAACGCAAAAATGGAAATGGTGTACTGCCTACCGGCTGAGCTGGGCGTACCAACAGTAAGCAGCTCTCTACGTGAACTGGTTTTAGACATCGATCACAATGCGGCATTGGTTGTCATTCACACTGGTCCTGGCGCAGCACAGCTTATTGCTCGCCTACTCGACTCGTTAGGTAAATCCGAGGGTATTCTTGGCGTAGTAGCGGGTGACGATACCATTTTTATTACCCCTACAATGCCAGTATCAACTGAACAATTGTTCAAGTCTGTATGTGAGCTATTCGAGTACACAGGCTGAGACCGACGAACATTGGTTTAAGTAACTCTTTGTGGGCTATGAAAGAAGTACTATTTTGTAGCCCATTATTTATGTAAACAAATTGCTTCATGCGACTACTTTTCACTCACCACTTTTGTGATTAATATCACGCAATTGATCTTTTTCACCATCTTGCCTTATTCACACCTAACTAACTGTTATAAAAAGAATTAAACCGAAGATCAATCACCATACCCTGTCGCAAGCTTTAGACTTATTCGCTATAACATTTAACATTCGGATAATTTTCTGCCAATTTTTTGTTATGATTTGCTCGCTTTTTCAAACAATTGGATTGGAAAAGATGCCGTTTCCAAATAGGAAACTCCAGAAGTGATTTATGGTTATTTCCGGGTAAATAATGAATATAAGGAAGGGAAATTCATGGCATTTAACAAACTTCTCAAAGTAGGCGCTATCGCTGCAGCTGTAATGGGCGCAGGCGCAGTTAACGCTCAAGAGTTTATTACTATCGGTACTGGCTCTGTAACTGGTGTTTACTACCCTACTGGTGGTGCTATCTGTAAGTTGGTAAATAAAGGTCGTAAAGACCACAACATCCGTTGTTCAGTAGAATCAACTGGTGGCTCAATTTACAACGTTAACACTATCCGTGCAGGCGAATTAGATTTTGGTATCGTGCAATCGGATTGGCAGTACCACGGCTACAACGGTACGAGCAAGTTTGCGGAACAAGGCCCGTACAAAAAACTGCGTGCAATGTTCTCTCTTCATACTGAACCTTTCAACATCATCGCACGTGCTGACTCTGGCATCGAAAACGTTCAAGACCTAGCTGGTAAGCGTGTCAACATCGGTAACCCAGGTTCTGGTGACCGCGCGACAATGGGCGTAGTAATGGATGCAATGGGCTGGACAAATGACAGCTTCAAACTTGCTTCAGAGCTAAAAGGCTCAGAGCGTTCTCAAGCACTTTGTGACAACAAAATTGATGCGTTCATCTACATGGTTGGCCATCCAAACGGTTCAATCAAAGAAGCAACAACATCATGTGATGCGAAGCTAGTGCCTGCAACTGGTCCTAAGATCGACAAGATCGTCGCAGATAACCCGTACTACGCATTCAGCACAGTGCCGGCTGGTATGTACCGTGGTACAGATAAAGACGTGAAGAGCTTTGGTGTTGCGGCAACAATGGTAACAACATCTGATGTTTCTGATGAAGTTGCATACAACGTTGCTAAAGCCGTGTTCGAGAACTTCGACACCTTCAAACGTCTGCATCCAGCTTTTGCTAACCTTAAAAAAGAAGACATGGTGAAAGCAGGTATTTCTATCCCTCTTCACCCTGGTGCAGAAAAATACTACAAAGAAGTGGGTCTAATTAAGTAAGCACTCACTTATTTCAATCTCAGGCAGAAAAAGATGGTTTTCTGCCTGATTGAGTATGCTGGTTGTAGCACGTTGAACCAGCATGCTTTGTTCATTTGCCAGTTTTTCTTAGAACTGCGCACTCAATACCCAAGAAAACACTTTAACGCCGCCAACAAAGCACTCGGTACTCTTGCTTTGTGATTCGGCAGCGGAATACTCGAAAGCAAACTTCGCTCCATTCACTACACTGATAAAGGCGAAGTGTGGTTCTCGATAGAAGAACGGACAGGACCATCAATAATAAGGAAAAAGTACATGGCGACGAATAAGACTCCGTCTCAAGATGTGCAAGAAATGGTGGCTCAAGCAGACACGGGCGCACGTAACCCTTCGGGAGTGCAAGGACGAATCCTTTGGTTAGTCCCTCTGTGTTGGTCACTATTTCAATTATGGTACGCCTCCCCGCTACCATTTATTTTCAATTTTGGCGTACTGAATGACACTGAAGCGCGAGCGATTCACCTCACTTTCGCGATATTTTTGGCCTTCACTGCTTATCCAGCAATGAAGAACTCTCCGCGTGATCACATTCCTCTTGTGGATTGGATTCTCGCGTTAGCGGGTAGCTTTTCGGCTGCCTATATCTACCTTTTCTACACCGAACTCGCAGGACGTTCCGGCGCGCCCACCACTGCCGATATTGTGGTTGCGGTCGTTGGTATGATATTGCTACTTGAAGCGACTCGTCGTGCATTAGGGCCTCCGCTAATGGTTGTGGCCGCCGTGTTCCTGACTTACACGTTTGCTGGCCCATACATGCCAGATGTCATAGCCCACAAAGGCGCAAGCTTAGGTAAAGCGATGTCGCATCTGTGGCTAACCACCGAAGGGGTATTTGGTGTTGCGTTAGGTGTATCCACTTCTTTCGTATTCTTGTTTGTACTGTTTGGCGCGATGCTAGAGCGTGCGGGTGCAGGTGCTTACTTCATTAAAGTCGCATTTTCTCTACTTGGTCATATGAAAGGCGGCCCAGCTAAAGCCGCGGTTGTCGCATCTGGTCTATCGGGTCTGGTTTCAGGATCATCGATCGCAAACGTCGTAACCACGGGTACTTTTACCATTCCATTGATGAAACGAGTCGGCTTCCCGGGCACAAAAGCGGGTGCAGTTGAAGTGGCAGCGTCAACCAATGGTCAGCTCACCCCGCCAATCATGGGTGCGGCAGCGTTTTTGATGGTGGAATACGTCGGGATTTCTTACGTAGAGGTTATCAAAGCGGCATTACTTCCAGCGCTGATTTCCTACATCGCGTTGATTTACATCGTTCACCTTGAAGCATGTAAAGCGGGCATGACTGGCTTACCTCGTCGTCATAATCCAACATTACTGCAAAGCCTACTTTCATTCACGGCTACTATTTTAGGTCTGTGTGTAATCAGCGCTTTGGTGTACTACGGTGTAGGTTGGACGAAAGATGTCTTTGGCGACGCAGCGACTACGATAGTAACGATCGCGCTACTCATCGCCTACGTCGGCCTCGTAAAAATTTCTGCGAACCACATGAAAGATGGCGCAATTGAGATTGATGCGGAGCTGACTGAAGTGCCAGATCCAGGTCCTACAGTGAAGTCTGGCTTACACTACCTGCTACCTATCGTGGTACTGGTTTGGTGTTTAACAGTAGAGCGCTTCTCACCTGGCTTATCAGCGTTTTGGGCAACCGTCTTTATGGTCTTCATTTTGCTAACACAACGTCCTCTGATGGCGTTACTTGCGAAAGAAGGCGACCTAGTACAGCAAACCAAAGAGGGTTTTGTTGATCTTGCTGAAAGCTTGGTGGCAGGTGCTCGCAACATGATCGGTATCGGTGTCGCAACAGCGGCGGCAGGTACGGTTGTTGGCGTTGTAACGCTAACTGGTATCGGCTTGGTGATGACGGACTTTGTTGAGTTTATCTCTGGCGGTAGCGTCATCCTAATGCTGCTGTTTACTGCGGTTATCAGTCTGATTCTCGGTATGGGTCTGCCTACCACAGCAAACTATATTGTAGTATCAACGCTAATGGCGCCAGTTATCGTAACGCTCGGCGCAGCGCACGGTCTTATCATTCCACTGATTGCAGTGCACTTGTTCGTGTTCTATTTCGGTATTCTCGCCGATGATACACCACCGGTCGGTCTGGCTGCCTTTGCCGCTGCAGCAATCGCGAAGTCCGATCCAATTCGTACCGGTATCCAAGGCTTTACCTACGATATTAGAACCGCCATTCTGCCATTCATGTTTGTTTTCAATACCCAATTATTGTTGATGGGTATCGATTCTTGGTGGCATTTAGCACTCACGGTAATCTCTTCCATCATTGCGATGCTGATCTTCTCTGCCGCTACGCAGGGATGGTGGCTGACTCGTAACAAGTGGTGGGAAACCGTCCTATTATTAGTATTAACTTTCTCATTCTTCCGACCTGGTTTTTGGTGGGACATGTTATACCCAGCGAAAGTTCTTTCTCCTGGGGTTGAGATAGCTCAAATCACGGAAAACCTAAATGTAGGAGAATCCATTGAGTTACGTGTTGCCGGACAAAACCTCGAAGGCGAATACGTCGAGAAAACGGTACGTCTGCCATTCGAAGACAGAGCAACGACGGCTGAAGAGCGTATATCTTCAATGGGTCTGATGCTGACTGAGAACGACGGCAAAATGGTCGTCGACATGGTTGAATTTGGTAGCCCTGCGGAGTCATCTGGTATCGACTTTGATTGGGAAATCAAATGGGTCGTTCAAGACGCGGATCGTCCAATGAAAGAATGGGTATTTGTACCTTGCTTGATTCTTCTGCTGGTACTTGCCATGAACCAAAAACGTCGTGCTCGCAAGGAACAACTGAGCGCATAACCGATTTGGCCCCGCGGATCTGGGGCCTTAGTGAGAGACATTGAATGTATAAACAAATTCTTGTTCCGGTTGATCTAAATGATCAAGGCTTCTCAGACCGAGCAGTTGAACTGGCGGTGTGGCAAGCAAAACAAGCAAACGCAGAAATCCACCTGCTCACTGTTTTGCCAGGTATTCACATGTCGATGGTCGCCACTTACTTCCCAAAAGACGCAGCAGCGAAAATGAAGCAAGATGTGAAGCAGCAGCTAAAAGCATTTGCCAGCGAGCACATTGATGATGAAGTGATTTACAAAGTGCACGTTGCCGAAGGCAAAGCTTACGCAACAATTCTTGATTACGCCGAGCGTTTGGGCGCAGACCTTATTATCATGCCAAGTCACAAGCGTTCGAAAATTAACAAAGTGATGCTTGGTTCTGTTGCAAGTAAAGTTGTGGAATATTCTCCAATCAACGTGATGGTAGTGAAGCCGCAAGGTTAAGCTTACGGCCACGCAAGAAAAAAAGGTTGATGCTCGCATCAACCTTTTTTGTATCTCTCATCATTATCCAGCAGCGCGAACGAAGGCCTGTAGGGTCTTGCTGGGATGCTCGGCAGTCAGGGCATCAATCTCACCCACCGCTTCTACTTTTCCGTTAGCAACAAAGGCAAAGTGACTCGCAATCGCTTTGGCATCACTAAGATGATGCGTAACCATCAACACGGTAATTCCGCGCTCCGCAGCCAGTTTTTTTACCAAGCTCAGCATCTCTTCACGCAACACTGGATCAAGTGCCGAGAAAGGCTCATCCAACAGCCACATGGAATGAGGCTGAACAAAACAACGCGCTAAGGCAACACGTTGACGCTGCCCTCCAGAAAGGTGCTCAGGCAAACGGTCGAGGTACTCTGCAACGCCAACTTGCTGCGCAGCTTGTTCAACCTGACGCTTTTGGTCTACCGTGAGCTTTAGTCCCGGGTGTAAACCTAAGCCAATGTTGTCACGCACCGACAAGTGAGAAAACAAGTTATGCTCTTGGAACAGCATGGAGAAAGGACGCTGATAAGGCTCTTTGCGCACAATCGACTCACCATCAACCCGAATGTCACCTTGGTCAGGATGGATAAATCCTGCAACCAGAGCCAGCAAGGTTGATTTCCCTGCCCCACTCGGCCCCATCAACGATACAATCTGACCACGTTCAATGCTCAACTCAAAACGAAACAGTTCACGTTGGTAGGTGTACTGCACATCATCCAACACTAGCATTATGCTTTCTCCTTCGCTTTCAATACTTTCTCTATCAAGGCAAAACAGCCCACACTCAACAACAATAACGTCACGGACACCACTGCAGCGGCGTCCATCTGATAACTGCCAAGCAACTGGAACAAATACAGAGGTAAGGTACGAAATTCTTGTCCACCAAACAGCGCTATCGCGCTTAAATCCCCTATTGCAAACATAAAGCTGATCGCAAACGCATGTGCAAACGGCTTGCGCAGCGCCTGCCACTCCACCACTTTAAATCGTTGCCAGCCACGCATGCCTAAGCTGGCACATACATACTGATACTGTTGCTCAATGTGCAGCATCGGTTGCACTAGCGTTTTGATCACGTAAGGCAAAGCCATCAAACCATTCACCAAAATCACAACAAAAAACGCCAAGCTAAAAACATCAGTAAATGATCGCAGTAGTAAGAATAGGCCAGTGCTAATCACCAGCCCCGGCGTCACTAGAATAATGGTACCGATTAACTCTATCTGATCAGCTCGCGTATTTTTATACTGCAAACGCCAACGGCGACTGGTCAACAATATAGACACTCCCGCAGCGACCGCAAGCGCACTGGCTAACCCTGCAACTTTGAGCGAGTTAGATAACGCAAACCAAAAACGTTCATCGGTTAACACCGTCCAAACTTGTTGGTTGATACCACTCAGTAACACCATCAGTAACGGCGGTATCACCAGTAAAAAGGTACCTATGATCCAAAAGCTATCCCAAGCTTTTGACCACCCATGATCCTTCGTTAAAAATTGCTGTACCGATGTGCTGCCAGCACTGATAGCAACAGGCTTTGTTAACTTCTGAACTCCGATCGCAAGTAGTCCACACAACAGCATCTGCCACAACGCTAATAACGCACCAGCTTGCAAATCAAAATCAAACTTAATCGCTTGATAGATTGCCAGCTCAATAGTGGTGGATTTTGGCCCGCCACCCAGCGCCATCACAGTGGCAAAACTGGTGAAGCACAACATAAATACCAAGCCACAAACGTGAGGAAGTTGCTGCCTTAAACGCGGCCATTCCACCCAGCGAAACTTATCCCAATGGCTCATACCAAGATGCGAACACAGCTTGTGTTGCTCAGCAGGGATAGACTCCAAGGCTTGCAGCAGTAAGCGTGCCGCGTAAGGTAAATTAAAGAACACATGGGCAAGTAAGATGCCATTCAAACCATAAATAGAAAATGGAATTTTGGTGTCGATACCTTGCAGCCACTGCGCTAACAAACCGCTATTGCCATAAATCGCTAATAGACCAAAAACACCAACCAAAACCGGCAAAACCAGCGTCGATGCAAATAGCTTGAGCAGTAATGATTTACCCCAAAATTGGCGACGCGAAAGCGCGTGCGCAACTGGAATGGCAAAACCAACACTGAGCAATGTGGAAAGAAAAGCTTGGTAAAAGCTGAACTTGGTGACATGTTGATAATACGGGTCGTCCCATACCACAGACACATCAAGTGAAGGGGCTTGAACAATCAAAGCACCTAGGGCAGAAATAACAAAGGTCGCGATGATCATCGCGACCCCTAAACCTATTTTTGGAACAGAATTCAAAGGTAAAACCTATCTCATTCAGATGAGGGTGGAAACGTCAGCTAAAACGTCAGTGCGCTTTGCCATTCGCGAATCCAAGACTTACGCATTTTTGCCACTTCATCAGCACTAAAACTCAACGACTTACTTGGAACACTCAAGGTTTCAAAACCTTTAGGTAACTCAACGTCAGTAACTGGGTACATCCAGTTGCCCGTTGGCATCGCTGACTGGAACTCATCACTTAAAATGAAATCCATAAACTTATCAGCAAGTTCTGAATTTTTTGACCCTTTCACTTTGGCGGCGACTTCAACTTGCATGTAGTGGCCTTCAGAAAAATTCGCCGTCGCAAACTTCGAATCGTTTTCCGCAATTAAGTGGTACGCAGGTGAGGTGGTGTAAGAAAGCACTAAATCGGACTCACCATTGAGGAACATAGAATACGCTTCTGACCAACCTTTCGTGACCGTTACGGTTTTGCTTGCTAGCTTCTGCCACGCTTGCGTCACATCGTCGCCATAAATGGATTTCATCCACAGCATCAAGCCTTGGCCCGGCGTTGACGTACGCGGATCTTGATAAATCACTTTCAAATCGTCGCGCGTTTCCACCAGCTCTTTCATGCTTTTCGGTGGATTAGCCAGTTTCTCTTTGTTGTACACAAACGCGAAGTAGCCGTAATCGTACGGTACAAACGTCGTATCGCTCCAACCGTTTGGTAACACTGTGTTGGCCGTATCCACATTGTGCTCGGTAAGCAGACCGGTTTTCTTCGCTTCTGCCATCAGGTTGTTATCCAAACCTAACACGATGTCGGCTTTGCTATTACCGCCTTCAAGACGAAGACGATTCAGGATCGACACACCATCGTCCAACGCTACGAAGTTAACGTCACAGCCACATTTTGCTTCAAAAGCTTGCTCGATTTTAGGACCCGGCCCCCAATCTGCGGCAAAAGAGTCGTAGGTATAGATGGTTAATGTGTTTTCAGCGGCAAACGCTGAAGTAGAGGTGATTGCAGCTAAGGCAATCAGATTTAGAGTGGTTTTCACTGCTCGCTCTCCATGAGTATTTCAGAGAAATAAGTTGAGCGGCACAGGGTTTGAGGCGGCTATTAAGGATTTCCAATATCCAGACTCAATTCCTACGCCAGCATTATCTGGTTCAGGTAATACGGGTCCCTAGTAAAACACTTAGGTCTCAGCGCCCAAATGCATTGATTGACTCAATGCAAAATGGGTTTGCTCCCCGATGAGTTGGATGGATTGTAAAGGTATTTGAGTGGTTACACAATCAGCTCACGAGCGCTGGTCATAGCCCCAACGAGGCACTAAACCTTGCTCAATACCCAAGTGGTCGAGAATTCTCGCCACCATAAAATCCACTAAGTCTTCAATGCTCTTTGGCTGATGGTAGAAGCCCGGAGCCGCTGGCATGATGGTGACGCCCATTTGCGATAGCTTGTGCATGTTCTCAAGATGCAGCGTTGAAAATGGCGTTTCACGAACCACGAGCAACAGTTGCCCGCGTTCTTTCATTACCACATCAGCCGCCCGTTCGATCAAGTTGTCCGACATACCATGCGCGATCGCCGCAACACTTCCTGCTGAACATGGGCAAACCACCATTTGCTTTGGTGCCGCTGAGCCAGACGCTACCGGTGAGAACCAGTCATCTTTACCACAAACAGTGATGTTGTTTGGATCACAGTTGAGATGTTCCACCAGCGCTTGCTTTGCGGCGTCTGGCCCACTTGGCAGCTTAAGGTTGTGTTCGGTTGCCATCACAACGCGAGCCGCCGAAGAAATCAGAACGTAGACATGATAATCCGCCGCGACCAAACATTCTAAAAGACGAAGGCCATAAGGAGCACCAGAGGCACCCGTTAATGCCAACGTGATGGCTTTTTTCTGAGAGGGTTGTATTTTGTTGTGCATATCAATCAGGCTTTTAGTTTTAACTGCTCAAGAAGTTTTCCGTGAATACCACCAAAGCCACCGTTACTCATTACCAGAATTTGGTCTCCAGGCTGAGCACGTTCGACAATTTTAGCCACAAAGTTATCTATATCGGCATCGACAAACGCTGGCTGCTTGCATTGATCAGCAATGTCTTGCACCGACCATTCGATATTGTCTGGCTGGAATAAGAACACTTCATCTGCGCTGTGTAGCGAATCCGCGAGTGTATTCTTATGAACACCACGCTTCATGGTGGCAGAGCGAGGTTCCAATACAGCAAGGATACGTTTTTCACCCACTTTATTACGCAAACCGCCCAGTGTCAGTTCAATTGCCGTAGGGTGATGCGCGAAATCATCGTAAACCGTGATGCCTTGTTCTTCACCTTTGAGCTCTAAACGACGCTTAGTGTTGATAAAACGATCCAACGCCTGACAAGCAAGTTCTGGCGTTACGCCAACGTGTCGTGCGGCAGCGATCGCCATCAGTGCATTATCCACATTGTGGTCACCCACCAAATCCCATTCGACGGTACCGACCTTCTCGCCTTGCAAAGCAACTTCAAATTTTGAGCCATCAAGCACTAATTTGTGCGCTTGCCAGTCACCATCCTCACCAGAGAACTGTTTTTCCGTCCAGCAGCCACGCTCTAATACATCCGTCAAAGCTTGATCCTGCTTCGGCGCTAAGATCAAACCATTGCCCGGTACCGTTCGCACTAAATGATGGAATTGGCGCTTGATCGCTTCTAGATCATCGAAGATGTCAGCATGATCGAACTCAAGATTGTTCATGATTAAAGTGCGAGGATGGTAATGCACAAACTTAGAACGCTTATCGAAAAAAGCACTGTCATATTCGTCCGCTTCAACAACAAAAAACATGCTTTCGCCCAAACGAGCCGATACACCGAAGTTACCCAACACGCCACCAACGAGGAAACCAGGTTGGTAACCACAGTCTTCGAGTATCCACGCCAGCATGCTCGAAGTGGTCGTTTTGCCGTGTGTGCCGGAAACAGCCAACACCCAACGGTCATGCAGTAAAAATTCGTTCAGCCATTGTGGTCCTGAGGTGTAACGCATGTTGCTATTAAGTACATGCTCAACACACGGATTGCCACGGCTCATCGCGTTACCAATCACCACAAGGTCAGGTTGAGGATCGAGTTGAGACGGGTCGAAGCCTTCAATAATTTCAATACCTTGAGACTCTAGCAATGTGCTCATCGGTGGGTAAACATTGGCATCAGAACCCGTCACTTTATGCCCTAATTGACGCGCTAAAATTGCTGCGCCGCCCATAAACGTGCCACAGATACCCAAGATATGAATGTGCATAAACTAAACCTTGTAATGCGTTCTTTGATGCCTTCATTATCGCGATAACGACCAGAAAAGCGAGTGACTTTAGCCTTCTTCTTGCAGTCCCTTTCACAAATATGACAAGGTTGAACAGAGACTGTACAGCGCTCTGACCTGCGAATGAATCCCTGATTTGAGCAGACAAATAAATTGAGATCTCAGACAGTTACTTCATTACCATTAAAAAGATCCACGACTTAAAATTACATCTGGCGCAAACGTTTAACATCCATAAAGAGATGCCCGTTGCGCAACACCCCCAATGAAATGTAAATGTAAGGATTAACCATGTCAGGAATGCGCACCCTAGGCGAATTCATTGTTGAAAAACAAGCGGATTTCCCCCACGCTAGCGGTGATCTCTCATCTCTTTTAGCATCCATTCGTTTAGCTGCAAAAATCGTTAACCGTGAAATCAACGCAGCAGGTCTTGGTGATATCACTGGCGCTGTCGGCACGGAAAATGTCCAAGGCGAAGCACAGCAAAAGCTAGACGTGTACGCGAACGACAAATTTAAAGCGGCGCTTGAAGCTCGTGACCAAGTTTGTGGCGTTGCCAGTGAAGAAGAAGATGAAGCGGTTGCGTTCAACAAAGAACTCAACCAAAACGCAAAGTATGTTGTATTGATGGACCCACTTGATGGTTCTTCAAATATCGACGTAAACGTGTCTGTTGGTACCATCTTCTCTATTTATCGCCGTGTTTCGCCTATTGGCACACCCGCAACAGAAGAAGATTTCCTTCAGCCAGGTCATAAGCAAGTTGCAGCAGGTTACGTAATTTACGGTTCATCAACTATGTTGGTGTACACCACAGGTAACGGCGTAAACGGCTTTACTTACGACCCATCCATCGGCAGCTTCTGCCTATCTCATGAAAACATGATGATTCCTGAAGATGGTAAGATCTACTCCATCAACGAAGGTAACTACATTCGTTTCCCACAAGGTGTGAAAAAGTACATCAAATACTGCCAAGAGAATGTGCCTGAAGACGGTCGTCCATACACCTCTCGCTACATTGGTTCTTTGGTGGCGGATTTCCATCGCAACCTGCTTAAAGGTGGCATCTACCTTTACCCAAGTACGCAAAGTCACCCGCAAGGCAAACTTCGCCTGCTTTACGAATGCAACCCAATGGCATTTCTCATCGAACAAGCGGGCGGCATTGCATCAGATGGCGTGAATCGCATCATGGACATCAAACCGACTGAGCTACACCAGCGTGTACCTTTCTTTGTGGGTTCGAAGAACATGGTTCGCAAAGTTGAAGAGTTCCTCGAACTGCACCGCGACGAAGAATAATCTCAGACCTTTGTCCAACGCGGCAGGTGTTTACCTGCCGCGTTTTTGTCGCTAAAGTGAAATGCGAATTAATCATAGATGAGGGCGATCTTCTGGCTACTCATCCTCAATGAAAAGGAATATTCAAATGAGCCTAAACCATGTACCAGCAGGTAAATCGCTACCTGAAGATATTTACGTCGTTATCGAAATCCCTGCCAATGCTGACCCTATCAAATACGAAGTAGATAAAGACTCTGGTGCTGTATTTGTCGACCGTTTCATGTCTGCGCCAATGTTTTACCCATGTAACTACGGTTACGTGAACAACACACTTTCGCTTGATGGTGACCCAGTAGATGTCCTTGTCCCAACGCCATACCCACTCATGCCAGGTTCTGTTATTCGCTGCCGACCTGTTGGCGTTTTGAAGATGACGGATGAATCGGGCGAAGATGCCAAAGTCGTTGCCGTACCGCACTCTAAAATCTCTAAAGAGTATGAACACATTCAAGATGTGGGCGACATTCCTGAGTTGCTAAAAGCGCAAATCACGCATTTCTTTGAGCGCTACAAAGAGTTGGAATCAGGAAAGTGGGTGAAAGTTGATGGCTGGGCAGATGTAGAAGCGGCAAAAGCAGAGATTCTACAATCTTACGAGCGTGCGCAAAACAAATAAGCGTAAACGCCAACCCCAAATACAAAAAGAGCTGCAAAGTGCAGCTCTTTTGCTTTCTAACCTAAACGCTTTCCTTAGATAGGAGCTCCCGCGGAGGACATACGACCAGCGTCATAATCGTGTTGGAAGAACGGGTCAACGTCATCGCAAATTCCGAAATACGGTCGTCCAACCACACCCAGCATATAGGCACTTTGCTCACAGTACTCTTGCTTACCTTCTTGATAACCGTTTTGGTAGGCCATGATCAGTTCTGGCGTTGCGTGGTTAGTACCATCCAACTTAGCTATCCGCTCTTGTGACAACTCTCGTAATCCATCTAAGGCAGACTGTTTCCCAAACGCTTGCCAATCAGTCACACTGGTTGAAGCTGGTAAGGTGGTTTGCGCACAAGCAGACAGAAGCATCATCATCGCGCCAATTATTAACACTCTCATCATCACTCCTTACTTTTCTGACTTGTCGTTTTCTAACGTGTTTAGAAACGTTTTTAAATCTCGACAACGTTCTTACGATGGTTACTTAAGTATAGTTCACACCCTTTGACACCAATCGCCAGACGCTATCTCTTCCGTAAGCTGCTCCGTGTCTTGATACAAGTAAATCCACGCTTGGCCAAATGGCGTTGCAATGCTCTCTCTACGATATTCGACAGGTACGTCTTCAAGCTTATCGAGCGCCACCAAAGTATCATCATCAATCAGATAAACTTCGCCTTGGATTGAGCGCTGCCCTTCTGACAGCGCTGGGTACGAACCTACATCGTAGAGCGAAAATTGGGCGTCCGTTTCATGTAAACCAAGAAATTGAGCCGAGCTCAAATAATGATGGTTGTACTCTCCCTTACGTAACGTCCCGTAGACAAAAATCAAATGCTGCATAACCACTCCTTAGCTATGAGTTCTGTGTGGTTAGGACGTGTGCCCTAATCAAATTCAAATTGATAGAGTAGGTCAACTGCGCTATCTACACCAGATACCGCCTCTAAATACAAGTCTTGCATCAATCGGTAACGCACCGTGAACTCACCCAGCGAGTTGAAGATACCGACACCATACTTAACCTGTAGACCTGGCAAAATGTAACCACTCACCGTCACTTGAGAGTCATCACCCGAGCCTGCCGTATCAAGCTGTAAATCTTGTACGCCAAAGGCTTCACCGATTTCTCCAACAACACGACCGCTTTTCGCCAAACTCAGACCAATTAATGTGGTCGTCATCGCGTTACCACCCGACTCACCATCAATATCTTGACCACGAAGCAGGTAAGACAACGCGTTGGCTTGTGGCATCGCAGGCTCCGAGAAAATTTCCACACTCGGATCGGAAGCTGGGCCAGTCACACGCACACCCGCGATCACATCGTCTTGAGTATTGTCAGGGTTACGAATCGCTTTGATCGATACATACGGTTGATCCGCTGGACCGTTCATTAAGATCTTACCTTCTTCGATCACCAAATCTTGACCAAATGAACGGTAAGAACCGTCAACGATGTTTACCTCACCAACGATGAATGGTCCTTTGTCTTTTTGTGTCACGTTAAGGCTACCTTTCAAGCCACCCTTCAAGCCAAACGCCGCAAGTTGGAAGTCGTCACCAATCTTGATGTTGATGTCCGTTTCGACGTTGAATGGCATAGCCGTCACTTCATCAACTGGTTGTAAATCCTTGTTTAAAATCACGGTATCACTCGACACCCCAACCGCACTTGGTGGCAGTTCCTCAATGACGATACGCCCCCATGGCAGATTGATGTTACCTTCCACCTTCGCCAACTGCGGTGTGACATCAATGGTCATGTCCGGCTCAACTTTGATTTTGACCATCGGCGGCATATCAACTTTCAGCTCTTTTGCAAACACGCGGGCGCGAGTGCGCCAGTCTTGCAAGTCACGCCAGTCAGCATCACCGGTGATTTCTAGCTTACCGTCAGGCGTAATGATCCCAGCATCCAGATCCGCTTGGTGACCTTTAAAGTTGATCACGACTTGTCCGGAGTTGATGTCGATTGGCGTCACTTCGCCTTGCAGCTTCATTTGATCGATAAGGAACTGACCATTCACTTTTGGATGCATTACATCACCAGACAAGGCCAAATCAGTATTCATATTCGCCTTGAACAAGCTGTATTCCCCGATCAACGGAGCCAAGAAGTCCAAGTGGAACGTAGAAAGCGCAACCTTACCGTCAATAGTTGGCTTCTCAGATGAGACATTCAGTAAAGAAACCTTACCAGACAAGTCACCGTTATCTTTCACATCAAATAACCACTCAGCATCAAGCTTGTCTTTCGCTAATGCCGCTTTAAAGCTGAAGCTGTCCCAGCCCACTTTAATTGGCTGCTCTAGTGCTTGTTCAACTTGGCCTTTTGGCATGTTGACACTCAAGATAACTTCAGGCTTTTTCTCTGGAGCCCATTTAGCAAAAGCCTGTGCATTAACTGAACCTTGCAGCTTGGTTTCTGGCGGCAGGAATTGTTTGATTTGGTCAAAATTAAAATCATTGATCGCTAACTTCGCTTGACCACTCTTACCGACACTAATATCTTCGGTTAGACACACGCTCGACTTCGCTTGCAACCAACAATGAGCTTGAACATTAGCGATCTGTTTGTCGATATTGACCTTCACCGCAGTCGATTTTTGCAGTGACCAAGGACCTTGTTGCGAGCTCAGCGTCAAGCGGCGCAGCGCCCCATCCCAAATCATTTCTGGCTTCTGCTTAAACGTCCCTTCGATTTCCAAACTGGTCGAAACCAGATCAGACACCACATCAAGCGTCAGTTGATGCAGTTTTTCATCTCCAGAGACTTCAAGATCCGCGCTATCAACTTTAATGTCGTCGTAGGTAATGTTATTCGCAATAAGGCTTAAGTTCGCTTTTGGTGCTGGCAGAGGCGTCACATCGCCCTTTAAGGTGATCGTTTCTACATTCGCCTGTTGCTGCCAGTTGATCTGATTTAAAGCGAGATCAAGATTGATATCAGGCTCTTTCAAACTACCACGTAGCGCTACTTTACCTTGCATCTTACCCGCAAGATCAGGAACACTTTTCGCAAAGTCAGGGAAGTTAACCTCAACATCCATCAAGATTTGTTTGTCGATCTTGCCCTTCGCACTCAGTTGGTTCGGGCCATGAGAAAGCGCTAAACCTTGAGTGGTTAGTTGGATGTCTTCACCTTTGCCATTCTTATCAGACGCTTCAAGTTGCCCTTCGACATTCAATGGATAACCTCGCAAAATGCCGTCGATGTCTAACTTAGGCAAACTGACTTGCCAACCACCTTGTTCCGTTAACGATCCCGAAGTCGAGAGACTACCACTGATATCCCCTTCTGCTTCTTTCCACTGCAATCCTGGTTGAATGTTCTTCAGGTTCAGGTCGGCTTGCCAGTTGATTGGCGCCGCCCAATTCGCCATAACTTTCCCGGAAAGTTCGCCCCCCAAAGTTTTCACTACAAGGCTTTCGAGATCGATTTGCTCCAGCGTACCTTTGCCGTTCAGCGCAACATCAACGGCAGGAATGTCTTTGCCTGACGCTTTGGTTTCTAATGCGACTTCGTAACCATCAAGTGAACCTTTTGCCGCCAAACTTGGTACAGAAACCTGATAATCACTTTGCCCAAATAGCGGCCATTGCGCTTGAACATTTTTGATCGATACATCAAACGGCAACTGCGTTTTAAGCGGTTGGATGTCACCTTTGATCTCCGCTTGTACAAGCTCGGAAAGCGTAGCATTTAACGATAAATCCCCAACCGAACCAGAGGCCGAAAGCGACAGTTTTTGTCCCTTCGCATCCGCTTGCTTCACTAACGCGTCCAATTGCGCTTTGATTGGGTAATCAGCAGAAAGGGTCACTTGTGTGCTTAACTTGCCTTCCACTTCTGGCATGTCGAGCTCTAACGTTTTGACATCAACACGCTCACCACCCGCTCTTGCAACCAAACCAAGATGATTGACGATCACTGGCGTTTCACCCGCCAGTTTAAAATTATGAATATCCAGACGACGCGCTTCCACCGTCAGTGGAATCCATACTTCTGGTAACACAATATCTTGCGGCGTAGCGTCTGTTTCTTTCGGCTCCTCGGCAGCCGCTTCAGGTTCAGCTGCACTTGGTGCGAGCGCAACATTGATGTCTTTCAATGCGGTTGGTGCGATCACCAAACGATCGCCCTGCATCGACAAAGCGGTCGAGAACGTTTGCCAATCAATCTGATTGCCTAACACATTGACGTTGATGTCATTAAAGCTGACTTTATTGACAAAAATTGGCACTGGCGTGCTGATAGAACGCAGCGGTGGTGTTTCTTCTTCAGGCTCTTCACTGGCTGGTGGCAATTCTGGCATTTGGAAGTTAACACCTTGCAGCGCCAGTTCATCAACACACACTTTTGGGTCAAAGAAACAGCGGAAGTTAATCGCCAACGCAAGGCGCTCGACTTTCGCATCAATATGTAAAGACTCATCAACAAAGCTGACATTTTGCAGTGCAAAACGAGGGAATAGCGAACCTTGAATGTTCTCGACTTTGAGCTGAGGTAAGGCTTTCTCTGCACCCCAAATCGCCAACTTCAATCCCGGATGGGTAAACAGTACCGTTGCGATAAAAATAGTGATTAACAACAGCAGACCAATCAAACTTAGTGATAACCACTTGGTCCACTTAAACATCTTTTTGATCATAGCTCAGGCCCCAAAGAGAAGTGGATGCGGAATTCGTTGTTTGGCTTTTCATCCAGCCCCCACGCAAAGTCGAAGCTTACCGGTCCCACAGGTGAAGCCCATCGAATACCAACCCCGGCACCAGATTTCCATTCAGGTGTGTCATTAAACGCATCACCAATATCGTAGAACGTTGCGGCCCACCAGTTGCCGTAAACGCGATATTGATACTCTAAGGTGCTGCTTAAGATGTATTTCGCACCCGTTAATGCGCCACTTTCATCGACAGGTGAGATGGATTCATAGCCATAACCACGGATGTTGTTGTCACCACCAGCAAAGAAACGCAACGATGGCGAAAGCTTTTCAAATTCCTCCGTGATGTTAGCCCCCCCTTCGAGACGGAACAAACCACGATGGTTTTCGCCGATGCCACGAATCCACGAAGATCGCCCAAGCAGACGCAATACGCGCGTTTCAGACAGTAGCGCCGGATCGCCGTATTCAACCGTTACGCTTTGCTTATCGCCCCACATTGGCATACTGCCACCACGAACACGAGTACGCGAAAAGGTTGCCCCTGGAAGCACAAACTGCACGCCATCATCTTGCAAACCTTGCGAGAAGTTTTCGTACAAGTGACGAACGTACACGGTTTTGTGCCAACCACCGTCGGTTAACCAGTGTCTTTCTACCGCAAGGTTTGATTCCAAACTCTCAGTATCACGGTTGTCCAAATGCTTCAGACCAAATTGCAATTGATAGTATTCACGTAAGACGTCGTCTAATGGAATTTTGTAGCCGGCGGTGATGGTTTGTTCTGGTTTGGAGAGAGAAAGCGCCGTATTAAAGCTATGACCGCGTGCACTTACCCATGGTTTTTTCCATTTTAAAGTACCGCGCACACCCGTATCGGTGGAGTAACCAATACCAGTTTCAATTTGGTTTTTCGCAGCAGGCGCTAACGAGACTTTAATCGGCAACTCGCGCCCATCTTCAAGCTTGCTTAAGTCAGGCTCAACAAACACGGAGGAAAACCAATCGGTGTTAGACAGGTTTTGGTTGTATTCACCCACATCAGAGACAAGATAAGGTTCGCCAATTTCAAAAGGTCGCATCGACTCAACACGGTTTTCCCAGATCTGGCTTCCCGTAATTTCTACCGGACCAAAGTGATAGCGAATACCGCTGTCGTAGTGCAAACGTACATTGGCTTCATTCAATTCAGGGATCACTTCCAGCTTGTTGAGCTTAAAGTCACCATTGAAGTAACCACGTTGCAAAGCCAGGTTACGAATCCCTGATTTAAGGCTGTCATACTCACCCTGATTTAAAATCCGCCCAACTTTTAAAGGCGATTTGGCGATGAGATTCGCGAATTCTTCATCCTCTTTCGCTTCACCGCTGATCACTACATCCATTACTTTGATCTTAACTGGTAAACCTTTGTGGATATTAACGATCAGCTCGTCATTCCCTTCGGAAATAGAGTATGAAATTTTTGCATGATAATAGCCAAGCGCATTCAGCGCTTCGGTGATACTTTGATCCAATCGCGCCTGAAAGCGCAGCGAAGTGGAGTAATCCTTCTCTGGAATCGAAGACAGGTACGCTTTCACGTTATCTTCCAGTGCGCCATCGATGCCTTTAAGCTTTAAAGAAACATCGGCATACGCGCTCTGAGAAACAACCAACAAGCCAACAATGATGGGGAGAGCTTTTTTTATCATGCTTTTTTAGCTGAATGAGGTTAAATAAACGTAAATAATGATAACGCCAATTAAAGGCTAAGTCTGTAATATTAATAGGTTTACCGCGGTCTATGTCATAACAACATCAGATACAGACGAAATGAAAAAGTTCGCAAATTTAAGACACGTATTAAAGGACAAATACCATGCTCAACAAACAGACATTAATCAGTATAGAAGATGCCCTGCCTGGTAGAGAACAACCAATGCAGATTGAAGATTGTCATTTTGTAAATCAATCGAGTCTAACGGCACCACTAGCCCATCATCAGCAACAGATTTTGTTAGGCATGGGGTGCTTTTGGGGCGCCGAGCGTCTTTTTTGGCAATTGGATGGCGTGGTTTCGACATCTGTGGGTTATGCGGGTGGGTTTACACCAAATCCAACCTACGAAGAAGTGTGTACGGGTAAAACCGGTCATACTGAGGTTGTGAGAGTCGTGTTTGATGAGCGTGTTATCTCACTAGCACAACTCCTTGCGGTATTTTGGGAAAAGCACGACCCGACTCAAGGCATGCGCCAAGGTAACGATCTCGGCACACAATATCGCTCTGCGATTTACACGTACTCTCAAGAGCAGCAAGAAATTGCTGAAAAATCAAAGCTTCAGTATCAACAAGCATTAGAAGCTGAGCTTCGCTCAACGATTACTACTGAGATCGTCCTAGCAGGGACTTACTATTTTGCAGAAACCTACCATCAACAGTATCTTGCAAAGAATCCGGATGGCTACTGTGGCATAGGCGGCACAGGTGTTTGCTTCCCACCAAGCTTGCAAGGCTAATCAAACTGCACTGAAACGAGAAAGAGCGACCAAGGTCGCTCTTTTTAATCTTTCGTTTTTTGGGTTAACACGCCATGAATGGTTTAGGCGGATAATGATGAAATTGCTTGGTTTACTTCTTTAAAGACAGCCAGTCGCTTTTGATCTTTCACATCAGGAAGCAGCACTTTGCCATTATCAAAGCAGAAACTTCCCACCCCAACAATGAAGAATTGCCCTTTAAACAACGTCTTTACAAAACGGGCCACTTGTAGTGGTCGATATACAGCAAACTCACGTAGCATAATTCACCTCAATTCCTTTGAGAAAACCCCGATTGCTTATTCTCTGCAACCTTAATGCGCATTTTGCGACGGAGTTCAGTGTAGCAAATTCTAACTACAACGCAACATTACACCACTGCATACGTTAAATAAATGTTATCAACAATTCTACAAATTTGCCGGGACTGGATATATACTGGCTTAACTCCCAAACCCAAACGGAATATAACAATATGAAAACTAAGACTCTCCTACCTATACTGCTTGCTCTTTCTCCAAGTTTGGCTTTCGCACATAACTTGTCGGTTGGTGAAATCGTTCCACCTGCACAAGTCGGCGCATACGGTGAAATTGTTTTACAAGGTGAAGGTGTGGCTTACCAGCCTTGGGCAACACAGCATATGTTAGGTAAAGTCCGCGTAATTCAAGCGATTGCTGGTCGCAGCAGTTCAAAAGAGATGAACGCACCGCTGATGACTGCAATTACCGCCGCTAAATTCCCAGAAGATAGCTACCAGACCACCACCATCATCAACCAAGATGATGCGATTTGGGGCACTGGCTCATTTGTGAAATCTTCTGCACAAGACAGTAAAAAAGAGTTTCCTTGGTCATCAATGGTATTGGATGAAAATGGCTTGGTGGCGAACACTTGGGGGCTAAAAGAAGAAAGCTCTGCGATCATCGTACAAGACAAACAAGGCAAAGTTCTGTTTGTGAAAGAAGGCGCATTGACGCAAGACGAAATTACACAAGTGATTGGCCTTATCAAGCAAAGTATTTAGTTCGAGATGACGGCTCCTGACTCGGCACCAATCAGGAGCCTCAATCACACCATGTCCCACTAATATGCTGTGTTAAATTTTCCTCACCAGACAAAAGAGTGAACTTTTGCCAATAATGAGTGTTATATTATAACACCCGTTAGGATTTCAGGCGTTCAGATGTACTTTTCTTGGCAAACCATTTTCAGATCTTGGCATCGCACTGTTGTACTTTTCAGTGTTGCTTTGCTGATCATCTGGAATTTTGCTTCGATCTTTCATCAAGTCGACCTCACACCAGAGCATCATACCCATCATCACTGCCAACTCTTTGCTGGCGCGCAACATGGTCTCGCTAAAGCACAACCGGCAATCCCTGTGCCGTCATACACACGGGCCCATTATGATGATGTCTCAGAGCGCTCGCATCATGTAGAAGAAGTATTCAGCGCTGCGCGTGCACCGCCTTATTTTGCGTAAACACTCAAACACAACCCAATTACGTTATTTCCAACGTGTATAGACGCGTTTCAATAACAGAACGTCAAATGAGTACTAATCTGAAATCAACCAGATCTCGGATTTATCAGCAAAATTAGGAAAGTAAAATGCCATCTAAACAGGTTTTAGCGATCGTTATCGGTTTGTCTCTATCGACAGTCGCAACAGCAGAAGAATACCGCCAACACAGTGCGCACGTTCATGGTCATGTTGAATTTAATATTGCCCAAGACGGCAGTGACTTGCTGCTCGAAATCACAGCTCCTGGTGCAGATGTGGTCGGCTTTGAACACGCACCAGAAAATGCAGAGCAAGAGAAAACACTGCAACACGCAGTCGCAACGCTAGAAGATAGCAACGCACTGTTTGCGATTAACCCACAAGCACAATGCGAAATTGAAGAAGTTCATGTTGAACACACGCTTGGGGGGCAACATGAAGAACATGAGCACCATGATCATGAAGGCCATGACCATGATGAACACGCCCATCACGATCACGACAAACATGATCACGACAGTCATGAAGGTCACGACCATTCAGAGCACAGCGACCACGGTGAATTTACCGTGCAATATCGCTTTCATTGTGCCCAAGTCGGCGAACTTAGCCGTATTCAAACTGATTGGTTTAACCAATTCCCAAGTACTGAATCGGTAAATGTAAACCTATTCACAGATACGACTCAATCAGCCATTAGCTTAACCAAAAGCAACACTCAAATCGCAATCAAATAACCCTAATAGCGTGTAAGTACCCACTTACACGCTGTGTTTTTTTAATTCGCTTTGGTGATTTACTATGACTGATTCAGCATCAAACGTGGTTGAGCTCAAACAGGCTCAGTTTGTCTGGCCCGGTTCAGAGACCGCGGTGATCAATATTCCTGATTTGCAGATAGCGACGGGTGAGCATGTCTTTATCAAAGGGCCAAGTGGCTGTGGAAAATCCACACTTTTAGCTTTGCTCACCGGAATCAATACGTTAAGTTCAGGCTCGTTATCAGTACTCAATACGAACTTAGCGACGCTAAGCTCAAGCCGCAGAGATAGATTCCGCGCCGACCACATTGGTTATATCTTCCAGCAATTCAACTTGCTGCCGTATTTGAATGTCATCGACAACGTATTACTTCCTTGCCAGTTCAGTAAAGTGAGACAAGATCGCGTGGCACCAAACGCCTCCAAAGCCGAGCTTTTATCACAAGCGACAACCTTGTTGGAGCGGCTTCATTTACCGACAAATTTACACTCTCGCCCAGTGTCGGAGCTGAGTATTGGACAACAACAGCGAGTGGCGGCAGCTCGTTCGCTGATAGGGCATCCTGCGTTAGTCATTGCTGACGAGCCGACATCCGCACTCGATCATGATAATCGCATGGCATTCATCGAACTGCTGATGGAACAGGCTAATCAAGCCAACGCGACATTAATCTTTGTCAGCCATGATCCAACTCTGGAAAGCTTGTTCGATCGCACCATTAATCTGCCAGAAATAAACCAAAGCAGTAACATGGAGGTGCTAGCGTGAGTGCTGTAATCAAACTCGCTTGGAAAAGCTTGATGAACCGCAAAGCGACAGCGGTGTTGACGATCATGACGGTAGCAATATCGGTAATCTTGCTGCTTGGCGTAGAACGTATCCGCACTCAAGCAAAAGACAGCTTTGCGAACACCATTTCCGGAACTGACCTAATTGTCGGCGGACGCTCAGGCCAAGTGAACTTACTGCTGTATTCAGTCTTTCGTATCGGTAACGCCACCAATAATATCGATTGGAAAAGCTATCAAGAATTCAGCCAACATCGCGCGGTTGATTGGGCAATTCCCATTTCGCTCGGAGACTCTCACAAAGGCTTTCGAGTGATGGGGACCAATCATAGTTACTTTGAGCATTATAAGTACGGAAGTAAGCAACCACTTACTTTCTCGAAAGGGAAAGAGTTCAATGGATTATTTGAAACCGTACTCGGATCGGACGTCGCCAAACAATTGGGTTACCAGATAGGCAGTGAAATCATCATTGCCCATGGTATCAGCGATGTTGGCTTCAGCCGTCACGATAAACTGCCATTCAAAGTTGTTGGTATTTTAGCTCCAACTGGCACACCAGTAGATAAGACTGTTCACGTCTCATTAGAGGCGATCGAAGCCATTCATGTCGGTTGGGAAAGTGGTGCACGCTTGGGCCCAACACCGGATGCCAAGGTATTACAAGAAAGGGACTTTCAACCAAAACAGATCACTGCCATGCTTGTGGGCTTGAAATCGCGCATTCAAACTTTTGCGTTGCAAAGGCAGATCAACAACTACCCGAAAGAGCCTCTCAGTGCCATTATGCCCGGTGTCGCGCTACACGAATTGTGGGGCATGATGTCTGTCGCAGAACAGGCCTTGATGGCGGTTTCTGGTTTTGTGGTTATCGCGGGTTTACTCGGCATGTTAAGCAGCCTACTGACCAGCTTACAAGAACGACGTCGAGAAATGGCCATTTTACGCGCTATGGGAGCACGCCCGCGCCACGTTTTTTCTCTGCTCATTATCGAAGCGAGTTTACTCACAGCAGCAGGTATCGTCACCGGCGTTTTGGGGCTGTATACGATACTCGCCCTACTTCAGCCCCTAATTCAACAACACTACGGTATAAATCTCACGTTAAGCACGCTTTCTGCGTACGAATGGATGCTGCTTAGCTTTGTACAATGCGCCGGTATTGTGATTGGTTTTATTCCAGCATTCCGCGCCTACAGACAGTCACTCAGTGACGGAATGACCATAAGGATCTAACGATGTGGAAAAAAGTTTTAGCCAGTTGCTTACTCGCGATTGCATTTACGACGCCGGTCATGGCGAGTGATGAGCCATTAACGCTCGACTGGATCGATCTGGTTCCTGAAGCGGAACGTAAGCTGTTCGACAGCGTGGGGATGCCCGCATCTGATCACAGTGGTGGCGCGGCGCAGCAATCAAAAATCGGTAACGTCAGACCAGAACTCAATGGCAGTCAGGTCAAAATCCCTGGCTTCGTGATTCCTCTTGAGGGAGATGCCAACACGGTGACGGAATTTTTGTTGGTGCCGTATTTTGGGGCGTGTATCCACGTACCACCACCACCACCAAACCAAATCATTTACGTGAAATTTCCGAAAGGCGCACCAGTACAGGAACTTTGGGATGTCATTTACGTGGTGGGAACGTTAAAAACCGAAACCATTAACCATGAACTGGCAGAAACAGCGTATGTGATTGAAGGTTCAAAAATCGAAGCCTACGACGATATGTAGTCGTCGATTTCGAGGTACACCAAAGGCGTCGCATCGGCGCCTTTGTCATCTTTAAATGTTAAACAATGTAGCGCGATAAGTACGCTAACACGCCCACATAAAGAATCAAAAGAAACGCTATCGACAGGTGCTTTTTCAGTTTACTTGCTTCCGAGAACTTCATCGCCCCTCCAAAATAACGATAACAATTTTAACAACTCATTATCATTTTGGATAGACCTATTCCTTCAAAATCTGAGACGCTCTCTCTGGTCGCCTCGCGGATTAAGGTGTAAATTGAGGCAAGCGTCAAACGCAAGCTCTTGGTAGGAAAATACATGGCAGAACCAACGAAACAACCTGTAGTGATTGAACACCAGCCTAATACGCAGAAAAACGGTCACCACGACAAGAAAACGGGTTACATCAAAGACAGTGCGAGCAGAATTAAAAACATCGCTCAATCTCATGGCCTCGACGCTCTGTTGCAAACTGACCCTCCTGCCAAATCCGCATTAGAAAGAGCACAACTGCGAGACCAACGCCGCCAAGAGCAAAGACAAAAAAACCTTGAGCAAATCCTAAAACTCGCGCACAGCGCTTGCCGCGATGAAACCGCAGGTGAACCCGATCAAGATTGGTTGTATCGATTTTTTGATATGGCCCAAGACATCCACAACAGTTCAATGCAGAAGTTGTGGGCGCAAGTAATGAAGCGTGAAGTGACCAACCCAGGTTCCACGTCGATGAAAGCGCTGAAAGTCCTTAAGGATATGTCCCCAAAAGAAGCGCAAACACTACAAAGAGCAGCCTCTTTGGCGTGCAGTTTTGGCGGCGATAACAGTAAAAAGTTATTGATAGGCTATAAGGCACATGGCGGAATATTCAACTTTGGAAAACGAGATACCACCAGCAATCTGAATATGGGCAGCTTTCAATTGCCGTACTCAAGTCTATTAGTATTGATTGAATTGGGGTTACTGCATAGCACAGAACTGGAATCAGGAGAGATCGGCATTGAAACGCCATTGATACTGGCATATCAAGGCAAGAATTTGTCTCTGCAAGTGAATACGAAGGGCATCCGTCTGCTGTACTACCGTTTCACGCCGACGGGTAACGAACTGTGCAAACTGCTTGGCAACAAGCCAAATTCTCAGTACTACGATCAAATGCTCGCCTTGTTAAATCAAAAGTTTAGCGTAAGTACCGAAGCAAGCAGCAGCGTGAACTATACCGTTTAGTTTCGCTCTAGGAGCTTTAGGTCACCTATGATCTAAAAGCTCCTCAAGCATTACACGAGGCTTTTTTCCACCCATGATCCAAAAGCTGAGTTAGCTGATCACACGACGCTGTTTAAGCTCATTCAAACACAACTCAACCAACTCTTCGACGCTCTTCTCGCCTGCTGGCAAATCAATTTCTGGATTGATTGGCGCTTGATATTCTGAATCAATACCCGTGAAATTTGGGATCTCACCTGCTCGCGCTTTTTTGTATAAACCTTTTGGATCTCGGCCTTCGCACACTTCGAGAGATGCATTCACAAACACTTCAATGAACTCACCTTCGGGCAGTAAATCGCGAACGAGTTGACGCTCAGCACGGTGAGGAGAAATGAACGCGGACAACACAATCAAACCCGCATCTGCCATCAGTTTCGCCAACTCGCCAATACGACGAATATTTTCACGACGATCTTGTTCAGAAAAACCTAGATCACTACACAGGCCATGACGAACATTGTCACCGTCCAACAAATAAGTGTGGTAGCCCAACTCAGCTAAACGATTCTCCAGCGCGCCCGCGACGGTTGACTTACCTGCGCCAGATAAACCAGTAAACCAAAGCACTGCTGGTTTCTGTTTTTTCAGCTCAGCACGAAACTGTTTATCAACCGTGTGCTGATGCCAGACAATGTTTTCATCTTTTACCGGTGTTTCAGCGGTCATAACGAATCCTTGTATTTATCGGAATTAAAACGGAAAGAAGACCGGTATCAATGTCAGTACCAATACGGAATACACAATCGAAATCGGCACACCAATTCGCACATAGTCGGTCAATTTGTAATTACCTACACTGTAAACCAACAAGTTGGTTTGATACCCGTAGGGAGAAATAAAGCTCGCGCTTGCGCCAAATAATACCGCCATAATAAATGGCATCGGATCCACCCCGTACCCGACAGCCATACTATAGCCAATCGGAAATGCTAACGCGGCAGCGGCATTGTTGGTCACCAATTCAGTCAGCACCAAGGTCATGATGTATGTGGCCACCAGCGCACCAAATACGCCCCAGCCGTTAAAGGCTTCGATAAACATTTCGCCCATCCTGACGGACAAGCCCGATGAAATCATCAGCTGCGCAATAGAGAGCGCAGAGCCCACAATCACCACAATATCAATGGGAAAACGGCGGCGAAGCTCAGAGATTTGCACTATGCCAAACGCAATGAGTGCAATGATGTATACCGCGAGCCCTTTAATGATCGGCACAAGTTCAAGTAGTGCACAGGCGATAACCGCAGCAAAACCAATCAACACAATCGTCGATTTATTGGAGTCCAAACGTGCGCTGGAATCTAAGTCGTGCACTAACACAAATTCTTTACGGTGCGCTCGACGCTCAGATTCGAAACGCTTGCCCGGCACCAGCACTAAAGTATCGCCCGGAGCTAAGGTAATACTGCCCAACCCACCTTCCAAGCGCTCATGCCCACGACGAATGGCGACAACAACCGCATCAAAACGATCACGGAAGCGGCTTTCTTTCAAGGTCTTATGGCAGAAGGTTGCAGATGAGCTGACCACCACTTCAATAAAGTTTTGGCCATTCAAATGCTGTTGCCCAAATAGCGTCAGCCCCGGAATTTCTTGCAAGGTCGCCACACTTTCGACATCACCACAAAACAGCAGGCGATCTTTCGCTTTCAGCACGAAGTCGGGGCCTACTGACGATACCGTCACGCCATCACGAACCACCTCTGCAAGAAACAACTTACGCAGCGCACGCAGATTGTTTTCACTGATGGTACGGCCAACCAAAGGGGAACCTGGTTCAACACGAGATTCAAGGAAATACGGTAAGTCTTCTTGGTTTTGGTCATCGTAACTTGGCAGCAAATAGCTCAGCGGAATAAGAATTAAAAGACCACCAGCTAAGACAGCCAAGCCAATCATCGTCGGAGTAAAAAAGCTTAGACTCGGTAGCCCTGCATCTTCCACAAAGCTATTAATAATAAGGTTGGTCGAAGTACCAATAAGCGTTAATGTGCCGCCAAATATCGCCGCGTAAGAAAGTGGAATCAGTAGCTTAGAAGGCGCGTGCTGTTGATTGCGTTTAATCGCACCAATCAAAGACACAACAACGGCCGTATTGTTGGTAAAGGAAGACAGTAAGGCGGTCGATAACCCAAGCTTGGCGATCACACTGCCTAAATGACCTTCTGAAATACTACGGCTCACCCAACTGATCAGTAACGTTTTTTCTAATGCACAAGAAGCGAGAATCAGCAGGACCAAAGTTAACAATGATGAGTTGGTAAAGTTCGCAGCAATGGTCGTGGAATCCATCATTCCCGCCATGAAAGCAATAAAGGCTGCACCAGCAAAAACGTAGCTCGGCTTAATCTTAGTCACAAGCAAACAAGTGATAATGCCAAGCAAAATCGCTAATACAAATCCTTGTTCCCACATAGCCTTTCCTTACCAAACAGCTCGAAACGAGCGAAACAAACCGCAACACAACGACAGTGTGTAGAGCGATAAAACAAGTAACCAGAGCAAAGCAAAGCGAAAAAGAGTGCCAGAATGCTCAGTTTTCTTGGGCTTCACTGAACATTCCGGTGTTAGAGGCAGCCTAACCGCATTTCGCACTCGGTTAGGCTGTGAACCTAGACACTAATAACGTCCCTAGGTTTACTGCCATTACTTCTTGAGTAACTGGCTTAGGTCTTTAGCTTCCCAATGCGGGAAGTGTTTGCGAACAAGGGCGTTCAACTCAAGTTCAAAGGCAGATACATCAGCTAAACCGCGTTCAAGCTCGGTTAAGCTTTCTTTCACCATACCAGCACCAACGGTCACATTAGTTAGGCGATCGATGATGATGAAACCACCGGTATCTGCGCAGTCTTGGTAATTGTCCAAAGCTACTGATTCATTGAGCGACCACTCACACAAACCAATGCCATTTAGAGGCAGTTCCGCAGCACCATGTGTCGACAAGTTATTGATGTCGTACTGGTGACGAATCGACTCTACGTGACCAACGGTCTTCTTACCTGCAATCTTGATGTCGTAATCACGACCAGGTTGCAACGGCTGCTCAGTCATCCACACCACATCGGCAAGCAAATGGTTGGTGGTTTGTACTTGCGCATTCTCAAGCACGATCAAATCACCACGGCTGATGTCAATTTCATCATTCAGAGTCAGCGTAACGGCTAGACCAGCTTGCGCTTCTTCAATGTCGCCATCGAAGGTCACAATGCGAGCGACAGTCGACGTTTTACCTGACGGCAATGCTTTGATGGCATCACCGACTTTCACAGAGCCAGACGACACCGTGCCCGCAAAGCCACGGAAATCAAGGTTAGGACGATTCACGTACTGAACAGGGAAACGGAATTCACCCGCACCTTTTTCGTAGTCCACATCCACCGTTTCTAGCAACTCAAGCAACGATGGACCTTCAAACCAGTTCAGGTTCTGTCCTTTATCCACTACGTTGTCGCCTTCCAGCGCTGAAATCGGGATAATTTGAATATCAATATCGCCAGTTAGATTTTCAGAAAACTTCAGGTATTCATCACGAATTTCTTCGAAGCGCGCTTGTGAGTAATCCACCAAATCCATCTTGTTGATTGCGACAACAAAATGTTTCAAGCCCAAGAGGTTTGAAATGAAAGAGTGACGACGCGTCTGATCCAAAATGCCTTTACGGGCATCCACTAAGATCACCGCTAAATCACACGTCGATGCGCCTGTCGCCATGTTGCGCGTGTACTGCTCATGTCCAGGGGTATCAGCAATGATGAACTTACGCTTTTGCGTCGAGAAGTAACGGTAAGCAACATCGATTGTGATGCCTTGTTCACGCTCAGCCTGCAGACCATCGACAAGCAACGCCAAATCTGGCTTTTCACCCGTCGTACCAACGCGTTGGCTATCTGAGTGAACCGCGGCTAGTTGGTCTTCATAAATTTGTTTTGAATCATGGAGTAAGCGACCAATCAGGGTGCTTTTCCCATCATCCACAGAACCACAAGTCAGAAATCTAAGCAGAGACTTGTACTGATGTTGTTTTAAATAGCCTTCGATACCAAGCTCGGCTAATTGAGCTTCAACTGCACTGTTCATTCTCTTTCCTTAGATCTTTTAGAAGTAACCTTGACGTTTCTTGAGTTCCATCGATCCTGACTGATCGTGGTCGATCGCTCGGCCTTGACGCTCACTTGAGGTCGCCACCAACATCTCTTCAATGATGCCCGTCAGCGTATTCGCTTCAGATTCAATCGCACCTGTCAGTGGATAACAGCCCAACGTACGGAAACGCACGCTTTTCTCTTCAATTACTTCACCCGGTTGAAGCTCCATACGGTCATCATCCACCATGATCAGCATGCCATCGCGTTCGACAACCGGACGCTTATCAGCAAGATAAAGCGGGACAATTTCGATGTTCTCTAGATAGATGTATTGCCAGATATCAAGCTCGGTCCAGTTAGAAAGTGGGAACACTCGAATGCTCTCGCCTTTATTCACTTGACCGTTGTAGGTTTTCCAAAGTTCTGGACGTTGGTTTTTCGGATCCCAGGTATGGTTCTTGTCACGGAACGAATACACTCGCTCTTTTGCGCGTGATTTTTCTTCATCACGACGAGCGCCACCAAAAGCAGCATCGAAGCCATATTTGTTTAGCGCTTGCTTAAGACCTTGCGTTTTCATGATGTCCGTATGCTTTGACGAGCCATGAACAAACGGGCTACATCCCATTGCGATGCCTTCTGGGTTCTTATGAACCAAAAGCTCAAAACCGTATTTTTCCGCAGTACGATCACGGAATTCGATCATTTCGCGAAATTTCCAATCGGTATCCACATGCAGCAGCGGAAATGGGATCTTACCTGGGTAAAACGCCTTACGCGCCAAATGCAGCATCACTGATGAATCTTTACCAATCGAATACATCATGACTGGGTTATCAAACTCAGCAGCAACTTCGCGGATGATATGAATACTCTCCGCTTCGAGTTGTTTAAGGTGAGTTAAACGTTGTTGGTCCATGTTTTGTATTTCCTTTTTAAGCTTGAAGGCGCGTTACGTCTCTAATCTTTGGACTGAAATTATATGGAGTTGGCAATAGCACTTTTGTTGAAATCAGTACTAGACAAAAACCAATCTAACTTTTGAGACAATCGCACTACCTCTCCTACGACAATCAAAGATGGCGCCTGAGCTTCCTTCGATAAATCAGATAGTTGGGAAAGCTCTCCCGTAAAAACTTTTTGCTGAATTTGCGTACCGCGCTCGATAATAGCAATCGGAGTTGAAGCCGCTCTTCCGTGCTGAATGAGCTGATTCTGAATATAGTGTGATTTCATGAGTCCCATGTAGATCACTAAAGTCTGATTACCACGAGCCAGTGTTGACCAATCCATCTCATCACTTTCTTCTTTCAAGTGACCAGTAACAAAAATGGCCGATTGAGCATAATCACGGTGCGTCAACGGAATGCCAGCATATGCTGTTGCTCCTGCTGCGGCAGTAATACCAGGCACCACTTGAAAACGAATGCCAGCATCAGCCAACACTTCTAGCTCTTCTCCACCGCGACCAAATACGAAAGGATCACCGCCTTTTACTCGTACTACTCGGTAGCCTTGCTTAGCAAAATCAACCAAAAGTTGATTTGTCTTTTCTTGCGGTACACTGTGGTGCCCTGCACGCTTGCCAACACAAACTAAAATCGTATCGCTTGGGATCAGCGCCATGATCTCTTCAGACACCAAATAGTCGTACAAGACCACATCCGCCTGTTGCAAACAGTTCAGTGCTTTAATGGTGAGAAGTTCAGGGTCGCCAGGGCCAGCACCAACCAATGCCACTTCGCCTGGTTTGAGTGACTGGTTTGCAAAACGAGTGACACCAGCCACTTGGTTGTCAGAAACCAACCTCGGCTTTTGTACAGGTAAAGGAGTGACTGAATCGTTCGTTGCCATGTGCTTGCTCATCGTCCATTGATATTGTGATGCAAGCATTATGGCGGGGTGTTTTTATTACCTGAAATTCTAAAATTTCATTTTTTATTCAAAAATCTGCTAAGAAGTTTTTGTTTGGTCTCATTCAAAATCGTGAAAAAGTCGGCGTTTAATATGAAAAGGGTTCAGTAAAATGTCGTTGATTCACAGTTTTTTGCACCTTAATCATTAAGTTGCATTAAAATTCGTTACACTCGACTTCCTATCCCATTAAATTGGAGCACCTCATGAAAATGGCAGTTAATCCTATTTCCGTCGCAGTTTTGAGTGGCATGTTGACGCTTGCAGGGCCAGCAATGGCAGACACGATCAAGCTTCGCATTATTGAAACCACTGACATCCACACCAACGTGATGGATTACGATTACTACAAAGACCAACCATCACAACAAATTGGTTTGAGCCGCGCAGCCACATTAGTTAAGCAGGCAAAATCCGAAGTGGAAAACAGCGTGTTGGTCGACAACGGCGACTTAATTCAAGGTAGCCCGATGGGTGACTACATGGCAGCAAAAGGCATACAGGCTGGAGAAGTTCATCCTGTGTACAAAGCCATGAACCAATTGCACTATGATGTGGGGAATATTGGTAACCATGAATTCAACTATGGTTTGGATTTCCTACAAAAGACGCTGGCCGGCGCGAACTTCCCCTACATCAACGCCAATGTGTTTGATAAGAAAACTGGCGAGCATTACTTCCAACCCTACCTGATCAAAACACACAGTTTTAAAGATACCGATGGCGAAGTTCATCAAGTAAAAGTGGGTTACATCGGGTTTGTTCCACCGCAAATCATGGTTTGGGATAAGAAAAATCTTGAAGGCAACGTGGTTGCCAAAGACATCAAAGAAACTGCAGAGAAGCTGATTCCGCAGATGAAGAAGGAAGGTGCGGACATTATTGTCGCGATTCCGCATTCAGGGGTTTCAACCGATCCATATAAACTAGGTGCGGAGAACTCGGTGTACTATTTAACGCAAGTAAAAGGCATTGATGCCATTGCGTTTGGTCACTCTCACGCGGTCTTCCCAGGCAAAGGATTTGAGAATCTACAAGGCGTAGACAACAACAAAGGCACCATCAACGGTGTCACTGCCGTCATGCCTGGCCGTTGGGGTAGCCACGTGGGAGTCATGGATCTGGTCATCGAGCAAAAAGACGGCCAATGGCAAGTAGTGGAAGGACAATCTGAAGCTCGACCAATTTTCGACAAAGCGACTAAGAAATCGCTTGCAGAAGCAGACCAAGGCATCATTAAAGCACTCGAAGACGATCACAAAGGCACTCGCGAATTCGTTAACCAACCAATTGGTAAAGCGAATGACGTGATGTACAGCTTCTTGGCTTTGGTGCAAGACGACCCAACAATCCAAATCGTTAACCTTGCACAAAAAGACTACGTTGAACGTTTCATTCAAGGCGATCCAGACCTAGCTGACATTCCAGTTTTGAGCGCGGCAGCGCCTTTTAAAGTGGGCGGACGTAAAGATGATCCGAACGGCTTCACTGAAGTTGAATCTGGCCAACTGACTTTCCGCAACGCCGCCGACTTGTACCTATACCCAAATACGCTCGTCGCAATGAAGGTGAAAGGCAAAGAAGTACATGAATGGCTAGAGTGCAGCGCAGGCCAATTCAAGCACATTGATGTCAATACGACACAGCCACAATCGTTAATTGATTGGGATAACTTCCGTACGTACAACTTTGACGTGATTGATGGTGTGGAATACCAAATCGACATCACTCAGCGACCGAAGTACGACGCGAATTGTAAAGTCATTAATCCGGACTCCCAGCGTATCGTGAATCTAACTTTCAATGGCAAACCCGTTGATCCGAAACAAGATTTCATCATTGCGACTAACAATTACCGCGCGTACAGCAATACCTTCCCTGGCACTGGTCCGAACTTCATTGCATTTGACTCTCCAGACGAAAACCGTTCTGTGGTTGCTGCGTACATTTCTCGCGTCAGTGAGGAAAAAGGCGAAGTCACGCCAAGCGCTGACAATAACTGGTCGTTCGCACCAATTAAGTCAGACAAAAAACTGGATATTCGCTTTGAAACCTCACCGAGCGAAAAAGCTTCGAAGTTTATCCAAGACAAAGGCCAATACCCGATGAAACGCGTCGCAACTGACGAAGTGGGCTTTGCGATTTATCAGATCGATTTAAACAAATAAGCGACTCCATGTTCAAACTAGCGGCTCCTCTGTGAGCCGCTTTTTGTTACTGCGCAAAGCAGTTAAGATAGTTCAAATGCGCTAACCCTTTCACTGCAGATAACCTTCATGCAAAACGACGTATTTTTCGATCTCACTCAACATGGCTTTTCAGAAGACGAAGCCTCACAACTCATGGTCTATGGACAAGAGTTAGAATTACCCACTAGACACATTCTTAGCCATCAAGGTGAATTTAGTTCACACATCTACTTCATTCTGGAAGGGTTATGTCACGCAAGCTATCTCACAGAGAAAGGCAAAGAATTCAGCAAAGAGTTTTATTGGGAAAAGGACTGGGTGATCGGCTTTGAAAGCGTGATAAAAGATCAACCTTCACCGTACTTATTGGAAACGCTGACCGCATGTCATTTATTCTGTTTGCCTATCGAGGCATTGCATCAATGGCGCGCCGAAAAGCACTCAATTTACCTAAAATTGCTCGAAACGCAGTTGATGAACAAAGAGAATAAAGAACGTTTTATGCTGTTGTATTCGCCTGAGGAACGTTATCAGTTATTTTGCCACCACTACCCAGATTTAGAACAACGTATTACCGATAGCCAAATTGCGGCTTACCTCGGCATTACAGCTATCAGCTTGAGCCGTATTAAAGCGCGTTTAGCAAAAGACAGCGAATAAGAGACGCACCAAACAAAAAAGGCTCTTCCAACGAAGAGCCTTTGTTCAATCTAATGACTTATTTAAGAAGACGCGCTCGGAACTGACGCCCTTTCATCTTACCCGTACTGATAATTTGCAGTGCTTTCTTCGCGGCAGACTTTTCCACAGCAACGTAAGAACGTACAGGGAACAAATGAATCTTGCCCACTTGCGCACCTGGGATGCCATTTTTGCCAGTCAAACAACCAAGAATATCGCCAGGACGAACTTTTTGCTTCTTGCCGCCATCAATGTTGATGGTCACCATCTTCGCTTGGTATGGCTGCTGATTTGATTTCGCTGGCAAGGTCGCGGGTACCACATCCATCTCTAAGTACTCTTCGATACGAGCAACACGTAGACCGTCTTTTTCACCAAAGAAGCTGAACGCCAAACCTTTACTGCCTGCTCGGCCAGTACGGCCAATACGGTGCACGTGCACTTCTGGGTCACGAGACAGCTCAAAGTTGAACACAGCATCAAGATTGTCCACATCCAAACCTCGTGCCGCCACGTCCGTTGCTACAAGAATAGAAACGCTCTTGTTCGCAAATTGCACCAGTGCTTGATCACGTTCACGCTGTTCAAGATCACCGTGAATATCGATCACGCTAAAGCCACGATGGTGTAATTCATCCGCAACATTTTGAACCTCTTTCTTCGTATTACAGAACACCACCGCCGACTCTGGTTGGTAAGTCAAAAGAAGATTCGCTAGCGCCTCATCACGCGCTTCAGTTCCTTCTACTTTGTAGAAGTATTGAGCAATGCTGGAAGTATCGTGAGTCGATTCAACCTTGATCATCTCTGGCGATTTCATAATACGCTGAGCGATTTTCTCGATCTTCTCTGGGAATGTGGCGCTAAACAGCAATGTCTGACGCTGTTTAGGCGCCGCATTAATAATCGCATCCAAAGCGTCTTGGAAGCCCATTTCTAGCATACGATCGGCTTCATCCAGCACCAGTGTATTCAGCTCTTCCAAGTTAATACGGCCTTTCTCAAGGTGATCCAGAATACGCCCCGGAGTACCAACAAGGATATGTGCACCATGCTCTAACGAACCAATTTGCGGTCCCATCGGCATACCGCCGCACAACGTAAGTACTTTAATGTTATGAATACCACGCCCTAGCGTTCGAATTTCTTTAGCAACTTGATCCGCCAGTTCGCGAGTCGGACACAGCACCAAAGCCTGCACGCGAAATCGTTTTACGTTTAGATTTGATAGCACGCCAAGACCAAACGCCGCTGTTTTACCCGAGCCCGTTTTACCCTGACCAATTACGTCACGCTGATTCAAAATCGCCGGTAAGCTTAACGCTTGAATTGGCGTCATATGGGTGTAGTTCAATGAATCCAGCGTTTCTAGTAGCGCTGGGTTCAGGCCTACTTGGTCAAAAGTTTGTTTGCTCACAGGGAAATATCCTCAGGTGGGATGAAAAAGAGGGCACATTATCGCCAGATTTTCTGGGAAGACCAGTGAAAATTAACCATTGTTAATGAGTATTGAAACAAAAGCGAGTACATTCAGGCACTCTACTATCATTATGGACGACGGACATGACCACTTGGATCACTTTGCCTTTTGCTCAACTAACTACTTTACAACTGTATGAGATGCTGCGCTTACGCGTCGATGTGTTCGTCGTCGAGCAAACTTGCCCGTACCCAGAGCTAGATGGTAGGGATGTTATTGACGGCGTTCATCACCTACTCGGCTACCACAATGATGAATTAGTTGCCTGCGCTCGGCTTCTGCCAGCTGGAACCACTTACGATAACGTCAGTATTGGCCGAGTCGTGACCAAACAAACAGCCCGAGGTGGTGGCTTAGGCCATCAGCTAATCACACGAGCCATCCAAGCATGTTCTACGTTATGGCCCGAAAAAACCATAGACATTGGTGCACAAGAACATCTTATCGATTTTTATGCTCACCATGGATTTGAAGTTATTTCTGACAGTTACTTAGAAGATGGAATTCCACACGTAGACATGCGTAGGAAGCAATCGACTCAATAAACCTCTACAAAACTGCAATAAAAAAGACGCGAGATAATCGCGTCTTTTTTAAATCTACAATGGAAACTATTTGTTTCGGCCGAAGCTGCCATCCGATAGGCGAAAAAACATAACCGAATGATCGCTCTTTTCCAGTTGCAACATATCTAACTGGCCGTTTTCTGAGAGTTTAAAACGGATGAGTTGCCCCTGCTTGATATGGCTCAGTGGCTTGTCGCTTCCTTCTATTTTTACTAAGGCGCTAAGGTCAGCCATAGAAAGCTGATTGTTGCGAAAAACTTGAGCTAACGTATCACCATTCTTCACATGGTACTCTTTCCAGTCTTCTGACTTAGGCCCCGAGTTTTGCGACGTACGTTGCTGACTCAGGCTTTGCGCATTTAACTGGATCGCAACACGCTGGCTATCCACTTCACCCTGCTGTTCGACTAACGCTTCCGTTTTTTTCGGTAACGGTACAATCAGAAGTAGAAGTAATAATGGCATTAACACCATCAAAGCTCGTTGATGGAATTTAGGTAAGCGCTGCCAAAATGCCTTGATTGGTTCTACACGTTCCAACCACTTACTTTTGTTGAACGGCTGCTTCCAGTTGATAGCAGCGAACTTTTGTTTGACCAACTCGACGTAGTCGACTTGCTGCTTTTTCTTTCTGCGACGATTCATGTTGATGTGTCCCTTAATACTTCTACTACCAGTATAAAAATACCAGCGCGGAGAGTATATGGTTTTGACTAAAGTAAAATGGAATTTGGCTTAAATTAGCAGAAATTTCACTTGGAGTAAGAGATAAGTCACACGCTGGATGGTCAGATAACGCAATCGGCAGCAATTATTTAAACCTAAGCTCGAAACTGATATCCTGTTGCCTTTATCACTCCTAATAAGAGCGACATTCATGTCTGAAATTAAATTTGAAACTGCAGAACAAAAAGCAAGCTACGGCATTGGTCTGCAAATGGGTCAGCAACTAGCTGGCTCTGGTCTGGAAGGCCTTAGCGTTGACGCTATCGCTGCGGGTATCGCAACAGCATTGACTGGCGAAATGCCATCAATCGAAATTGACGAAATCAACAATGCACTGCAAGAGCTACACACTCGCGCAGAAGCAGCTCGTCAAGAAGCAGCTAAAGCAGCAGCAGCTGATGGTGAAGCGTTCCTAAAAGACAACGCTCTACGTCCAGAAGTTAATGTTCTTGAATCTGGCCTACAGTACGAAATTATCAATGAAGGTACTGGCGAAATCCCAACAGCTGATAAATCTGTACGTGTTCACTACCACGGTGAACTAACAGACGGCACAGTATTCGACAGCTCTGTATCTCGCGGCCAACCAGCTGAGTTCCCAGTAACTGGCGTAATTAAAGGTTGGGTTGAAGCTCTACAACTAATGCCTGTAGGTTCTAAGTGGAAACTATACATCCCACAAGACCTTGCGTACGGTGAACGTGGCGCAGGCGCTGCAATCCCTCCATTCGCAGCACTAGTATTCGAAGTTGAGCTACTAGACATTCTATAATTGAGACTTTTCTCAATGACCTACATAAAGCGGCGCATTAGCGCCGCTTTTTTTATAAAATAATAGAAGTTGTCAGTCAAATGACCTTCAAAAAATAAATACAACAAATAAGTTAAATCGCTCAACCGTCGGAGGTACTATGCGTAAAACTCTCCTAACTTTAGCTCTCCTATCAGTGAATATTGGCAGCGCACATGCGTTTTTGGACACTGTCGTAGATAAGAGCAGCAAAAATGGTCTTATGGATATGGTAAGCCAAGGCCTAAATGCAGAATCTTCACCTCTTACTGAGCTACTAACGAGTCAGCTACCAGTTTCGACAGAACAAGCTGCAGGTGGCAGCAGTGCCCTAATTGCACTTGCTCAAAGCCAACTGTCTCAACAAAACAGCACGGAATTGCAGTCATTGATCCCTGGATTATCCAACTTGAAAGGTGCACAAAGCCTGTTAGGTAACATCGAAAGCTTGAGTGCAGTACAAAGCGCATTTAATGCACTAGGACTAGACCCATCGATGATCAGCCAATTTGCACCAGTGATTTTAGGTTACCTAAATGAGCAAGGAGCAAGTGAGGGACTATTGAAGTCTTTAAGCGGTCTATGGACGAGCGGTAAGTAATTTCGCTTTAAGCGAAATCCCCATCGAAATAGAAGTAAAAAGAATGGGAGCCTACAGACAGTAGGCTCCCATTTTTGAACAAATTACAGATACAAAAAAGCCGAGCTAACGCTCGGCTTTCTCGTTCTTACGAACTGATTACTCAGCAGCTTCTTCAGCAGCTGGGCGATCTACAAGCTCAATGTAAGCCATTGGAGCTTTATCACCAGCACGGAAGCCAGCTTTTAGGATACGAGTGTAACCGCCCTGACGAGCAGCAAAACGTGGACCTAGTTCGTTAAATAGTTTTGCAACTACTTCGTTGTCACGAGTACGTGCAAATGCTAGACGACGGTTAGCAACACTGTCAGTCTTAGCTAGTGTAATCAAAGGCTCAACTACGCGACGTAGCTCTTTTGCTTTTGGCAAAGTAGTCTTGATAACTTCATGACGTACTAGAGAGCTAGCCATGTTGCTAAACATCGCTTTACGATGTGAGCTGTTGCGGTTGAGTTGACGACCACTCTTACGATGGCGCATGACCTAATCCTTCTAACTAGTATCGATTAATCTTCAGCGATTGATGCAGGTGGCCAGTTTTCTAGGCGCATGCCCAGAGACAGACCACGTGACGCAAGTACGTCTTTAATCTCAGTAAGAGATTTTTTACCAAGGTTAGGCGTTTTAAGTAGCTCAACCTCAGTACGTTGTACTAGATCACCGATGTAGTGAATCGCTTCTGCTTTCAGACAGTTAGCAGAGCGAACTGTTAGTTCAAGATCGTCTACAGGACGCAGTAGGATCGGATCGAATTCTGGCTTCTCTTCCTTCTCCTCAGGAACACGTACATCACGAAGATCTACGAATGCATCCAATTGTTCAGCTAGGATAGTAGCTGCACGACGGATTGCTTCCTCAGGTTCTAGAGTACCGTTTGTTTCCATATCGATAACAAGCTTGTCTAGATCAGTACGCTGTTCTACACGAGCTGCTTCTACAGCGTAGGCAATTTTGTCTACTGGGCTGTAAGTAGCATCTACTAGTAGGCGACCGATTGGACGCTCGTCTTCTTCATTATGGATACGCGCAGAAGCTGGAACATAACCACGACCACGTTCAACTTTAATACGCATTGCGATTTCAGCGTTGTCATCCGTTAGGTGACAAATAACGTGTTCAGGGTTAGCGATCTCTACATCACCGTCATGGGTGATGTCACCTGCAACCACAGGGCCCGAGCCTGATTTGTTCAAAGTAATGAACACTTCATCTTTGCCTTCAGCTACACGCACTGCCAAACCTTTAAGGTTTAGAAGGATTTCAAGAATATCTTCTTGTACGCCTTCTTTAGTGCTGTACTCATGAAGTACGCCTTCAATTTCTACTTCTGTCACTGCACAACCAGGCATAGAAGATAGAAGAATGCGGCGAAGTGCATTACCCAGAGTATGACCAAAGCCACGCTCTAATGGCTCAAGAGTTACTTTTGCGTGAGTCGAGCTGATTTGTTCGATGTCAACTAGACGTGGCTTAAGAAATTCTGTTACAGAACCCTGCATTGTGTCCTCTCTTTAGTTTAAACCTTACTTAGAGTAAAGCTCGACGATCAATTGTTCGTTGATGTCAGCTGATAGATCAGAACGCTCAGGCATACGCTTGAATGTACCTTCCATCTTGCCACCATCTACTTCAATCCAAGTTGGTTTTTCACGTTGTTCAGCAACTTCTAGAGCTGCTTTGATACGAGCTTGCTGTTTAGCTTTCTCGCGAATAGAAACAACGTCATTAGCCGCTACTTTGAAAGAAGGAACGTTTACAACTTTACCGTTAACTAGGATAGCTTTGTGGCTAACTAGCTGACGTGCTTCTGCGCGAGTTGCGCCAAAGCCCATGCGGTAAACTACGTTATCAAGACGACCTTCAAGAAGCTGAAGCAGGTTCTCACCTGTGTTGCCTTTAAGACGTGCAGCTTCTTTGTAGTAGTTACGGAATTGTTTTTCTAGAACGCCGTACATACGACGAACTTTTTGCTTCTCACGAAGCTGAACGCCATACTCAGATAGACGACCGCGACGAGCGCCGTGTACACCTGGTGCGTTATCAATTTTACACTTGGTATCGATCGCGCGAACACCAGACTTAAGGAACAAGTCAGTGCCTTCACGACGGCTAAGCTTCAGCTTAGGACCCAAATATCTTGCCATGATTCTTCTCCAATAGTCCTAGAAACGTTATACGCGACGTTTCTTAGGTGGACGACAACCGTTATGAGGGATTGGTGTAGCATCAACGATGTTTGTGATGCGGAAACCAGCTGCGTTCAGTGCGCGAACAGTAGATTCACGACCTGGACCAGGACCCTTAACCATAACTTCCAAGTTCTTTAGACCGTATTCTTTAGCCATTTCAGCACAACGCTCAGCAGCAACCTGTGCAGCGAACGGAGTAGACTTACGAGAACCACGGAAACCAGAACCACCTGCAGTAGCCCATGCAAGAGCGTTACCTTGACGGTCAGTAATGGTTACGATTGTGTTATTGAAAGAAGCATGGATGTGCGCAACGCCATCTGCAACTTGCTTGCGTACGCGCTTACGAGCGCGAGTTGGTTGTTTAGCCATTGTACTCTACCTTCCCGATTATTTCTTGATCGGCTTACGCGGACCCTTACGGGTGCGAGCGTTGGTTTTAGTACGCTGTCCACGTAGCGGTAGACTGCGACGATGACGAAGACCACGGTAACAGCCAAGGTCCATAAGACGCTTGATGTTCATAGATACTTCACGACGTAGATCACCTTCTACAGTGTACTTAGCTACACCATCACGCAGTTGATCGATCTGCTCTTCAGTTAGTTCACTGATCTTAACATCTTCAGCAATACCCACTTCAGCTAGGATAGCTTGAGAGCGAGTTTTACCGATGCCGTAGATCGCCGTTAGAGCGATTACAGCGTGTTTCTGATCAGGAATGTTAATGCCTGCTATACGGGCCATTATTCACTCCTAAGTGTTTCTATAAAAGAATTAGCCGCAGCAAAGCCCGTTATGGATACGCTGCGGAATACTACTTCTTTTGCACGCAAAAGGTAGGCCGAGGAATATACTCGACCCAACCTTCATTTTCAAGTAAAAATTTCTGCTAATTAGCCTTGGCGCTGTTTGTGCTTTGGCTCACTGCAAATCACGCGAACGACACCGTTACGCTTGATTACTTTACAGTTACGGCAGATTTTTTTAACGGAAGCACGAACTTTCATTGCTAAACTCCGTAAATGAAACTGAGTCTACCGCCGGATTAACGGCCGTAGCCTTTCAGATTCGCTTTCTTCAACACAGAATCATACTGTTGAGACATCAGATGAGTCTGTACCTGTGCCATAAAGTCCATAATTACAACAACTACGATTAGTAGTGATGTACCGCCGAAGTAGAAACGTACGTTCCACGCGACCATCATGAACTCGGGAATCAGACAGATAAAGGTAATGTACAGTGCACCAGCAAGGGTAAGACGTGTCATTACTTTATCGATGTACTTCGCTGTCTGCTCACCTGGGCGGATACCGGGTACGAATGCACCAGACTTCTTCAAGTTATCTGCTGTTTCACGCGGGTTGAAAACCAACGCCGTGTAGAAGAAACAGAAGAAGATAATTGCTGCTGCATATAGCATTACATACAATGGCTGACCTGGGCTAAGAGCCAAAGACACGTCAGTTAACCAACCGAACGCGCTGCTCTCACCATTCTGACCAAACCACTGAGCCAGTGTTCCTGGGAACAGGATAATGCTTGATGCGAAAATCGCTGGAATAACACCTGCCATATTAATTTTAAGTGGCAAGTGAGAACTTTGTGCAGCAAATACTTTACGACCTTGTTGACGCTTCGCGTAGTTAACGACGATTCGACGCTGACCACGTTCCATGAAAACAACGAAGTAAATTACTGCAAAAGCTAATACCGCGATTAGCAACAGAAGAAGTACATGCAATTCACCTTGACGCGCTTGCTCGATTGTTTGACCGATTGCAGAAGGCAATCCAGCAACAATACCTGCAAAAATTAGTAACGAAATACCGTTACCAATTCCACGCTCTGTAATTTGTTCACCTAACCACATTAGGAACATGGTGCCGGTTACTAAACTTACGGTAGCAATTAGCGTAAACATGGTTTGGTTGATAACAACCAGATTGTCGACCATGTTTGGTAAGCCTGTTGCGATACCTATAGCCTGGAAGGTTGCAAGTACAAGCGTGCCGTAGCGTGTGTATTGGCTGATCTTACGACGGCCTGCTTCACCCTCTTTTTTGAGTTCAGCTAACGCTGGATGAACTACAGTTAGCAATTGGACAACAATAGATGCCGAAATATACGGCATGATGCCCAATGCTAATATAGATGCACGCTCAAGAGCACCACCGGAGAACATGTTAAACATTTCAACGATGGTACCTTTTTGCTGTTCGAACAAATCGGCAAGTACAGCAGCGTCAATACCAGGAATCGGCACAAAAGAGCCGGCTCGGAATACTAAAAGTGCACCAATTACGAATAACAAGCGCGACTTTAGTTCACTTAAGCCGCTCTGAGCACTACGAAAATCTTGTCCTGGTTTCTTAGCCATCTGTACCTCGTTCCTCGAGATTATTCCTCGATTTTACCGCCTGCAGCTTCGATTGCAGCTTTAGCGCCTTTAGTCACACGTAGACCTTTAACAGTCACTGCTTTGTTAATTTCACCAGAAAGAACAACTTTAACGAATTCGATGTTCTTAGTGATGATGTTAGCAGCTTTAAGGCTGTTTAGATCAACCACGTCACCAGAAACTTTCGCTAGCTCAGCTAGACGAACTTCAGCAGACACTAGGCTCTTACGAGAAGTGAAACCGAATTTTGGTAGACGTTGTTTCAGAGGCATCTGACCGCCTTCGAAACCTGGACGAACTTTACCGCCAGAACGTGATTTTTGACCTTTGTGACCACGGCCACCAGTTTTACCTAGGCCAGAACCGATACCACGGCCTACACGCTTAGGAGCATGTTTAGAGCCAGCAGCCGGTGCAAGAGTATTCAAACGCATTCTGATTACTCCTCAACTTTAACCATGTAGTAAACCTTGTTGATCATACCGCGTACGCACGGAGTATCTTCAAGTTCTACTGTGTGGTTGATTTTACGAAGACCTAGACCACGCAAAGTAGCTTTGTGCTTTGGTAGGCGGCCAATTGAGCTTTTAGTTTGAGTTACTTTAATAGTTGCCATGGTGTTCTTACTCCGAAATAGCTTCAACAGTTAGACCACGTTTAGCAGCAACCATTTCTGGCGACTTCATGCTACCTAGTGCATCGATCGTTGCACGAACGATGTTGATAGGGTTCGTTGAACCGTATGCTTTAGATAGTACGTTGTGTACACCAGCAACTTCTAGTACTGCACGCATCGCACCACCTGCGATAACACCAGTACCTTCTGCTGCAGGCTGCATGTAAACTTTAGAGCCCGAGTGGCGACCTTTCACTGGGTGGTGAAGAGTGCCTTCGTTTAGAGCGATCGTAGTCATGTTACGACGCGCTTTTTCCATTGCTTTTTGGATCGCTGCAGGTACTTCACGAGCTTTGCCGTAACCGAAACCTACACGACCATTACCGTCACCAACTACTGTTAGTGCAGTGAAGCTCATGATTCGACCGCCTTTAACCGTTTTAGAAACACGGTTAACTGCGATTAGCTTTTCTTGCAAATCATTCGCTTGAACTTGTTGTTCTTTAGCCATCTTCCAACCCTACCTTAGAATTTCAGACCAGCTTCGCGAGCAGATTCTGCTAGCGCCGCTACTCGACCGTGGTATTGGAAACCAGAACGATCAAATGCAACTGCAGTTACGCCTTTTTCAAGAGCGCGTTCTGCAACAGCTTTACCTACTGCTTTAGCTGCATCAACGTTACCAGTGTATTTCACTTGCTCACGGATCGCTTTTTCTACAGTAGAAGCTGCTGCGATAACCTCAGAGCCGTTAGCCGCGATAACCTGTGCGTACACGTGACGAGGAGTACGGTGTACAACTAGGCGAGTCGCACCCAGTTCTGCAATCTTACGACGTGCGCGTGTAGCACGACGGATGCGAGATGCTTTCTTATCCATAGTGTTACCTTACTTCTTCTTAGCTTCTTTAGTACGCACATTTTCATCTGCGTAACGAACACCTTTACCTTTGTAAGGCTCAGGTTGACGGTAAGAACGAATGTCAGCCGCAACTTGACCAACTAGTTGTTTGTCACAACCAGTAATCACGATTTCAGTTTGGCTTGGACATTCAGCTTTGATACCCGCTGGCAACTCGTGCTCAACTGGGTGTGAGAAGCCTAGTGTTAGACCTACAGCATTGCCTTTGATAGCAGCACGGTAACCAACACCTTTAAGAGTTAGCTTCTTAGTAAAGCCTTCAGTAACACCAACAACCATGTTGTTAACTAGTGCACGAGCAGTACCTGCTTGTGCCCAAGCGTTAGCAACACCTTCTTTAGGACCGAAAGTTAGGTTGTTTTCTTCCTGAGCGATAACTACAGCGTCGTTTAGTACGCGAGTTAGTTCGCCTTTAGCACCTTTTACAGTGATTTCTTGGCCGTTTAGTTTCACCTCTACGCCAGCTGGAATAGCGACAGGTGCTTTAGCAACACGAGACATATTCTACTCCTATTAAGCTACGTAGCAGATGATTTCACCACCAAGACCTGCTTTACGTGCAGCGCGGTCTGACATAAGACCCTTGGAAGTAGAAACGATAGCAATACCAAGACCACCCATTACAGAAGGAAGTTCATCTTTCTTCTTGTAAACACGTAGACCTGGGCGAGAAACACGTTTAAGTTGCTCGATTACTGGTTTAGCTTGGAAGTACTTAAGAGTTACTTCTAGCTCAGGTTTTGCTTCGCCTTCAACAGCGAAGTCAACGATGTAACCTTCAGCTTTTAGTAGTGCAGCAATTGCAACTTTAAGCTTTGAAGAAGGCATTTTAACAGCAACTTTGTTTGCTGCCTGACCGTTACGAACGCGGGTCAGCATATCCGAAATCGGATCTTGCATGCTCATATGATTTACTCCAAATGATTAAGTGGCAATTACCAGCTAGCCTTACGAAGACCCGGAATCTCGCCTTTCATGCAAGCTTCACGAACCTTAATACGGCTTAGACCGAACTTACGTAGGTAACCGTGTGGACGACCAGTTTGGTTACAACGGTTGCGCTGACGTGATGCACTTGAATCACGTGGAAGAGATTGCAGTGTAAGAACTGCGTTCCAACGATCTTCTTCAGATGCGTTTACATCGCTGATGATAGCTTTTAGCGCTGCACGCTTTTCAGCGAACTTAGCTACTAGCTTTGCACGTTTAGCTTCACGTGCTTTCATTGATTGTTTAGCCATAACAGTAACCCTTCACCTTACTTACGGAATGGGAAGTTAAAGGCAGCCAGCAGAGCACGGCCTTCCTCATCAGTACCAGCAGACGTCGTAATAGTGATGTCTAGACCGCGTACACGATCAACTTTATCAAAGTCGATTTCCGGGAAGATGATTTGCTCGCGAACGCCCATGCTGTAGTTACCGCGACCGTCAAAAGACTTAGCGCTAACACCACGGAAGTCACGTACACGTGGAAGAGCGATGTTAATCAAACGCTCAAGAAAATCCCACATACGTTCGCCACGCAAGGTTACTTTACAACCGATAGGGTAGCCTTCACGGATTTTGAAACCTGCAACAGATTTACGCGCTTTAGTGATAAGTGGCTTTTGACCAGAGATCGTTGCCATATCAGATGCTGCGTTTTCTAGCAGTTTCTTATCGTTGATTGCTTCACCAACACCCATGTTTAGGGTGATTTTCTCGATTCTAGGGACTTGCATGACGCTTGTGTAACTGAACTGTTTGGTCAGTTCAGCGACTACAGACGACTTGTAGTAATCATGCAGTTTCGCCATAGTAGAACTCCAAATTACTTCTATTAGTTAGAAACGGTTTCGCCGTTAGACTTGAAGAAACGAACTTTTTTGCCGTCTTCAAAACGGAAACCGATACGGTCAGCTTTACCAGTAGCTGCATTAAAGATAGCCACGTTAGAAACATCGATTGCTGCTTCTTGCTCTACGATACCGCCTTGGATACCTAGTGCAGGAACAGGTTTCTGGTGTTTCTTAACAAGGTTGATACCTTCAACGATAACTTTACCAGTTGCTAGGACCTTAGTTACTTTACCTTTCTTGCCTTTGTCTTTACCAGCAAGAACGATTACTTCGTCATTACGACGGATTTTAGCTGCCATTTCTACGTGCTCCTTACAGAACTTCTGGAGCCAGTGAAACGATCTTCATGAACTTATCGCCACGAAGTTCGCGTGTCACAGGACCAAAGATACGTGTACCGATTGGTTGCTCAGTAGTGTTATTCAACAGTACGCAAGCATTTCGGTCGAAGCGAATGACAGAACCGTCAGGACGACGTACGCCTTTACGGGTGCGCACTACAACCGCCTTCATAACGTCACCTTTTTTAACTTTACCGCGAGGAATTGCTTCCTTAACAGTAACTTTGATGACGTCACCGATATGTGCATAACGGCGGTGTGAGCCACCCAGAACCTTAATACACATTACGCTGCGTGCGCCTGAGTTATCAGCTGCGTCCAGCATACTTTGCATTTGGATCATGTTAGTGCTCCGCTAAATATTAATAACTAGACCCATCACGGGTCGGGCTGCCTCTTTATAAGGGACGCGAATTGTACCACCCTTTTCTGTGATTGGGTAGTCAAAAAATAAACGGCTCCAAAAATATTTTTGGAGCCGTTTCTTATCATAGAAGAGTGAAGATTACATCTTCGCCTTTTCTACAACTTTCACCAAAGTCCAAGACTTAGTCTTAGACAGTGGACGACACTCTGCGATTTCAACAGTGTCGCCAATGCCACACTCGTTGTTTTCGTCATGTGCGTGTACTTTAGTCGTACGTTTAACGAACTTACCGTAAATTGGGTGTTTTACGAAACGTTCGATTGCAACAGTGATAGACTTGTCCATCTTGTCGCTAACAACACGACCTTGTTGAGTACGTTTTACTTCGCTCATTATGCGCCTGCCTTCTCAGTCAAAACAGTTTTCACACGTGCGATATCACGGCGTACAGCTTTCAGAGTATGAGTTTGCTGTAGTTGACCAGTTGCAGCTTGCATGCGCAAGTTGAACTGTTCACGTAGCAAATTCATTAGCTCAGCGTTAAGCTCTTCAACGCTTTTCTCGCGTAGATCTTGTGCTTTCATCACATCACCTGCTTAGTTACAAATGTAGTTTTGAAAGGCAGTTTACGTGCCGCTAGACGGAACGCTTCACGTGCCAATTCTTCAGGTACACCACCCATTTCGTACATAACCTTACCAGGTTGGATTTGGGCTACCCAGTACTCAACGTTACCTTTACCCTTACCTTGACGAACTTCTAGTGGTTTTTCTGTGATTGGTTTGTCTGGGAACACACGGATCCAGATTTTACCTTGACGCTTAACGTGACGTGTCATTGCACGACGTGCCGCTTCGATTTGACGAGCAGTTAGACGACCACGGCCAACAGCTTTAAGACCGAATTCGCCGAAGCTTACATCAGTACCTTTAGCTAGACCACGGTTACGACCAGTCTGAACCTTACGGAACTTAGTACGTTTAGGTTGTAGCATCTGTCGACTCCTTACTTACGGCCTTTACGCTGCTTCTTAGGCTTGTCGCCTTTAGGCTCTACAGCGTTAGCTGCTGGCATACCACCTAGGATTTCACCTTTGAAGATCCAAGTTTTAATGCCGATCACACCGTATTGAGTGTGAGCCGAAGAAGTTGCGTAATCAATGTCAGCACGTAGAGTGTGTAGAGGCACACGGCCTTCACGGTACCACTCTGAACGTGCGATTTCAGCGCCGCCTAGACGACCGCTTACTTCCACTTTGATACCTTTAGCGCCTAGACGCATAGCGTTTTGTACTGCGCGCTTCATAGCACGACGGAACATAACACGACGCTCTAGCTGAGACGCGATGCTGTCACCAACAAGTTGCGCATCTAGTTCAGGCTTACGTACTTCAGCGATGTTAATTTGCGCTGGTACACCTGCAATTTTAGCTACAGCTGCGCGTAGCTTCTCAACGTCTTCACCTTTCTTACCGATAACTACGCCTGGACGAGCAGTGTGAATAGTCACACGGATGCTCTTAGCAGGACGCTCGATAACGATACGTGATAGAGACGCTTTTTTCAGTTCACTTGTAAGGAACTGACGTACCTTGAAGTCGCCGTCTAGGTTGTCAGCGAAATCTTTGGTGTTAGCAAACCATGTAGCATTCCAAGGCTTAACGATGCCTAGACGAATACCATTTGGATGTACTTTTTGACCCATTGCTTACTCTCCTAGTCTCTAGCGATCTGCTACAACAACAGTGATGTGGCTTGAACGCTTCAAGATACGATCCGCACGACCTTTAGCACGAGGCATAATACGCTTCATGGTTGGGCCTTCATCTACAAAGATTTTTGCGACATTCAGATCGTCAATATCTGCACCTTCGTTGTGCTCCGCGTTAGCGATAGCAGACTCTAGAACTTTCTTAACTAGTGCAGCAGCTTTTTTGTTGCTGAACGTTAGGATTTCTAGAGCTTGGTCAACAGATTTACCACGGATTAGATCCGCAACTAAGCGAGCTTTCTGAGGCGAAATGCGAGCAAAGTTATGTTTAGCAATTGCTTCCATTATCTACTCCTTAGCGCTTCTTAGCTTTCTTATCCGCAGCGTGACCGCGGTAAGTACGTGTTGGTGCGAATTCACCCAGTTTGTGACCGATCATTTCATCAGTTACAAATACTGGTACGTGCTGACGACCATTATGGACAGCGATGGTCAAACCGATCATCGTAGGGATGATCATTGAACGACGGGACCAAGTCTTAATAGGCTTTTTGTCTCCGCTTTCCACCGCTTTCTCTACCTTCTTCAGCAAGTGTAGGTCAATAAAAGGACCTTTCTTGAGAGAACGTGGCATGGCGATTCCTCTTTATATAGATTACTTGTTACGACGACGTACGATGTACTTGTCAGTGCGTTTGTTCTTACGAGTCTTGAAGCCTTTAGTTGGCATACCCCAAGGAGATACTGGATGACGGCCACCAGAAGTACGACCTTCACCACCACCGTGTGGGTGATCAACCGGGTTCATTACTACACCACGTACGGTTGGACGTACGCCGCGCCAGCGTGAAGCACCAGCTTTACCAAGTTCGCGTAGCATGTGCTCAGAGTTACCAACTTCACCGATTGTTGCACGGCCTTCAGAAAGAACTTTGCGCATTTCGCCAGAACGTAGACGGATAGTTACGTACGCACCGTCGCGAGCAACGATTTGAGCGTAAGCACCAGCCGAACGAGCTAGCTGACCACCTTTACCAGGTTTAAGTTCAACATTGTGTACAGTTGAACCTACTGGGATGTTACGCATTGGTAGAGTGTTACCAGCTTTGATTGGTGCATCAACACCAGACTGAATAACATCACCAGCTACAACACCTTTAGGTGCTAGGATGTAGCGACGCTCACCGTCTTTGTAAAGAACTAGAGCAATGTTTGCGCTACGGTTTGGATCGTATTCTAGACGCTCAACTGTCGCTGGGATACCGTCTTTAGTACGTTTGAAGTCAATTACACGGTAGTGATGCTTGTGACCACCGCCGATGTGACGTACTGTGATACGACCGTTGTTGTTACGACCGCCATTCTTAGAGTTTTTCTCTAGAAGAGGTGCGTATGGCTTGCCCTTGTGTAGGTCAGCGTTAACAACTTTAACAACGTGACGACGACCAGGGGAAGTCGGCTTACATTTAACAATAGCCATTTTTAACTACTCCTGTTATTCCGCGCCGCCAACAAAGTCAAGATCTTGACCTTCTTTCAAAGTAACGTACGCTTTCTTAACGTCGCTGCGGCGACCTTGGCGTAGACCTTGACGTTTGGTCTTACCCTTAGTGATAAGAGTATTTACAGACTTAACTTCAACTTCAAATAGCTTTTCTACAGCTGCTTTGATCTCTTTTTTAGTTGCATCTTTAGCTACTTTGAAAACGATAGTGTTCGCTTTCTCAGCTGCCATAGTTGCTTTTTCAGAGATGTGCGGTGCACGTAGAACTTTTAGGATACGCTCTTCAGTGATCATGCTAGCATTTCCTCTACTTGCTTAACTGCTTCTGCAGTCATTACAACTTTGTCAAACGCGATTAGAGATACTGGATCGATACCAGCAACATCACGTGCGTCAACTTTGTATAGGTTACGAGCAGCTAGGAATAGATTCTCATCTACTTCGCTAGTCACGATTAGAGCGTCAGTTAGCTCAAGCTCTTTCAGCTTAGCAACTAGCTCTTTAGTCTTTGGTGCTTCAACTGAGAAGTTATCAACAACGATTAGACGCTCTTGACGAACAAGCTCAGAAAGAATGCTCTTCATAGCACCGCGGTACATTTTTTTGTTTACTTTTTGGCTGTGATCTTGTGGTTTCGCAGCAAAAGTAACACCACCTGTACGCCAGATTGGGCTACGAATTGTACCAGCGCGAGCGCGACCAGTACCTTTTTGACGCCATGGCTTAGCGCCACCGCCAGATACTTCTGAACGTGTTTTTTGAGCACGTGTACCTTGACGAGCACCTGCTGCGTACGCAACAACTACTTGGTGTACAAGAGCTTCGTTAAACTCACGTCCGAAAGTAGTTTCGGAAACAGTTAGTGCATCAGCACCTTTAACCATTAGTTCCATTACTTACTCCTGAGACGTTATGCTTTAACAGCTGGTTTAACGATCACGTTGCCGCCAGTTGCGCCTGGGACTGCACCTTTAATAAGAAGCAGGTTGCGCTCAGCGTCAACACGTACGATCTCTAGGTTTTGAGTCGTTACACGCTCAGCACCCATGTGACCTGCCATTTTCTTGCCTTTAAATACGCGACCTGGAGTCTGACATTGACCGATAGAACCAGGAGCACGGTGAGACAATGAGTTACCGTGAGTCATATCTTGAGTACGGAAGTTCCAACGCTTAACAGCGCCTTGGAAACCTTTACCCTTAGATGTACCAGTAACGTCTACTTTCTTAGTTTCGTTGAATAGTTCAACAGTTAGTTCAGCACCAACTTCGAACTCTTCGCCGTTTTCTAAACGGAATTCCCAAAGACCGCGACCAGCTTCAACGCCAGCTTTAGCAAAGTGACCTGCTTCAGCTTTGTTTACGCGGTTAGCTTTCTTAGAACCAGCTGTAACCTGAATTGCAGCGTAGCCATCAGTTTCAAGAGTTTTCACTTGAGAAACACGGTTAGCTTCAACTTCAACAACAGTTACTGGGATAGAAACGCCTTCTTCAGTAAATACGCGGGTCATGCCCACTTTACGACCGATTAGACCAATCATACTTCTAATCTCCCTTAACCTAGGCTAATTTGAACGTCAACGCCCGCAGCAAGGTCTAGACGCATTAGAGCATCAACAGTTTTGTCTGTTGGCTCAACGATGTCGATTAGACGCTTGTGAGTACGGATTTCGTACTGGTCACGTGCTTTCTTGTTAACGTGTGGAGAGATAAGAACTGTGAAACGCTCTTTACGAGTTGGTAGTGGGATTGGACCACGAACCTGTGCGCCAGTGCGCTTAGCTGTTTCAACGATTTCCGCTGTAGAAGCATCGATTAGTTTGTAATCGAAAGCTTTTAGGCGGATACGGATACGTTGGTTCTGCATGAGACAGAGCTCCAATTTTAAAAATTACACAAACAATATCGCCACTCAAACTCGTCAAGACGAGAGAATGCCGATTGATTTATGTGAAACCGTAGCATCCAAGATTAGGACGCATTGTCAGTTAATTTTCGATTAACAATCCCTACGTGCCAAAGTCACCTTTGGGGATAGTTTTTCCGAAGAAAAGATAGCTAATTGTATTAACCGCGAACATAAGCTGAGTCTACATTACCTAACCGTCCTATAAGGAAGTTAGCTCCTCACTGCTCATTGGTTCACAACTGGCTTAACCAGTGCGACGCATTATACAGATCACACTTTAGGTTGCAAGGGCTGAATGAAAAATAATCGAAACTATTTTTAACTTGCTGTTTTATGGTCACCTGCAAAATGGGCCATAAACAAAAAGGACGCCGAAGCGTCCTTTTCTAAACTGTAATCGTAATAGCAGTTGCTATTATTTCTTACCGCTTGATAGTGCACCGAAACGCTTGTTGAAGCGATCAACACGGCCGCCTGTATCAACGATACGTTGCTTACCAGTGTAGAATGGGTGACACTTGTCACATACGTCTAGGTGGATAGACTCTTTACCTAGAGTAGAGTTGAACTCGAAAGAGTTGCCGCAAGAACAAGTAGCGTTTACTGCTTTGTATTCTGGGTGGATACCAGCTTTCATGGGATAACCTCAATAGTAGGCCGTGTCGCTATACGAATCTAAGCCGCACACCACACGCAATTAATAATAAAATGGGATACCGCACCAACCAATTGCTGAAGCCATATCTCAAGGCGCGATATAGTAATGAATCCCCTAGATAGGATCAATACGTATGGCAATTTTTTCGCCACTTTTTTCACCAATCCGGTGATATTAGTATATTTCCGAACACACTCCGTAGGTTGACTCGTATTCCTGGGACGATTTTAATAAACTCTACAGTCCTTTCTTCTTTTATATAGCTACGAATCTATGCGTCCATCCATTGCTAGAGTGGCACTGCCCGTACCTCTCGACAAACAATTTGACTATGCCATCCCAGGACACCTGTTTCCTATCATTGGCGGGCGCGTATCCGTACCTTTTGGACGTCAAACGTTAGTTGGCATCGTCACCGCGATGGTTAATCACTCGGATTTCCCCAAAGCTCAACTCAAGCCAATCAAAGCAGTTCTTGATTCTCAGCCGGTATGGCCTGAAAAGCTTTATTCGTTGCTGATTTGGTGCAGCCAGTTCTACCAATACCCACTTGGAGATACGCTACACAATGCGATGCCAGCAGCTCTGCGTAAAGGAAAGCCTGCAGATTTTGCGACGCTACAAGAGTGGCAAATTACCGAATCCGGTAAAGACAAGCTGATGCAAGGGCTTGATCGTCGAGCGATCAAACAACAGAAGGTCTTGCAAATGTTGGTTAACGGCGCTTTGCCTCACCAGGAATTTGTCGACCAAGAGATAGCCTCAACTGTACTAAAGTCTTTAGAAGATAAAGGCTGGATTGAACGTATCGAGAAGAAGCCTGCAATCATCCAGTGGGGACAGCACGTTGAATGCGACGTCGAGAAGCCAAAGCTCAACCACGAACAAGCGCTAGCTATTGCGAGCGTAAATAGCCAAACAGGTTTTGCCTGCTATTTATTAGAAGGCGTCACGGGCTCAGGTAAGACAGAAGTGTACCTCAACCTGATCAAGCCGGTCTTAGAGAAAGGTAAACAAGCCTTGGTTTTAGTACCAGAGATTGGCTTAACACCACAAACCATCAACCGCTTTAAACGCCGTTTTAATGTGCCAGTTGACGTTATCCACTCCGGATTAAACGAGACGGAACGTCTGAATGCGTGGCTTTCTGCACGCGACAAAGCGGCCGGAATCATTATCGGCACACGCTCTGCCCTACTCGCGCCTTTTGCTGATCTCGGGATTATCATTGTGGACGAGGAACATGACACCTCTTACAAACAGCAAGATAGCTTGCGTTATCATGCACGCGATGTTGCTGTAATGCGCGCTCATAAAGAACAAGTTCCGATTGTTCTGGGCTCAGCCACACCTGCACTGGAGACATTGCACAATGCCTTGTCAGGCAAGTATCACCATTTAACCCTGACCCAACGCGCAGGCTCTGCGGTTCCTACTACTAATAAAGTGCTCGACGTCAAAGGTCAGTATTTAGAAAGTGGTTTATCTGCCCCATTGATTGCGGAAATGCGCAAACACCTTAAAGCAGGCAATCAGGTGATGCTGTTTCTTAACCGTCGTGGTTTCTCCCCTGCTCTCATGTGTCATGAATGTGGTTGGATTGCCGAATGCAAACGTTGTGATGCTTATTACACCTTCCACCAATACAGCAATGAGATTCGCTGCCACCATTGTGGTTCACAGCAACCAGTGATTCATCAGTGTCAGGGCTGTGGTTCAACTCAACTGGTTACCGTTGGTGTCGGTACCGAACAGTTAGAACAACAATTGGCACAACTGTTCCCCGAATACAAAGCCATCCGTATCGACAGGGATAGCACGCGCCGCAAAGGTAGCTTAGAAGACGCGTTGGACTCCATCCGCAAGGGTGAATATCAAATTTTAATTGGCACTCAAATGCTAGCTAAGGGACACCATTTCCCCAATGTAACGCTCGTCGCCTTGCTAGATGTTGATGGCTCCCTATATAGTAGCGACTTTCGCGCCTCCGAAAGATTAGCGCAGCTATTCATTCAAGTAGCAGGGCGAGCCGGACGTGCAAGTAAGCCGGGGGAAGTGGTTTTACAGACTCACCATCCTGAGCACAGTTTGTTGCAAGCCTTATTGGAAAAGGACTACCGACACTTCGCTATGACGGCATTAGAGGAACGTAAACTGGCGCAGTTGCCACCTTACAGTTTCCTGACTCTATTTAAAGCCGAAGCGAATCAGAGCGAGATCGTAGAAGATTTTCTGCGCCAAGTTCGCTTTACCTTAGAATCGCACCCTTTGTTTGACGACACCTGCATGGTGCTTGGTCCAACACCATCGCCTCTCGCCAAACGCGCAGGCAAATACCGTTGGCAGCTGTTACTCCAAACCCAGCACCGTTCATTAATGCAAAAGTTATTAACCAGTGCCAAACCTGCTATTGAGTTGTTGCCTAATGCCAAAAAAGTTCGCTGGAATTTAGACATAGAACCACAAGATCTCAGCTAGCAAACGTTTAACTATGTAATGAATTACCTTTTAATGTGATGAGACTCACATCGAGATTGCAATTTTTGTTAAACAGACCGTAACTTTCCCGATAGAAATGAATAGACTATCCAAATTAGCAAAGTCTAAAGTGGGTTTACCCCATAGGCTTAGATTAAAACAATGACTATTCCCAAAATTTGAAGCAGTAGCCAAGCGATGCTTTATCGCCTACTCCCTAAAAATAACCACTAACAACGTGATTAGATAGGCACTGATTACCAGTGATAAAAACCTACGACTTCTGACAGGGAATAACGTCATCTTGGCAAAAATTTGAGAGGTTAAACACTATGGCGACAATGAAGGATGTTGCCCAGCTTGCGGGAGTGTCGACAGCTACGGTATCTCGAGCATTAATGAATCCAGAAAAAGTCTCTTCTTCAACAAGAAAAAGAGTCGAAGATGCCGTCCTTGAAGCGGGCTATTCTCCAAATTCATTAGCGCGTAATCTACGTAGAAACGAATCAAAAACGATTGTTACCATCGTTCCTGACATCTGTGATCCTTACTTTTCTGAAATCATTCGTGGTATCGAAGACGCCGCTATGGAACATGGCTACCTCGTACTGCTCGGTGACAGCGGCCAGCAGAAAAAGCGCGAAAGCTCGTTTGTGAATCTAGTGTTCACCAAACAAGCCGATGGCATGTTACTGCTTGGCACCGACCTGCCATTTGATGTCAGCAAGCCAGAACAGAAAAACCTGCCACCAATGGTCATGGCTTGTGAGTTTGCGCCAGAGCTAGAATTACCAACCGTGCACATTGACAACCTAACGTCTGCTTTTGAAGCGGTCAATTACCTAACTCAACTTGGCCATAAACGCATAGCACAAATTTCAGGGCCAGACACAGCGGTATTGTGCCAGTTCCGCCAGCAAGGTTATCAACAAGCCTTGCGTCGCGCGGGGATCAGTAAAGACCCACAATACAGTGTTATCACTGAGTTTTCTTTTGACGGCGGCGCGAAAGCTGTACGTAAGTTGCTAGAACTTCCAGAGCCACCAACTGCGATTTTCTGCCACTGCGACACCATGGCAATCGGCGCAATCCAAGAAGCCAAACGACTCGGTCTGCGCGTTCCGCAAGATTTGTCAGTGGTTGGTTTCGATGATATCAACTTTGCTCAATACTGCGATCCACCGTTAACGACCATTTCTCAACCTCGTTATGAAATTGGCCGCCAAGCGATGCTTATGATGCTTGAACTACTTAAAGGCCATGACGTTCATTCAGGTTCACGCTTACTAGAAACTAAGCTTGTTGTCCGTGGTAGCGCAGCGCCACCGCAACGCGCCTAAGCGTTCGGTAGTCCAACGCGACCTATCATGTAAACTAACGATAAGCGGTACCCATTGGTGCCGCTTTTTGTCTTCTCTATCTGATACGTAGCTATCAAGATTACATCAATAGGGTGTTTTCTCGACCCGTTCTGGATTAACATATTTGGAAGAATCCTTGATGACCAGAAGTAACCGTGGCAAACAGAGATTATGTGAGACGGGGGCGAGGCGCTCCAAAAAAGTCGACAAAAAAACAACCTCCCAAAAGAAAACCTTGGCGTAGTGGTCTACTTGCAATCTTGCTTGTGGGCGGTTTTGGCTATGGTCTGTATTTATTAAGTAACGATCCAGAACCGAAACCACCCGTGGTTCAACAACCTACCACGACCGTCAGTAAGCCAAAGCCGAAAAAGGATTTGCCACCACCACCTGAAGAGAAGTGGGAATACGTCGAATCTTTACCCAAGCGAGAAGTGGAAGTCGTCGCCAAAGAAATCGAAGTATCTAAAATCCCATACGTAATGCAGTGTGGCGCTTACAAAACCCAAGCACAGGCCGAAGAGCGAAAGCTGGCTATTGCTTTCCAAGGTCTTTCGAGCAAAATTCGTAAGAAAGAAGGCAGTTCTTGGTACCGTGTTGTACTTGGCCCGTACAAGTTCAAACGCGATGCAGAGAAAGATCGCCACAAGTTGCAACGCGCGAAAATCGAACCGTGCGCAATTTGGAAAGAAAACTTCTAATCTCACAAAGACCAACCGCATTCGCTGTTGGTCTTTTTTATTCCTCGCGTGTTATTGGCATCATCAGCGTTAGCAAATGTGAAAAACGCCCTCCCCTTGAATCCCAAGTTCCTCTCCCCCATATACTGAATTAAATCCAAAGAGAAATAATTAAGAGGTCGACTGTGACTACCATTGTATCTGTACGTCGAAATAACAAAGTCGTCATCGCGGGTGATGGCCAAGTATCTCTAGGCAATACCGTCATGAAAGGTAACGCGCGCAAAGTTCGCCGCCTATACAACAATAAAGTGCTTGCTGGCTTTGCTGGCGGTACAGCGGACGCCTTCACCCTATTTGAACGCTTTGAAAGCAAACTACAAATGCACCAGGGCCATCTGACGAAAGCAGCCGTAGAACTGGCAAAAGACTGGCGCAGCGACCGAGCTCTTCGCAAATTAGAAGCGTTGCTTGCTGTTGCAGACGAAACAGCATCACTCATCATCACTGGTAACGGCGATGTCGTTCAGCCAGAAAATGATTTGATTGCGATTGGTTCTGGTGGTGCATACGCACAAGCAGCCGCAACTGCACTTTTAGAGAATACTGACTTAGATGCACGTGAAATCGCGGAAAAGGCACTGAACATCGCTGGTGATATCTGTGTATTCACCAACCATCACCACACCGTAGAAGAGCTAGACTCAACTGCAGAGCCTGAAACTCCAGCCGCGTAATCGTAACGAAGTAAGGAAAGAATATGTCTGAAATGACCCCTCGCGAAATCGTTCATGAACTGAACCGTCACATCATTGGTCAAGACAAAGCAAAACGTTCGGTTGCGATTGCCCTTCGTAACCGCTGGCGTCGCATGCAGCTAGAAGAAAGCTTGCGCGTCGAAGTCACACCGAAGAACATTCTGATGATTGGTCCAACTGGTGTTGGTAAGACAGAGATCGCTCGTCGTCTTGCTAAACTAGCCAATGCACCATTCATCAAAGTCGAAGCAACAAAGTTCACCGAAGTGGGCTACGTTGGTAAAGAAGTTGAAACCATCATTCGTGACCTGACTGATGTCGCTGTGAAGATGACCCACCAACAAGCGATGGAAAAAGTAAAATTCCGCGCGGAAGAGCAAGCTGAAGAGCGCATTCTCGATGCACTACTGCCACCAGCACGCGATAGCTGGGGTCAAGTCGAGCAAAAAGAAGACACCTCAAACACGCGTCAAATCTTCCGTAAAAAACTGCGTGAAGGTCAGCTAGACGATAAAGAGATTGAAATCGATGTAGCTGCACCGCAAATGGGTGTGGAGATCATGGCACCTCCTGGTATGGAAGAAATGACCAACCAGCTACAAGGCATGTTCCAAAACCTTGCCGGCGACACCAAGAAAAAGCGTAAGCTGAAAATCAAAGACGCGATGAAAGCGCTGGCAGAAGAAGAAGCAGCAAAACTTGTAAACCAAGAAGAGCTAAAAGAAGCCGCGATTTTCAACGTAGAAAACAACGGTATTGTTTTCATTGATGAAATCGACAAGATTTGTAAGCGCGGCGAAAGCTCTGGCCCGGACGTGTCTCGTGAAGGTGTGCAACGTGACTTACTTCCTCTGATTGAAGGCAGTACCGTTTCGACAAAACACGGCATGGTAAAAACAGACCACATTCTGTTTGTTGCATCCGGTGCATTCCAAGTTGCCAAGCCATCTGATCTCATTCCAGAACTGCAAGGCCGTCTGCCAATCCGTGTGGAATTGGAAGCACTGAGCAGCCACGACTTCAAACGTATTTTGACTGAACCTAAAGCGTCGCTGACTGAACAATACATTGCGCTGATGAAGACAGAAAACGTCGATATCGAATTTACCGAAGACGGTATCACGCAAATCGCAGAAGCGGCATGGACAGTAAACGAAACCACAGAAAACATTGGTGCTCGTCGTCTACATACCGTGATGGAACGTCTGATGGACGAAATCTCTTACGATGCAGCAGAGCAATCTGGTGCTAAGTTTGTGATTGATGCAGCTTACGTTAAAGAACGTTTAGGCGATACGATCGAAAACGAAGACCTAAGTCGCTTTATTCTGTAAACTCAGATTTCACCTTGATTTTAAAGGCTATCTCGAAGAGGTAGCCTTTTTGTTTTTCGGGCATTTGCGTAAAGATTATTCTCAGATACGTACCAACAGTCATGCCTGCCTTGTTTTAGGTCAATAGCGTATCTGCTGCTTTGTGCTTATACTGGGCACATTGGTTACTAGCACGAAATTTCCATGAAACAATCTTTGCAGATCTGGCTTGAAGCCGCTCGCCCTAAAACATTGCCTCTCGCTCTGGTGTCTATTTTAACTGGTAGCGTACTTGCATACTCAGCCGGTCATTTCTCTTTGACCATCGCAATCATGGCCTTTGCTACGGCAACCTTATTGCAGATTCTATCGAACTTAGCCAACGACTATGGCGATGCAGTAAAAGGCACCGACAATGAAAACCGTTTAGGTCCACAGCGTGCGATGCAGACTGGTGCCGTTAGTGCCAAACAGATGAAACAGGCGATCATTTTTAATATCGTGCTTACCGCCATCTCGGGCTTGGTTTTGGTGTTTTACGCGCTGAGCTCGCCAGAAAGCATCATCACCTTCATCGGTTTGGGTATTCTTGCCATTATCGCGGCGATTGCTTACACCATGGGCAGTAAGCCCTACGGTTATGTCGGCTTAGGCGATATTTCCGTATTCCTGTTCTTTGGTCTGCTAGGCGTATCTGGTACATACTTTCTGCATACTGGGCATGTAGACACCACTCTATTCTTACCAGCTCTGGGCTGTGGTTTACTCGCGGTAGCGGTACTGAACATCAACAACATGCGTGATATCGAGAACGATCGCGAATGTGGAAAGCGCACGGTCGCCGTCCGTTTGGGCCAACACAAAGCCAAGCAGTACCACTTTATCTTGCTTGGTGGTGCTATTTTAGCGTTTGCGGCTTACTTGTTAATTCAAGACAAACCACTGTGGATTAGCCTACCCTTCTTGTTGAGCGTTTATGTCGTCATTCATCATGGTAAAGCCGTTTGGGATACAGAAAAACCTGCACAAATCGCTCCAATGCTGCCAGTTATCGTAAAATGCTCATTAGTCACTAACGTTTTGTTTGCAACAATTGTGGTAGCTCAAACTCTGGTAAGTTAAAAAAGGATTGTCATTGCATTGACTTAATGCCTAGATATACTCAAAGACAACCAGTTTCTGTTTAGAAAGGTACGCTATGGAATACAATACCTCAGCACTCTGCGATATCTACCTTGATCAGGTCGATGTGGTTGAACCAATGTTCAGTAATTTTGGCGGACGCGCGTCATTTGCCGGGCAAATCACCACCATTAAGTGTTTTGAAGACAACTCACTGATCCGCGAAACCTTAGAGCAAGATGGTCTTGGGCGCGTGTTGTTGATTGACGGTGGCGGTTCCTTACGTAAAGCGCTCATCGATGCAGAAATTGCTGCAATTGCAGAAGAAAACGAGTGGGAAGGCATTGTCGTTTACGGTTGTGTCCGTGAAGTTGATGAACTAGAAGACATGAACCTCGGCATTCAAGCTTTGGCATCAATTCCTGTTGGCGCGGCAAACCAAGGCATTGGTGAGCTAGATGTACCTGTAAACTTCGGCGGCGTTAGCTTCCTTCCAGAAGATTACATCTACGCCGACAACACTGGCATCATCCTATCTCCAGAGCCACTTAATATTGACCTTGAGTTAGATGATACGGTCGAAGAGTAGCTTCCAGTAGCCAGTCACCTTTCGTTGACTAAAGCGCTGCTCATACCCAAATATACAAACACCCGCCGAAGCGGGTGTTTTTAATTCTGGATGAAGAAGTGAAATTATTCCACTTCGTCCATTTTGCCAAGTAGTGCACGAATGCGCTCTTGCCACTGTGCGTGCTCTTGCTGAGCTTGCTGAGCTTTTTGCTCTAGATCTTCACGTTGAGAACGAAGCTCGTTTGCTTCTGCTTCTAGTTTTACTTTGTCTTCTTTCAGCTCTTCAACTTCCATCTGAAGAAGAGTGATTGTGTCAACTGCAGTTTGAATTTTAGATTCTAGTTGTTCTAGTACTTCAAAAGACATCTTGGCCTACCTATGTTATTCCGTTGGGACGATGCACGAGATTGGCGTGCAGCTTACCTATATAAGGTCATTCTACTCAGCGTCGCGATGAGAAACACTCACTATATTCGATATTTCGCATCATTCGGTTAAAAAATCGGCGCAATCTCACTAAACGCTGACTTTTCTTATCGTCGAAGCATTTTTGTGCAAAGTGTTTACGCCTCTCCGCGACAAAAAATCACCCAAGTATTGATCAAATTCAACTTAGTTAAAGTAAAAGCTCAGCAAAAAGGCAAACGTTTAACTGCCGTTGTGATAGAATCGCCGCGCAAATTCCTCTTCCCTATTGCTTACTTGGAGACATCATGAAACGCGATTTAGCAATGGCATTTTCTCGTGTAACTGAAGGTGCAGCACTCGCTGGTTACAAATGGCTTGGCCGTGGTGACAAAAACGCAGCCGATGGCGCTGCTGTTGAAGTTATGCGCACTCTACTGAACAAAACAGACATCAGTGGTGAAATTGTCATTGGTGAAGGTGAAATCGATGATGCTCCAATGCTATACATCGGTGAGAAAGTTGGTCTAGGTGGCGATGAAGTGGATATCGCTGTTGACCCTATTGAAGGCACACGCATGACCGCAATGGGTCAATCGAACGCATTGGCAGTGCTTGCCGCGGGTGAAAAAGGCAGCTTTTTAAAAGCACCTGACATGTACATGGAAAAACTGGTTGTTGGCCCAGGTGCGAAAGGCGTGATCGATCTAGAAAAGCCGTTGCAAGAAAACCTAGAAAACGTTGCTAGCGCGCTGAATAAAACGTTGGACACTCTGGTTGTCATCACTCTAGCAAAACCTCGCCACGATGATGTGATAGCAGAAATGCAATCGATGGGTGTGCGTGTCTTCGCGGTGCCAGATGGCGACGTTGCAGCTTCTATCCTAACGTGTATGCCAGATAGTGAAGTGGACCTCATGTACTGCATTGGCGGTGCACCAGAGGGGGTGGTATCCGCAGCGGTGATTCGCGCACTTGATGGTGACATGCATGGCCGCCTTCTACCTCGCCACGAAGTGAAAGGCGACACAGAAGAAAACCGTATTTACGGTGCGGCTGAACTACAACGTTGTGAAGAAATGGGCGTAAAAGCCAACGTCGTCCTAAAAATGGAAGACATGGCGCGCAGCGACAACGTCGTCTTCTCAGCAACAGGCATTACAAAAGGTGACTTGCTAGAGGGGATTTCTCGCCAAGGTAATATTGCGACAACAGAGACGCTACTCGTGCGAGGCCGTTGCCGTACCATTCGCCGCATCAAGTCGACCCATTACTTAGAGCGCAAAGATCCAGAAGTTCGCGATATCATTCTGTAATTTTTAGGTTCAGCATCGCAGAGGGTTGGCAAAGTGCCGACCCTTTTTGTTTTTGGCTCACCAAATCCCCACTCAAGTTAAGTCAACACTTTTCTTTACTAAGCCTATCGCGCATAATGTGTACGGAAATACAAATGGTGGGAATATGAAGACCGTAGATAGGATATTGCAAATCGTTAAGCGTGACGGGTCTGTCACTGCAAAACAACTCTCTTCTGAGCTTGGGATGACAACCATGGGTGCTCGCCAGCACCTGCAAGGTTTAGAAGATGAAGGCATCCTGTCGATTCACGATGTAAAAGTCAAAGTCGGACGCCCTACTCGCCATTGGTCTTTAACCCAGAAGGGACATGAGCAATTCGCCGATCGTCATGGCGAACTCACCATCCAATTTATCGAAGCCGTGGAACACATCTTCGGTAAAGATGGCCTCGACAAAGTTACCTCCGAGCGCGAAAAACTGACTTTACAAAACTATCGCCAGCACCTCGACCAATGTGAGTCTTTAGAAAGCAAACTGGAAACTTTGGTTTTTCTGCGCGAAAAAGAAGGCTACATGGCAGAGCTTGAACAAGATGAGCACGGCTTTATCTTGATCGAGAATCACTGCCCGATTTGTAAAGCCGCCACGCGTTGCCCTAGTTTATGCAAATCTGAACTGAGTGTGTTCCAGTCCTTACTCGGAGACGACACGACCGTCGAGCGTACCGAGCATATCATTAGCGGTCAACGTCGCTGCGTTTACCGAATCCGCGCTTAGATTTCGGCCCTTTCGCTCTCTCTTATAAATGAGACAGGCCAATGATTCATCCTTTACTCTGATTCCTGTGGTGTACGCTTGTAATATTGAACACGAGTATCCATATGGATTTGGAGAAAGGGATGAGAACTCTACATACTCACACAACGCAAGTATTACCCTCATTTGATGAACTGGTTCAGATGGCCGAAAGCGATCCAGAAGGCTTTGAACAATTTCGCCACGAGATGGCAAAAGAAATGATAGAAAGCGCATCAGAAATGATGCAACCACGCTTATGGGCTCAGCAAAGCCATATTGATCGTGTGATTCACAACTGTAAAAACCCTCATCACACCAACGTCGTGCTAATGAATGAACTACAAAAACAAGTCACGAAGTTCAGAGAAGCATTACAAGGAAAAGCGACGTCGGTTAAGACAGACAACGTAGTCGCCTTCAACAGAAACGATTTCTACTGATGTGAGAGTCACACCTTAGGCAGACTCCCACACTCATGAATCACTGTGGCTCAGGACCGTACTTATTCGGGCCTGATGTGCCTTGCAAAAAACCACACTCAATCAAAATCCAAAGCCCACAAATTAATGAAATCGAAGCAATGAACAGCTGTGGCGTTGAAGGCTCTTGCGCCATTGGGCTTGTCATCGGCGTTGCGATGCGACCAATCACCAAAGGAATATTCAAGCCTAACCAGTAGATCGACTTGTCGCGGTCATGCCATCTCTTTGTCGTAATAGCCAAATCAGGAATGAGCAGTACCAACAAGAATATTGGCAGTAACAGGTAAGAAAACGCAGGAAACAACTTACTGATACCCGCACCAAAACCTATAATCGAAATATAGTAAATCACATTCCAAATCCAATAGGTTTTGCGATCGATACGTCCGTGAAACGAAAACAGTAACTCTTTAGTCGACATCAATTTTTATCCAAAAATAGAAAGAATACAGAGTAGCCGAGTCGGGTTAATTTGGGAAGAAACAACAAGTCGTGAACAACGTCGGCCAAGCCTTATATTCAGTTCACCACTTTTTGAAAGCTGTCCACATCCATATCTCGAATGTTAACCGTTAAACTGTGTACATGACTTGCCTGTTCTTGAAGCACAACCATTAAAGCTCGCGATAATTCTCGCTTTTGTTCAGGCGTTCGGCCAGACAACAAATCAAAATTGATATGGATAAAATCGAGACTGTCACCCGCTTCACCAATTAGCCAGTTATGACATCTTAACGTTCTTGATTTCACAGAGGCCAACTCAAAAAGGCCACTCTCTAACGCAGCTTTATGTAAGTCTTCCAGCAAACCTTGTACATTGACTCGCTCTTCCACTGAGTTCGAATACTCTAAAACTAAGTTTGGCATTTTGATTCCTTTCTACAACATAAAAAATTCAGTGCGTAGTAATACCAATCTAGCCAGCAATTTCCGAGGAATGAACTATCATTCTGTCTACGCGATCACCAATCGATTGCTTTTGATAAAAATAACAGAACAACTTCGACTCCAGACGGAGAGAGAAAGCCACATAAGACATGATACCAATCATGATCTGTTCATATTATTCTGTTATATTCCTACGTAGATTTTTTACATTAATAGACTATTTACATTAAAGATAAGGGAGATATTCCTATGCGTCGTCCTGTAGTGATGGGTAACTGGAAACTAAACGGCAGCAAAGCAATGGTAACTGAGCTGCTAACTGGTCTTAACGCTGAGCTTGAAGGCGTTGAAGGTGTTGACGTAGCAGTAGCTCCACCAGCACTTTACATCGACCTAGCTGAGCGCGTAATCGCTGAAGGCGGTAACAAGATCATCCTAGGTGCTCAAAACACTGACCTAAACAACAGCGGTGCTTTCACTGGCGACATGTCTCCAGAAATGCTGAAAGATTTCGGTGCTACTCACATCATCATCGGTCACTCAGAGCGTCGTGAATACCACAACGAATCTGACGAGTTCATCGCTAAGAAATTCAACTTCCTAAAAGAAAACGGCCTAACGCCTGTTTTCTGTATCGGTGAATCTGAAGCTCAAAACGAAGCTGGCGAAACTGAAGCAGTATGTGCACGTCAAATCAACGCAGTTATCGACACTTACGGTGTTGAAGCTCTAAACGGCGCAATCATCGCTTACGAACCAATCTGGGCTATCGGTACTGGTAAAGCAGCAACAGCTGAAGATGCACAACGCATCCATGCTTCTATCCGCGCACTAATCGCAGCGAAAGACGAAGCAGTTGCAGCACAAGTAATCATCCAATACGGCGGTTCTGTTAAGCCAGAAAACGCTGAAGCTTACTTCTCACAACCAGACATCGACGGTGCTCTAGTTGGCGGCGCTTCTCTAGACGCTAAGAGCTTCGCAGCAATCGCTAAAGCAGCGGCAGCAGCTAAAGCTTAATTTCGCTTTTATTAAGCAGAAATAACAAAGGGATGCATCATGCATCCCTTTTTGTTTGTGTTGTACCGTCGGAGTACCTAATAGAAAGCTTCGACCTACGCTGGCTCGGCAATTTTCACAGTTGGCTTTTTCGCGAGCTCCGCGCTGGAGTCTTTCTTATAAAGGTTCTCGTAGCAGTAATTTGTTGCTTCAATGTAGCCTTCTACGCTACCGCAATCAAAGCGCTGACCTTTAAATTTGTATGCCAAAACACAACCAGATTGAGCTTGTTGCATCAGCGCATCGGTGATTTGAATCTCGCCACCTTTGCCCGGCTCTGTATTTTCAATCAGCTCAAAGATATCAGGTGTCAGAATGTAACGACCAATAATCGCTAGATTGCTAGGTGCAGTGCCTGGCTCTGGCTTTTCAACCATGCTATCAATGCGGAAGATATCATCTTTAATCATCTCGCCAGCAATCACACCGTATTTATGCGTTTCTGATTCCGGCACTTCTTGTACCGCAACGATTGAACAGCGGAACTGTTTGTACAGCTCAACCATTTGCGCTAGAACGCCTTGGTCCTCATTCACACAAAGGTCATCCGCAAGCACTACAGCAAACGGTTCATCACCGACCAATTCACGTCCCGTAAGAATAGCGTGACCTAAGCCTTTCATTTCACGCTGACGGATGTAAGTGTAACTCGCAGAATCAATCAAAGAGCGAATATCATCAAGCAGCGCTTCTTTACTTGTACCGCTAATTTGATGCTCTAGTTCGTAGTTTTTATCAAAGTGATCCATTAACGAGTGCTTACCACGACCGGTGACGATGCACATACCGTCCATACCGGCTTCAATCGCTTCTTCAACACCGTATTCAATCAATGGCTTATTCACCACTGGCATCATTTCTTTCGGCATCGACTTAGTTGCAGGAAGGAAACGTGTACCGTAACCCGCTGCTGGGAATAAACATTTTTTAATCATAACCATTACCAACTAAAAAAAGGCTCCTCTGAGGGAGCCTATTACATTATTTGAGTATAAATACTAATTAATCGCTACCAAACAGGTCACGGGTGTAAACTTTATCAGCCACATCAGCAAGTTCCTCAACCATGCGGTTAGAAACAATAACATCTGACATTTGTTTGAACTCGTCAATATCGCGGATAACGGCAGAGTGGAAGAACTCATCTTCCTTAAGTACTGGCTCATACACCACGACTTCGATGCCTTTTGCCTTAATGCGCTTCATAATGCCTTGAATAGACGAAGCGCGGAAGTTATCTGAACCAGCTTTCATAATTAAGCGGTAAATACCCACGACTTTTGGTTCTCGCTTGAGAATAGATTCTGCGACAAAATCTTTACGAGTGCGGTTCGCATCAACGATTGCACCAATAATGTTATTAGGAACTTCTTGGTAGTTTGCTAACAATTGCTTTGTATCTTTTGGTAAGCAGTAACCACCATAACCGAATGACGGATTGTTGTAGTGATTGCCAATACGAGGATCTAAGCCAACACCTTCAATAATTTGGCGAGCATCAAGATTGTGTGCTTCAGCATACGAATCTAGCTCATTAAAATAGGCTACGCGCATCGCAAGATATGTGTTTGAGAACAACTTAACCGCTTCTGCTTCTGTAGAGTCAGTAAACAGAACCGAGATGTCTTCTTTTACCGCGCCTTCAACCAAAAGGTTAGCGAACTTCTCTGCACGTTCGCTGCGTTCACCAACGATTATGCGAGACGGGTGGAGGTTATCGTACAGTGCTTTACCTTCACGAAGAAACTCTGGAGAGAACATAACATTCTGACAACCGAGTTCCTCTTTAATACGCGCAGTATAACCCACAGGTACAGTCGACTTAATCACCATAACCGCATCTGGATTAATTGCCATCACATCTTTAATCACTGCTTCAACTGAAGAAGTATTAAAGTAGTTCGTTTGAGGGTCATAATCCGTTGGTGTGGCAATAACAACAAACTCTGCGCCTTTGTAAGCCAGCTCTTTATCTAGCGTCGCGACAAAGTTGAGCTCTTTGTTTGCAAGAAAATGTTCGATTTCCGCATCAACAATTGGAGACTTCTTGTCGTTCAACAAGTCCACTTTTTCTTGGATAATATCAACCGCCACAACCTCATGGTTTTGTGACAATAACATGGCATTGGACAAACCGACGTAGCCCGTGCCTGCTACAGCAATTTTCATTTTTATTTCCTATTATTTAACTGACGCTAGCATATCAAAACACCGACACTCTCGGTAGAGTGCGGCGATTAACTAAAAGCCTAACTAGCAACACAACTTAATTCAATTGAGTACCCAAGTAACGCAAATAAGCATTACGAATGCGAAGCTTGTTCTGCTCAAAGTACTCTTGACCATAACGGCCTCGGTTAAAGTAGCGGCGAAGCATACTATTATCCATCACGAGTTCATCACCCTGGCCTGCTGCCAAATAGTTTGTATCGTTGCCAACTCGAGTCGTAACGTTGAAATCATAAGCCTCGTTACCACGAACTTGTATCACTCCCGGCGACATATCGCGCCATGGCGTTAATGGCAGTTTTACTGACACAGTGACAAACTGCTCTTCGTCTGTATCATTAAACTTTGTCACCTGATAACTTGCTGATACTTCTATGTCTTCAAACCAATGTGATGTCGTGAATTTTGCGCCAACATCCCCCTTCCAAAACTCGCCAGCAGTTGCGTTAAACTGCCAATCCCACTCTGGCATAGAGAATGTGTAACGAGTTAAAAAGGTTTGGCGGTCTGGGTTCGCATAACCATTTTTGTCTTTTTCGTCTTGATGTTGGAAGTAGCTCATCTCTAGTCCCAACTCATGGTTGCCCGATTGAGAGAACCAAGCTGATTCGCTGCGCGCACCGATATAATCCGACTTAACCAAGCCTAGAGAGACCTGGTTAGCAATATCGACATATGGTAAACGGAAGAACTGATGCACCATTGCACGATCAATCTCGTTCTCGTACGCGCTGTCTTCGAAATACCCACCTTCTTCAAAATCGTCACTTTCTGCTAAAGGTAAAATATGACGAACATCAATTGCCGCGCCAGACCATAGGTAGGTGTATAAGTTGCTAGACATGGCAAAAGAGTAATCATACACACCGTACTCGGTTGCAAAACCATGCCTTACCATAGGAGAAAGCACGATCTGCGAATCTAAAGTGCCTGAATTGACTCGCTCCGTTTTCCAATCAACCATGTCTAATCTTTCCGGTAAATCGCGCGTGATAAACTGAATGTCATCACAAGCTGCGCTACCATTGACGACACTTTGGTAACAGTTAGCGTCAGACAAAACGCTGACCACTGGTTTTTGGTTGACAAGCATCACAAGTTCAAATTGATCCGATGCAGCGCCTATATCTTGCGCCGCATTTTGACCTAAATGACTAGACACAATACCCAGAGCGACACCTAGTCCGTCAACTTGGTTATGGTTGTAGCGGCGGTTTTCTACAGCCACCACAACTTTGTCATTTGATACGCCCACTTGAACATTAACGAAGCCTTCATTTTTTAACGCACTAACCAAAGAGGAAATTGACGCTTGTTGCGCTTTGTTTTGCTCAACGACTAAACGATCCATTAACGTCATATTATTCTTCGCGTAGTCGCGAGAGCGAGAGTATTCCGTTATCAATGGCATCGAGAGTGCAGCACTCCAAACGCTTGAACCATCCGATTCATGACCAGAATAAATCTGGTAGCTTAATGAGGCAGTTATATCATTAGGCAGTAAATTATCGGGAGTAAACACTTTTATAGAAGAGTTGAATTCTACTGAATCGTACTCTCCTACTAGTTGAACAAAGTCAAAAGGTTGGTATTCAAAGCCACCAAAAGGGCCATCTAGAACACCCATCAAACGCTCTTCTGACTGACCGAAACCAGCAGAAACCCTTAAGGGAAGTGCATTAAACGTATAATCAGCGACGGCAAAATTAGTCATGAGCTTAGTTGCAGCACCACCGACATCTTGCATACCTAAAGCAAAATCTAAGTTCTCATTCCCCCAAAAATTGGGAACCTGATACTTCAGTGATAGTGATAAATCTCGAATACCGCCACAGCCTGTTTTAAAACAGTTCGAGTTATAATCATAAGTAACGATACTACCGTGAGCCTCTAACCCTTCAATGAGGCCGAAAGATACTTTGATAGAATCTAAACCTTGCACCTCGTCAAGCCAAGGGCGCCCTTGGGCAAAAGATACACCAAAGTTGCCATACTCTTTCACTTGAGCATTAGGTGTAAAAGTCAAGCCGGTAAAGCTCTGATTGGAGGGGAAGCGCTCTAATTGTTCAGTTGCCTTTGCTATCCCCACATAAAAAGGCAATGAACATGCCACAGCCCTCACAGTTATCATTTTTATCATTGGTCATGCCACTACTGAAATTTCAAATACGTAAGAAGGAGTCTAAGCACGTCTATTAAATTCCTTATTTTTCATTTAACTTTACATTTTCATCAAGTTTCATTTTACTTAATGCGCCGTCTAACCAAAGCGAGCAACCAAGCTTGATAAAACCATTGTGAGTGGTATTCACATAGACAAATCAAGCTATCTTCAGGGAGCATCGATTTAATTACAGGCTGACTTTCAACCCCCCCAAACTTAAAAGGTCTAATTGTACACGCGGGCAATACGTCCTTTAGAAGAAAAAGTGTACTCTTTGGCATAAGCAGGAATAAATACAGATTCTCCCTTACTTAATAGAAGAGACTCTCCTGACTGATGATAAACCTCCACATCACTATCTATAGCAAAAACTATCTCAGCACTATCAACCTTAATCACGTCATTTTCTGCGTGAACGAAGCAGTCAAACTTAAAGTCAGGAACAGGGATGGAGTAACTTTGCTTATTGCCTTCAATACGTGGTTGTATACGCAACTTGTTTTTAGGTTTTTCTTCAAACAGTGTGCATTGAGCAAGCTCTTCAACATCGATATGTTTCGAAGTCAGGCCTGCTCGTAACACATTGTCAGAATTTGCCATCACTTCTAAACCCGTACCTTTCAGATAAGCATGTGGCGTCCTAGCATCAAGATACATCGTTTCACCAGGTTGTAATGTGAGGACATTAAGAATTAATGGTGAGAACAAGCCAATATCACCGGGGTAGGTATTCGCCAGTTCTAGAACCAACGAGAACTCCTCAACTACCTCACCACTTTCGAGGCACTCGTGAGCGAAGGTCAACAAACCGTCAATGGCTTGCAGTTTATCACTACCTGTCAAAGATAAAATCCCGACAAAAAACGTCTCTAATCCACTAGCCGTCAGATTATTTTCAAACTGAGTAACTAAGGCATGAACTTGAGGAATAGATATCTGTTCAGTAATGCGAGAGAACAGTGAGACGATTTCACTGAAACTTCTAAAACCATTCATGGCTTGATAAGACGTTAACGCATAAACCAATTCTGGCTTATGGTTAGGATCACGATAGTTTCGCTTGGGATGCTTACGGTCAATTCCTAGGCAGTCTTCCTTAGCAAAACCTATTTCAGCTTCTTCTTTACTTGGATGAACCTGAATAGACAGCGCACTATCGGCAGCGAGAACTTTGAATAGATATGGCAACTCACCAAAACTTAACGCTGTTTGAGGTGACAAAAAGCCATCTTTATCCGAATCAATAAGTTCTGAAAGTAAGACTTTTTTTCCATTCAAATCAACTTTAGAGCAACCGTTGGGATGAGCCCCCATCCAAAGCTCTGCTAGAGGTTCTTGTTGGCAGTTTTCAACACCGAACAGTTCCGGAATCGCCGTTTTACTACCCCACTCATAATTCTGAATCGTATTCTCTAGTTTGAATAAATTCTTTTTCATGTTCATAAAAGCAAAAGCTTAATTTGGTCATCTAAATTAAGATCCAAATTATTAAATGTGATTTATAGCTGCTGTACTTTGTCTAGCACGTGGCTAACTATTTGATAAGCATCTTCAAAGCTATTTGCCTCTGCGTAACAGCGCAGTTCAGGCGCATTTCCTGAAGGACGTAAATGGAAAATAGTGCGATTAGATAAAGCCAGCCTTAAGCCGTCGGTAACATCGACATTTTCAATGTTGTGATCCTCAAACCCCAGTTGAGAGACCAGAGTTTGAGGATTCAACTTCCCCATCTCTAAGATTGATAAGCTCTTAGCTGTAGCAAAGTTCTGAATTCTGTCACTGTGTGTATAACGAGCTGGTAACCCATCCACCAACGCCGCAATACCCGTACTCTTAGCAGCGGAAAGCAACATTATTGCAGGTAATACAGCATCACGAGTTGGCAAAGCTTTGAGCACTTTGCCATTAATTTGAACATCAGAACCCAGTAAATATCCTCCATTAGCTTCAAAACCTGAGATGGCCTGATACTTGTGAGCCAGTTCAGCAAATTCAGCGATGACGTATGGTGAACCAATTTTGGTACGGGAGACTTTCGTAAACTGTGGAATGGTTTCGATGACTGTATTACAACTGACAGGTACAGCAAGTGCTTGCATCTGCATTTCTTGAGCACACAATACGCCAAGAATATCGCCCCGCAGCCATTCTCCATTTTCATCCGCCACTAACGGGCGATCACCATCACCGTCAGTGGAGAAAATTGCATCAAGCTGATGTTGATGTGACCATTTTCTGGCTTTAGCTTTATCAACCTCTGACACGGCTTCCGTATCAATCGGGACAAACTCATCACTGCGTTCAAGGGAGATAACCTCAGCGCCAAGTGCAGAAAATAGAAGGCTATAAATATCACGTCCAGCACTGGAATGCTCATAAATACCAATACGCTTACCTTGCAGTAAATCAGCATCAAACAGGCTGGTATAACGTTCAATATATTGTTTAGAAGCAATGGAACTAATAGATAACGAAGGTAAGTTGTCTAATGCAGCAAACTCTTCGTTAGCATTTAAAATAGATTGTTCATCCGCCTTAGTGATTTCACCATCAGGGGTATAGAACTTCAGTCCATTACGATCAAACGGAATATGGCTACCTGTCACCATGATACAAGGGATACCTTCTTGCATAGCAGAATAGGCCAACGCTGGTGTCGGGATCACTCCGTAATACACAGGTTCGATCCCTCTCTGCATCAGAGCAGCAATACAAGACTGAGCAATAGCCGAACTACTGGGACGATTATCAATCGCAATAGCCATACGCTTCACTGAATAAGACTTTTGAAGACTGGCTACAAAAGCGTGGGTGAAAGCTGCGCAAACTTCGGGAGTAAATTGAGTAACCAAGCCACGAGCACCACTGGTACCAAATTGAATACCAGATTTCTGAATAACTATCTGTGTAGAGAGCATATATTTATCTTCTGAAGAATTGAGGAATTTTTGATAAATTTTTGATAAGAATAGCTTTGGGCCAGAACACATTATTATTTTTAAGTGCCTGTATATCTTCACAAGTTTTTTTATATATGTTGCTGAGGCTACGATTACTCGCCCCGCCAACACGCATTTTTATTAAGACTTTTGGCAAATAACTCATAGACACCTTATTTGACCACAGGTAACGCAGTAGCGAATCATAATCCGCAGCGATCTTAAAGCCTAAGTCAAACTGCCCAAGCGACAGGTAAAGCTCACGTTTCATATAAAATGTGGGGTGAGGAGGCATCCAACCACTGATCATTTGATTTCTTTGATACGATCCAGAATTCCATAAGCGTACCATTTTATCTGTATCTTCTTTTGAAACATAAGCCAAGTCCGCATAAGCAGCCTGAGTTTGATTCTTTCCTAAAGTGGCAACTATATCTGCTACCGCATCAGAGTAAGCAAACAAGTCATCAGAATGAAGAAAACCGATAACATCACCCGTTGCCGCTTGAATACCCTTATTCAGGGCATCATAAATTCCTTTATCCGGCTCGCTAATGATTTTGCTGACTCGAGAGCAATTATCACGAACAACGTCTAAGGTATTATCCTTTGAAGCTCCATCGACGATAATGTATTCGATATTTGGATAAGATTGTTGCTCTAACGATTTCAACGTATCAAGGATGGTTTCACTACTGTTATAAGTAGCTGTGATAATAGAGACTTTCATTAATAGCCAACTCCATACTCTTCTAAGCGAACCACATCATCTTCTTCTAGATACGTCCCTGAACGCACTTCAATTAAGTGGAGATCGACTTTACCAGGGTTTTCAATGCGATGAGCAGAACCTAACGGTATATAGGTTGACTCGTTTTCTGTAACTAGAAAACTCTTGTCATCACTGGTAACCCTTGCGGTTCCCTGAACCACTATCCAGTGCTCAGCCCGGTGATGATGCATTTGCAGTGCCGTTCTTTCACCCGGTTTCACGCGTAAATGTTTTACCTGAAATCTATTTCCAAGAGCAATCTCATCGTGAGAACCCCATGGGCGATAAACTTCACGGTGCTGTTCACATTCGCTGCGCCCTTTAGCCTTCAGATGATTAACGATGTTTTTTACATCCTGAACTTTGTCTTTATTTGCAACCAGAACCGCATCTTTGGTTTCAATAATCACGAGATTTTCAACGCCAACCGCAGACACAAGTTTGTTTTGCGCATAAATATAGCTGTTCTCTGTCTGGTCGGTGGCTACATCACCAACGATGACATTGCCAGCCTCATCCTTTGCTGAGACTTCCCATAGAGCGCTAAACGAACCTACATCGCTCCAGCCAGCATCCATAGGAACAACAAGAGCATCCTTGGTTTTCTCCATGACGGCATAGTCGACAGAATCTTCAGGGCATTCAGTAAAAGAACTTTCACAAACACGAATAAAATCTAAATCAGTCTTTGCCCCTTCAACGGCTTGTTGACATGCTGAAAGTATATCCGGACGGTGTTGACCTAGCTCCTTAAGAAAGCGGGACGCTTTAAACAGGAACATACCACTATTCCAGTAATATCCCCCTTCGGTAAAATACGATTCTGCCGTAGGTAAATCCGGCTTTTCGACGAACTCTGCAACCTTGTAAGAAGAGTCACATGCGGCTTCGCCCTGCTTAATGTAACCATATCCTGTTTCAGGAGATGTTGGTACTATGCCGAAAGTCACTAACTTTCCATTCTCAGCAGGAGAAATAGCTTTCTCTACCGCTTTTGTAAAAGCCATATCATTCTGAATAATATGATCCGCAGCTAACACAAGCATCAGAGGGTCTTCACCATTTTGTGTTACGTACAACGCTGCCAACGCAATTGCCGGCGCCGTGTTACGCCCCACAGGCTCTAAAATAATACCACTGTGATGGGCATTACTCTGTCGAAGCTGTTCAGCAACAATAAAACGATGTTCTTCGTTACATATAATCACAGGAGCTTGGTGCTCAATCCCTCTAAGACGAGTAACTGTTTCCTGTAGCATGGTTTTGTCACTAGCCAAACTGATAAATTGCTTTGGATATAGGCTACGGGAAAGGGGCCATAAACGACTACCCGAACCTCCGGCCATCACAATAGGTAATAACATGATTGTTACCTTTTCTTTTATTTATATTTATCTGAAAAATAAGCTTTAGTATTTATATGAACTTGTTCTGACGCGAATAAGCTTTCTATTTCCCACCACTGATAATGATTATGTTGTTCGTTAGGTAAGGAAGATAGCTCGATATCCAACTCCAATTCATAGCCTAAAACGACATAGTGTGTGGAGAACTCATCTTCAGAAAAGTTGTCTTCGTAGAAATGTTGGTAAGTACCAAGAAATTGAGCTTGTTTAAGAGAATATTCTTCTCCCAATTCAACTTTCGTTAGCCTTTGAAAAGCCTGTTCAAAAGTCTCATCTTTGCAAATACGACCTCCGGGAACAAACCAAAACCTTTGAGCAGGTCGGTTTGTTCTTTCCCCCAATAGGATCTGTCTCTTTGAATTACGGATAATGATATCAATCGAGACAAGAGGCGTAGATGCAACAACCAGTTTGAAAGTCTGCTCATCAAGTCGTTGCATTATAAAGAGCCTATTTGCGGAAATTACCCTGGTTAGCTAAAAACCACTGATACGTTTTACTAAGTCCAGCCTCTAAATCGACCTGATATCGCCATCCGAGATCAGATAAGCGGGATACATCCATCAATTTACGTGGTGTACCATCTGGTTTAGTAATGTCGAACACCACGTCACCTTCAAAACCTACCACCTTCGACATAGTTTCAGCCATTTCACGAATAGTACAATCTACACCAGTACCGACGTTAATATGGGAAAGCATTGGCTGCGTGTTAGCCTGATAGGTTTCGCTATCCAGTTCCATTACATGAACAGATGCCGCAGCCATATCGTCTACATAAAGAAACTCGCGCATCGGTGTGCCCGTGCCCCACACGACGACTTCAGTATCACCTGCATCTTTAGCTTCATGAAAACGACGCATTAATGCGGGAATAACATGAGAGTTTTCTGGGTGGAAATTATCATTTTCACCGTATAAGTTAGTCGGCATAACACTTCTGTAGTCTCGACCATATTGGCGGTTATACGATTCACACAATTTGATGCCTGCAATTTTAGCAAGCGCATACGGCTCGTTAGTGGACTCCAGAACACCTGTTAACAATGCAGATTCAGACATAGGTTGTTCTGCAAGCTTTGGATAGATACATGAAGACCCTAAAAACAGAAGATGTTGAACATCGTGTTTATGAGCGGAGTGGATAATATTGCACTCCATCATCAGGTTCTGATAGATAAACTCTGCCGGATAAGTATTGTTTGCATGAATACCTCCTACTTTTGCAGCAGCAAGGTAAACCTCATCAATCTGCTCATTAGCAAAAAATGTATCAACGGCTTTTTGATCGAGTAAATCCAAATCTGTGCGATCACGAGTAACAATTTCTACATCTAAACGATTTTCAAGTTGACGAACAATCGCAGAGCCAACCATGCCTTTATGCCCAGCGACAAAAATACGCTTTTTCAAAATTGACTCTTCCATTAGTTTTCAAGTGAAATTGAAACATCAAATCCGTGAGCTTTCAAAATTGCATGCTGTTTCGCTTTATCGATATCAGCCGCTACCATTTCAGAGCACATTTCTTCTACTGTAATTTCAGGCACCCAACCAAGTTTTGCTTTAGCTTTACTTGGATCACCTAGCAGAGTTTCTACTTCAGCAGGGCGGAAGAATTTAGGGTTCACTCGCACAATCACATCACCGATCTGAACTGCAGGAGCCTTTTCATAATCAACTGCTGTGACTGTGGCAATTTCATCAATACCTTCGCCAGAGAATTCAAGTTCGATACCCGCTTCTTTTGCGGACATACGGACAAATTCGCGAACAGAAATCTGCTTCCCGGTTGCTATAACGAAATCATCAGCCACGTCTTGTTGAAGCATCATCCACTGCATGCGGACGTAATCTTTGGCATGACCCCAATCGCGTAATGCATCCATGTTGCCCAGTTTCAAACAAGACTCTAATCCTTGAGAAATATTGGCAATAGAGCGAGTTATTTTACGAGTAACAAAGGTTTCACCACGACGTGGAGATTCGTGGTTAAACAAAATACCGTTACATGCATACATTCCGTAAGATTCACGGTAATTAACTGTGATCCAATAAGCGTACATCTTAGCTACTGCATAAGGAGAACGAGGATGGAATGGAGTCGTTTCCCTTTGCGGGATTTCTTGAACCTCACCATAAAGCTCGGAAGTAGAGGCCTGATAAAAACGTGTTTTCTTCTCTAAGCCGTTAATTCTAATTGCTTCAAGTAAACGGATAGTACCCATAGCGTCAACATCTGCCGCGTATTCGGGAGACTCAAACGAAACAGCAACATGAGACATTGCACCGAGATTATAAATTTCATCAGGTTGGATTTCTTTGACTAATCGAATAAGGTTCGAAGAGTCAGTCAAATCACCATAGTGAAGATAGATTTTATCACTTTTCTCAATTGCAGAATCAATTCGCTCGGTATTGAACGAAGAAGCTCGGCGAATTAATCCATGGACATCATAGCCTTTTTCTAGCAAAAATTCTGCAAGGTAAGAACCATCTTGACCAGTGATACCTGTTATTAGAGCAGTTTTCATTTACGTTCCTTCAACGACAATAATATAATTTTCTATTTTTTAAATTGATTAAAAACCGAAGATATTGCATCAACATAATTTTCAACACTATATAATGAATCTGTAACCAAACTATTGTATTGGGAAATCTCATCTCCAACATCTTGGTTATTTAATAAATAAATCAAGCACTCTTTGATAGCCTCACTTGATTCTTTTTTTATCAAAAATCCATTTTTATTTGTTACAATGTCAGAAAGATAGTTATGCTTTGTGGTAATAATAACACAACCAGCAGACATGGCTTCAATAAGTGAAATGGGTTGTGCTTCAGTGGCATAAAAGCTCGGTAAAACAAAGATCCCATTATTAGAAAACATATTGTTTTTATCACTTCCACGCACTACACCAACATAGTTAATGTAATCTTTTCCATTAATAGCAGAATTAAATAAACCACTTATTTCTTCTTTATCTTTATAATTATCACCGGTAGGTAAACCTGCTATGTTTAATTCAATATTCCAGCCGTCATTGACTAAATCATCTACTGCAGAGATTAATTGCATTATCCCTTTGGAGTACATAATATTTGAAAGATATAGAATTTTATTACTGCGTTTAGAATAACTTAAAGAAGACTTAATAGGAGATGTACAATTACTAACTGAAACTATGTTCATTTCAGGGTACATATCATATTGTTCTCTCATTCTTGGCAATAGAACTATTGATGTATCGATCATGTTATATACATAATCCACACACATTTTCACTAGATTAGATTGCCTACTGTGAAAAGATTTAAAGTCGGCACCATGAAGATGGTTTACTACATTCTTTTTAAAAAGTTTAGCCGTTAGAATAAAAGCACTATCTCTTAAAAATCCTACTAAAGTTCGACTAGTCGTAATATATACCACACTAACTTCATTTTTTTTAACTAAAAATAATAAATAATAAAAAAAATTAAATAAGTTTGAGATTGTTTGCTTTAATTTACCAACACTTAAGGTATCGAAATAAAACGCTTTTTTATCACCATTATACTTAGAAAAAATAGTGTGAAATGCTAAGGATTGGCCAGTAATCGGCTCGGAATTTGGCCCTACAAATACAACCATTAAGATAGATTCCTTATCATTGAGTCAAATCGAAGAAACATATCATCGACATTATATGTTTCTTGTACAGTATAAAGCGCGTTCTTGGACATATTATCATAGTCAATGAAGTCAATATTTTGAAAGTAAGTAATTTTATCAACTAAATCATTAATATCTTTATTTAAAAAGCTGACACCATTTATACCATTTTTAAATGCTGCAAATTCAGGCATATGATGTTTTTCATCTGAGTGAACGATTACTGGAAGAGCATAATTGAAAGCGTGGATCATACTTAAGCCCACAGATCCAGGATAAACGAAAACATCTGAGTTGAGCATAACATCAGATATTTCATCTTCTTGAAATAAAGGCCCCAACCAAGATATTTGGTTCTGAACTTCGAGACTGTCGGCTAGCTTGTAGTATGAGTCTATTGAATCACATGAGCCCACAACGTTTAAATGAACATTACCTTTAAGCCTTGATAGAGCTTCAATTAGCATAGAAAAATTAGACTTTTCAGTAATTCTTCCAATAAAAACAAGCGTCAACTTCTTAGGAGCGAATTTTTTCTTATACTTGAAATCAAACTTCATTTCCTTTGAATTTAGCCCATTGTTGATCGCATAAATATTATTAAATGATAGTAATTTTTTTTCTTTCTCGGTGTAGACTAAAACAGCATCAGCAATTTTCATAAGTTTAATTCTTATCTTAGATAAAATACCATGACTGCCTGCACTCCAACCGTGTCCCCACCAAACGACTTTAATGCCTCTAATCTTTAGTAGAAAAATTAAAAGCATGTAGTTGATAACTCGGGGATTGCCATTTACTACAACAATATCCTCCTTTTTGTAACCTTTGATGAGTGGGAGGCTTTTATGCCAATAAATCAATGATAAAAAAGAAAAAAAACCATTCGATATGACTGCGTCGCCAATAATTTCTTCAGAGTTAACCCCTAAAAAGTCTCTCTTTGTAGAGATAAACCTACAAGAATATCTATTGGTGATTTTATTAAAAAAGGGAACTCTATACTTTGGAATTGCGGGCTGAATTATATGGACTCTCATATATTAATTCTCAATCTAGAATATAATTTAATTGGAACGACAACAGTGAAAAATGAAAGAATAAAAGCAACAAAATATGATATAGATGATAAAAGATCACCTCGTAGTATAAAAAGCAAGAAACCCAACATGAATAGGTAGAGAATAGATATAGTATCAACTTTGTCCGTTATTTTTTTTCGATCCCAATAGAACCTATCAAATTTAGCACACAAAAAAGCAAGAACAATTGAAAACATCAACACACCAAACATATGGAAATTAATATATCCTTCTGCAATGTAGGGCATGCTTATATTACTCATGTATAAATCTTCATTTTCAGATAACTGATGCCCAGAACCTATCGGCTTTGATTGCCATAAACTACGGGGAACGAAGAAAAGTAAGGAACCTAACAGCTGATGTCCCCATGAAATAAAGTCAGTATCCACTGCTCTTACAAAATTTTGATATGCATCTAGATGTCCAGACGTTATAAATGAATAGTCTATATCAAATGATATTTCTTGATCAGAACTAAAGTATCTAAACTTATTCAAGAAAGGGAAAATCACCATGAGTCCGCCAAAAAAGTATATTGGAAAGATATAAGTCACATTAAAAACTCTAGGAAACATCAATATAAAAAATGGCAAATATAATGTAATTGCATAGAATCTTGCGACGGATACTGGGGCTACATGAAATAGAAATAAGACTAAGAATAAAAATGATATTATTCTATTAGTCGATAAAAACAAAAATACTAACGATATTATCGCCAAAAATGGTTTAATGAAGTAATTTACAACCAGAAAAATTGTAGTGCTACTATCAACTCTATCTACACTTCCGCCTCTAACTAAAACACCTAGTATATTAAAGTTATTGTATTCCCATATAATCAAACATGAAATTAACACTAAAGCTATAGAATAGAGCAAACTTCGGTTTTTATTAATATCTTCTTCAATAGATAAACTTCTATCTATTATATTGAGAATTATTGTTGGCCTGCTTTTAAATACAGAATAAAAAACAAAGAAGGACACATTAAAAAAAAGTATTATTAGGTTAGATATAATAAAACTATCTCTATCAATTTCACGACCACCCCAATAATATATACCATTAAAAAACTCTAGCGCCGGAGAAAATACAAAAGCAACTAGTCCAAACAGGCAATATATATTTTTTAAACTATAATACTCTTCTTTATAAGAGATAAGACCAAAATAAAAACTAATTAGAAGAAAGAAGTTGGTTATAAAAAAATATAGATCTAAACTATTATCTACAGTAAATAGTGTAATAAAGTAAGAACCAAAAATTAATAGCGGAAGAATAAATATCATATGATTTTCTTAAAAACCCTCAATAATAAGTTAGGCTTTATAATTATAAGATTGAATTTTATTTCTAAGAATTAAAATTATATAAGTTGATTGTGGAGTCTCCATCAACTTCACAGAAAATTCATGAGTATCTCCATCACTAATGCTTAGTAGTACCTTCGCAAGATACTAAGAATCCAGTGCACAAGCATAAAACCCTGCATGAAAATATTAGAAAAGCCCCACAAGTGGCAGTCATATGACAACGCTAACTAGTTACTAGTGATATTTGAAGCAACGAACTTACTAAGTCATCAACCACTAAGTATCCGTATGTACTTTACCTGCAATCAAACTATAATATGTTAGTGAAATTTTTCTTCACGACAAGTTTCTAAAAAAGTTCATATCTCCTACGATAGCTTATAATATCCTACTTAATAAGATAGATAGCGGTTATATTCTTTTCATAGTAGATGGTGAAATTTAATTTCAGCTGCGATACAACTAACTTATATCCTTAGATTATCAAATATTAATCTGAATTTTTCTATATTTTTTTCACTTTCTTTCTCGAAGATCTTCGATAATTTTTTTCTTGTTAAAGTTAGGTTGCAAGAATGAATTTTATCAAAAATAAGATCAACACTATCTGTCTCATATATCAATAAGCTATCCAAACCTAAATCATTATATATATCTATTATTTTTTTGTTATCTTTATTGACATAAGCAAATGGAACAACACCATATGATGCTGACAACAATAAAACATGTAGTCTATTTGAAATAGCAATACTATTATTAGAATATGATTCTAATATCTGGCTCTTAAATTTATCAGATGTCGATAAGTATTTATCAAAATTCTTATTCTGAAATAGTTCTCTCATGAACTTTAAATCTCTATCAACCTGAATTATTCCATCGACTTCGTAGGAACTGTTCAGCTTATTAATTAGAGATTTTAATTTTGACAGATCAGGCCCATTTCGAAACGAAGCAAGTATATTATTGTAATTTTCCTTCTTGTCTTCATCAAAGTAACATTCACAATTAAATGCCAAATCAGAAGCTAAATCCAAATTTTTGTAGTTCTTATCTTTGGCTAATTTAAAAGAACCAGAATCTCTAACTATATACTTGCTGTATAGCCTTCCTTTGAAAATTTCAATATATCTTGCAAAACCAGTTTCATTACCAATCGAACCGCCAAATCTGCATATTTTCACACCGCATATGTACATTATACTATAAACTATAGCAGTTAAAGTTTGTCTAACTAATGAAGAGAGCTCGTTCTTATAACTTACATGGCCTGGTTTAGTAAAAAATAAAACAGTGTTTTTTTTACTTAGCGAATCCTTTACTATTTTTAAAAAAAAATTTTTTCCTTTAAAAACTTCCCTATTATTTAATTCCAAACCCAATAAATAACTTTCAGGGACTCCATTAGTATCAATTACTAATTCTCCTTTTTCTCTCATCATCTTTATTAAATTTTGATTAATCACTAAATCGCCAAAGTTTTCATATTGAGTTTGAGCTCGGTAATATATTTTACACATTTACTTTCCAAAAAGATATTGAATGATACGTTGCTAATATAAAATTAAAAATCTCGAATATTACTACTGATAATACAATCCCATACAAACCATAACAACTTATAGAATAATAGGATAACATAGTGAATATGATACAATTTACTAGTATTGATTTAGACAGGTCACCATGCTTATTTGATGCTATAAGGGCAGTGCTCATAGTATACCAAATTAAATATAGTGATGATGTAAAACACATTAAAGATAGCATTATCTCATCAATTTCAAAATTTTCACCTAACCAAAAGTTAAATATATAGTGTGAAAATAAGAATATTGAAATTATAAATATGAGTGAAAATATTGTAGAAAAAAACATGGTTCTATTCAATACGTTTTTAGCCTTATTGAATTCACCTTTTGAAAATAAAATAGAAAACTCTGATAGGAATGTTCTATTTATAACACCAGCAACTTGAATCAATAGCCCAGAAACAATTTTTAGCGTTTGAAAGTATCCAACAAATGCTGTATTCATGAAAAGGCCTATATATACCAATACAACTTGTGATGAGTACAGTTGAGATAAAGAGAAAACACATGATGACATACCTTCTCTGATATCTAATTTGAATACACTCCAATCGTAGTAGTTTAACGCTTTAAGGAAGTTAATTTTACAATGTCTCTTTAATATCCTATGTAATGCAAGCAAGTTAGCAAACCGGACAACAACCATACAAAATAAAATTACCAGGAATTTTTGTCCCATCACGAGCATGAACACTGTGACTACAACCTCAAAAAACCTAAACACAGTAGTAGTAAAACTAGCTTCTACATGTTTTATAACACCTCGTAGAATAGAAAAATAGAACTGACTACCTAGATAAAGACCTACATATAAAAAGGATAATGATAAGCATAAATCATAATAATTATCTTTTCTATCGAACACGTATTCAGAAATATCAAGATAAAATATACCGGCTATCACCAATAAGATAATCAATACTAATGTCAGATAGAAAAGCATAAGGTTAGCTAACGTCATATTAACGGAAAGCTTATCCTTATTAAGTTTATAATTTACTATTTTGTTACCAGCGATGGTAAAAAAACCTAAATCCAACAACTGAAAATACATAGGAATAGCTCGAATCAAAGTCCACTCACCAAAACCAGTCATTCCAAAGTTGGCGATTATGATTGGAGGAACAATTAACTTTTCGAGGATTAGCGTTAATTGATTAAATGCTTGAACACCAAACATTTTTATTAATCTTTGTTTCACCTTAAATTGACACCATTAAAATTTTTATTCATAAGTCATTAATTATTATTAAAAATGTTACGGATAAACATTAGCAATCACAGATAAATAAAAGACAAACATAATTTGGAAAGAAGTGAGCATTATTTATTTCATGAAAGCAGTGCCGTAACAGACTTATTTAACTTCTACTTAGACGTAAACTGCAGTCCTAAAGTATGAAATAGCTTATTAAACCAAGAAGAAATGCGCCAAATATGGCTAATTACCGAAAAATAGCATGCAAACAAAACCAAGAAAGCAACAAACATTATTGATTCACTAATGCCAACAAAATCAGCCCATAAACCTACCGCAGCACAAATTGATGCCATCGAACAGATGAAAATTAACGTTGCACCTGGAGAAAGCCCAATACGCTGACAAATATGGTGTAGATGTTCTCTGTCTGGTTGGAATGGTGACTGACCTTTACGAATACGACGGATCATAATGGTTGCCATGTCCATCAATGGTAAGGCAATTAACCACAGCGCTGTAACTGGCTTAAAAGCTACAGCTCCTGGCTCTTGTGTGCCGCGAATCAGCATCCAAACCACAGTAAAGCCGATGAACATACTGCCTGCATCACCCATAAAGATCTTAAAGCGACGACCAAGTGGGAAACCTAAGTTCAGGAAGATGTAAGGAAGCATCGCAGTCACGATCATTAAACAGATCGTGGCTAAATATTCGTTTCCGTTGTAGGCAAATACAATACCTAATGCTGTAAAGGTGACCGAGGCTAACCCTCCCAGCAAGCCGTCTATACCATCAACCATATTAAATGCGTTAATGGCGCCTATTACCGCAATCACGGTGATCACCGCGCCAGCAACTTCATTCAGGGCAATGGTTTCGCTTCCCATTAGATAACCTAAATCGTGTAAGCTGTGACCTCCGATGTAAATCATCGCAAGGGATATTCCTGCTTGGATAATAAGACGAATTTTGAAACTTACATCGTAATAGTCATCTAATGCGCCGAGCACGATGAGTACAGCTGAACAAGATAAGTAGAGTGATAGGTTGTCATTCATTGGTAGGAACAGAAGGAACCCCACCAGTATGGTAGAGAAAATGGAGATCCCTCCTACAAGTGGTACCACTCCTTGGTGGAGCTTTCTTGCATTGGGTTTATCTACTAGACCTACGCGCTTAGCAACTTTGCGCATAACAAAAAGTAGAACGAACGACAAAATAAATACAAATAAATATGCATTATTCATGATAGCCAACTGTGTTATTAAATAAGTTTGAGGTAAATCTATAACGCATCCGACTGATTCCCTTTACGGATTCCATTGCATCACAGGTCCGATACTGCTGATTCTTGCTTCGCTCGTCTCTAGACACGCCGAACTCTAAGAATGAGCAGGTGATTTTTGGGCGTGACAAAACCACATTAGCCAACGTGGGTTGTAACGCATTGCAAACGCTAATTTCTAATATTGAATATGTAAGTAACTGAGTTCCACCAACACTAGCTCGTGACGGCCATCGGTTCTCAGCCTTTTATAGGCAGGCCAAATACAAAGCTGAACATACTAACTGACGGTTTGGACCGGTAGTTAAGTACTTCTATAAACCTAGTATTTGGTTTTGATAGGTATGAGAAATGGAGATTTTAATTGTAACCTATGCCTAACCAACATTTGCTCGCCACTTTGTTAGCTTTGAGCGTCCCTCTGACAAAAGGGAATTACATAAATTTGTAATAGTTCTCGTTTTTTATAAATCAATCTTGCCAGAAATGCACTTAGATGCTTATTATTATTAAAAGTTATTTCACTTTTCAGATACTTAGCTTTAGAGACCTCGGAGTTATAACGACTTCGGGCACGCTACCGCCCCTAGGTCTGGCTCCTAGAGGCAATTGAAATGTTCACGATTTAATCGGTTGCATCTCCGATCTGGTGACGAATTGTATAGTAAACTCGTTGCAACGAAAAGCCATTCAATCGAAAAGCTTACAAAAAAATAGCCCTTTCCTGACACTTAAAGCGTCAGAAATGTGGCGGTTTTATAAAATTATAATTATCAGACGCCCATTTACGCAGTTAGGACTAAGCAGCCAGTGACGTTGATTCCAAAAGCTTAAATGCAAATAATTGCAATAATATGAATTGCATCACAAGCAGTTGCAACTTAACACAGTCAAATTTATGACGAATATCTAAGTCTCTCTAAACTTTCAGTTTTGCCATTTTCTTTCTCCTATTTTGCTTGCCTACAATACGCTCACTTATTCACTATCTGCCTGCTTACCCTACCTACTGAGCGATTTACCGAATCGCTGCCAAATAGTGAGGTTTGGCTACGTGTAATATAGATACTCACAAGCGTAAGCTAGCAAAGGTAAAAGCGTCGTTTTGTTATGAAAGTACTGCACCACGGTGGGAAAAATACGGTTACTGGCTCTTGCCACGAGCTCGTGTTACAAAATGGAAGTGTGCTGATCGACTGTGGTTTGCTACAAGGTGAAGATAATGCTCAGCGGCAGAGTTTGAATATCGACTTTTCTATCTCTGATCTCAAAGCGGTTGTTCTAACCCATTCTCATATCGATCATGTTGGTCGGCTACCTTGGTTATTGGCTGCTGGCTATAAGGGGCCTATTTACTGTACGGAAGCCTCCGCTGAGCTCGTACCGCTTATGTTAGAAGATGGATTAAAGCTCCAACTAGGCATGAGGCATCATCAAAGGGAAAAAGTGCTCGATTTTATTCGAACGCTTATTCGCCCTTGCCCTTATTCCCAATGGATAGAGATTGAAGAACATGCCTCTCTTCGCTTTCAACCAGCAGGACACATTTTAGGGTCTGCATATGTTGAGTTTCGTTTATCAAACAATGAGGTTGTTGTGTTCTCAGGGGATTTGGGCCCTCGTAACACGCCTCTCCTACCGGATCCGGTATCGCCTGAAAAAGCTGACTATTTGTTTATCGAGTCGACATACGGCAATAAAGTTCACGAAGATGTAGAGTCTCGCAGTAGGCGATTGCTTTCTATTATTGAGCATGCACTTCAGGATGGTGGCGTAATCGTTATACCTGCCTTTAGCGTCGGGAGAACTCAAGAGCTACTCTTTGATATAGAACAGCTTATTCATGAGCACGCTTTGCAAGATTCACTGCCTATTATTCTTGATTCTCCTTTGGCTAAAAAGGTAACTAATACCTATCGCCAATTTAAAAAGCTTTGGGGAGCAGAAGCGAAAGAGCGGCTCGAGCATCACCGACATCCTCTTGCATTTGATCAATGTATTACTGTCGAAAGCCACACTGACCATTTAAAGCTCGTGAATCGACTCGCGAGCACAGCAGAAGCTGCTATCGTAGTTGCGGCCTCAGGAATGTGTGAAGGTGGACGTGTCGTCAATTATTTAGAAGCATTGCTGCCAGATAAAAGAAATGATGTGTTGTTTGCCGGCTATCAAGCGGAAGGGACTTTAGGTCGGCGTATCCAAGATGGAGTAGAAAGTGTATTGATTGAAGGTAGACGCGTAAAAGTGAAAGCTCAAGTTCATACGATGTCAGGCTACTCTGCACATGCCGATATGAACGACTTAATACAATTTGTAACTGCCATTCCCACTCCTCCTAAGGAGGTTCACCTTATACATGGTGAGGAAGATTCGAAAAAAGCACTTTATCAACAACTAATCAAACTCGGATATAACTGCGTATTATAGTGAATTAGATAATTATTTAATTTCGAGACAACATAATATATCGCAAACATAGTTTGTCGAATTCATTGATATAGTTACGTCAAGATTCAAAAACAAGCCATAAGTAAGGACTCAGGTTCAAGAAAATTCTCAAAGTTACAAGCATGTTCTGGATTAAGGGATATAATTTCTATACGAATTAAATTATAATCGCCGACTTGTAAGCAATTGGCTAGCCGAAAACAACTTATTCCATTCCTATGACAGACAGTATGAGCGACACGCTTCAAGAACGAGAAGCAACTGAATTAGCTAAGAATAATTCTATCAGCATAACATCAACATTGGACGAGTTATCAGCAAGCGAAACCGATGCTTGTATCTATATCTACTGTCCAAAAGAAGACGAAACAAAGATTGCTCAGGTACTTAAGAGACATCCTGAGATTAACGCTCAAGTTAATAACTATGCCCTTAGAGATTTCAAGAGTAAAACGCTTTGTCACTTCAAAAGCTCACATCTAACCCCTGAGCAGCAAGCGTTTCTTGTAGCTGCGACAGAACTAGGGGCTTGGGTTGAGCCTCTAGTGAGCTACTTTGATCGTTCGCTTGGCTACACTGAAACTGAGCTCTTGCATAGCGGCTACTTCTTACACCAAAAAGCTTTTTCTATCCTCTCTAATCGTAAGAACAGCTGGCAAAAGCGCTTTATTGATCTATTGTTTGTTTTTATGCTGTCGTGGGTTGCTATCCCAGTAGGGCTTATTACGGCACTGCTTATTAAGCTTGAGTCACCAGGCCCGGTATTTTTTAAGCAGCGTCGTACTGGCCAATATAATGAAGAGTTTGAAGTGATTAAGTTTCGCTCGATGCGAAACGATGCGGAAAAGAATGGTGCCCAATGGGCAACTAAAAATGACGCGCGCGTAACGAAAGTCGGCTGTTTTATTCGTAAGACTCGCATAGATGAGCTCCCTCAGTTAATCAATGTACTAAAGGGAGAGATGTCGATGGTTGGCCCACGCCCAGAACGCGAGGTGTTCATCTCTGAATTGGAAAAAGCTATTCCTTACTACCGCTTTCGTCACGCAGTGAAACCTGGGGTAACTGGCCTAGCTCAAGTTAAATACCCTTATGGTGCATCAGTAGAAGATGCCATCTGGAAGCATAAATACGATATTTACTACATCAAACACCAAAACTGGATGATGGAAGTGAAGATTCTTTTCCTTACGGTTAAAACAGTGTTGTTTGGGATGGGTCGCTAGAAAACGGCGAATTTAATCGAACGGATCACAGGTATAAAAAAGAGCAGCGCCTTACGGTAGCTGCTCTTTTTGTATTTTTGTATGCGTATTTTTTGTTACTAGGTTCTACCGAAGATTAGCGAGACTAAGACTTGCGCTTAGTTCGGTGTTTCATCGTACCTTTAACGGCATAGACAGAAAATGTAAATAGACTTCTTGGCAAACTCAAACCTACTACGTCTCTATAGAACTTCCATTGGTATGACAAAACGCTAAACTTGTTAGCTGTCATACCACTATCCATCCGATACTTTGCTAATGGCTTAGGTAGACAGTAAGCTTTGGGAGTATCTTTCAATATATCTAACCACAATCCCATATCCTGACGTTTACGAATAAGAGGCATATAGCGCTTACCTAGTGCCTGTGTATCATAAACGGCGGTCAGGCACCCGATAACATTACTGTACATAAGTTTTTTATACGTTGTATATTCGGGAGCAGTTACAACGCTTAGCTCTTCTTCGCTATTAAAACGGCTATAGTGAGTGTATGTGAGTGAGTAGTTGTTCTCCAGCATGAATGGAATTTGCTCTGCTAGCTTGTCTTCTGTCCAAAGGTCGTCAGAATCCAAAAAAGCAATAAATCGCCCTCTTGCCTTTTCTATCGCAAAGTTTCTGCTAGCTCCAGCACCTAGATTTTTTTTGTTCTGATATGCGTGAATATTTTCGTACTTATCAGCGTATTTTTGAATAACTTGCCAAGTATTATCGGTAGAACGGTCGTCAACTATAATCAACTCCCAATCACTGTATTTTTGATAAATTACACTATCTATGCTTTCAGGTATTGTAAACTCTGAATTATAAGAAGGCATAATTATAGAAACAAGATCATTAACAGCCAAAATCAATAAACCTATAAGTTGTACATATAACTAAAAGATTATCTAATTCTTCGCCACTTTAGATAGAGCATTAAAGGAACTAAACCCAACTTTTCAAGAACGAAAAATAATAATAGCTCTCGGGACATTGCATTCTTACTTTCAAGAATGTTTTTAAAACTAATTGGAAACTCTGAAGTTATAGTGCATTTTAAATGGTCAAATCGAGCATAATCACACCCATAGATGCTTGATACAAAGCTCAGTTTTGTAAAAGAAAGATGATTAAACAATCTATAACTTTTTAAAAACTCAGAAGAAATTCCTTTTAATTTTAACTGCTTATTAAAAAGCTTAATTGAAGAAGAAGATAAATTCTTACGTAGTTTTTTAGAGGAGTTTGATGCCGAGGACATGCTATTGTCTCTAATTCTATAATAGTAAACAGCCTTGCTGGCGACACCTGATTTAACACCTTTTAAAAAATGGAAGTTTGTTAGATAGAGTTCACCATTTTCATATCTATAGTCGTTTTTGACTAGTAGCTCCCTTTTGAATAAACGGCACCATGTCGCGTATGGAGTTGATAATAAAGATGAGATATTAGACTTGGAAAAAATAATGTCATTATCATATTTTTTTGATTTTGTATTTCTAATGACAAGACCACTTTCATTTACCAGCTCAACATTGCTAACAACAACTTCCAAATTATCTTTTTTTGCAACTTTATACATCTCTAATAAAAAGTCAGGACCGATAAAGTCATCTGAATCCAAATTTATTACATACTCTCCTTGTGCTATATCAAAAGCGTCTTGGCGAGCTTGGTATAAACCTTCATTTATCTCCTTATTAATATAGACAATTCTGTTGTCTTTTTTAATATAAGATCGAATAATCTCGTCAGAACCATCAGGTGAAGCATCGTTTACTATAATAAACTCTACATCATTTAACGTTTGTTGACACAAGCTATCTAAGAATACCTTAAGATACTTTTCAACTCCATAAACCGGAACGAGAACACTAACTTTCTTTTTCATATAATTCCTATAGCAACTTAAATGTATTTATTTTTAGCTTAAACAGTACATACATATAGGAGGATAAATTTACTAACACAACTGTAGCAGATGCCATTATTGCCGCGCCTAAAGGCCCAAACTCTGGAATAAGAATAAAACCCAAACACAACGACATAGCCAGTGAAGTTAATAGAATATTCCGCTGTACCTTTTCGTGCCCAGTCATAGACAATAGAAGGCCGATATTACCCGTAATGACATTCACTAGTTGACCAAATGTCAAGATAACAAGAATAACACTTTGCTCTCTATACGACTCATCAATTAACCCTAGAATTTCTTTACTAAGTAACATTAATATAAAAACTGCCGGAAGACAAAGAGCCCACATCAACCTAGATGATTTTGTGATGAGCTTTTGCAAGTCTTGCATATCACCATTTTTGTAAGTTGATGCGATTTTAGGAGCTAGTACTTTATTAACCGATATTATAATAAATGATAATAGCGTTGTTAGTTTTAGTGAAACAGCAATGATTGATAAATCATTTCCAACCCATAAAAAGCCTAAGAGCAATATAGCTGCATTATTATTATACTGCACGATACATTGCGTAACGAACATCGAAGAACATGTGGCGCGAAAAGCTACCTTATCAAAGTCCTCATTATCGGAGTTTAACCGCTCGAGAAAATAATAGGTTGCAACTAGACAAGCAATAGCATGTCCAACTGAAAATGCGATTACTGAGTCTAGATAACTATTAGCGAAAAGCATCAAGGCTGTGAGCAAAACTACGTTTTGCAAAACGCCTGATGTTATCATGGCTAAAACAACGTTTCCTCTACCCTGCAAAGCAGAAGAAAGAACAAGCGATAATGACGTTAATGGTAACAGTATGAATATTGAAGTAATAAAATCACTGTTAGCGGAAACCTCATGCCACATATTTCCTATATATAACGTTAAAACAACCAATAGAGAAAATACTGATGTTAAAGCACAGGCACTAAAGACAACAGTTTTTATTAACTTCCCTTTCGACTGATTTATAGCGACAAACTTCAGTATTGCATCGGGACAACCAAAGGTAGAGATGGCTGTTAAAAATGAAGATAGTGATACTAAGAAGAAATAATCACTCGACGTTTGTCCCCCTAACTGCTTCACCAAGATAATCGTTGTGCTAAAACCAACAATTGATGAAACAACTTTGACAAGAAATACTAATATTGTTTGCCTATAAAAACTATCATGGAGAAACTTATTTAAAAGATTCATACGTTTAAATATTGTATGGAAATAGTTTAAGGATAGAATCAATCTTTGCGTCTGATACTTTGTTACAGTAGGCGTTTTCGCTCAGATTTTCTATTGTTGTCTCATCAGTAACAATGATTGGTTGTCGTTTTTTCCCTGAAATCCCCAAAGCATAATCATCGAATTTAAACTGACCACCGAGTAGTTTATCAGAAAAAATGACATGTATATTAGGAATTGAATAAGAGTCCGAGGCAATAAGCCCATGTAAAGATGAAGAAATTATTTTTTCACATGACAACAGTTGGTCAATAAAAGGCTCGATATCTTGTTGAATATCGATGAAGAGCACATCATCTCTTTCTAACCATTTTTTTAAATTACTATTATTTTTATCTACATGATGTGGAATTAAACCATATTTAAATTTTTTTTCTACTACGGGATTGTAAAACTTGCGAATACAAACACCTGGATCTCCAAACTCGACTTGTTCACAATTAAGTTTTTCACTAGTAAGAGGACCTCTGAGCAGCCTAATATCTATTTTTTTTGTTGTTCCACTTTCCTTTGATATAAAACCACTCCCCCAAACAATACTATTATCTTTTGCTCTGTGAAGAATAGAACCTATCCCTAAAACATGCTTTTCTCTCGAATAAGGATACATTACTACTTTTTTTCCAGAGACCTTTTCTATGAGGTAGATATTCAAATCATCCCCCCAATTTGGAACACCTTTAAAGTAGTTTACTAATATACAATTATCTCTCCCATACTTAACAATTGCATAGTGATAGTTAAATATAGCTTCTAGCTTTGATCTAATAATTTTATATAAAGATATTAACTTCATTTTAAAGTACTTCTCGATAAATTTGTTCTAACTTAGAAAACTCTTTTTCCCAGCAGTTATTCTCAACATACTTTCTCCCATTTACTCCCATTACCGGTAGTATGTCTCTTTTGCTAACTAACTCCAGGATACTCTTTGCTAACATATTCGGCTGTTGTGGCTGAACGAAAACACCTGCATTGATTCTTTGAAGTTTATCTCTCCAAATAGGAAAATCACTCGCGACAAAAGGTTTACCAAACGACATATATTCATAGAGTTTATTAGGATCTGTCTTAGCATGGTCTCCCACATCATGAATATAAATTAACCCAAGGTCCGATTCAGATACATAAGCAAATGCGATATCTTGCTCTAGCCTGCCTAAGTAATCAACATATTGCCATCCAGGCAGTATTTTTAGTGAATTTAAATAGGCTGTGTCCATTTCACCAATCAACCATAATTTAGTTACTTCAACTTTATTTATCTCTTCTAAGGAATTTACTATGTCTGTAATACCTCTAGATTTGTTAATACTGCCTAAGTAAACTAACCGTAGGCTTTCATTACTCAGATCTAAATTAGACTTTAGATTATTAACTTTCTTTATTAGTTTTTCGTTATATCTCGGTGGATTCCCTATCAGATGAGCTTTCTTCCCTAACCTTTTAACTACTCCTTCTTGAGTACCAATAGCAGCTAAAGAAATATTTGCTGTAAACTTTTCTAAAAATGACACAAGCCAACAAGCAGGTTTACGAATTATCTTTGGAATCCACTCTCTAAAAAGAAGTCTTTCTGAATAATCTTCATGAGTGTCATATATCACTCTTTTTGAAGCCAGACGCAGTGAAATGGCAATTGGTATCGTATTTGGATTGTGCAAATGGTATATGTCGGCCTTACAAGCTAAAGCTTGACGGAGGACTTGATAAGAAAAAAAGATTCGCCCTAACTTTCCCTTATCCGATAATTTAGAACGAACTAATTTAACTCCATCCTGTATAGTGCCATCGAGTTCCTTATCCATACGAGCAATAAGAGTTACATCATATCCGGTACAAGACAATGATACAGCTTGCTTTTTAAACACCCTTACATCATCCCAAATATGAATGGGGGCTACTATACAGATTTTTTTACCACTCATTTAAAAATTCCCTAATATTGACTGATAATCATATTCAGATGTTGCAAAAATTGTGACCTTTAATACATATGGAGCAGATATGTACAAAACAGTAATTATCGCAGAATAGAGTTTACCTCTATCTATATACCTTTCGATAAGATAGTAAATAGGGAATATGTAGAATATCATAAAATACTGAGCTACTCGCCCAAAAAAACCAAAATACATATTAACGATAAACAGCCAGTAAGTGACTGATAGGATCATGAAAAATCGCATAATCATATCATGCTTATGATTAAAACTATTTTCTATCAAATCTTTTTTGTACATCAAAATAGCAAGTACAAAAAGAGGAAAATAATACAACTTAGTGATAAGAGAAGTAATATTAGCGCTTGCTGAAAGAGCACTATCAAAGTATCCTGCATAGTTGCCAAACAAAGCTCCAACAACAATAGGAAGAACTTTTGGTATAATTACCGCAGAGAAAACAAAGCTAATAAAGAATAGGATGCCGATCCGATAAGGAGAAGGTTTAATGAATAAAAATATATAGAAAGGGTATAACAAAACAAAAGTAGCATGACATAACGATGCTATTATAGTCAAAATAAAAGAGCTGACAAACTTTCTTCTATATAGCAAGATAAATATACAGGGTAAGATAGCGATAGCCATATATTGTCGTAAGCCATTTAACTGGTTCTGATAAATACCTGTAATACAAAAATACAAAAATACAATTATCCAAACCTTATAATTTGAGCTTTTCAACAAACATACAAAATACGCCCAAAATATTGAATATACTATTGAAACAAGGATGAATATTGACTGCTCTCCCAGCTTTAATCCTGTTGCTATCTTAAGTATTGAATAAAATATGAGCTCCTTCTTGTTAAAGTAATATTCTATATTATAGCCATACTTATACATATCTACATAAGACATGTAATCAGTACCAACATTGTATTGAAACGCTGGCATCTGAAAATAGAAAAACATAACAGGAAACAGAACTAAGACAAAAGCTAATTTGTCAAACTTCTTATCCATGATGTACAGGTATAGCACACTAATTATTGTAGTAATTAAATACATATGGGTTATTTTTCAAATAAAAAGAAGAGGCATTCACCTCTTCTTTTTATTTTAAACATTGGAATTCAATTTGTTTTTATCTCTGATGAGAACAAACCGTATAAAGACAACACTGAGGCCAATAATAAATCCAAATAAAGTTCCACCGATACATATGAGTGCTCTACTTGGTTTAACTTTGACTTCTGGCACTACTGCTGGGTCAACAACTTTAAATACAAACTCTTCCTGTACCTCTGCAAGCATTAGGCTTTTAGTTTGCTCTTCAATCAATTTATAGAACGTACTTTGCATCTCAGCAACTGAAGTTTTGTTAAGTTGATTGTTCAAATAGGCCAAATTTTGTGTAGATTCTGCGATAGTTCGCTCTCTCATTACTTTATTTATATCAGAGACTATCCAATTTACCCATTTCTCTGCGATATATGGCGAGTAATGCATGATAGAGACGGTATATAAACCACTCTCTTTGTCTTGAGTTATCGAGAATACATCATTGATGAAGACTTCATAAGCTTCTTGGTTTGAAGGTTTTGCCCCTCTCAGACCGTCAGGTTTACGAAGCCACTTTTCACTCTCCAGATCATAAGCATCTTCATCATACACTAACGTATCACTACCTATGTTCCAGCCTCTTGTACCCATTAAGGTAACAAGTAGATTATGCTTTTCGATAAACTCTGATACAAACTTTCTTGACTTCATCACTTGTACAGCAAGCTCCGTCTGACGACTTTCAGCCCCTCCTAAACTAACCCCAGCCAACGCAGCCAAACCACCAAATTGACCAGCCATTTGCCCTAAGCCAGAGCTTGATTGAGAATCAGATGGTGATAGTAGAGCACTAGCACGGTAAATATTGGGTTGATAAAGAGCAAAAACAACTGATGCAACTGCGAGCGTCAGTGTAGTTATTATTATAATTAGCTTTCCTTGCCAAATAGCACGAATCAACTCTAGTAAAGTAATTGACTCATCCGTAGTTTGATGGGAAAAACTAGTAGATAATTTTGTGTAATCTTCAGGCTTTAAGTTCATTCTAGTTAAATAAGATTCTGTTTAATTAATGAAAAGGGAGGTTATCCTCCCTCCCTAATTAGCCATTATTTGAGCGCATTGATTGCTACACCCGTCTGATACAATATTTGAGTAGCAGCGGTCCAGGTGCTTAACGCATCACGATAGTCGGTATCAATTGGCACAACAATAGTATCACCAGCTTTTAGTTCTTCTTTGTTATTTCCAAACCAATAACCAGAGGATGGTTTGTAAACTGAACCATCAGCTCGTACGACAAAGATACGATCTTCGTCCGCTTGCTTCTTGGCACCACCGGCTTTGTTAAGATAGTCATCGATATCAAGTTTGTTGTCCAACAAGTAAGTAATTGGAACTTGAACTTCACCCATAATTGATACGGTGTTGCGGAAGGTCGGGACAAAGAGGAAGTCACCATCTTCTAGCATAAAGTCTGCTGAGCGCTCCCCCTTTAAGATACGATTTAGCTGCACCACCATACGACCAAGTGCTTTGCTGCGACTTGCTTCTTCAACAAATGCTAACGTTTTTTCTGGGTCTGAAATTACAGAACCTATATTGCTATCTGCTCGGAACGTCTTCTTCGCTGTTTCTTTTCGCATATCTGCGGCGTATTGGTTTAAAAGCTTCTGCTCTTGTAAACGCAATGCTTCACGCGTAAATATTGCTCCTTGAGGGTGAGCAAATTCGGTTAGGCCGCCCGCTCGGTCCAATAACTCACTTAAGGTTTCACCTTGGCGCACGGTATAGGTTCCAGGGAAGCGAACTTCACCTTGTAAAGTGACTGTGCTTTGTAGCTTCACATTTGGCTTTTCGAGGATGTTCAAACGATCTCGGCCTACGATAATTGCATCGTCTGAAGCACTGCCTTGTATTGCTTTACGTAAATCAATGCGTTCAACATCAATATACGCACGCTCATCCGCACTATTAATCGCTGTTCGTGCTAGCTCTGCATTAATTGTGAATGCGTTGTATGTCAAACCACCGGCTGCTTCAATTAGCGTTGATACCGTCATTCTTGGAGTAATCGGGTAACGACCAGGGTGCTTCACTTCACCAAATACTTCAGCAATTTGAGGGGCTAGCCCTAAACGAGACTGCTGCTGGAGTTGTAATAACACTGGTGCAAGCAAAGTGCGACGAGTGTTTTGCTTCAGCCTCTCAAAGTCTTCTTCTGTAATCTCTTTGCCACGAAATATGATGGTCTTAGCTGGTTTCGCCAGCTTAGATGTGTTCTGGTTAACGACCATGCCGTCTGCTGAATGCGAAACCGCAACAGAAGAACTCATGAGTTTTTGTTCTTTCTGTTGGTCAAGCTCTGCTTGTTGCTGCGCTTGCTCTAACGTCTTCGCTTTTGAAACAGACTCTTGTGTTGCTAAAGTATCCAAGTCTTCGTTATTGAAACGGTTGAAAACTAATATACGATCACGTGATTGTAGCTGGATGTTGTCTTGACTACTTGGCGATAAAATTGCATTTGCTAAGCTAAACTGGAACACTTCAATATCACGCTGTGGATTCACTTCTCTCACCACAACGGCATAGTTAACATCAGCAGTAGAATTAAAAGCAGAGTCAACAGATTTGAAAAGATCGGCAACACGAAGGCCATTGCGCCATTCCACATAGCCAGGATGACGAACATCTCCCCCTATCTGCACGTAACGAGTAAGCTCTTCGCTTTTTTTCAAGATCTTGATGACGTCGCCATTTTTAACTTTACTCTGTCGAGCTTGCGTTTTATTGAAATCAAGCGTCAAAGCCTCCCGAGTACCATGCGTAGCGTAGCGTTTTATCTCCAATTGCTCGGCATAAGCATTAGCAGTAAAACCACCAGCCATCTGAATAAGTTGCTGATAGGTTTCACCTGACTTGACTTCATAAATTGCCGGACGGTTGATCTCACCTTCTACAGAAACTGTATCTTTAACCGAGCCTATGAAAACGACATCATCCGGTAGTAAGCGTACATCATTACTTGCATCACCTTTAAGTAACAGGTCATACATATCCAACTTACGAATGATTTTACCATCACGCTTTAGCTGAATATCTCGCAGCGCTCCACTTTCACCAAAGCCGCCACTGTAATAGATAGCTTGTGAAATTGTCGTCAATGCGCTAACCGTGTAGGCTCCTGGTTTATATGCATCACCCATAACAAACACTTGCATGGTACGCAATTCACCCAATGAGATATCACTGCGCACACCAATCATTTGTTCTTTTACTCGTTGAGTCAGAGAGTCACGTACATCGGAAAAGTGCATGCCAGCAACATTTACTGGCCCAAGTGAGGGGAAGTTGATTGTGCCCGCGCGATTTACGCGTAGACGATGCGTTTCATTATCTTTACCAAATAACTGTACAATAATTTCATCGCCTGAACCCACGGTGTAATTTGCTGGCACAGGAACATCACTGATCGGAGCAAAAGTACTTGGAGAACCAGAAAAAAGATCTAAACCAAAGCGTTTAAGCTCTTTCTGTTCGCCTTTTTTGAGCCATTCTTCTTCTACGTTGGAAGAGATAGTTCCACTAGATTCAGATCTAGGCTTGATGACTTGCGGATTTTCGTAAGGAGATTTGTTTGAGGACGAACTAGAAGGAATTGAGAAACCATATTTACTCGCCAGTGCCTGCTGTTGGTCGGCGGGTAAGTTTTGAAACATTTTTATTTGTTCTGGAGTGGGTGTTTGTGCCATTGAATAAGACGCAAACGTACTTGCCAATATAAAAGCGGCAATAGAGAAATATCCTTTAAACATGGTATGTCACTATAATAATTGAATAAAAGACCCTAGCCCCAAGTTTGAGCTCTAGGTATTTAAATTAGAAACGATGCTGAAAACCCAGTGTAATCGAGTTAAGGCGAACTTGGTCTTCAGAGACGTTATCAACGAACTCAAATATCACCGCGCTTTGGTTGTTTAAAGCGTAGTGCATACCCAACCCAAAACTAAATCCTTGTTCTTTGTGAGACCCTACATTTTGTAGATCAAGCTGAACGCTTGAATACCCAGCTAAACCATAAAGTGCAACTCGCTCTGAAACTGGCATATTCAACTTAACAAAGCCGCTCAAAACGCTATCAACGGCAAGACCATTGTCACGTTGAACTGATGTTCCATAGCGCCCCTCTAAGCCAATATAGTCATTAAAAAAATAACCAGCTTGCGCACTAAGAAGGAAAGGGCTTCCCTCTTTCACGGACTCAGAAGACGAGCTTTTCAATTCTGCATTTGAGTAGCTCACTAACGCACCAGCATAAAAATCGGCTGACGCTGAAGAAGAACTCAGGCTCAAACCCAGTGCACTAAGTATTCCCAAACAATGCTGCTTTTTTATCACGTAAAAGTTCCTAGTACTGGTAACAATATGGGCTGCCAAAGCAAAGTTAAGCGTGCTATGCAGGCCATTGAATACTGAAGAATTGGCACGCTACCGCCCTGAGGCGTTGAGCGTGAGCCACTGTATCGCTTTCTATATGGTGTAAGTAAAAACGACCTATTGACTCCAAAACCTCTAGTCCTGGAGGAGATAGGCCGACAAATTATGCACTCTTGATAGTTTATCAGCAAGCAAGGGAACAAGATAACCGCACAATGTCACGCTGGTGTTAGAAATGAGATCGTAAGCCATAGCAAAATAAGAAACTATTTACATGCTAAGGCTTTTTTATCTAAAATATAATTTGGAGCATTTTTTATGCTACCAAACATCGATGTTTTTATACCGGATATACAAGGATTAATAATGAAGAATACAGCTCTAGCTATTCTTATGGCTCTAAGCGCATCAACTGCATTTGCAGCAGAAGAAGCAGGTTCAGCAGGTGCAGCTTCTGCATCTGCAACAGGCACAACAGCTGTAGCAGTAGGTGCGGCAGCAGCAGTAACTGTAGTGGCAGTTGCAGCGTCAGATAGCGACTCAACATCTACTTCAACATCTACTTCTACTTCTACTTCTACAAACTAATTTCGTTTTGTAGATAGAAGATAATCGCCCTGAATGATTCAGGGCGATTTTATTTGTAAGAGGGAATAATGAACATCTTCCGAACGTCCAAATGGATACATCCACTCCTCACTCTTCCGCTTTTAGGTTTACTCTTTGGCTGCACACAGAAATTCAATGATGTTTCAGCAACCGTCCAAGAAGCCTACGGTAACTACATCGATGTAGAGATGACACCAGAAGAAATAAATGCTGTTCCATATGCCAGTGCCTACTTGAAACTTGGAAATCAAAAACAGGTGTTTGTTGTTTTAGCTTTCGCGGAACGAAACCCACTCAGCGGTAAAAAACAATTAAAATGGGTAAGCGCCGATAAAGCAATGATCGTTACGGAAAATGGACATATCGTCAAAACGATTGGACTACAAAATGGAGACTTAGAGGGCGTTTATGGTGATGTACCAGATTTTTCTCCAAACTCGGCCTCTGTCAACTACACACTCTCATACGATTGGGCAACACAATACCGTTATGGTTTTCCTGCAAATGTAACGCGCTCTTACTCAAGCCACGAAACGTTAACAACACCTATTTCTAGCACTATGACCAACGTATATAAAGAAGTTGTTGAGTTTAGCAGCCTTTCTCAATCGGTCGAAAACTACTATTGGGTCAATGAACAGGGTCAGGTCGTTAAAACCTTACAACACTTAGGGCCAAATATGATTCCGGTTGAGTTAACCATTTTGAAGGGATACAGCAAATCATGAGCAAGCGACTACTCACATTATTCGTTTTGGTTATGCCACTTTTGAGCACACACAGCTTCGCTAAAACAGAAACCTCTACTACACAACCATTAAATGTTGAGTTGCCGGAAGTGGGCAAACAGCTACGATTCCAAGGGCCTGCTCGTTTAGAAAGTGTGTTAGCACTCGCCATCGAGCAAAATGTTTCACTACAATACTCTCTTAGTACGACTTTGTTTGATAAATCGGAACGCGCCGAGAAAAGCTCTACCGCTTTAAAAAACTCAGTGCTCAATCAAATGATTCAACACAATTTGGTTGCGCATCCATTCTACAAATTCATTCAGAAGCAAAGCTTTGCACCACGAGTACTATCTGCAATCGATGTTGATAAAGTTCGACTAAATAAATTCGACAACCCGCTTTTGCACGGCAATTACGTTCTAGCAAGCCCTCCACGCGAAGAAAAAGTATTTTACTTAGGAAACCTAAATAGCGTGTATTCCGTGAAGGAGCAAGCTGGCATCCCTTTGCAGAGACAAATAGCGAATTTGAAAAGTAACATTGGTGCATTATCAACGCCTCCAGTGTTGATTTATCCAGATGGTCACGTAGTTAAGCCGCATCACGGAGCTTGGTTGACAACACTATATTACTTACCACCTCTGACATTGGTATATGTCCCGTTTGATAGTCTTGAACACTCCGAAATGGATCAAGATATTGTCCGCTTACTTACTCAACTTATACCAAACTCCACAAAGAGACCACGATGATGCCAATTAGAAAAAGTTTAACCCTTTCTTTAATGGGTCCTGCATTGGTTTGGGCTCAAGAGATGCCGTTTGAAGCTCCTCCTTTACGACCATCCCAAACAGACTTCGGTGGTGTTGGCTTAATGCAGATGCCAACCGGACGTATGGCTCCTGAAGGGGAATTCAACTTTTCAATAAACTATGCTGATGAATACACTTTTTACAACGTTTCTTTGCAGCTAATGCCTTGGCTTGAAACAACCTTGCGGTACACTACCGTCAACGATGTTTTATTTAGTGAAGACCCCTCCTTCTCTGGAAACAATAAATATACAGATAAAGGTATCGATCTCAAACTAAGAATATTACAAGAGAGTGAATATCTTCCAGAAATATCGCTTGGCATACGAGACTTCGCTGGCAATGGTTTTTTTGACGCAGAATATCTGGCTGCAACAAAAAGATATTCGAGTAAAAGTTTAGGTACTCTTGATCTTACGCTTGGTATTGGGTGGGGTTCATTAGGAATGCGAGATAACATTAGTAACCCTTTTTGTAGTATTTCTGATAGTTATTGTGACAGAGAGTATGACTTTAACGAAACAGGTGGTACATCTAATTACCATCGATGGTTCAAGGGCCCAAGTTCCCTATTTGGTGGTGTTGAGTATCAAACATTACATAAGCCATTGAGGTTCAAGTTAGAATATGACAGTAATGATTACAGCGATGAATACCCAGTCAGAAAAATTGGTGTAGACATGACCCCTCACACACCATGGAACTTTGGCATGCTCTATCGTCTAGGAATGGCTGATTTTCGTTTAAGTTATGAGCGCGGAGACACTTTGGTCGCAGGTTTAACGCTAAACACCAACTTCAATGACATGCCATCATTCTGGCGAGATGAGCCCACGCCAGAAGTCGAAGATAACCAACCAGAAGAACTGTCTGATGTTGATTGGGAGCGTGTAACAGAAGATTTAGACAAAATTGCAGGTTACAAACAAACTCAAGTTTTCGTAAACGGTAATACGGTTTCCGTTGTTGGCGAACAGAAAAAGTATCGTGATCGCAACGAAGCTCATGAAAAAGCGGCAGCAGTCCTTTACAACGAAATGCCAGACAACATTGATACCTTTACCATCAATGAACGCAGTAGTGGTTTGGTCGGTGATCAAACGGTTATCTCAAAAGAGAAATACCGTGATTTTGCTGAAGTAAACTACATCAACCCGACCATTGAAGATGCGACGTCTACATCAAGCAATAAGCCTCAGGGTAAACCTGCTTACGACGGTTTTGAGCGCTTTGATTGGGGATTTGCACCTAAGCTAGTTCAAACTCTCGGTAACGCTGAAGATTTCTATCTCTTTAGCGTAGGACTAAGCGGTAACGCCTCATATTGGCTGACGGACAACCTTGAAATTGGCGGTTCGTTGTACTGGGATTGGTATAACAACTACGATAAGTTTAATTATGTCACTCCACCTGATGGCACTACTGTTCCTCGCGTTCGTACCATGTTTCGTGCTTACCAAAACGAACATGCTGTAACCATGTCAAACCTACAATTGACTTGGTTCCAAGAGTATTCCAATACCATGGATCAGCAATTCTACGCGGGTTATCTGGAGAGCATGTTTGCTGGAGTCGGTACCGAGTTTCTTTACCGACCACAAGGAGCTAACTGGGCGATTGGCGCTGACGTCAACGTAATTTCTCAACGTGATCCACAAAGTTACTTCGGTGTTTACGATGAGAAATGGCAAAACGTGCCAGAATATGGACGTCCGTTCCAAGTTATTGATAAAGACTTCACTGGTTTTGTATCTGGTTACTACTACCCTCAATGGGATTTCCTACAAGATTTGATGATCCAAGTCGATGTTGGTCAGTTCCTAGCTGGCGATGTTGGTACACAAATCAACGTTTCTAAGCAGTTCAAGAGCGGTGTGATTGCTGGTGCCTTTGCTTCATTCACAGACTTATCAGCAGAAGAGTTTGGCGAAGGTAGTTTCACTAAGGGCTTCTACCTGTCAATTCCATTCGACATTATGACGGTGAAACCTAGTAATAATCGCGCAAACTTTAGCTGGCAGCCTCTCACTCGTGACGGTGGTCAGAAGCTTGGTCGTAAGTACAACTTAATTGAACTCACCGATGAGCGAAACCCTTGGTATCAAAGACCAAATACCTCTCCGGTAAAATAAGTTAGTCTAATTAACCAAACAAAAAAAGGAAGCTTAGGCTTCCTTTTTTGTATTTGCTCATATGACAATCCCTCTCCTCTAGCACCTAAAGGCCTAACTCTGCTAAACTTCCTGAGAAAATTTTAATCTATGGTGGAAGTTCTATGATCATCGTAACTGGTGGCGCTGGCATGATCGGCAGCAACATTGTTAAAGCACTAAACGAAGCTGGTATTAACGATATCTTGGTTGTCGACAACCTAAAAAATGGCAAAAAGTTTAAGAACTTAGTTGATCTGGACATCACAGATTACATGGATCGTGACGACTTTCTGACCCAAATTATGGCGGGCGATGATTTTGGTCCGATTGAGGCAATTTTCCACGAAGGCGCTTGCTCTGCAACGACAGAGTGGGATGGTAAATACATGATGCTAAACAATTACGAGTACTCTAAAGAGCTGCTTCATTACTGTTTAGATCGTGAAATTCCATTCCTATACGCCTCTTCTGCAGCCACTTACGGCGATACAGATACTTTCGTTGAAGAACGCGAATACGAAGGCGCACTGAATGTATACGGTTACTCGAAACAGCAGTTTGATAACTATGTTCGTCGGCTATGGCAAGACGCTGAAGAACATGGTGAGACCCTTTCTCAAATCACCGGCTTCCGTTACTTCAACGTATATGGCCCACGTGAAGATCACAAAGGCAGCATGGCATCTGTTGCGTTCCATCTGAACAACCAACTAAACGCAGGTGAAAATCCAAAACTGTTTGCAGGTAGCGAGTCTTTTAAGCGTGATTTCGTTTACGTTGGTGATGTATGTAAAGTAAACCTGTGGTTCCTTGAAAATGGTGTTTCTGGCATCTTCAACTGTGGTACTGGTCGTGCAGAATCTTTTGAAGAAGTAGCAAAAGCGGTCATTGCCCATCATGGAAAAGGCGAGATTGAAACTATTCCTTTCCCTGAGCATCTAAAAGGCGCTTACCAAGAATTCACACAAGCCGATCTGACCAAACTGCGCGACGCAGGCTGTGATGTTGAGTTCAAGACGGTTGCAGAAGGCGTTGCCGAATACTTAACTATCCAAAACCGTTAAGCACCACAAGGTGGCAGAACCATAACCTGCCACCTTTACTCAAGTGCAATAGCCTGTATCATTCCTAACTATCTTTTTCTCATTTAAACCACTTCGCCAGTACACGAATAGGTAACTAGACACGCCATGACCATTAAACGTGATGACTTCGACCCTAAAGCATATAACCCTGAGTTTAAGCGCCACTTTCTGTCGCCTAAGTACTGGGGCACGTGGTTAGGTGTTATCTTATTTTTACCTTTATCATTAATGCCACTGGGTTTACAAAAGTGGTTGGCGAAAACCATAGCTAAAAAACTGTCTAAATCCCACAAAGGTCCAGCTCACCGAGCGAGGGTTAACTTTGAGCTGTGTTTTCCGGAAAAGTCGTTCCAAGAACGTGAAGCTTTGATAGAAAAAACACTCTACACAGCAGCCATGTTCTTTTTTCGCTTCGGGTTACTAAGTTTACGCTCACCAAAGTGGCTTCAGAACCGTTGCCAAATTCGCGGCCTAGACATTTTACGACAGCACATTGATAACAACGAAAATGTGATTTTAATGGTTCCCCACTCTTGGGCTATTGATGTGCCTGCTATCTTGCTCGCTTCAATGGGAATGCCTGTCTCTGCGATGGCAAAAAAACAAAAGAATGATGTGGCTGACTGGTTAATGCACAAGCAAAGAGTTCAGTATGGCGGCCGAGTTTACGAGCGCTCTGGTGGAATTAAGCCTTTTCTAAAATCTATTCGAGATGGCTATGTAGGGTATTATCTACCCGATCAAGATCACGGCCCAGAGCATAGTGTGTTTGTCGGTTTTTTTGCTACACGTAAAGCAACGCTACCTGGTTTAGGCAAAATTGCGAAACTATCACGCTCAAAAGTACTACCTCTATTTGCGTCGATGAACACTGAAGATGGTACGTTTGATATTGAGATTTTACCGGCGTTTGAGCTGGATAAAGGCGAAGAGCAAGACGCTCGTACCTGTAATGAAGCCATTGAATATTTTGTCGGTGATAAACCCGAACAATATATGTGGGTACTGCAGTTGCTACACTCTCAAGAAGACGGTAATAACTATTACAATTTGTTTAAACCAAGATATAACAGCGACTGGAAAGTGCAGTGAAAGTATTTGTCGTAAGCTTGACTCGATCGCTAGATCGCCGAGAACGTATTGAAGAAAAGTTAAAACAACAAGACATTACGTTTGAATTTTTTGATGCCGTAGATGGCTCTTTTGACAGTTTTCTTCATTCAGAAAAAAGTCGTCCAACCATTACTCTACGCCGCAAAGGGTATCAATTAAAAACCAGTGAAGTCGCCTGCTTTGCAAGCCATTACGAGTTGTGGGTTCGCTGTATTGAGCTTGATGAACCGATCGTCATCTTAGAAGACAACGTCGACCCCGTAGAAGGGCTGAAGCAAGTGCTCGAACATACCCTTCCACTGACTTCTAATTATGACTACATCAAGTTGTCTGCCACTCAGAAGTGTGCATTCACCCCAATTGTACCTATTGATGATAATCATATGCTAGGGGGCTACTCTGCTGGCACTTGTGGTACCACCGCTTATATCGTCACACCTAAATCAGCCTCAAAGTTTGTTATGCATGCTCAAGAGTTTATTGAACCAGTCGATGACTACATGGAAAAACCATGGAGACATGGTGTTCAAGTTTACAGCGTGTCTCCAGATCTTTTTACTAGAGCTGAGATTGCTTCGACGATTGGTGGTAAAAGAAAAGATAAATCCAAAATGACTCTTGCGAATAAAATATACGCTGAACTTTTTAGAACTTATGAGTCAATTTTGAAATTCCTATACTGGAAAAACAAAGCATGAAGATTTTAGTCATTGGCCCTGCCTGGGTCGGCGATATGGTAATGTCGCAATCGTTATATATCGTATTAAAGCAACGTCATCCAGATAGCCAAATTGACGTTATCGCTCCAGGATGGTGTAAACCGATTCTTGAGCGTATGCCAGAAATCCACCAAGCGATTGAAATGCCTATCGGTCATGGTGAATTTAACTTATTAGGCCGCAGGGAAATTGGTAAATCATTACGTGAAAAGCAATATGACCACGCCTATATCTTGCCTAAATCAGCAAAATCAGCACTGATCCCATGGTTTGCCAACATTCCTCTTCGTACTGGCTGGAAGGGAGAAATGCGCTATGGTTTATTGAATGACTTACGCCCTAACATGAAGTCTTTTCAGTACATGGTAGAGCGCTATGTAGCGTTAGCTTATCCAAAAGCAGAAATGGTGGACTCTAACTCTCTTGGCGGGCTTGAAACCTTGCCTCGCCCACGCCTTGCAATCAACGTGGCTGAGCAACAAGCCACGATCAAAAAGTTCAACTTAACGCAAGGCCAATCAATTATTGGACTGTGCCCAGGAGCAGAATTTGGTCCTGCCAAGAAATGGCCCGAAACACACTACGCTGAAGTTGCGACGCAAATGGCTCGCTCTGGGCATCAAGTCTGGTTGTTTGGTTCTCAAAAAGATTTAGAGACTTGTAACAATATCCGCGCACTTGTCCCGACGCAATTCCATGAGAACATTCATGTTCTAGCAGGCCAAACCAGCTTAATTGAAGCGGTCGATCTACTAGCTGCATGCAAGACTGTTGTCGCGAATGATTCCGGCTTAATGCATGTGGCGGCTGCGGTTGGTTGTAATGTTGTTGCCGTGTATGGCTCAACTTCACCGAAGTACACCCCCCCACTCGCAGAAAAAGTGGAGATTGTTCATACCGATATTGATTGTCGCCCTTGTTTCCAGCGTGAATGCCAATACAAACACCTTAAGTGCTTGACAGAACTTTCGCCTAAACAAGTGCTAGATAGTATCCAAAAACTTGACGCCATTACGATAAGCTCATGTTAGTTCGTATTGTTTATACCTTACTACTCGCCCTAGCGTCACCGCTGCTTTTATTTGGTTTGTACAAGAGCAAACCAAATAAGCCTAAGTTCGGCTCTCGCTGGAGAGAGCACTTTGGCATAACTCCCAAGCTAAAAAGCAACGACAAACCTATTTGGATACATGCCGTATCTGTTGGCGAAAGCATAGCAGCAACACCTTTAATTAAAGCACTTAAAGAACAAAACCCCGAACAGTCTATTCTAGTTACCACAACAACGAGTACGGGAGCTGAACAGATTGCTAAGTTGGGTAATTTAGTTGAACACCGCTATATGCCAATTGACTTTGGGTTCGCTATCAAAGGTTTTCTTAAAGCAGTACAACCAAAAAAAATGTTGATCATTGAGACTGAACTGTGGCCAAACACGCTTCACAATGTTCACAAAGCGGGTATCCCTATAACTGTCGTGAATGCGCGCCTCTCTGAAAAATCGTGTCATAACTACGCAAAAATACAGCGGCTTTTTAACCAGCTTCACCCATGCCTAACTCAAGTACTCTGCCAAACAGATTCAGATGCAGAGCGCTTCGAACGCCTAGGCGTCAATAAAGAGAAGCTATCTGTCACGGGCTCGATTAAATTTGATATTCAAATTTCAGATCACGTGAAGCAACAAGGCGAAGCACTTCGAGCGCAACTTGGGAAAGATCGCCCAGTATGGATTGCAGCGAGCACCCACAAAGGCGAAGACGAGCTGGTATTAGATGCACATAGACAAGTTTTAAAATCTCATCCAAATGCTTTACTTGTTTTGGTTCCTCGCCATCCAGAACGATTTGGTGATGTATTCACGCTTTGCCAACATCAAGGCTTTAACACTGTGCGTCGTACTTCAACGCATGCAGTAGAGACTAATACTCAAGTATATCTAGGCGATACAATGGGTGAGATGCTAACTTTGATGGGCGCAGCGGACATCTGCTTTATGGGGGGAAGCCTAGTTGGAAATAAGGTCGGTGGGCATAATGTGCTAGAGCCTGCTATGTTAGAAAAAGTCATCATTACTGGCCCCAGCTATTTCAACTTTAAGGAGATTGTTGAAAACTTACTAGCTGTGGATGGTATCTTAATTGTGCCAGACTCAACGACCCTTGCCCTAAGGACTACAGAGATCATTTCTCAACAAGATAAATATTTACTCCGAGCTTTGCATGCTAATAAATGGGCCTCATCCAATCAAGGCGCTCTAAACCGAACAATGAGCTTACTCCCCAAAAGTGATAAGTAATAACTTAATAATTAGTTTGATAAATACCTCACTTTTACTATTAAGCTTGTATGTTTTACTGTACTAAGCACATTACCTGTTTAACTTAAAAAGAATATCCATTATGCAAAAAATTTTAGACTGTACTCTTCGCGATGGTGGCTACTATAACCACTGGGACTTTTCACCAGAAGTCGTTGACGCTTACCTCACTGCAGTTGCAAAAGCTAAAATTGATTATGTTGAATTAGGGCTTCGTAATTATCCTAAGTCTGTTTACAGTGGTCCATTTGCTTATACAACTGAAGAGTTTCTAAACACGTTACACCTACCGAAAGGTCCGACATATGGCGTAATGGTTGACGCAAAAACGTTGCTAGATGCGAATAAACCTGTTGAAGCAGCCATTAACGATCTTTTTGTACCAGCACAAGAAAGTAAAGTTGATCTCGTTCGTATCGCGGCACATTTCAATGAAGCAGAGCTGTGTGAAAGCATGATTAAAGCTTTCAAAGAAATGGGGTATATCGTTGGTTTAAATCTGATGCAAGCGGGCGGAAAACCATCCGAGGTTATAGCGGAAAAAGTACAGACGGTAGCAAAAGCAAACCCTGACGTCATCTATTTTGCTGACTCTCTCGGTAATATGGATAGTGCAGAAGTCACTCGCATTGCCGAAATTGTAAAGCAAAACTGGGATGGCGACATTGGCATCCACACCCATAACAACATGGGTCAAGCAATGTCTAATACGATGACAGCTCGTTCGAATGGTGTTACATGGTTGGATGTAACCGTTACCGGAATGGGACGAGGCGCTGGGAACGCCCAGACCGAAAACCTGCTCGCCGAACTTGATGGACTAGATAAATACTTGCCAACAGCAATATATGAACTAGTTATTCGCCATTTTGAGCCAATGCAAAGAAGATACGGTTGGGGTTCAAGCCTTCTATATTACTTGGGAGCCAAAAACGATATTCACCCAACTTATATTCAAAATATGCTTTCTAATCCTAATTACGGAACAGAAGAAATTGTTGGCGCTATCGAGCATTTAAAAAAACTAGAAGGTACGACAAGCTATAATGGTGATGTCTTAGAAGAAGCGCTTACTGTAGGGAAAATAAGCCAACCAACTGAAAGCCAATCAGATCTATCAGGGATCTTTTCAGGAAAAGAAATTTTACTGGTCACTAATACGCCCAATGCTGCAACACATAGAGTCGCGATCGAGACATACATTAAGACTCGAAAGCCTATCGTAATTGGCATCAATACAAAGCATGAGATTAACACTGAGCTTTTCGATTACTTTGCTGTATCTCATAACTCTAAATACTTGTCAGAAAGCAGCCATTACTCAGAAGTAGCCAAACCCGTATTTTTGCCAAAGAACCGCTTTGACGAAGACGAGCTAAGTAAATTTAGTAATATTTCTATGATTGATTACAGTAGCACCATAGAGAAGGATACTCTCACCGCCCATAAAAACTACTGTACACTACCGTATGACAATACCGCTGCATATGCGTTATGTATCGCTTTTATAGGTCAAGCGAAGAAGATATCTCTCGTTGGTTTTGATGGTTATGATGTGACTGACCGACGCCAAATGGAAATGAATGAGATCTTTAGCATGGTTAGTCAGCAGTTTGGAAGTACATCAATTCAAGCGTTAACCCCAACCACTTATCCAGTAAAAGCAGGGTCTATTTATGCACCCGCTATTTAATGGCTATGATACTGTTATTTTTGACTGCGATGGCGTGATCCTAGACTCAAATAACCTCAAAATTGATGCCATGCGTAATGCTTTACGCATGGCCCAAGTATCAGAGCTCGAAATAGACAATTGTTGCAATTACTTTAAAGCTAATTTTGGCAAATCGCGTTTTCATCATGTGAGTTACTTTGTTGAACATTTCATCCTAAATACAGATGAAGCATTGTACGAACGTATACTAAGCTTCTACTCAAAGCAGTGTGAAGAGCTATACATGGAAGCTCAACTAACGCCTAATTTTATTGCAGCAATTACAGATTGCCCAGCCAAACTCTATGTAGCGAGTGGATCTGCTCAAGACGAATTACGAGAAGTATTTGTTAAAAGAAAGCTGGCACAATATTTTACGTTAATTCTAGGATCACCTACCGCGAAAGCAGATAACGTTGCAACCATCCTAAAGGAGTCTTCAGGCGCGGCTCTAATGATCGGTGACGCATTATCAGACTTTCACGCAGCCAAAGAGAATAATATTGATTTTCTTGGCTATCTTCCTTTTTCAAATGTAAAAGAAGAGCTTGAAAGCTTATCAAAAAGTGAAGGTTTCAATATTCTAAGGAGTTGGTAAGCATGAGTGTCCATGTCTTTTTACCATGCCGAAAAGGCAGTGAACGTATCCCAAACAAAAATACCAAAGACTTTGCTGGTGTAAAAGGTGGGTTGCTAAAAATCAAACTGGATCAGTTAATCAATATAACTGACCTAGATTCGATAGTCGTATCTTCAAACGACGATGTTGTTCTAGAGTTTGCTTCAACATATAAAGATTCTCGCATACGAATAGATGAACGCCCAGAGCACTTAGGCTCAAGTTCAACAAGCACTGATGATCTTATTAGATACGTTCCTTCGATTATTACTACAGGTCACGTACTTTGGACTCATGTAACCTCGCCTTTCCTCGATGAATCCGGTTATCGTGCAATTCTAAGACAATATCTCGCGAGCCTCTCTGAAGGATATGATTCATTAATGACAGTCAAAGAGCTACGCGGTTTTATTTGGAATAAAGACAGGCCGATTAGCTACGATCGTAATATAGAAAAATGGCCAAGAACTCAGACGATTGAACATTTGTATGAAATCGATAGCTCAGTCTTTTTAAATAGCGTCGAAAACTACAAAAAACTAAATGACCGAATTGGATTAAAGCCTTCGATGTACATACAGGATGCAGAGAGCTCAATTGATATAGATTGGCCAGAAGACTTTACTTTCGCAGAGTCCGTTTGGTTACAGAAAAATAGATAAATAATCATAGGTAAGTGGGCATTACCATTGTAGCGTCTACTTACCTGTAATTTCACCGCCGAGGGTAAGCATCGATCATAGAAAAATTAGACCTATTTATGACTTTTACCCCTTTTAGCTCTGCCCATTTATTCAGCAGTTGATGTGCATAAAACGTCAGAAAAGTTAATCGCATCAAGTCCGTCATGTTAAAAGGTTTGATCTTTTGAGGGTTTTCTAGAAGTGGCAACTTCTCTTCTTTTCCATAGAAATGCTTGTAGACCATATAAAGCTGGTTATTTTTTTGATCGACATGGACATCATTATGGAAGCTCATATCTGCCCCAAATATTTCCACTGAATCATATTCACATAAAATTGCTACATACACAGCAAAGATAAGAACATTTACAGCTGGAGGTGCAACAATACCTGAAGATAATGCTATTGGCCCATATTTAATATTGGTTACATTACTAGGAATTGCTCGAAGCACTTTTACAGCTATGTTGCTGTTTTTGATATTTCCCTGAATGAACGCTATGTCAGCAAAGTCAGGAATAATCAATTGCATTTTCCAAGACACAAGTTCGTTTAGATCTTTAAACAATTTATCTCTTTTTTCCACCAACGAACTATGAGTGGCTTCATCCCAAAAATAGCTATCAATCAAAATATATTTATTGGGTTTCAAAGTCGTAAAGTGCTCAGACTCCGAAAAGTGATTCACAGCAATCACATCAGTATCTTTACTGATATTATTAATATCTGATTTTAAGGATGGTCCATTACCTAAAACAGTACATTTCTCATATGTACGATAAAAGTCTTTAGGTGAGTCAGTACTTTTATCACTTCGTTTTTTGAATGAGCGGAAAGTTGAAGCAAAATGCCTCTTCATACTTATCGATTGCTTTATATTTTTAATTGTACTCATTTTAACCTACGCAAAACTTTTAAAACCGTTCGATAATCCAATGTTTTAACAAGATAACAAATCGCTTCGATGAACAAAGCAAAATTTGATTGTGGAAGTGATGACATAAACTCAGCAGTACGCATCCGTTTTTTAATCGCACTCACAGCTTCATTGGCATTTTTACTCTGCGCATCTCGTAAGTTCATTTTAAGATCTTGCAGCTCACGCTGAGCATTGATAACTGTGTTGTTATATTTTTCTTCGCGTGTTTCTTTTGCGAACGTTGATATGCCACCTAGCCGATATTGAATCCACTTTTTGTGTTCATGATGAATACCATTTAACAAAAAGGCTCGGAGAACATTGATCCGGTCTTCATTGATGATGTCTTTGTTGTAGGGCTCAAACTTATTCAATACATCAGAGGTAAAAGCAGCACAACAGCCATCTACTGCACACTTTCGATTAATAATATTTTCGAGTGTGTAAGGTTTTTTATTTTGCTTGATCGATTCAAATGGCTCGATGACATCACCTTGCTCAGAGATTTTGTCGTAACTACCAATAATTAAGCTTGGTTTACCATTTTTCAACCAAGTTTCATAAGTTTCCTCAATTCGGTTCGGCATCGCTATATCATCGCCAGCTTGTACAATAATAAGCTTATTTTGGTACTGCCCCCGCAAGGAGTTGATTTGGCTAACTAAACCAATATTTTGCTTATTGTGGCGATATTCGATATTTAATCCTTTAGGCGCAAATTCTAAAAGCGATAGAATCTTTTCATGACTATCATCTGGAGAGCAATCGTCCAATACTAACAGCTGGCTCGGCCATGCTGTTTGCTCCAATGCCGCCGGAAGCGTTTTATCGAGATAACTTGATTGTTTATAGCAAAAGAAGACGTAGACAACATCTTCCAATACTCGAACCTGATCTTGCATAACTCTTAGGCCTCAAAAGAGTTCACTGCATCAACCACAACATTTCTCTCTTGCTCACTCAAGTAAGGCGACATCGGCAATGACAGCACCTCATTTTGCAACTGCTCCGTCAGCGGCAATGACAGATGACTAAACTCTTTATAAGCCTGCTGTTTATGCGGCGCTATCGGGTAATGTACTTGTGTCTGAATACCATGCTCTGATAAATGCTTCACCAATGCATCTCGGTTTGAACTGCGCACCACAAACAAATGCCATACATGGGCTTCAGGCTCAGCCACTTCCGGTAAGATAATATTCGGGTTGTTGATTTCACGTAAGTAAAATTCCGCCAACTCCTGACGCGCTTTCGTCTGCGCTGGAAGGTAGTTCAGTTTCACTGACAACATCGCCGACTGAATTTCATCCAAACGACTGTTCAAACCTTGATAAAGATTCTGGTATTTAACATGAGACCCGTAGTTACGAAGGGCACGCAAGGTTTCTGCCAGTTCATCATCGCTAGTCGTAATAGCGCCACCATCACCTAACGCACCTAGGTTTTTACCCGGATAGAAGCTAAAACCAGAGGCATCCCCCCATGCTCCAGACTTCTTACCAGCAAGTGTCGCACCATGAGACTGAGCGCTGTCTTCCAGCACAAGAAGGTTGTATTTTGTCGCCAACGCCATAATCGCTGGCATATCGGCTAACTGACCATACAAATGCACCGGCAAAATCACTTTGGTCTTTTCTGTAATCGCCGCTTCAATCGCTTCAGGACTGATATTGTGCGTCTGCTCATCCGGCTCCACAAACACCGGTACCAAGTCCGCTTCGGTGACCGCCAATACCGATGCGATATAGGTATTGCCCGGTACGATAACTTCATCACCTTTGTTAAGTTTGCCTAGCTCTCGCCAAGCCTTTAACGTCAGTGTTAAAGCATCTAAGCCATTCGCAACGCCTACACAGTGTTTAACTCCACAGTAGTCAGCAAATGCTTGTTCAAACTGTTCCGTTTCATTACCAAGAATGTACCAGCCAGATTCAATCACGCGTGCACAAGCTTGTTTTAATTCGTCTTCATACTGCGCATTTAGACGCTTAAGCTCTAAAAAATTAACCATTATTTTTCTCTACATAACGTACTATCTTGGCTGGATTCCCAACCACAACCGCATTGTCCGGCACTGAACGGGTGACCACACTCCCCGCACCAACCATCGCATTTTTTCCAATGGTTATGCCTGGCAAAATCGTGGCATTGGCGCCGATGGAGGCGCCTGACAGGATTTTTGTTTTCGGAAATGCCTCTGGCCATACTTTTGAACGTGGGAACTTGTCGTTCGTGAAAGCAGCTGCCGGGCCAATGAACACATCATCTTCAATTTCAATGCCATCCCAAAGATAAACGCCGCACTTTACAGTGACTCTATCTCCTAGGACCACATCATTCTCGATGAAGGTATGGGCACAGATATTACAGTCACGACCAATTTTAGCCCCAGCAAGGACCACGGCAAATTGCCAAATAGACGTCCCCTCACCAATCGTCGATGAAGCAACATCACTGAGTGCATGAATTCGCATGGGCTACCTCTTTAAGAAATGTGTCATAGTCACGGATATAATCGGCTTCATCATACAATTCACTAGCGACAACCATTAGCACACAATCTTCAGAAAAGTCGTGCATCTCACGCCATTTTAACCCTTTGATATGCAATCCTACATCGGGAGAGGAAAGCGTCACTGTCTCTTTCGTGGTGCCATCATCAATTAAGAAAGTCACGCAACCTTTCATACAAATAGCGACTTGCTCTAAGTCGTAGTGTGCATGAAACCCTCTCGCTAAACCGCTTTGTGTATCAAAGATGTAGTAAATACGTTTGATATCAAAAGGAATGTTTTTATGTTGCTCTAACGAGATTAATGAGCCTCGCTCATCACCCATTTTCTGAAAAGATATTAGCGGTATATTCGACATTTATTCTTCCAATAACTCTAGAAGATAGCGGCCATAATCGTTTTTAGATAAGGCTTTTCCTGCGGCTTGAATGTGCTCTCGCGTTAACCAACCGCGACGGAAGGCAATCTCTTCCAAGCATGCCACTTTATAACCCTGGCGCTTTTCTATGGTTTCAACAAAGTGCGCCGCTTCAAGCAAACTGCCATGCGTACCGGTGTCTAACCAGGCAAAGCCACGGCCTAATACGTCAACCGTCAACTTCCCTTGCTCTAAGTAAGCTTGGTTAATACTCGTAATTTCTAGCTCGCCACGATGGGACGGTTGAATAGTTTTGGCAATGTCCACGACGCGATTATCGTAGAAGTACAAACCAGTCACCGCATAGCTGGACTTCGGTTCAACCGGCTTTTCTTCAATCGAGATGGCTCGCATCTCATCATCAAACTCAACAACACCAAAACGCTCTGGGTCTTTCACTTTATACCCAAAGACCGTCGCACCTTCTGTTAATGCTGCGGCTTGCTGTAGCTTCGGCGAAAAACCTTGCCCATAAAAGATGTTGTCACCCAGCACCAAACATACTGAATCATCGCCAATGAACTCTTCACCTATGATGAAAGCTTGAGCTAAGCCATCTGGACTTGGTTGAATCGCGTATTGCAACTCAATGCCAAACTCTGAGCCATCACCCAATAGGCGCTGAAATCCTTCCTGGTCTTCTGGCGTGGTGATGATCAAGATTTCACGAATGCCAGCAAGCATGAGTACCGACAACGGGTAGTAAATCATTGGTTTATCATAAACCGGCAGTAACTGCTTAGAGACACCGCGTGTAATAGGGTAAAGGCGAGTGCCCGAGCCACCTGCTAAAATAATGCCTTTCATTATTCGCCCGCTCCTAATCGCTCTAAACTGTATGAACCATCAAGCACGCGTTGCCACCATTGCGGATTATTGAGGTACCATTCCACGGTTTTACGAATGCCGCTTTCAAAGGTTTCTTCTGGCGTCCAGTTAAGCTCTTGAGCAATCTTGGTCGCATCAATTGCGTAGCGCACATCATGACCTGGGCGATCTTTGACATAAGTGATCAAAGATTCATAAGACTCAACACCTGCCGGCTTGTCTGGTCGCAGCTCTTCAAGCAAAGCACAAATGGTTTTCACTACTTCGATGTTTGCTTTTTCGTTATGGCCTCCGATGTTGTAGGTCTCACCGATTTCACCTTCCGTCACGACTTTGTAAAGCGCGCGAGCATGGTCTTCCACAAACAGCCAATCTCGGATTTGCATGCCATCACCATACACAGGTAAAGGCTTGCCATCGAGGGCATTCAGAATCATCAGTGGGATCAACTTCTCTGGGAAGTGGTACGGACCATAGTTGTTTGAGCAATTGGTTACGAGTGTTGGGAGACCATAAGTACGCTGCCAAGCGCGTACAAGGTGATCGCTCGACGCTTTAGACGCCGAGTATGGGCTGCTTGGAGCGTATGAGGTGGTTTCGGTGAATAAATCATCCGTACCCTCTAAATCGCCATACACTTCATCCGTAGAAATATGATGAAAACGAAACGCCGATTTGTCCGCTTCCTCAAGGTTTGACCAATATTGACGCGCCGCTTCAAGAAGATGGTAAGTGCCCATGACGTTGGTCTCAATAAAAGCAGCAGGACCATCAATAGAGCGATCGACATGCGACTCAGCCGCTAAATGCATCACCATATCGGGTTGATGCTCTGAAAACACGCGGTCTAGTTCAGTTCGGTCACAGATATCCACTTGCTCGAAGTAATAACGGTCACTGTCCGCGACATCTACCAACGACTCCAAGTTTCCTGCGTAGGTGAGCTTGTCTAAATTAACGACGCTATCTTGGGTGTCACGAATAATGTGTCGAACGACAGCTGAGCCAATGAAGCCTGCCCCGCCTGTTACTAGTATTTTCATTGCAAATGTTACCTACTTTAATGGGTACTTTTAGTGGGTGTACCGAAATGCGCTATTGGATTGTCTCACGAATAACTGACAAAAAGCTCACTTTACGTATTTTCAGTATAACTTTTTTGTACATGATCAAAATCGGACGCTTGCCAAATGATTTGGCGTTTGAGCAGTTCTTTTTTGAATGAGCGAAGAAGCCTTTCTAAGTTTTGCTTTTTCCAGTCGCCATGCTCTTGTTTGCGGCACTTATCAAAATCAATAATCCACACTTTATCTTTGTCATCGATCAAGATGTTGTGGATATTCAGGTCTGTGTGATTAACGCCAGCGTTGTGCATTTTGGCAATTTCTTGCCCTATTTTTTGATACATTCCTTCCGGTAACGGTTTTTCCTGCAAGATACTGACCAGGTCTCTTGCGTTAGGAATGCGCTCACTCAATAAATCGGCCTGATATGTCAATCCAGATTTCACAGCTCTCGCAGCAATTGGCCTTGGCACATGAACGCCAGCATTAATCAGTGTAAGTAATAGTTGGAACTCTTGCGCACAACGCGTTTGCTCCCAACCTGAAAACCAATAATTGTCTTTAACTAACTTACCAAATAAACCCCCACGTCGATAATGACGCAGAGCGGCTTGCATCGTATCAAGCTGAACAAACCAAGTCGTACCACGCCCTGAAGCACTGCCAGTTACTTTGTTGGTGGATTGCCAATACTCGGCATCAAAAATAGGCTGACTAGGATCTTCAATAAGCTCCTCATCAAACCAAATGACTTGGTTGCTATCTCGATACTGCTGAATCATGTTGTAACCTCTAGCCTAGGTAGCGACTGGCCAATATGTATAGCCAACTAAAAGCTGCGAACGCCAACGCAACCATAACGGCTGCCGATCCTATATCTTTAGCGCGGCCACTTAATTCATGGCGTTCAACACCAATGCGATCTACCACCGCTTCTATCGCGGAGTTAATCAGTTCGACAATCAGAACTAATACCACGACACCAATCAATAAGATGCGCTCTATCATCCCGACATCAACCACGCACGCCAAAATCACAGCAATGCTTAGCAAAGCGAGCTCTTGTCGAACAGCAGCTTCATGTTTAAAAGCGGCTTTTAATCCCTGTATAGAATAACCTGTCGCTTTGATAATGCGCTTTACCCCAGTATTGCCTGGCTTTCCAGATTCTTGCGATTGATGCGGTGTTGTCTTTGACATTGCAGAACACTTATCGGTACTTCGTTATATTGGAGCCGTGTATTTTACATTTATTCGGGATGTCTGCATAATTTACCTGCCTCTATTCATCTAGTCAGACAATAATTATGTTCACTTCTGCCCCATCGTCATTATGCATCTTGCGTTTATCCGCTATTGGAGATGTGTGTAATACCATCGCTACTGTGCAAGCAATCCAGAAACAGTGGCCAACCACGCAAATAACTTGGATTACTGGCAAGTTGGAAGCTCAGTTGCTAGCGGCGATTGAGGGGGTCGAAGTCATTGTATTCGATAAAAAAGCTGGTTTAGATGGCTATAAAGCCTTGTGGAAACAGTTAAAGGGCCGAGAATTTGATGCTCTGTTACATATGCAATATGCGATTCGAGCGAGCGTCGCGACTTTGGGCATTAAGGCAAAATACAAACTTGGTTTTTCATCTGACAGAAGCCAAGATTTTCAAACACTATTCACCAATGTCAAAGTTCCCTCACCACAATCTCTGCACGTGGCGGATGGTTTGATGGCATTTGCTCATCAAATTGGCATCCCTAACACGGAGCTAGACTGGGCACTTTCCTACTCCGCACAAGACCAAGAGTGGGCAGAGAATCATGTTTCTTGCGACAAACCCAACCTACTGATTGTGCCAGGAGCCAGTAAAGCATATAAAAACTGGAATGCTGAAGGGTACATAGACGTCATCCACCATGCGAGAGCACAAGGTTGGAATGTAATTCTGGCTGGCAGCCCAGCTCAAGTCGAACTGGATTTGGCAGATGCCATTCAATCTCGACTGGAAGAGCCATGTCTAAATTTAGTTGGGCAAAGCTCAATCCTGCAAATGCTGGCTCTGATTGACAAAGTAGACATGGTCATCGCGCCTGATACCGGGCCAGCTCACATGGCAAGCGCCATGAACACACCGATCATTGGTTTATACGCCCACCATAATCCGGTTCGAGTGGGCCCATATCGCTATCTACAGTATGCCGTCTCAGTTTATGAGGAAGTCATCTTGGCTGAAACAGGAAAAACCAGCCAACAACTAAGCTGGAGAACTCGTGCGAAAGATGAAAAAGCAATGAATCGCATCACAAGCAAGCAAGTGATTACAATGTTCAATCAAGTCGTAGAAGATTTGTACCCGCAATACCAGTAAACTCCCTGTATAGATTTGTTAAGAAGGAAGTCAATTTGTCCAAGCCAACTTTAGCCGTTGCCTTAATCGTCAAAAATGAAGAGAAGCATTTAAAAGCTTGTCTAGACACCGTAAAAGGTTGGGTTGATGAGATTGTCATCCTCGACTCGGGCAGTACTGACCGCACTGAAGAAATTGCCCGACAATACACTGATAAGTTCTATACCAACTTAGACTGGCCGGGGTTTGGAAAACAACGCCAACTTGCGCAGCAATATGTTACGGCCGACTACGTATTGTGGTTAGATGCCGATGAACAGGTTACTCCTGAGCTAAAAGCAAGCATTTTACAGGCTGTTTCAGCAGATAAGCCGAACGTTTTGTATAAACTAAATCGACTTAGCTCAGCATTCGGAAAGTTCATCTACCATTCTGGCTGGTCTCCAGATTGGATTGTTCGCTTGTATCGCACTGAATATACGCACTACAACGATTCACTCGTGCATGAAAAAGTCGATGAGAAAAGCTATCAGACTGAAAAGTTAGATGGTCGATTGCATCACTACACTTACGAGCATCTTCATCATTACATCAATAAAACCACTGGTTACCTCAAGGCCTGGACGGATGAGCGTGAAGGTAAAAAGAAATCCGGCTTAACCACTGCAATTGTTCATGCTCTTGCCAGTTTTTTAAAAATGTACATCCTCAAGAGAGGCTTTCTTGACGGTAAACATGGCTTTATTCTGGCGTGGCTTAGCATGCACTCTACCTTTGTGAAATACATTGATCTTTACTTACGTGAACAGGCAAAGAAATCATGAAAACGACTTTAATAATCACCACTTATAACTGGAAAGAAGCATTAAAAGCGGTGTTAGAAAGCGTGAAACGTCAAACCGTTTTGCCTGACGAAGTGATTGTGGCAGATGATGGTTCTCGAGAAGACACCAAAGCAATGGTTGACCAAATGCGTGAAGGTTTTCCGGTTCCACTGATTCATAGTTGGCACGAGGATAATGGCTTCCAGCTTTCCATGAGCCGTAACCGTGCAATCGCTAAAGCTTCAGGTGATTACCTGATCATGGTCGATGGCGATATGGTGTTGTCACAAACTTTTATCGAATCCCACAAACGCGTGGCAAAACCAAATTGGTTTGTTCAAGGCGGTCGAGTTCTGACTGACGAAGTGTGCAGCCGTGAAATTATGGAAAACGGATTGGTTCCTTCGGTGTTTAGCAAAGGGATCCGCAACCGCAAGAACTGCATCACAAACTCACTGCTATCGAACTGGTTCTCATACGAACGCAACAACGATAAAGCAACTCGCGGCTGTAACATGGCGTTTTGGCGACAAGATGTCATCGAGGTGAATGGCTTCAACCAAGATTTTGTTGGATGGGGACGCGAAGACAGCGAGTTTGTTCATCGCATGTTGAATGCGGGCAAATCACGTCTGTACCTAAAATTCGCAGGTGTAGGCTACCACTTGTACCACGTAGAAAACTCTCGCGCGTCATTGGGCCAAAACGATGAAATCTTAGAGAACACCATTAAAAACAAGCTTAAGCGTTGTGAAAATGGTGTTGACCAATTTCTAGAAGCTTAAAAACTTTGGAAGCTTATAAAAATATGAAAGGGGCGTTTCGCCCCTTTTTTATTGTTGTTGAGATAAGGTGAAGTACTTATCGGCAACCATTAATGAGATCAAACGCTCTTTACGTTTATCTTTGAACTGCTCAACCCATTGGTGCGCATTCTCAATGATCGCTAATGCTTCTTGCTCATTCGCTAAGTAATAGTCCATCTTTTCAGGCAAATCTGAATAATCATCCTGCACTTCAACATAGTGTATGCCAGCTTCTAGCTTACCTTCCATAAACCACGTTTCGTACTTAGGTTTCGACATAATAACCAATGAGTTAGAGGACATTGCCCACTTCAGGTTAGTTGCGACATCATTACCTTCAATACACAGCAAAAACTTGTATTGAAGTTGCTCCTCAATACTCATGAAGCCTTTTTCCCAAGGCTGTCCTTCTTGCGGTCGAGTTTGACCTATATTGCAACGGGGATGGTCATAGAACGCTTGTATCACCTTGCAACGGTGCGGTTGGAAACCGACACCTCGCCACGCCACCATATCTTTCTTATCGTGGTAGCTCATTTCGTCATCAATAAATTTGAAATGACGAATTTGATTCAGCTTTAAAACGACAGAATTCTGATTGTCGCCGTGGATAGGGCGACTTTTAATAAAGCTCGGAACATTGGGAATATGCGTCACATCGCCATTGATGTAGTTGAATGTAAACTCAGACGGGAAATAGCGTATGACTTGGCGCGTATCGAAAAAATAAGTCCAACCTTTTGTTTTTTTGAATTCTCCAATTTTAGCGTAACTCTGTTCTCGGCTATCGACCGCAAATGGTTGCCCACACTTGTTGTAATAATTTACTCGCTCAAGACAGTACTGCTTCTCCGCTTCAGTCAGAGTAGAAAGTAAACGCTTTGCCTGTGCTCGATATACAAAACGAGGAACCAGCATCGAAAGTGCGTTTGAGAAATAATAAGGAAACTTACTGTCTTTCATTTACTTTCTTCTCAATAGCGTTAGCAACGGCCGCGGGAACGAACTGCTCAATACTGCCGCCATGGATAGCAACTTCACGCACGATGGTCGAAGATAAAAAGGCAAACTCTTCTTCTGGAGTCAGAAATACACTCTCAATCCCAGGTAGTAGTTTTCGATACATGTTAGTCAAACCAAACTCATACTCAAAGTCGACTGTCGTTCTTAACCCACGAATCAGCACTTTGGCTTGTTCTTGGCGAGCAAAATCCACTAACAATCCAGAAAACCCTTTTACTGTCACGCCAGGTAAATGTGCCACTACCTCTTCCATCAAAGCGACGCGCTCTTCCAATGTGAACATAGTGTTCTTTGAAGGGCTTGCAGCTACTCCAATAACGACTTCATCAAACATTTCATGAGTGCGCTCGATAAGATTTAAGTGACCATTGGTCACTGGATCAAATGTACCTGGGTAAATGACTTTCATAGGATGTACTGATCTATTCAAAATTGTATGAATTATTGAAGGAAAGGTCGGCGATTACAACTGCTTGATGGCAATACACCGTACGCGATCGTATTTCTATTGCTGACACTCATTACAGAAGAAGGTATTACGTTGGCCAATTTTTAGCTCTTGAAGCGGCTCTCCACATTCTGGGCAAGGCTCACCCGCTTTTCCATACACTAGAAGTTCTTGAGCAAAATAACCCGGCTTGCCATCGGCTTGAGCGAAGTCTTTTAAAGTCGTACCACCTTGGTTAATCGCAATTTTTAGCGTGGCTTTGATGTTTTCCACTAACAGCCCCCACTCTTGGGGTGTCACTTGACCTGCTTGTCGGGTTGGGAGAATACGAGATTTAAACAGAGATTCATTGGCGTAGATATTCCCAACGCCAACCACGACTTTGTTGTCCATGATGAACTGCTTTACCGCGACACGCTTACCTTGTGCTTTATCAGCAATGTACTCGCTATTAAACGCATCAGTTAGAGGCTCTGGTCCCATATGCTCAAGTACCGCATGGGACTCACCAGGAGCGCACCATAGCCAAGCACCAAAGCGTCGAGGGTCGTTATAACGCAGCACTTTACCATTTGTAAGTTTGAGATCGACATGATCGTGCTTAGCCGCAGGAAAATCAGCATCCAACACACGTAACGAGCCTGACATTCCAAGGTGCACAATGGCAGTCCCTGCATCCGTTTCTATGAGCAAATACTTTGCGCGACGATGAATGGCTCGAATCACTTGCCCTTCAAGCAATTTCAGCTCTTGCGGGATATCCCAGCGCAGTTTGGGGGTGCGAAAAACAAATGCCTCAATCGTTTGTCCAACCATATGTGGACTAATACCCATCCGGCTTACTTCAACTTCTGGTAATTCAGGCATTTAATTCTCCTTAAAACACTCAAAGCCTTACTGAAAGGCAGTTAGCATAATCGAAAAGTACAAGCGTAAACACTGCTTACCTACGAGGTTATTGACCACCTCTCACTTAGGCATGATGTAATTGCTATCAACAGAAATCGCGATCCACTTGTCTTGCCAATTCTTGAACAACCAAAAATCATGAAGACGATAAAGAGTAATTCGCTGCGGTTCTTCGACGCCTTGATACCAGACTTCGATGGTTTCTGGTGTGCCTAACTTATCTTTAAGAGTGTCGTATTGCTGCGCAGATAACTCCGTACCTTCGAGCGCTTGCCAGCGAGCAATAAGTTCAGATAGAGGGAGAGGAACATCTGCATTCGCATGCCATCGCCCATCGCGAAACTCCAATTCAAGACTATTGGAATAAATAGCGCTAACCGAATGATCAGTTCGAAGTAAATGCGGATAAGGATCAACATTCTCTGACAACAAGTACGTTTTGATCCACATCGGCGCATTTAAGATCACGATAAACGCGATAATGCCCAATATTAGAATATTGTTCCAACGGCGACGGCGAGTCGGACTAATACGCATAACGGTTCCTACTATCTTAGTTCTAGTGACAAACTAACAAAGGTTACAGGAATTGACTAGAGCATCAGCATGTAAACATGGTGAAGGTGGATTTGAAGGAATAGTGAGGATTTCAGATAATAAAAAACCCAACTCGAAAGTTGGGTTTTTCAAATCGTCAAAGAGACAAAACCAATTATTTGATTTTAGCTTCTTTGTACATAACGTGCTGGCGTACAACTGGATCAAATTTCTTGATCTCAAATTTGCCTGGCATGTTACGCTTGTTCTTATCAGTTGTGTAGAAGTGGCCTGTACCTGCTGAAGATACTAGACGGATTTTCTCACGAACGCCTTTCTTTGCCATTGCCTATTTCCTCTTAAACGTTTTCGCCACGTGCACGGATATCAGCAAGAACAGTATCGATACCTTTCTTGTCGATGATGCGCATACCTTTTGCAGTAAGGCGTAGTTTAACAAAACGTTTTTCGCTCTCTACCCAGAAACGATGAGTTTGTAGGTTCGGCAGAAAACGACGCTTAGTAGCATTTCGTGCGTGTGAACGGTTGTTACCCGTTACTGGACGCTTACCAGTTACTTGGCATACTCGTGACATGAATGTCTTCTCCAAAATCGTTTCAGCTCGATATCAACCTTGGTGGCCGAACCTCTCTATCTCTCGAAAAGAAGTTAGAGGTTAAGAACCGCTATGGAAAATCCATACAAGGCTATCAAAGGTCGCGCATTATACTAACTTGATATGCATTGCTCAAGACCCGAACAGATCCTTTTTACAGGTTTTCGTGATCTTTTTTTAGACAGCAGGTTTTTTCTAGCAGTCCAAGCTGAATTCAGTTAAAAATTTAGTGGCGAGGATGATAGCAGATTTTTAGCAACTAACAACCTAAAAAACGCACAGTTATATCCATCCTCTTTCAGCAAAAGAGACACTTTCCCCATCGCCAATAACGAAATGGTCCAAAATGCGAATATCCACCAGCGCCAACGCATCAATTAATCGCCTTGTAATCCTGCGGTCTGCCTGGCTTGGCTCGGCGACACCGGACGGGTGGTTATGCGCCAAAATCAAAGCAGCCGCGTTGTGGTGCAGGGCTCTTTTTACTACTTCTCTAGGGTAAACTGATGCGGCATCCAAGGTTCCTTCGAATAAAATCTCATCTTTTATTACTCGGTGTTGGTTATCGAGGAAAAGAATGTAAAAAGCCTCTCTTTGGCGGTCTCTTAATATAGAGGAAAGATATAATTTAGTTTGCTCAGGGCTGGTTAAGGCGTCGCCACGCTTGAGGGTTTCCGCCAAATATCGCTGAGTCATTTCTAACACCGCTTGCAATTGCACATATTTGGCCTGCCCTAACCCTTTATGCTGACAAAACTCTTGTTCTGAAGCAGAGAACAGCTGCCTAAGCGAACCAAAATCTTGAATAAGGAAATCGGCCAACTCAATCACGTTCATACCTTGCGTACCCGTACGGAGGAATATCGCCAGTAATTCGGCATCGGTTAACGCCTGCGGCCCACGTTGCAGAAGTTTCTCTCGTGGCATCGACTCATTTGGCAAAGCTTTGAGTATCATCGGAACTCTCTTTGAAGGTAAGAATCCCTATTCCACAAAACAGAAAGCGAAAGTCGAGGGTGACTTTCGCTTTCTTCGTTCCACACTGATTTTATGTGCAATTTAATGGTTCATCAGAGTTTAAAGTTGCCGACCAGATCGTGAATTTCCGTGCCGGATTGTGACAACTGAGTGCTGATCGTTTCTGCGTATTGCAAGGTGTCATTGATGTTGTTGACGATCTGTTGAATCGCCACCAAGTTCTGGTTGATGTCTTCCGCCACCGCACTTTGTTCTTCTGCCGCTGATGCGGTTTGAATTCCCATATCTCGAATTGTACCAATAGAATGGTGGACACCAGACAAAGACTGTTGAATCAGTGCCGACTCTTCAGCCGTTTTCACGCCGCGTTCTTGACTGGCGGACATAGTCGTGACGGCTCGATATACCCCACTTTGTAGCTGTTTAAGCATATCGCCAATTTCATGAGTGCTATTTTGCGTACGGCTCGCTAGTGAACGTACTTCATCGGCCACCACTGCAAATCCACGCCCTTGCTCGCCCGCTCGCGCGGCTTCAATTGCCGCATTGAGCGCCAATAAGTTGGTCTGCTCAGCAATCTCGCCAATCACATCCAATACTTTGGTAATCTGCTCCGTTTGCTGACTCAACTCAGAGATAGCATCCGATGTACTGTTGATCTCTGTAACCAACTCAGTAATGCCTTGAATCGCTTGTTCAACCTCTCGCTGGGCTTCGGTGACCTGATCGTTCGCATCGTCAATGGCCTGCGCAGTGGCATTTGTATTGCTCGCGACTTCTTTTGCCGTCATGCTCATCTCTGTTACGGCTGTCACCACTTTATCCGTTTCCAAACAGTGACTCTGCATTTGACCGCTCGCTGTGCGCGTTTGATCATTCAGTTCTTCAGAAACTGTTTGAACGGCAGAAGCAGATTTATGAATGTCCTGCATCAGTGGGTGAAGTTTATCCATAAACTCATTAAAGGCAGCCGCGACTTCGCCAACTTCGTCTTTACTTTCCACTTTTAGACGCGCAGTTAAGTCACCGCCACCCGCAGCAACATCTTTGAGAGAATCGGCGACGTGCTGAAGTGGTTTAATGCCTTTCGAAACAGCAATGCTGGTTAAGATGCTGGTAATAATCAGGCCAATCACCGAGATTGTCACCGCAGATAAAGTGTGTTGATTTAACTCTTGCGTGCGCAATTCACGCTGCATGACAACTTGTTGGTCGATGTCATCAATGTAGATCCCAGTACCAAGCACCCAGTCCCATTTTTGTAGATACTCAGCGTAACCCAATTTCGGTGCCTGAGCGTTGATGGTTGGTTTGTGCCAAGAGAAATACAAAAAGCCATCACCTTTTTGCGACGCATCAATCAAGCCAGCAATCACCGCTACGCCATTTTCATCTTTAAGGTCATACAGATTTTTACCTTCCAGCGACGGTTTGATGGCGTGTAAGGTATTGATGCCTTGAGAATCATACGCGAAAAAGTACCCATCACTTTCAAAGCGCATCGCTTTTAAGATTTCTTTCGCCGCTTGTTTATTATTGCCATTAACGTCAGAGTCATACAGCGGCTTAATCGCCGTTACACCCATCATCATGTAGGCTTTTAGCTCTTTCTTACGCGCATCAATAAGCTCCTGTCTGTCTCGAACGAGCTCCGCCTCCAAACTCTTACTGCTGTTGATGTAATACACCACAGAGATCAATGTCGTGATCAACAACAGAGGAATTAAGGTTATCAGCAGCAATTTGTTTCGACTTTTCAACACCATGTTTGTACCACCTCTTTTTTCTTTTCAATCTTGCAAAATCAGCTCAAATTATCTGTGAGATAGGCGGGAGTTTTTTCTCCACTTGCGCAACTAATGCTGTGGAGTTTGATGTGGATTTGATTTGCTTGGGTGCTGAAACAGTCCGTTATGCTAAACTCGCTGCCAGAAAAATTGGAGATCTCACATGCAAACACTAGCAGGAAAGAAAATTCTACTCGGCATCAGTGGCGGTATTGCCGCGTATAAATGTGCGGAGCTAACCCGTCGCCTAATAGAGAGAGGGGCACAAGTTCAAGTCGTCATGACGAAAGCTGCAAAAGAGTTTATTACTCCGTTAACCATGCAGGCCGTCTCAGGACGACCAGTATCCGATAGCTTGCTCGATCCGGCGGCTGAAGCGTCAATGGGTCACATCGAGTTAGCTAAATGGGCGGATTTAGTGCTGCTTGCTCCTGCTACGGCAGACCTCATTGCTCGTATGTCAGCTGGCATGGGCAATGATTTATTGACGACGTTAGTGTTGGCAACGGATTCGCCTGTTGCGGTATCTCCAGCAATGAATCAGCAAATGTATCGCAACATCGCGACGCAAGAGAACATTGCGACTCTAGCTCGCCGCGGTATGCACATTTGGGGTCCAGCAGCAGGTGAACAAGCCTGTGGTGATGTTGGTCCGGGTCGAATGCTTGAACCAATGCAATTGGTGCATCTGTGTGAGCAGTTTTTCCAACCTAAAGTCTTGGAAGGCAAGTCCATTCTGATCTCAGCAGGCCCAACGCGAGAAGCCATCGACCCAGTGCGTTACATTACGAACCACAGCTCCGGGAAAATGGGGTATGCACTAGCAAACGCTGCCGCGCAGTTAGGCGCAAAAGTCACGCTAGTGAGCGGCCCTGTCAACCTGAGCACACCGATGGGAGTGGAGCGCATTAACGTGTCTAGCGCACAAGAAATGTATGAGGCCGTGATGGCTCAAGCCATCAGTCACGACGCGTTCATCAGCTGCGCAGCAGTAGCGGATTATCGACCAGAGGCCATTGCGTCTCAAAAGTTGAAAAAGACGGCAGACAACGATCAGATGACCATCAAAATGGTGAAAAACCCTGATATTGTAGCGTCCGTCGCAGCACTGACTGATAAGCGCCCATTTACGGTAGGTTTTGCAGCAGAAACCAACGATGTCGAAACTTATGCCCGAGGAAAGTTAGCGAAGAAAAACCTCAATATGATCTGCGCTAACGATGTGTCAGTCGAAGGCCAAGGCTTCAATAGTAATGACAACGCCATCACCCTATTTTGGCCTGATGGTGAGCTTGCATTAGCTCTAGAGTCAAAAGAAGCCCTGAGCTTCAAAATCCTCGAGAAAATGCGTGAATTGATGTAATTCGCACTTATTTTCTAATTAAGAACTGGCACAAATTTAGTCTAAACATGACAACTGAGGGTGTTAAATCTCCCATTCCGCCCTCAGCAGTCTAGTGTGATGCGACTTAGCATCTTATAATCCCCTCCGCTCAACTTTGTATTTTGAAAGGAAGTAACTAATGGCCGGCAGTAAAAAATCCAATCGTCGTGAAGAGATCTTGCAAGCATTAGCACAAATGCTTGAATCTACAGAAGGCGCTTCACGCATTACTACGGCAAAATTGGCAAAACAAGTCGGCGTCTCCGAAGCCGCGTTGTACCGTCATTTCCCAAGTAAAGCTCGCATGTTTGAAGGTTTGATTGAGTTCATCGAAGAAGCCTTGATGACTCGCATCAACCGCATTTTAGATGACGAGAAAGATACACTAGAGCGTATTCGTATGGTAATGCACCTGATTCTTGCATTTTCAGAACGTAACCCAGGCTTGACACGTATTCTGTCTGGTCATGCTTTAATGTTTGAAAACGAACGTCTACGTGAACGCATCAACCAGCTGTTTGAACGTATCGAAACCCAACTACGTCAGATTCTGCGTGAGCGTAAAATTCGTGAAGGTAAATCTTTCCCTGTAGAAGAGCGTATTCTTGCTGCGCAAATTCTTGGGCAAGTTGAAGGCAGCCTGAACCGTTTTGTGCGCAGCGATTTCAAGTACCAACCTACTGCAAACTTTGACGAGTATTGGGCACTACTCAGTGCACAAATTAAGTAGAGATTATGAGTAAAGACAAATACACACAGCCCGAGTTTTCTCTTTCCCTTCTCCATCCTCGTAACTGGGGAGTTTGGCTTGGTTTTGGTCTACTGGCTATCATCGTCAATATTCTTCCTTATCGCCTATTACTGTCTTTGGGGCGCTCACTTGGCAAGCTAGGCATGCGCTATGGCAAAAAGCGCGTGCATATCGCGAAGCGCAACCTTGAACTGGCATTCCCCGCGAAAACGCCAGAAGAAGTGCAACATATCGTGGAAGAAAACTTCAAGAATACCGGGATGGCACTGATCGAAACCGGTATTACATGGTTTTGGCCTACATGGCGCTTCAAAACGCTCATTGTCGAGAAAGACATCCACGCTCTAAAAGAAAAAGGCGCGGAAGGGAAAGGCGTATTGTTGTGTTGTGTGCACGCTCTTAACTTAGAAATTACCGCGCGAGCTTTTGCTGTTTTAGGTGTTGCGGGTTACGGCGCATTTCGTCCTCACAACAACCCAGCGTACAACTTCATCCAATATTGGGGGCGCACGCACAACGGCAACAAACTGATTGATCGCAAAGATGTGAAAAAGATGATTCGTGTACTGCGCAGCGGCGAGCGTTTGTTCTACTTACCTGACCACGATTACGGCCGCAATAAATCGGTCTTCGTGCCGTTTTTTGCCATTGATGACGCTTGTACAACAACCGGCACCAGCATTTTAGCCTACACATCAAAATGCGCGATCATTCCAGGTTCTGGTTTCCGCAATGACGAAGGCAAATACGAAATCATCGCTGATAAGTGCATTGAAGCCGATTACCCACAAAAAGATGAAGTGGCTGCAGCGGCTTACATGAACAAGTACGTGGAAGAAGTGATTTTGCGAGCACCTGAGCAATGGATGTGGCTGCACAAACGCTACAAAACCATGCAAGATGAAAACGAGCCCAAAGGCATTCGCTACAAGTAAATCGCAAAAGAAAAGGTATCCGATTGGATACCTTTTTTATTGAATTGAAAAAGTGGGAAATTAGATGCCGTATTCCGCGCGGTATGCTTTCACCGCTTCAAGATGCTCGGTCGCGTTACCTTTTTCTTCAAGGTAAGTGATTAAGTCACCCAAACTCACGATAGAAATCACCGCACAACCGAAGTCGCGCTCAACTTCCTGAATCGCAGAAAGTTCGCCTTTGCCTTTCTCTTGGCGGTCGATAGCCACTAATACGCCAGCCAGATCTGCACCATTCGCCTTGATGATTTCCATCGATTCACGAATCGCGGTACCCGCTGTAATCACGTCATCCACCAGCATGATACGACCTTCTAAAGCAGAACCGACTAGATTACCGCCTTCGCCGTGATTTTTTGCTTCTTTACGGTTGAAGCAGTAAGGCGTATCGATATCGTGGTGATCCGCAAGTGCAACCGCCGTAGTTGTCGCGATTGGAATCCCTTTGTACGCAGGGCCGAATAGAACATCGAATTCGATACCAGAATCCGCAAGTGCTGCCGCGTAGAAACGACCAAGACGCGCTAGGTCACGGCCTGTATTGAAAAGACCAGCGTTAAAGAAGTACGGGCTTTTACGGCCAGATTTCAAAGTAAACTCACCAAACTTAAGAACTTCTTTCTCAAGTGCAAACTCAATAAATTCACGCTGGTATGCTTTCATTATTTTCTCTCTATTTCCTTGGTTTCTTTTATCTCTTCTCGGCAATCATTCAATTCTCTAATCCCGAGATAAAAAAATAGCCCCCATAATGGGAGCTATCTAAATCAATTGGCTAACGCCGCCTTCTGCGCCGCAACGATTTCCGTAATGCCGACTTTCGCCGATTCGAGTAATGCCATCAGCTGTTCATGACTGAACGGTTCACCTTCTGCGGTGCCCTGAATCTCAATCATCTTACCTTCTTCTGTCATCACAACGTTCATGTCGGTGTCTGCTGCTGAATCTTCAACGTACTCAAGGTCACACAGCACTTCATCACCAAGCAAACCAACTGATACTGCCGCTACGTGGCCTTTCATTGGGTTTGCTTTTAGCTTGCCACTATCGACTAGATGTTGGAATGCATCTGCCATTGCAACGCTTGCACCACTGATTGATGCAGTACGTGTGCCGCCGTCAGCTTGAATTACATCACAGTCAACCGTGATCATGAATTCGCCCATAGCTTGCAAATCGACAACTGCACGTAGGCTACGCGCGATAAGGCGTTGGATTTCCATTGTACGGCCACCCTGCTTACCGTTTGCCGCTTCACGGCGAGTACGCGAGTGAGTCGCACGAGGTAGCATGCCGTATTCAGCGGTCACCCAGCCTTTACCTTGGCCTTTTAACCAACGTGGCACTGATTCTTCGACGGTCGCATTACACAACACTTTGGTGTTACCGAACTCAACTAACACTGAACCTTCAGCGTAAGCCGTGTAGTTACGAGTAATTTTGATTGGGCGAACTTGGTCCGCCTTGCGATCGTTTGGACGCATGGGCATCTACCTTAAATAATGAGGAGAAGACGATTTGGTTGGGCGAAGATTATAGCGGAATCGATTTCGGATTCCTAGGTCATAGCTTCACTCCCTCTAAACATTTCCTGGGAGCATATTTGCGAGACACTGATGTAAGACAGCCCGCGCACCTCTTGCCGCTCCGTGATACACTCTCTAGGTAATTTTCAAAAAATGAAGACAGGAAAATTCGATGATTTACAGTATGACTGCGTATGCGCGCAAAGAAGTAAAAGGCGACTGGGGCTCAGCGGTATGGGAAATCCGCAGTGTAAACCAGCGTTACCTAGAAACCTATTTCCGCATGCCAGAACAATTCCGAGCTTTGGAACCAGTTCTACGCGAGCGTTTTCGTAAACGTCTAGCGCGAGGAAAAGTGGAATGTAGCCTTCGTTTCGAAGCGAACCCTGCAGCAAAAGCCGAGCTTAGCATCAACGAAGCGTTGGCAACCCAAGTGATTAAAGCTGCTGAACAAGTTATGCACATGACTGGTGAGCTCAGCCGCATCAATCCATTTCAAGTCATGCAATGGCCTGGTGTGATGGAAACTCCAGAGCAAAACATGGATGAGGTCAACAAAGAACTGCTTGCTGCATTTGATGAAGCAATTAGTGAATTTATTGAAGCGCGTGGTCGTGAAGGCGACAACATGAAAGCGCTGATCGAACAACGCCTAGACGCGATTACCGCAGAAGTGGTGAAAGTTCGAGCTCGCATGCCTGAAATCCTAGAATGGCAACGTGAGCGTCTATTCTCAAAATTTGAAGATGCGAAAATTGAACTGGATGCTTCTCGTGTAGAACAAGAGCTTATCTTGCTAGCGCAAAAGTCAGACGTTGCAGAAGAGCTGGATCGTCTGGATTCTCACGTGAAAGAAACGACCAACATCCTGAAAAAAGGTGGCGCAGTCGGTCGTCGTCTGGATTTCATGATGCAAGAATTCAACCGTGAGTCAAACACGCTCGCTTCTAAATCGATCAGCACCGACATCACTGCGTCGGGTGTTGAACTGAAAGTTCTGATCGAACAAATGCGCGAACAAATTCAAAACATAGAATAGTTTTTTCACCCGTCCAAGAATGTCTTAGAAGCCCTGTTATTTGCTTGTAAATACAGGGCTTTTTTATTTTTCCCGTCCAAATCGGTTTGCAGATGTCCGTTACCAACTGCCTGTTTAGTGGTGGGCAGAATGGTGGGCAGCCCCCTCATTTTGGCTCAATAAGCGTTTTGCGGTGAGCAAATTGGTGGGCAGTAAGTTACCCAATTTTCGCATTTAACTCGCCACCACAACAGGTTAGCTGCTGATTCAATAAGCAAATCGGTGGTGGGCAGCCATTATTGCCCCCTCCATTATTTCAGCAACTATGGAGTAAACATGGGAAAACTCACAGCAAAACAGGTTATTGCATACAGCAAAGCCGACCCAAAAAAATATTCAGATGGTGAAGGTCTATACTTTTGCGTCCGCAAACAAGGCTCGCCTTACTGGATGATCCGCTACACCACAGCCAAAGGAAGACGAGAAGCAACCTTGGGGCAATTTCCTTTAATGTCGTTGGCAGACGCCAGAATTGCCGCCGCATACTTTCGAAAAGAAGTACGCGACGGCGTAGATCCTCTTCTAGAAAAACAGAAAATCGAGTTACCTGACATTGAAACCGTGGATCAACTGTTCCATGACTGGTATCGAACCGATCTGAGCCGACGACTTAAGCATCCCAAGATTCCGTATCGGGTTTACACCAAAGACATAAGCCCAGTCATTGGCATTAAGGGTATTGCTGAGGTGACCGCACGCGATGTACGCGAAGTATTAGAGCGCATTCGAGAAAGTAACCGCCCTACCATTGCCAACGATACCTTGATGTACATGAAGCAGCTGTTTCGACATGCGATAAAGCTCGACTTAACCCTGAACAACCCAGCCGCAGCATTTACCGTGGACGATGCAGGGGGCGTGGAGTCCAGTAAAGACAGGATGCTCAGCAAAGAGGAAATTCACTACGCCTTTAGCGTGTTTCATACCCATATCAATAGCTTTGGCCGCGACAACTACCTCGCTTGCTGTCTTTTTTTGGTATTGGGCGTACGCAAAAGCGAACTTTGCGAAGCCATGTGGCGTGAAATGGATTTAACCACAGGCGTGTGGGATCTGCCCAAAGAACGCAGCAAAACCGGCGTACCCATTAGCATCCCCTTACCGCGCCAAGCCATTGCCTGGTTTAACGAGTTGCAAATCCGCGCTTGTGGCTCGCCTTATGTTTTCCCAGCCAGACGAGCAAGCCATCGTCCGCATATGGGGCCAGATACGCTAAACCGGGCCATTTCTAAACTCTTTGGTCGCGAGCCTGGGCGCAAAAAACAGCCTCCCAATAAAATGGGCAAACTTGAACACTTCACCGTACACGATTTGCGCCGCACCTTTCGCAGCCTTGCCGCCTCTTTGGGCATTGCAGGCAATGTGGCCGAACGCTGTCTTAACCATAAGCTAAAAGGCGTTGAGGGTATCTACGACCGCCACGATTACTTTGAAGAGCGCCGTATTGCCCATCAAACCGTGGCTGATGTGGTTGAACCGCTAGTGAACTTTGAGCCACATTCGCAACAGCACGCAGGAGGGCATTAACATGCAATTTATGATGCGACTCGCCCCCATTACCTTTCCAATAGCCGTGCTGGCAGGGTTTGGCTGGTGTATTGGCATTGCCCTACTCGAACAGTCTCATGGTATAGGCTACGCACTGACTCGGCATTGCCTGATGGTATTCGTGGTACTCGCTCCTTGGCTGATACTAAAGCTCATGTTCTACGTGATTGTCAGTTTAGGACGCAAACTGGGGCTCATCCCGCCTGCACGTCCAACGCACAGCTTGGGGTATGAAGAATCACTCTATTGGTTCAGAGTATTGGCCTTCTTCGATGGCAAACGCAGCCGCATGCCGAAAAGGCCCATCAGGTGAAACTAACAAGCCCACATTTGCTCACTTACCGTGGGCAGTTGGGACAATGGGGCAACACTTGATATGCCGAGCTTTAGAGGGTGAATAAGAGGGATGTGAACCGCCCCAAGGAATGGGGCAATTGGGGATGCGGTAAAAACTCCTAACCGCATCAAAAATACCAAACTTGCAAAAGTCCCAATATGGGACTACCATCTATTTATGAGAATTATCGCACTATCAACCTTAAAAACATTTTGGGAAGACAGCCCAGAATACATTGATGCTAAAGAGCCAACTTTAGCGTGGTATAGGCATGCATTAAACGCTGATTGGGGATCACCGTCGGATGTGAAACAGGACTTTAGAAATGCCAGCATCCTCAAAGATGGGCGTGTCGTGTTTAACATTGCCGGTAATAAATACCGGTTAGTTGTTTGGATCAATTATGCCTACAAAGTGGTTTACATACGGTTTATCGGCAGCCATGCGCAATACGATAAAATTGATGTGCAAACGATTTGAAGCCAAAAGGTAGTAACAAGAGGTAAATATAATGGACATCAGACCTATTAAAACAGATGCCGACTACCGCGCGGCATTAAACGACATCGAAAACCTAATGATGGCGGAGCCTGATACCGTCGAAGGCGAAAAGCTGGACATTTTGGTTACGTTAGTTGAAGCCTACGAAGCAAAGCATTTTCCAATGGATTTGCCAGACCCTGTTGAGGCAATAAAGTTTGAGATGGAGCGCAAAGGCTTAACGGTTAAAGATCTTGAACCCATGATAGGTAAAAGCAATCGTGTTTATGAAATCCTAAACCATAAGCGATCACTCACGCTAAAAATGATTTGGAAACTTCATGAAGGGCTAGGTATTCCAGCAGAGTCACTGATCAAGCCACCGCAAGTTCGCGCTTCATAGCGCTGCACATAAAAATTATGTTGTCATGAATGACGCTCGCTACCCAAATATTTCGGCTATTGATAACAGGCTAGCTGAGCTTGAAAACGAAAAGCAGCGGCTTCTCGCATTAAGAGAGGCTTTGCGTAGCACTCAAAGCGAGCGTTCAGTACAGACATTCACGCCAGAACAAAAAGTCGCCCTATTCAGACAACGATTTCGTGGAAGAGAGGATATCTTCGCCAATCGTTGGCAAAATCAACAGGGGCGCAGTGGCTATTCCGTAGCCTGTGATAATGAATGGGTAAACGGGGTTTGTAACAAGCCCCGCATTAAATGCCAAGACTGTTCACACCGAAAGTTTAGCGAACTAAACGAGCGCATTATTTACAGGCACCTTGCCGGTCATCAAGTGGTGGGGCTGTATCCCTTACTGAAAGATAATACGTGCTATTTGTTGGCAGCCGATTTTGACAAAGGCTGTTGGCAAGAAGAAGTCAAAGCAATGTCTAAAGCGTGCCAAGCGTTTGATATTCCGCACGCGATAGAAATCTCGCGTTCTGGCAACGGGGCGCACTTATGGATCTTTTTTGAAACCAATATCCCAGCGAACCAAGCTCGGGCACTGGGTTTCGCTTTGCTTGATAAAGCCATGGAAATATTTCCAAATCTATCGTTTGACTCCTATGACAGGCTCTTTCCTAACCAAGATGTACTTCCTGAAGGCGGGTTTGGCAATCTCATTGCGCTACCACTTCAAAAGGAGGCTCGCCTTTCAGGCCGTAGTTGCTTTGTTGACAGTGATCTGAATGCCATCGATGATCAATGGCAGTACCTTGCTAGGCTTAAAACGCTGACTCAGTCGAGTATTGATCAACTCATAACAACCATTTCACCCAATACCTTATTACTGTCCGAACAAGGGCTAACAGACAACCACCCTCCTTGGGAAATCACAGCCAAAGCCACACCAATAAAATTAGAGTCTTTGCCGAAAAACGTGACCATTACCTTGGCCAACCATATCTACTTTTTGATGAGCGAGTTACCTGGGCCACTACTGGCCGGACTAAAGCGATTAGCGAGTTTTTCTAATCCTGTGTTTTTTAAAACACAAGCGTTGCGCTTTTCAACCCATGGCATTCCAAGGTTTATTTCCTGTGCTCGTATTGAAAACGGTTATCTAGCACTACCGCGAGGCTGTCTTGATGACGCGATTGCTTTGCTACAAGAGCAAAACATTTCGCCACTATTTGACGATAAGCGTGAAACCGGTAAGCCATTATTAAAACTTACCCCTGAGTTCACTTTGCGAAAGAACCAGCGAGACGCAGTGGCCGCAATATCTAAACATGACTTCGGTATTTTGCATGCGCCGACCGCATTTGGAAAAACGGTTACTGCCATCGGCATGATCGTAAAACGCAAAGTAAATACCCTCATACTGGTTCATAGCCGACAACTGCTTGAACAATGGCAAGAGCGCTTGCGCACGTTCCTACCCGAAGTAACCATTGGCAGTATAGGCGGGGGTAAAAGAAAGCCGAGTGGCATTATCGACATAGCCACCTACCAAAGTTTGGTTAATAAAAAAGACAATTCCATCACGCCTCTCATTCAAGACTACGGCCATATTATTGTTGACGAATGCCACCACCTATCTGCGCCAAGGTTTGAAATGGTACTCAACGAGGCAAGAGCAAAATTTGTATTGGGCCTAACAGCAACACCTGAGCGACAAGATGGTCATCAAAAAATCATTTTTATGGCGGCAGGGCCCATTCGCTATAAAGTGAAACAAAGTCCTGATGAGCAATTTACTCAAACCGTGATGATTCATCAGCTCTACGATATACCGCCAGCTGAGCTAATAAAAACAGATGAGCGCCCAAAAATAAGCGATGCCTACCGCTGGCTCGCCGATAATGGACAGCGCACGTCAAAAATTGTCTCAGACGCCTCTCAGTGTGTTCAAAATGGCGGACACCCGCTAGTCCTTACAGAGCGTAGAGAGCACGCAGAGGAAATACACTCACAACTTACCAAGATGGGTATAAGCACTGTCGTACTCAAAGGCGCCATGAAAGCTGCCGAACGCAAGAATGCAGATAATCATCTGCAATCGGCTCAAGTCGTCGTCGCAACAGGAAGATATGTGGGCGAAGGCTTTGACCTACCAAGACTGGATACGTTGTTTTTGGCCATGCCCATCGCATGGAAAGGTACATTGGCTCAATATGCCGGTCGTATTCATCGTGAATCGGAAGGAAAAACACAAGTCACCATTCACGACTATGTGGACTGCGCCCTCCCTATGCTGCAACGCATGTTTAAAAAACGCGAGAAAAGCTACAAGGCTATGGGGTACGCCCTTAAGTACATTGATGACAACAGTAACAAGCAACCTTCACTGAAGTTAGAAAACGTCCCTTCATCAAATACCAAGCCAAAATAAACAGCAGCACTTCAGTAAACACTTCCCCATGCCTTTACCCCCATACGCCAAAACCACTATCCGTTTGGCTTTTGGATCGAAACGCCAAACAGGGAAATTAGCCCATTCACTGTTTGGCTTCTCGATTTAAATCCAACGCTGCTAAGCCTTGCCAGTACTGGATCAAAGCAAGGTTTGGCACTTTTTGCACCCTAAACCAACCTCGGCATCAAAGTACAAACTGTTTGTTTTTTCTAACCCAGAATGCAAACGATCGTTTGGCGTCTCGATTTTTTTGCACTAGCCAAATGCCGCCAAACAGCACCGTATTGGACTATGTATATCAAACAGTTAGCCGCGCACTGGTCATCATAAAAAACCGATTTGACTGGTTAGTTTGATGGCCATTTCTTTCATCTATTTCACCACCGCGTCTGCACCCGACGACTGAAAATAGACAGCATGAAAAACCAACAAGGTGGTAAGTGGCGTGTTATGGGCAAGTGGTAACAATTGGGATAGAGAATGGATACAGCAGGTGGTCGCTTTACTGGTTGGGCATGGCGCGTTTACCCTCTACCCAGCATTAAGCCAGTGCGAGAATGCAGCCGAACGTTTAACCCGATGGCTGGCCTATCAGCTACCACGGGTTAAACAAGCACACCCTGGCTGCCCTATTTACCAATGGCTGAACAGCATTGGTGCAAAAGCGATCTTAGAAAAATGGCAGTACCCCGAGCAATGGCCAAACCTGTATTGGTTGCCTTTACCTGAGGTTGATGGCCACGCCCAAGGCGGGCTAGTTTTGTTACCAGCGCATTTGTTACCGGCACATTTATTACCGACAGATAGGAATGGCACGAGTCAAACCAACACATTGCTCGCAAACACGCCCGCCAACGCCTGTATCTTTTGGTGCATTACGCCTTTATCTAAAACAGGGAAACGCGCTACCTTACACCCCAATCAGCAAAACCGAGCTTTTTGCCTGCCCAGTTCGCCGGAGCAAATAGGAAAAACGTGCACGGGGTTATTGCTGAGTGGTTTAAGAAAAGACAACGGAAAACGAAACGCCAACGTGATCAGCCACCAAATCAATCTAGCGCTGCTGCACCACCTTTGTGGGCCGGAGAATGATGTGTGGATTAAAGCGAGTTTTGGTACCGTAACTCATTACGGTACCAAAAATTAGAAGCCTGAAAAAAGAGTAACCCCTCACAGGGCGCTGATCTAACGGGTAGCGGGAGGGGTGTTGTTGGTGCGATTTTAATATCAAAAGTATCAAATAGCTCGATGTTTTTGGCTAGAGCGTTCTCTGTTAGGTTTTTACTCAGGCTTCACTTTGAACTATTCGGAATTTCCAGATGGTTGCGTTTTGTACAACACTTTCCCGTTTTAACCAAAAAGTTCATTACTCGGTTAAAAACCGTATTAATCCCTGATACATTGCATACTGCCAATGATTCACAAACTCACACTCATCTAATACTGGCTCTAGTAAGTCTTCGACAACCTCTTCGACAGGGACATTTTTATTTAAATTTCGATTAATTTGCGCGAGTACAGTTTTCAAATGTTTCGCAGCTTGCGTAGCGTATCTAGTAGCTAAATCAAAATCCTTAAAATACTTTGCAACTCTCTTTTTATCAGTTTCAGACCATGTGACTGGCGGCACAACACAGTATTCAAAAAAACCAGGATCATCGTCACCGGTCCCAGCTGAATAATTTGCGAAGATCCACTGCTCATTAAAGAAATGTGCAGCTTCAAAGTATGGGTGGATTATTTGCTCTTCTTCTTTTATCGCGTAACCATGCCCTTTACTCTCCATATTGCAATCCCTGCATGCTGGAACAAGGTTAAAAGGCAAAACAGAAAATTGCGGAAAATGAGCTTTAGGTAGAAAGTGATCAACATTTTTGGGCGTCCCTATCCCACCACAAAATGGACAACTTTCTTTGGCTGAATTTTTAATTGCATCATACACCTTCCTGGCTGGCTTATTTTTATCTGCAAAATACTGAGTGTAGAGCTTCTCAAGATCATTTTTTTTCAAAGGGCCAATAACATTAGGGTTTTGTGTTGTGCTTGTATCTATTGACGGTATAGAAAAGAGCTGGGATTTGGTTGCTGCTTTTTCATATTCGTCTTTAAATGGCAAGAAGTTTGCGCGCTCATCAGAAACTTGCTTTCTTAACTGAGTATTGCCGGTTATACCCTCTACACACAGTTCCAAAACATCATTGTAACTATAGTCTTCTGATAGTTTTATCTTAATCATCAGAGCGTCCCTTATCACGATCTGAAATTAGCGCCTTTAAGATAGCCCGACCTTCATACCCAATTTGATTCCGATAACCCTGGAGAATGTCTTGGTATGAAGCGCCGCTGTCTACGGACTTCTTAAGCATGTTATGAAAACCTGATAGCTCAACCTCTAGGCTAAAAACTTCGCTGGTCAAGACACCTAGATTCTCAGCAAAGGTTTCAACTTTAGGCCGATCAACTATCGTATTGTCACCTTGACGATAAACCTTCCACACACACTTTCTCGGTATTTCTTGAAGTACAACAGGTGAGTGCGTCGCAATGATTGATACTCCATTCATTGCCAATAGCAACTCTGAAAGCGCACGAACAAAAGCAGCTAGCAACGGTGGATGAAGATGACTTTCGGGCTCATCGATTAAAACTAACGTTTTCTCCTGAACTGTTGCAACTAATCTAGTTATAGTTAGCAATACAATAGCGTGCCCAGAGCTTAGTCCGTCTAGGATTGGCTTGATTTCACCAAGGTAACTTTCTTTAAAATCATTTGAATCAATCTGCTTTTTCATCGTCTGTTTAGTTTTGAAAAAGCACTCCCTCAAATTCAGTAAATCAGCAGAAGAAAAATTCTCATCATAACCAAGATCTTCAATGGCATTGCACCACAATTTATCTTTGTCAGGATCGTTGAAACAAGTCGTTAGCGCTTTGCAACAATCAGCCTGCAATGAGTCTATATCTCTATGATATCCTTTCGTGCGAACGTCCTTTAAACCAATGTAATAGTAACAAGTGCCCTTTGCTGGGTCTGGTTGTTCATTTGGAGGTACAAATGGGTCAAATGCACTAAAAGAAACAGACACTAAGCTACTAAAATATTCGTCACCTATATCACTCTCGCGCCACCCAGATCGATCTATAAATTTCCCCATAGAAGCGGGGGAATTGGTCACTGCGTTTATCATGTCATTGAGCAACGTTGTTTTACCAACACCATTTCTCCCGATAATTGCATGGATATTAGTACTAGGCTTGGACTCGACGGCCACATCAAAATTGAGTTTAATACTACTAAACTTTTCAGAACCTTCTCTGACATAAGAAAACTCAAAATCAGTAAGCTCTTTGCCTCCGTTTAAGACTCTTTGATACTGTCCTTTAATCACCGACAGGCTTGTATCTCTTAACAGCGACACACTAAAGACATCCTCCTCTCTAATACTTTCAATAAGAGCGGGGGTACTGGCTAGATCGTTCAGCTTCTTTAATATGTTACGCCCTTCATCACCAAGTGCTGAAATAGCTTTATAAAAGCCGATAGACTCTCCCAGTGAAAAATACTCGTCATCAAGCTCTGTAAATCCATCGCCAAGCTTTTCATAGGTAGCTGTTTCACTTGTTTGGCCTTTAAAGCCGATTTTGACGTCACCAATATCATGGCTAGTACCATGTTTGTCATACACAACCATGTGAAACTGCGTCACAAAGGAATAATCATTCCAATGGTCAATACGCAGGAAAACAACGTTACAGTGCGCCCCAGATATCCTGGTATCGCGCTTAATTACTCTAAATTCCATTTTAATAATGCTCTTCTATATACCCATACGCCTTGGCGAACAGCTCTTTATCTTTACCCAAGCCAAACTGGGCCAGTGTCACTAGCAGCGCCTTTTGGATTTCGCGCGGGCCGCTGTTGGAGTTTTGCCAGCCTTCAAACCGGGTGGCTTTTACGATCTTGTCGATCTGCTCAACCACATCGCCGATTAGCTTTGGTGTGGTTTCTGGGCGGGTTTCCAGGAAGAGTTTGGTTAAAGCCTGCTTGTTGTCCTCTTCGGTCACGACATGCTCGCCGGTTTCGCGCTCGGCTTGCACTGTGTCTTTAGCGGCATCTAACAGGCCTTTTAACCAGTCGATGGCTTTGATCACGCCAGACTCATAGTCTTGGCGCAGTTTTTCTAGGCGTTCACCTAACTCGACAAACTTAGGGTCGTTGCTGCCGCGCAGGCGGCCCATCAAGTCAATTTCGAGGCGCTTCGCGCGTTGCTCTTGTTCTTTATCCGTCAGGGTAAAAATGGCGTGCTCATCCATGATCAGCTCGTCGATATCGTCGCGGATGCGATTGATGTCGGTATGCTCGTGGATCATCTTGATGGTTTCTGGGCCAAGCGCCGCCCACACCAAAGCGCCAGTTTGGCCGACGGGGCGCACTGACTCATAAATCTGCGCCAGCCATTTATAGTCTTTGCGATACGGGGCTAAGAAGGTGTCTGGGTTAATGGCCGACCATAGCTTGGCTAATACGCCGAAGCTCGCGGCAAATTCATCGCGCTTTTCATTGGTTGGCAGGCATTCTTGCGCCGCCATAATGCCTTCGAAGCCTTCTAAGGTGCGATCTACGTTAGGGAAGAAGGACAAACACTTGTCTAACTGGGCTGGCAATAATTCTTTAAAGGCTTCAATGCCTTCTACCACGCCATCGATTTCTTCCGGGTTGTAGGCCAGCGCGGTGCGCAGGTTCTCAAACACGCCAAGGTAATCAATGATGAGGCCCATGTCTTTGCGCACATCGTCCGTTTCGTACAAACGGTTAGTGCGGCACATGGCCTGTAGCAAAGTGTGATCGCGCAGCGGCTTGTCCAAGTACATGCAATAGCAGATAGGCGCGTCAAAGCCGGTAAGTAACTTGGCGGTGACGATGATCAGCTGCAACGGATGCTTGGGGTCTTTAAAGCTTTCGATTAAGTCTTTCTGGGTTTGGTCTTCGGCATCTATGTGCTGCCAACGCTCAAAATCTGCTTGTTTAATCGGCAGTTCTAAATCGTCGTGCCATTTACGCCAGTCTTTATTGAGCTTGTCTTTTTTACCGCCTTCTTCGGCTTTTACCGGTGCCTGATCGACGTTCATCACCACTTCAACGGCATCAAAGCCGAGCTTTTCACCCAGCAAATAATACATCTGCACGCAGGCATCGCGGTCGTACACCACCACCATGCCTTTCATCTTTTTCGGCTTAACGTGGCTGGTAAAGTGCTCGGCAATATCGGCGCTGACTGCGGCCATGCGTTTAGGCGCTTTAAGCATTACTGCTAATTTGCCCGCACGTTTAGATAGTGCGGCTTTTTCTTCGTCGTCGAGATTATTGTCTTTGGCGAGCTGCTCAAACTCTTGGTTGATAGCATCACGGTCTACTCGCAGCTCAGCCAAGCGTGGTTCAAACTTGACCGGGTTAGTGGCGCCATCGCGGATTGACTGCTTGTAGCTGTAGCGGTTCATGTAGCGACCAGGGTCTTCTTCGGCGCCGAATAGCTTAAAGGTGTTGCGGTCGATACCAGAAATCGGTGTACCTGTTAAACCATAAAAGTGCGCTTGTGGCAGGGCCCAGCGCATTTTCTCACCCAAGCCACCTTCCTGCGTGCGGTGGGCTTCGTCCACCAACACAATAATGTTGTCGCGGCTGTTAAGGCCATTAGGGTTGCTATCATCAATCTCGACATCTTTAAACTTAAAGATGGTGGTAATTAAAATGCCGCGGCTGTCTTGTTCGATATGTTCGCCAAGCTTTTTGCAGCTCTGTACCTTGATCAGGTTTTTAACGTCGGCACCGCCAAAGGTCTCGTTGATTTGGCTGTCCAGGTCGCGGCGATCTACTACGATCAATACAGTGGGGTTTTTCAGGGCATTATCACTACGCAGCATTTTGGCGGCGTAGAGCATGAGTAAGGATTTACCCGAGCCTTGGAAATGCCAGATCAGGCCTTTTTTCGGGTAGCCTTTGCGCACACGGTCAACAATCTGCTTGGCTGCTTCAAACTGGGGGTAACGCGGTAGAATTTTAATGCGCTTGGGTGGCGTGTTTTTACCGGTCTTAACCGTTGAAAACAGTGCGAAAGATTCTAGCAACTGCAATAAAGTTTGCGGGTTTAACAAGCCCTCGCAGCTGTCCAGCACCGATGCCAAGCCGGGCAAAATGTCATCGCGCAGGTCGGTATTGTGCCAAGGGCCCCAGTCTTTTACCCGGGCATTGATGGCACCATAAGCAAAGGTTTTGCCTTCACTGGCAAAACACAGCAGGTTGGGTACAAAGTAGGGTTCAACGTTTTTCCAATAGTGCTTTTTACCGCCCATGAAATCGGCGGCGCCGTCTTGCCAGGTTACACTCGGGCGGGTAGCGGTTTTCACTTCGCCCACCACCAAGGGTATGCCATTCACATAGAGCACAATATCAAGATAGACTTCGGTAGCTGCGATGTAATGCACCTGCTGCGACACTACAAAGTGGTTGTTGTCGATATTGTCGAAATCAATCAGGTTGATGGTGATGTGGTCGCCATTCTCACCAAAGGGTAAGGTTTTTTCGGCCATTAGCCATTCATGAAAGTTTTCATTGGCTTTTACCAAGCCGGTATGACGCGCTTCCAGCACCACACCACGCAGCTTATAAATCACTTCATCGGCGTAATCCGGCTGCTTGGCAATATCAGGGTTTAACAAACACAACGCGTCTTTGAGCCATTCATCGACAAAGATATCCTGCGCTTGTTTGGGCAGGTTCTCGCCGTGGCAGTAAGTCCACTTTACCCCGCTCAAAGCCTTTAAGCGGTCGATAATTCCATTTTCTGTGACGGTTTGTTCGTTAAACATTACAATTTCCAAAAGTTAATCCATATTCAGCAAGCAACTTTGCAACGCTCTTATAGCTTTTACCCGCTGTTTAATCTCTATTATTGTTTGGTTTTGATTTTCCAAAGCGGTGGTCACCCTAGCAACGTTGTCAGGTGTTAACTCTGGCAGCTCCCACTTTTTTAAATCATTTCCAGAAATATTGGGAAACGTAGAGCCGGCGCCTTTTGCTTGCTCAAAAATAGCATCTTTTAAGTATTCTAAAATATGATAAATATATCTCTGGTTTATATAGGGCTTTCGCGAGGAAATAGCGGCTAGACCACGACCAATACAATATTTTTGATCCGCTATATTCATTCTCCCTGTCGTACTTCCACGAACGCAAAACAACACGCTCTCAATAGGAGCTTCGCGAGTTATTTGATTCGTGTATTGAACAGGAGTAGGGTTCACTTCTCCAAACTCTGTAGGCCCGTTTAGTAATGGCAACATTGAATCACTTGGATTTGCGAAGCAGTTAGCCCCTTTTGGAGACTGCCCCATAATCACATCTGCAATATCAGATAGCCTTATTTTTCTTCCTTCTACACTAAAAAACTCTGAACGCATTCGATATATTAGTCGCTCGGCAGTTTCCAAAGCATCGATAGCTAACCCCAAGGCAAACTCTGAATTCTCAAAAATATCAACAAGAGCTTCCTTTTTATCCAAAGCTAAAACATCAAATTTTTGTAATTCTTTAAACTTTGTTCTTGGGGATAACGACCCACTTGATGTGGATATTGCATGATTCCAAAAATCGCTTGATTGAATCAAGAATGGAAGGAGCCTTTCAGTGGTACTACTAGCCTTGCCCTCTAACACTATAATGTCCCCCGAGCAAATCCCATCAAACTCGGCAATCGCCGCCTTTTTTAAATAAGGGCGGCGCTTACCAAACAAGATATGCCCCCTCTTAAACACCCGAGTAAAGCTTGGGTTATCTTCGGCAATTATTCCCCAACGCTTGATCTTGAGCGAGCCTGAATCCAAATGTTCCAAACCAATATAACGCTCATAGCCATCAGCAATAGGGTCTTTAGTGGTGAGCCTTACTTCGCGGCAAATATCACCAAATTTAACGGTTTGTTTATCACTCATTACTGCACTTCCTCACCGTTAACTTCAAATCCAAGCTCTTTTAAACTTTTAAATAACTTATTGGTTTGTTTTTTCAATTGCACCCGGCTAACTTTCCATGCCTCGATAGCATGCTCAATATCGTGCACTTCGCCGTTGTTTTGAGCTTGCACATAAAGCGGAATCGACAGGTTGTAGAGGTTCTCTTTGATAGTGGCGATATCTACCAAGGCGGTGATGTCGCTTTGCTTTTCTGGCGTGAAGTAAGCCTCGCAGAGCACGGATAAGTCCTCATTCGATAAGCGGCTGTGGGCGCGCTCGCGGGTAACGTGTTCCACGCCATTGATAAACAACACCTTGTTTTTTCGCTCAGCGGGCTTATTGAAATTGAGCACCACTACGCAGGATTCCATCGGCGAGTTGTAAAACAGGTTTGGCCCTAGGCCAATCACTGCCTCAATGATGTCGGACTCAATCACTTGCTTTCGGATGCTTTGCTCAGAATCGCGGAACAGAACGCCGTGTGGCCAGAGCATAGCGGCGCGACCCGTATCAGGCTTTAGGCTTTTGATGATATGGGTGTAAAACGCATAATCGGCACAGCCCTGCGGTGGTACGCCGTAGAGGTTGCGGCCATAAGGGTCGGCAGCGAACTTGTCGCGGTTCCACTTTTTGATGGAGTAAGGCGGGTTAGCGAAAATCACATCAAACTGCTTGAGCTGATCGTTTTCAATAAACTTGGGCTCAGCCAACGTATCGCCGCGCAGCACATCGAACTCTTCAATGTCGTGCAGGAACATATTCATTCGGGCGATGGCAGAGGTTAGCAGGTTAACCTCTTGCCCGTGTAAATGTACAGAACGCCACTCTTTACCTTGAGAACGGAGATCCATTACCGCATTAAGCAGCATACCGCCGGTGCCGCAGGTGGGGTCATAAGCGGTTTCACCGGGTTTTAAGCCCATGATGCGCGTCATCAGATGCACGACGGTACGGTTGGTATAAAACTCGGCGGCGGTGTGGCCGGAGTCGTCGGCGAATTTTTTGATGAGGTATTCGTAAGCCTCCCCCAGGTCATCCTGAGCGACCGATTTAATGCCCAGCGGAATTTTACTGAAGTGCTCAATGAGGTCTGATAGCAGGTGATCGGGTAAACGTTCTTTGTTGGTCCACTGGGCATCACCAAACACGCCATGTAAGCGCGGGTTGTTGGCTTCAATGAGACGCAGTGCATTTTGAATAGCCTCACCAATGTTTTTGCTGGTGTGGCGCACCTTTTCCCAGCGGGCTTCCTTGGGAATATCAAAACGGTGGAACATGGGCATGGCAGCATATTCGGCATCGCCTTCATGGATCTCCAATGCTTCGGTGTATTCTTCCAAATACACATCCGACAGGCGTTTGTAAAATAGTAGCGGGAAGATGTACTGCTTGTAGTCTGAAGCGTCGATTTGGCCGCGCAAAAACTCGGCGGCGCCCCAGAGCAAATCCTCTAATTTTTTCTTATTTAATGCGCTCATGATGTCTTCTTATCGCTTAGTTGCTGCTGTACTTGTTGCTTTAGCTGCTGGCCAAGCGCGGTTAAACGGTATTTTTGGTTACGGCTGGTTGGCTTGTCTGGAATGGTCATTTCTACCAAGGCTGGAGTGATCTCCAGTGCCGGTTTTAAGTAGTGTTTACGGAAATGCTCGGCGTTTTTCAGTGCCATTAATGCCATTAATTCGTCGCGGCTATGCTCTTGGCTCATGAGGCTGATCATCCGTGTAACTTCCGTGGTGACTTCCGTGGTGACTTCCGTGGTGACTTCCGTGGTGACTTCCGTGGTGACTTCCGTGGCGAACAGGGTCAAAGTCACACCGGAGCTGCTGTCGGAGTGCCATTTTGGCGCGGGTAGGCCCGCTGCTTTACAAGCTTGTTGAATGACTACACTGCCGCGACCGAGCTTTTCCATATAGCCTTGCAGGTATAAACCGTGAGCGATGTCAGGGTTTCGCAGTACCGAGATATGGCCTTGCTGAATTTTGTACTCGTCGATGCCTTGCGGAAACGCACCGGCGTTCCAAATTTTCAGGTGCGCAGGGCTAATTTCAACCTTAATGCCCCCGGCAAAGTTGCTGTAATCGCGGTGGGCAAAGGCGTTGACAATGGCTTCGCGTACCGCTTGTTCCGGGTACATGGGGATGTCTTCGCGCTGATTATTAGCGCTGCTAAAGCGTGCGCGCGATGGCGTATTGCGCATCACAAAGGTAATAAGCTGCTCGATCACTTCGGCCATTGGGCCATCTATGTGCTGTAAATCCTGATATTCGTCGTCGGCCTTATGGCGATAACACACCGCACGCACGCGGGCTTGCGGATGGCGTTTACCCGGTGCACTGGCCAGTAATACATCGGCGGCATTGGTTAAGCGGCCGTATTTGGCCAAGGATAACAATTGCAACTGGTGCAGTATGCCTTGTTCGGCTTGCGCGACTTCTTTGGGAATGCGTTTGGCGGATAGCAGTTTTTTACAAGCGCTGGCTGATAAACCTTGTTCGTCGAGTTCAGACGAGAACAAACGCTCCCAGCGGGTAGGCTCTACTTGCTTGCGCATAACCATGTCGCGGATGGTATCGACATCGGCTTTTTGGGTTTGTTCGCCAGCACGTATGTAGATGTCACTGTTAAAGGCGTAGGGGATGTCTTTGCCGGCCGGCACTTCAACCACTAATAGCTGTTTGTTTTCGACTTGCTGTACTTCTACCGAAAACAGTACTGGCGGTTGAATGGCCGATTTAAGCTGGCTTTCGAGCTGTTCAGCTACTTGTTCGGCATGCTCTACGCCCTTGATTTGGCCGTTGTCATCGACTCCACATAGCAGGTATCCACCTTGGGTATTTAAAAAGGCACATACTTGCGGACCGCAGTGTTTTAACTCGCAGCTTGTAAGGTATTCAAGGGTTTGATTTTCGCCCAGCGACAATAGTTGCTTGAGTTGTGCGGCCGTTTTACTCATGGCTTGCTCCTACTGAGGCGCTCACTTGACTGACATTTTGAAAATGTTCGGTCAGGCGCTGCTCTACGTCTTGATAGCGAGAGAATTGCGCGACCACAAAAAGGTTGGCGTCGTCGTCACGATCGAACTTTTGTACCCAGTTGCCTTGACGATCATCCAGTGGCAGTTGTTCCATGGTGGCGTCTTCGTATAAGTCGATCACCTTAATATTGGAAATGGACGCTGCACCTTTGCGCAGTGTCAATTCTGAGCGCTGTTCTTGGGTTTTGTAACCTAAATCCATTAATAGGCGGCGGGCGAAGACGATTTGATCGTGCGCTAAAAACCAACGAGGTTTATTCAGCTCGATGGCTTTTTTCATCTCTTTATGGGTAATCGATAGTCCCGTTGCATCAACGCCACTGCCGTATTGTGGGGTAATGATGCCTAAAAATAGGTCACATTTTTCTACTGCTTTTAAGCAGCTTTCAAAGGCGGTTTCGTTGGAGGATACCGGTACTGTGCCTTTATGCGACATCCAAACTTCATAACCAAAGGCGGTGAGTAGTGAGTATACGCGGTCGAGCAGTTCTTCTACGCCATAAACGGTGGATGACACCATCACCGTGAGCTTTTTGCTCATAATTCAAACCCTTCCTTGATCAGCAGTGCTTCCAGTTCATTTTCGGCGTGCTCCAGGGCGGCCAGCTTTTGTTGGAAGTCTTTTAGCGCTTCTTCCACTGTGATGGTTTCTTCTTCCAGTGGTTTTTGTACATAACGTGCAATATTGAGGTTGAAGTCGTTTTCTTCAATCTCAGTTAACGCCACCCAGCGCGCAACGCCTTCGATTTCTTCGGCTTTAGGGCCTAAGGTTTCTTGCTGGCGATAGATGTTAAAAATTTCGTCGGCTTGATCATTAGACAAGGTATTTTGGGCACGGCCTTTGGTGAAGATTTCTTCCGCATTAATAATCAGCACGTGATCTTGATGATCGGCTGGGCGTGATTTGCGCAGTACTAAAATGCAGGCCGGAATGCCTGTGCCATAAAACAGGTTTGACGCTACGCCGATGATGGCTTCGATGCGGTTTTCTTGCAGCAGCTTGGTGCGGATTGCGCCTTCGGCCCCTCCACGGAATAACACGCCATGCGGCAATACCACTGCCATGCGCCCTTGCTTGTTTAACGAGGCAAACATATGTTGTACCCAGGCAAAGTCACCGTTGGTTTTAGGCGCTAAACCATATTGCTTACGGCCATAAGGGTCGGCAGACCAGAGATCATAGCCCCACTCTTTGAGGCTGAATGGCGGGTTAGCGATTACGCAATCAAAGGTTTCTAAGCGATCATTCACCAAAAACTTCGGCTCACGCAGGGTGTCGCCGCGAACGATGTCAAAATCTTCCTGACCATGTAAAAACAGGTTCATGCGGGCAATGGCCTCGGTGGTGAGGTTCTTCTCCTGGCCTTTGATTTTTAGCAAACGCGGATCACCACCGTTTTCTTTAACGTGGTGGATGGTTTCAAGCAACATCCCGCCCGTACCACATGCTGGGTCGTAGACGCTTTCACCCGCTTGCGGGTCTAGGATGTTAACCATTAAACGAACAATGGTGCGCGGGGTATAGAATTCACCGGCTTTTTTGTTGGCCTTATCAGCAAAGCGTTTGATGAGGTATTCGTAGGCTCGGCCCATATCGTCGTCACGAACAGACGCTACACCCAGGTTCACTTTGTTGAAATGGTTAAGCAAGGTAGCTAAGAGTTCATCCGACAGACGTTCTTTGTTGGTCCAGCTGGCATCGCCGAATATGCCGTGTAGCTTTGGGTTAGCCAGTTCAATACCGCGAAACGCATCTTTTAAGGCTTGGCCTATGTCTTTGGTTTCGGCAAAAACGTCTTTCCAGTGGCACTCTTGTGGAATTTGAATGCGGTGAAACATCTCGCTTTTGGCAAGTTCTTCATCGCCCACTTGTTCCATGGCATCGATAAATTCCTCGTCGTACACATCGCAAATGCGCTTGAAAAAGAGGATCGGGAAAATGTAAGTCTTGTAGTCCGATGCATCGATAGGCCCGGTAATAATGTGGGCTGCATGCCAGAGATGTGCTTCGAGGTCTTTGATGTTAATTAGGGTCATTTTGTATTCTCATTCACAGCGGAGGCCGCAGGCGATTTTTCGAGTAGTTCGTGTATATCGCAGTTAAACAAATCGCACAGTTTATCTAATGCCTCTAAGTCCACCTTAAGCGCAGTTTCTTTGTACAGTAGCGTGACGGTGGTACGGCTGAGGCCGGTTTCTCGCATCACGTCGCTAATACGCATTTTTCTCTCACCCATTAATCGGGCTAGGTGGCAGCGGATCATGCTCTCTCCACGGTGTTTTCTTAACCATAAACTTGGGGATTTTTCACTGTTGCTTACCCTACCACGATTATGATTATTCTCAACTTATTTGAGTTAAAACCAAATAATTGAGCGTGTTTGTTATTCGTTCGGTGCTGGTTGTTGGTACGCTAGCGGTTCACGGGAATGCCTCTAGCGGTATTGTCTGCGTTGGACTTCAAGCCTCGCTCGCTATTTATGTTGACTGTCGGTTCACTACAAGGCGACAAGCCTACATAGGATTCATCGCCTCTTTAGTCATCCAAGATGCTGCCTTTAACGCAGTACATGCGTGGGCGGGTGTTGTCGGGCAGGCTGACTTTGCGCTGTGGCCGATTACCATCGGGGACTAGGTAGCCTGCGGCCATCAGCGCTTTGGCGGCGCGATCTGAGCTTAGGCCTTCGGTGGCTTCACGCCAGCCAGTTGGGTAAAACAGGTAGAGGGTTTGTGGGCCGCTGGTGTCTATCCAACCCGCGCGTTGGCGTACTTGGCTGCTGTAACCGGTTTGTTTGGGCGTAAAGCGGCTTTCGCCATGCTGCTCAATAAAACTGCGCACTTGGCGAATGGCTTGTTGGTCTTCATTGGCGGCCACACCACCACGGGCGAGTATCCATTGGTTTAGCTGGCTTAAACAAGCGGCTTCGACACTTTGGGTTGGCCAATCGAGTACTTTGGCTTGAATGGCTAACAACCCAGCACTAGCCAGTAAGGCAAACTTTTCGGCGACCCGGCGCACTTGGCCGTCTGACTCGGGAGGTAAGCCGGTTAAAAAACGTTGGCGTACATTTTGGAAAACGGGGCGCACCTGAGCGCTGTGCTGCGTTAAATACCGTAACCAGTCCAAAGCCAAGCTGCCGTAATGTTGGCGACTTTGCTGTTTTAGGTGATCGGCTAAATCGGCAGCGTTCATACCATGACTCTGGTTAAACACGCCCATTTGCGCTCCAGCATCGGCACTGAGATCAATCACGCGCACTTGCTGGCCGGCTTTTACGCGCTTGCCGATACTGGCAAGATGGCTTTCGAGCGTCACTTCGCCAGTAGATAAAAACACCAAACGCCAACGGGCGGGTAAGCGCATTTCACCGTATTTGCCTGCTCGTGTTTTACCCTGACCATTGGCAAGCATATAAGCGACATCGCCCGCCTCTTTTGGGTCAACTTCGCCCATTTCATCGAGCGCCAGCAAGGCATCGTTATGCGCTAATGCTGTACCTTCTAAACCGTTGGCCGTGGCACGCCAACTGTGGCGCAGTTGATTAGGTTCGCCCCACACCGATAATGCCGGATACAGCGCCGCAGTTTTACCAGTACTGCTGGCACCGTAGAGGTGTAAACCAAAACCATCCACTCCGCACAAGTGCAACAAAGGCGCGGCCAGCGCAGCGCAGACACCAACAATCAATAGCGGGTTATCCAGACAATAACGGCCAACGTGCTGCCGCCAACTGTCGCTACTACCTTGTTGAATAAAGCCTTCTATCGGGTGCATGGTTTGCAGCACCATGCGCGGGTTGTTGCTGTGTTCGCTTGGGTAAAAGGTGAGGCGCGGATGCACATAAGCGTGGTGATGCCAGCCAATGCAGTTCACGCTGATAGCCTTTTGCGTGGCCAGTTCGCCCATTTGTTGAATAAACAGCGAGAGTAACTGCCGCGCTTTGACACTGTTGCTTAGCCGCATGCCTCGGCTGAGCAGGATTCGGCGGTACTCGCTGCCGTCTCCGGCTAAGAGTTCTGCGGGCATGGCCCAATAGCGATGGCGATTGTCATCGTCTAACCAGTGCAATAAATAACCGTAGTTGTCCCCTTGCGGATCGCGAGTACGAGCAGCTACTTGCAACCAAGAGCAGATTTTAACTGGGCTATCTTGCCCAGCCGGTTGCATCACCAGCCAGTTTTGCGCGTTATAGGCAAAACCAGCTGGTAATTTTGGCTCGTTGCTAGGCATATCACTGGCAGATAATTGGTTTAATGCTGATGGTTTATCCACGGCCATAAGCAGCACCGATACGGCGGGTTTCAATCCACTGGTCGATATCGCTTTCTAACCAGCCCACGGCACGCGCGCCAATACGAATGGAACGGGGAAATTCACCATTGGCCATCAGGGCATAAATGGTGCTGCGGCCAAAGCCTGTTTTGGCCTTTACCTCGGGCAAACGCAAAATCCGCTGCTGACGCGCTGGGTGTGTTGATGTGGTGGATGATTGTGTGGTTGGGTTCATTGTTTGCTTCCTCACTGATCTGTTAAGTTCAGTTAGGAGTTTGCCAGTACTAAACGGACGCAGTAGGCAGATAAATGCTCAGATCGTGCAGCTTTCTAAGGGTACGAGTAGCTACTTGCCCCAGTATTTACATAGTGCCCCAAGTGATAAATACCGAGTGGGCAGGGTTGGCGTGTTGCTAAGTAGCGTGAATTAAGGCTTTGCCCAGACTGCCCCAAAAGCCCAAAGAACAGCGTACTGCTTTGAAGTTTCCTACTCAAAACTCGGTTTTGGTGAGTCGTATGGATGGAGTGTTTATATGTCGAGTGTATCGACACACAAGAAAGACATGTCGAAAAAACAGTAAAAAATCGACATGACCTGTTCAGATCTTGGCTCACTTTACTTCGAGAGATTGGCAATTTATTGCTTTACAGCTTGGAGATGAAAGTGAAACTATAATTTCACTAATTTGAATTTAGAGAAAATATAGTTTCAAATAAATTCAGTTAAGAACGCCAATTTAGTGAGGTAATTAATTCGTCACTTGGAAATCCTAGTGTTGTGATCCCACCTTTATCGTCGATAATCAACTCTACCTGATTTAATGAAACTCTATTATCTTGTTCTCGTGAATTGCTCGGAAAAATAACTTGTTGATTATCTGAACCTATCCACTGTTGATTGATATTACGCAAACTCTCGTTATATCGACCAACTGCAACAATATCACACAGATTTTCTATACGCTCTGCAAAACCAAATGCTTCAAGTTCACTCATTTCAAACCCGGTAAATAAAAAGGTGGTTAACTTTGAACGCTGTTTGATTTGCTCAAATAACCACCAAACATTATCCGCTTGATGCAAAGGCTCACCACCGAGCAAAGTCACACCACGGATCTGCGGCGTGGCTAAAATTCGCTCTAACAATTGCTCTCGATGGATCAATTGATTCTCTTTAAATGACCACATGGCCTTGTTCCAACAACCTTGGCAAGCAAGGGCACAGCCTTGAAACCACACCACCAATCGCTTACCTGGCCCATAAATGAGGCTGTCACTCTCGATATGAGCCAAATTAAAAAAATCACCGTAGCACTTCATCTCTCTAAACCATGCGGGTTAAAACGAGTTGTATTTGCCCTTTACTGTTGCGGGTTTCCTTAACCGAATACCCTTGTGATTTAGCTTTTTCAATCGCCTGTAAGCGGGTTGCCTCCACTCTTGCTTTGCGTTGCTCTTCTAATCTAAGTCGCTCTTGTTCGGCAAGTTCTTGTAAATAGTCTTGGTAGATAACGTCATACTCTTTACTCAGCAAGGTAAGAAACTTTTGCACAGAGATGTATTCGCGTGATGCCATGGCTGAAGCGGTAATATGTCCGTTCATTTCATCTGAATCATGGCGTAACATCCAACGCCCTTGCTCAAAACGAAAATGCTGAATTCCGTTATAATCTTTTCGATTTGTAAAAATATCGCCAAGTTGTACACCGCCATTGTGCTTTAAAGACCTGATATTTGATGCATCGACTTTAAGCGGCTCTGCACCTAGAGCTGCTAAAGCCTTAATCAAAACCGTTTCAATAGCAAACGGGGTGGTCGTCTTGATTACTGCACTCATTAAGACCTCCCTTTAATGGTTTGGATGTACGCTTTTTTAACCGCTTGTAATTGATGATACTCGTCAGTTTTTTTTACCTCCCCAACAGCACCATTCAGATCGAGCAAATCATCAAGCGCTTCCAAACAACTTTCACCTTTAAATCCTGCGGTTTTGGCTGTTATGGCTCCATCATCATCGATAGTGATCACTATTTTTTGCTCAGGCATCCACAGCCTCCTTATCACACACAATTTTGGCATTGAGACGAGCCGCGTCTTTTTGGGCTTGTTCAAGCTGCTCTTTTTTGTCAATAATGAGATAGCGCTGTTGTTTATATTGACGTAACTCAGTTTGGTTAGATGGTAATTCTTCAGCAGGCCAAACAAATTTGGCTTGCTCTTTATTAGCCTCTTTCAGCCCTAATTGTTTATCTAACGCATCTGAGGGTTGATTGGGCTGGTAAGTAAAAACGACTCCATGATCTTCCAGTGCTTGCTCTGCTTGTTTGCGTTGTAATTGGCTTTGCTCAAACGCTTTATTTGCATCTTGAACATCTCGTTCGATTTTCTTACTTGCTTCATCAACATTATTTAATGCTTTTGCAAAGGCTTGGTAGTTATTTTTCCAAACTTTTTCTTTTATGGTGTTTTTCCAGCTTTTAGCTTGGAGTATCGTCATATTAGAAAGCGCACGTCGTTTATCCTCAGGTAATAATGATGCATTCACTTGAGGTGCTTCATCAGTTGGTATGACTAATTCTTCCAATTGTTTTTCATTTAAACTGGCCGATGCCTTTTGCCAACTCGCTTTAAAATGTAGCTCAGCTTGCTTAAGCGCGTCTTCTCGTCCGTCATTCTTTTGCTTAAAGGTTGCCTGTTTTTGTTCTGCAACGGCTGTCTTTTCGGCTAACTCTCTTTTTAACGTCGATTTTTTAGCTTCCCAATTCTGATGCTGTTTCGCTTCATGTAACTTCATTGAAGTCTCAGCCATTCGCTGCTGAATACCTTGTTGAAAATCAGTGAGACGTTTACGATATGCTTCGCGCTCAGCTGGTGTTGCCATTGTGACTGACCACGCTTTTAACGCTTCAAGTTCTTTTTCGAATTGTTTTGCCGACTGCCCTTGCCCAAGTAAAAAACCTTTAATAAATTCTTTAAGCGAATCGGCTATGCTCTTTTGCTGTTGATTAATCGTGTTTTGCAACGATTCAAGTGTTGACAAGCTTCGCTGCCAATTATCTTCAGCGTGCTGCCAATCTTGATACAAAGCGTCTTTTTTTGCTTCCAATGGGCAATATGGGGGATGTATTTTGACGCTAAAGTCCATGTAATGAGCAAGACGGTCACGTCGCCATTGCGTCGAGTTTCTGGCAAGCTCATCAGCCGATTTAGCAAAAAAATCGTCAATAGTAACAGTGAAAACATCATTTAACCGTTCGCTTCTTAATAACTCAACGGTCAATATGTTTTGTGGATGATCACCAAAGCGCACGGCCTGTTGTGACGGAATATCACCCAAAGTAGCATTGAGTTTGAACTGCCACGCAGCGTTATCATGTGCCTGCTCAAAGGCTGCTGTCATTTGCTTACTTTGACTGGCAGATAACTTAAGACACCAGTTGGTCACTGAAAAGTCAGGCGTATCAGGTAATAGCCAGTCACCATCATCTGAAAATAAGATATTGGGGATATTTGATTCTGTTAACGCTACTCCATCATTTGCTTTTCTGTCGATAAATTTTGAATCTGTTGACAGTAATAGCCTTGATGGTGTGTTTGACGAATTGAAATCTGAGCCGCTCGCAGCCTTTAAGCTTGAGAACGAATCCGTTAAGCACGCTTGTAAGGTGCCATAAAGATGATGCGAATGATTGGGAACGATATTGCTATCTGGATTTACCACTGCTTTTTGCTGCTTATTATGCTCAAGGTATTCATGAGTTGCTTGCTCCCAAAATAACTTACAAAAACTGCGATAGCTGTCTTCTCGTTGCATCGACTCTAACTCAATAGCTCGGGAATGAGCTTGGTCATCAACAAACACATCATTGGTAGTCAACAAGAAACCTTGCGCTTGGAGAGTAACATGATCGCGCAGCATCAAAGTTCCTTGCTGCTTAATTCCAGTTCGGATCAAGCATCGGCCAGATAACATATCAATCGCCGTCTTACTTTGGGTTTCGTCACCTAATAACAGATAGATACGAGCGCCTTTATCGGCCTGATTTTGCAGCAGCTTAATTACTGTCAGGTCTTTTATTGATTCACAAGCAATTAGCAAGGTTAAACGTGCTTGATTGATGAATTTAGCTAGCCATGCGTTATCTATTCTGAGTAACGACTTAAATAATTCACTATCTCCAGATTGCTGGTAAAAAAAGTTGGACAGTGGCTGCTGTGTAAAATCTATTTGAAATCGTTCATTTCTGGTGGTGAGTTTAGCCATCATTCGACAACCTCCATGCTTTGTAACTCGGCGGCTGTGCGCCTTATGTGTTGCTGTAAAAATTGCGGAAGTTCAGATCGCTCTTTAGGAATAAAGGTAGGATACCCATCGATGAAGTAAGAGCCTTCTTGCTCTTTAATAAAATCAAGCCCACTAGTACACTCCCAACAAGTCACTTGGTTTTGGCCAATAAAAATCCAAAATCGCCCATGATTTTCATTTCTCTTTTCAATTATTCGCTTCTGCCAATTAGCAGGTAATTTAGCTTCCGGCCCTTTTTGAGCCGCTAACGTTAACAACTGACCTTGCGCATCACCAAAGCAACGCGCGACTGCGGCTAAGTTTCGACTTTGCCGAGAGGTATGCACATAACGATCTGAATAAATAACGGATTCCACATGCTCACCACCAGTAAGTTGATGCATAAGGTTAGCTAAAACCAGCTTATCGCCCTCAACTAAATTAATCGGTAAGTGTAATTTTTTGCTGTTTGATGGGGTTAAATCAGCCAACGCCGCTGCATGCCAATATGCTTTAGGCTGCTTGTCGCGCGCGAATTCTGCCAGTAAGTTCTGTGGGTGATACAGAGGTAATTCATAGTGTTGCAATGCATCCTGATCGAGCCAAGTCGCCTGCTGCTTACGAGCCGATGCGCTTGGCTGGTATGAATCACTATAATAATTATCTAACCAATGGAGATGCCAAGCTTTCGCATCTTGTTGGTTTATAGGCTTAATAGGCAAATTGAACGCTTCCCATTGGCTATAGTTTCCAGTCGCTAACGTCAAATTATTTTGTGAAACCTTGTCTAACACAAATCGCTGTACCGCGTTTGCATCACGTTTAATAGTTTCCAGTTCCACTGCGACTCGTTGGCTCTCTTGATGCCAAATGCCATTACATTTTTGAGCGATGACTTCCATCACGTCAGCAAAATGCTCATCAAACCCGTTTAGCGACATTTCTAGCTTAAACGGTTGGTTACCTCCTTTGTTGTTACTAAACTGCAAGGTCTCTATTTGCCCTTGTAACATTAAAGAAGAAGTGGAAAAACCCAGTTGCCAACTCAGCTGGATCGTCGCCTCTTTTTCTGGTGAGCAAATAACTTCAGGGGTTAATCCAGCAAGGCCTAATAACGAGGGCTCCAACCGAGTGGAGGAGCTTTGTAGCATTTCTTCCAAAACCTGAATATCAAGCGGCTGTTCTGTATTCTCAAATTTAAACTGTGAGTTTTTAGCGTCGCTCCCTTTCTTCCAAATAGTCTGCTTCGGTTCAAAAAAAGCCGTATCTCTTTGAATAAAAATAGGTCTTGTGCCAAAAAGAGGATCGCTTTCAGTATACCAAATATGATAAAAACCTCGCTCTTGGGTGTTGAAGTAGCCACTCGCTTTCACTTCTTCACCCAAGTTGGTTAAAGCAGCATCGGTCTTATTCCACAGTTTTTCCCTGCTTAAATAGTCGACAAGCCTATTAGGCATTTCTCTATGACTATTCTGCACTGCCGTCAACAGCGAAACTAAATCAGGTCGCTCACGAAAAAAAGCCAACTGAGCAATCATAGGATAGCGCTTTAACATGACCGATCTTTTCATTGTCAAAGAAAAGGACCTAGCATCAATCTCGCTGACGTGGTTTTGCGACTCTAATTTAGCTGACGCTGGTTGTTTTTTATTTTTAGCCACTAACTTTACTTCCCCTGTAATTGGAATTATGCCTGCTATTTTTAGAGTTATGAGTCTCTAAGGCTTGCGCTGAATTCGCTAAATTTTTCAGCTCTTCTGTGCGTGAGCGGTTGCTGAAGTAATCATGATTACCAGCAATAACAAGTTGATATCTGGCTCGAGTAATGGCTACGTTGAGTCGATTAGGCGAATCCATAAAACCATCACGATGCGTGTTCACCATGGATAGAAAAACGACATCAGCTTCTTGGCCTTGAAAGTAATCCACCGTTGCCAACTTAATGGCTATACCTTTGTAATTAAAACGAGCATAACGGCTTTGATTTCCGGGTAGCTTTTTCAGCGCATCGCGCAAGGCTTTTTCTTGTCCTTTGTAAAAAGTCAAGATGGCCACATCGTATGGCTCATTTTTTTCATTTTTCGCATTATCTTCAGCCCAGTCACAAAAAGCTTTTAGCTCGGCCATTACTGCTTCAACTTCTTGCGGGTTGCTATTGCCTTTTTGAGTCTGACCATTCACATTCAACCAGATATTACGCGAAACATAACGTGAGTAATCCCAGTCACGCGCACTGGTGGTATATTTACCATCAACCAAAATACCTTGGGGATAAAACTGTGTTCGTGGGAACTTAGCTATCTCAGGGTGCATACGATGCTGATAAGTTAGTGTGGTGTGCCGTTGTTGTTTTTCGCATGCAGTAAAACCTTGGTTGAGGGTGGTAGGTTGATCTTTCCTGCGCTTCACTAAACCATCACCAGAGAGTGCCTCTAATATTGATGGAAAAGCGATATTTTTTACCATGTGAATACGGCCATCAACATCAATAGATTTAGGGAATAGGCGCTGTAAGGTTTCTTCAAGGTAACCCATTTTTCGCTTTTGATTTTGTGATAAACGCAGCCAATATTCACGCTCTAACCGCCAACAAACTTCCTCAGACCATTTACTACTGCTAAATCGATCTAACAATTCGCTTTGAATATCAAGGCTATTTGTAATTTCGCTATTTTTGATTTTAAAAGCTTTGGTATTTATACCTTGGCGATAATATTGACTCGCATGTTGCGTTCGCCACCAGCCTGAGTGTAAGACAATACAGTCTTGCGGAATGAGAGGCTGAATATCATCCAGCCTTGTTTCATCAACAAAGCAGAGAGTAAACTGATAAAAATGCCATGGTTGCGCCTTGATGTCTTGAACATCTTTTACCCATTGAGGATCATTTGGTAGGCGCTGAGAGGGAATCACAAGGATATTATCCAAACCTGCACTGAGCTGTTTTTGCTGTTTTCTATGAGTCACTTCTTGCTTTATCGCACTTATAACCCCAGAAGTTAAAGGTAGGATCATAGGCTGTGAGTAAGGTGTTTCTTTTGAGCCTCTAAGCTCTTCCAACAAAAAACACGCACGCTGTACATCTGCTGACAGGGTTTGCGCTTTGCTCTTACCTCGAGCTGGCGTTATCATCAAATTATCCAGGTTCGCAACGATTTGTTCTCGGTCAGTAAATGGTGACAATTGACGAATGTCACCCACTAAGACCCAGCGCTTTGCAAAGCGAGCAGGCACTAAAAACTCCTGAAAAGTCGTTTTACTGCATTCATCGATAATCATGACATCAAACGGTGGCTCCCCCGCATCTAACACTATGTCCCTATCATTAAATAAGCGCAGAATACCGATTGTGGTGCCGCAAACCAGATTGGATGAATCAACCATGAGCTGCTTACTTATTGAGGAACCACCTGCCACTGATTTGTATTGGTTTAGTAAGTTATCGAACTGAAACTCTTCAACACCCGTCGCATTGCTCTCATCACCAACTCGCAGGGGATGTATTACTTGACTTAAACTCTGACTTTCTTTAACTCGCTCTAGTACATTATTAATGGCCGCATGAGTGGATGCTGATAGCAAGACTCGCTTACCCTTAGTCACTAGTTGATAAATGAGCTCAAGAATAGTCGTTGTTTTTCCTGTCCCAGGCGGACCATCCAAAATGGTAAAGTCATTACTTGCTAGCGCTTTACTCACAAACTCACGCTGTTTATTACAACCATCAAAATCTGGGTCTGATAACACTTGCCACTCAACCCCCTGTTCAGGTATTGGAGTCACGTCAGGCCATAGAGTCTGACTTCGCTCTTGAAATAACTGAATAAGCGGCCAATGCGCCTTTGCTGGGCGACACATCAATTGGTTCAGCGCCTCTTTTTGCCGGCGTAGTTGACTGGTATCGACACTGATGCGGATCTCGCGATTTTTACCATTTGAATTTGGATATTCACTCTGGTGGTTTTTTTTACCTCGTTGATTTCGAGCTAATAAAATTTGTCGCTCTTCCGGTCGCGCTTTTAAAACTCTAAAACCCTCGTCATGTTTGCGCTGAGTAGCATCGAGAATTTTGCTGTTTTGATTGTCGTCAAAAAAATAATCGAGATCCGATTTTCCTGTATCATCTGAACCGATTTTTTCGAAAAGTTGAATCCATTTTTCTTTATTCTCAATTTGAGTCACTTGCCACTGTATTTCTGGAAAAGCAAGGCAGCTAATTTTTTTTATCGCAACACGTTGCTCTTCATTTATCCTTTCAAGGACAACGCTGTTCTTTTCAGTTGAAACTACCCATGAGTCAACATTTAACGTGAGATCCTCAACGCTAAAGTGACTCACGCTCAACTCAGCTAATGCCTTATGAGTAATATCGTTAAGTTGGCATGCATTGATAGCTGGCCGCTCCAGAGAGAACACCAACCAACCTTGTTTATTGCGCTTGATGGACAAGGATTTGAGCGAATTCTCATCAAAAGATTTGGCCACCGAAAATGGTATATCTTGACCATCAATAGATAAGTGACTACTCGCTTGTACATAACCTTGAATCTTAAGGCGTCCGTCGGCTTGAGAAACAACCTTGCAAGGTTGACCATCCACATAAATGGTATTCAACTGGCCAATCTCTACGGCTAATGGCCTAAGCTCCAATTGGTAGCCACTCCATGAGACTGGCTCCTCGTCTAATTCCATACTGGGTAAATAAAGCCGGAAATCGGGATATTTCTTATATCCGCATTCAGCAAGTTCATGTTCTCTTTTGCTTTTCCCTTTCCCCTGAATAATTGGATCCATTTCATCTGGATCAAATTCCGCATCTGGTTGTTCACCGTCAACAGAAATGATTTGATACCAGCCAGCCAGCTCATTTATGATTTCTATTTCTGTATAAGGCACAAGTTGCCAAATACGTTGTTGCGGTGTAATACGAAAGCGCTGCCCACCGACAGGTAACCAGCTACAACTGACCTCTTTATTCTCAAGCGCTTTAATGCTGTTCTCTAAATAATGACGAAAAGGCATTAATTGATCATTAGTTTGCTTGTCGAAAGCTGCAGCTTTAGCTCCTTGCATCTCCAACGCAGTAAAAAATGGGTTTTCCATAACAACTCACTTAGATAAACGGGTTCTCACCTTCTTGCTTAAGGCGTGGTTTTTTATTATTTGAATCATTTTCTAATTCTTCTGGCTGTGAAGAGCTTGCACAAACCGCACGCCCTTTGGCCCATTTTCGTGTTTGACTAATCATTTCTGACATGGTTAATGACAGTGGAGACGTTGCAGAAACGGCTTTTAGAATATCTTCTTTCGCTAATTGGTGGCCTTCATCAAAGGCAATAAACATCGCTTCTTTTACGGCTTCTTCAAGTTCTGCGCCAGTAAACCCTTTAGTCGCGTCAACAATCGCGTCGAGATCACCGTCTACAAAATCATCTAAACGATTACGCCTTTTAAGATGAATCGTAAGAATTTCTTTGCGATCACGCTTAACCGGCAAATCAACAAAGAATATTTCGTCTACTCGGCCTTTACGCAATAACTCTGGCGGTAACTGTGCAATATTATTTGCTGTAGCAACCACAAAGACGGGCTTTTCTTTCTCCTGCATCCAAGTTAAAAAAGTGCCTAATACACGCGATGTTGTGCCGCCATCAGTCGCGCCTGAACTCTGCATGCCAGATAAGCCTTTCTCTATTTCATCAATCCACAAAATACTAGGAGCAAGAGCCTCCGCAGTTTGCAAGGCTGAACGAATATTGGCTTCTGATTGTCCAACAATACCACCATAAATTTTACCCATATCCAGTCGCAACAAAGGCAGTTGCCAAGCATTCGCAACCGCTTTAGCAGCTAAACTCTTACCTGTACCAGGTAAACCAAGCAATAAAACTCCGCGCGGTGTTTCTAAGCCAAAATCACGGGCATCTTTAGTAAAAGCTTGTTTTCGGCGGTTTAGCCAAGACTTTAGGTTATCAAGTCCGCCAATATCTTCTAAAGTGGCTTTTGGATGAAAGTATTCCAAGTGGCCACTTTTGCGGATGACTTGCTCTTTTTCATTTATTATATGAGGTATTTCTGACTCAGTGAGTCGCTTAAATTGATAAGCTACTTTGGAAAAAGCGAGTTGCGCTTCACTGGTTGAGAGCCCTAGAGCGGATTCAACTAATGCGGGGGTTTCTTGATAGTCTCTGTCATCAAGTTGAAAACGTTGCTGAGCTTGGCGCATCAACTTAACTAAATCGTCAGATGAGGGCAAAGGAAGTTGCATAACTTGTACTTCCTTTTCGAGTTCAATTGGAAGCATTTCCATGGGCTGTGAAAGCACTAACGAAATACCTTCGATTTGTCGACTAGCAACTGCAACAGTATACGAGCGCAATCGAGAAACAAGAGTATGTTCATGTAAATAATGGTGAAAATCTTCAAGCAGAATAATACTTTCGAGAGAATCATTGTTTTTAGATATTTCATTAATCCAATCTAAGATTTCAAAAGGTTGACAGGTGCCTTCAAAATCTTCAACATTTTCAAACTGCTTATCACTCGGGTTATATCGTTTTAATCCTTCACAGCCATTCCACAAATAAAGATCACGCTGTAATTCTTCCGCTGCCTGAATACAATAAGCTCTAATTCGCAAAGTCTCATGACTGATCACTTGAACTATGGCTGCTAAGGACTGAATATTAACCTTAAGTTGATCGCAAAAATTACTCATATAAAATCCGTTTCTTCATAATTAAATAAAGAGTAACATGCATGCAGCAGAACGGACAAACACTTTTATGCGCATAAAAATGTAAAATTCCGCACTTTTCTGCGCGTAAAAGTGTAGAATGAGTTATACTACAGGCAGTTAACAGTCTTAATTGGCGGGAAATGACAATGCAGCGCAACTTACTAAACGCCCTAATAGCATGGAAAAATCAACCGGTGCGCAAGCCATTATTGATCGATGGTGCAAGACAAACAGGTAAAACCTATCTGCTACAAGAGTTATTTGGGAGCACCTTTGCCAACATCCTTCGTATCGACTTCCTTGAAAACCCTGCCTACAAAGAAGCGTTCGATGGCTCGTTGTCACCTGACGAGCTAGTAATGAACATTGAGTTGTTAACCAACCAAGCGTTCAACCCAGAAACCGATCTGCTGATATTAGATGAAATTGGCGAATGTGAACGTGCCGTTACCTCACTAAAGTACTTTGCTGAAAAAGCACCGTCCTATTTTGTCGCTGCCAGCGGCTCGAATATTGGTTTGCTCAACACCTTCCCTGTGGGCAAGGTAGAACAATACAATTTACGACCACTGACCTTCCAAGAATTTATTTACGCATCCAACGAGCAAGCGCTGATCAAAGCGTTTGATAGTCAAGCAAGCACACCGGCAGTACACACCAAATTGATGGACAAACTCACTGACTACTTTTTTACTGGTGGTATGCCGGAAGCCGTTTCTGCTTGGTATCAGTATAAGGATTCACGCATTCTAGAGCGTGTTGAAAAAGTCACAAAAATTCATGCCGATTTAGTGGAAGGTTATCGCCGCGATTTTGGTAAGTACGCGGGCAAGGTCGACGCCACACTGATTGAATCGGTATTTAATAGCATTCCAGCCCAGCTATCACTTGTCAGCGATGAGTCGGTTAAACGCTTTAAATTTAAGCATGTGCATGAGCGTAAATCTCGTTATAGCGATTTTGAAACCGCGATCCATTGGCTTAACTGCTGCCGCTTAGCTTTGCCAAACTACCCTATTGAAGGATTGCCGAAATCTCCGTTAGCGGCCTATAAAAAAGAAAATATGGTGAAACTGTTTCTGTTTGATGTGGGCCTGCTTAATCATATGCTCGGCAGCAGTTATAAAGAAATTAAGCAACAAAACTATGAATACAAAGGTTATGTGGCTGAAAACTTTGTGCAACAAGAGCTCACTGCCATTGGCGTTGACCCAAGCTATTCATGGAATGACGCCCGCGCCGAAATCGAATTTATTTTGGCGACCGATGAAGGCGATATCGTCCCTGTGGAGGTCAAAAGTGGTAAACGTACAAGAGCAAAATCGTTGGCATCCTACGTTGAAAAATGTACTCCAAGTAAAACCTTTAAGTTAACGGGTACACAAGGCTCATCCGCATTAGAGCAAACCAATATCGTGATGCCTTTGTATTTCACGCAGTATTTACCACAGAGATGGTAAAAGCGCGTTGCTTAGACCCCGAGGTCTACACAAAGTGACTTCATAGGTAACAATTTGTAGACCTTTGGTGGGCTTACAACCTTTCAACCAACCCTCAATCGGTTTTTTGCTAACGTCATTTGGCCAGCCTATCGCCTCATCGTTTAAAGCAAATCACTCAAGCGATTTAACAGTGCTTTACGGCTATTATTCGCCACAACAAAGCGCTTAAAGCGTTGTTCAAACGCCGCTTCATCAGCTTTGAACTGATAGGCCTCAAACAGCTGATGCAGATAGCGTGATGCCGCATCGTAACCACTGGCGCAAGTTCGATCCGCTTGCTCTTGTGATTGCTGCCAGTAGTGCTCACGTTGATTGTAGATATCCGTCAACGCTTTTTCTTTTTCCGCTTTTTCGATAGCTAATTTTTTTGCGAGTGCTGCGGCTTGCTCTTGCTGTAATTGACTTTGCGCTTGCTCAATGAAAGGAGAAATTACCTCGGGGGTTAACCAATACTGATAGATCTCGTCTGTGTTAGCGGGTTCTTTTCGCGTCAGCGCTAAGGCTTGGTGTCGGGTTAGCTGGCCTTGCTCAAACAGCGTGCGTAAAAGCGTGTCTTTCTCTGCTTGCGAGAGATTATGGAGCCACGAATCAAACTGAAATTGGGTTTGTTTGGCTTGGTGACTGGGTTGCTCCTTCAGCACCATGGCGAGTGCCTTAACCAATGCTAAGGGAATATCATACAGCGCTGCAAACGCCTGCACCTCTTCATTAAGGTGCTCAAAATCGAATTGAATTAACGGCACTCGCTCAACGTCATCATTAAAATCAAACATTTTGAGCCACATAAAGTACACAAGGCGCCAATCCCCTTGCATTAACCCGCTGCGTAACCCAGCTAAATGCTGGAAAAATTGGTCGGCATGCTCATCGTCAAAATATTCGTCATACTCCTCAAGGGAAAAAATCAGCAACTGCCACTCATCGTTTTCGTGAATATGAAGCCCATTACTTGAAAAGCAAAGTAAAGCTTCAGGGAGCGTTCCTGCTGGTAGCTTGATGTAGGCATCGATTGAGCCCCAATCGGCATAGTAAAAACCGATATCAAAGTATTTTAACATCAGCTCAAAAGGCTCTGCCTTTAAGTCACTGTAGGTGTAATACACCTGAAAGGACGTAGCGCTGATCTCGGCACGGCTTGAAATGGCCCTGAGTGCTTGACGTGCTTTAGCATCTAAATACCCATCCAGACGCTCAAATTTATAGTATTGATATTCGCTCACGATGACCTTGTTATGTATTTATTGTGAATTGAAAAGTTTGTTTCAATAAAGGCAGTACCTGTACCGTCCTACCAACAGATTCCGTGTTTAAAAAACTTCTTGGATCAAGGGTCACAAATCCCCAAAACTGTAAAAATCGCTCAATAAACCGTGATTCGATGAGTATGCTTAAGCTTCTTTCCGGCGAGAAGTAATCATCTGCTGGGAAACCCTGTAGTAAATCTGGGAAAGCCACTTTCACCTCTTCAACCAGCAGATCTACACTACTGTGGCTTTGAATACGCCACAGCATAAACAGCCAAAAGGTTCGCAAGTCGGCATCAAACTCAAAACCGTCCAAATAGCCCCAGTTATATTTGCTGATGGCGGCTTCTAACATAGGTTTAAAAAATGCTTGTATACCTAACACCTGATACTGCTTTTGCGCTGATTTTTTCACATGGTAGCGGCCGCTACGTCGATAAATAATACCGCTAATTTCGGCAAGCACTCGGGTGTAGTGCAAAGCATTAAACTTGTCTTCGTTGCTGCCCGCAAACTCGCTGATACTAATGTTACGTTCGAATTGAGCAACGGCAAATTCGGGCAATAACTCACTGGCCTGTTTGACTAATTTAGTCGGTAAGTTGCCTTTAGTTGTGGCTTTGAAGGAGCCTTCTTGCGCCATGGCATCATCAAGAATGAGCGCTAGATAACGCATCACAGGGCTGGCAGAAAGAGAGTCGGGAGTGCTGATTGTCACCCACTGTAATTGATCAAAAGGCGCATAAAGCCAATTGGCCATTTGCGTTGGCGTCACGCCACAAAAATCGGGATGAGGCTGATTATTGCGATCTTGCACTTTGTGCTGCAAAGCGGCATTGAGTTCATCAAGACTCAAATTTGGGTTCATGGCCAGCATAGCTTCAACATCATCGAAAACTTGGGCATGTTGCTTGGAAACGCTGCTCATACAACAACGTTTAAATTTTTTACCACTGCCACAATGGCAAGGATCGTTTCGGCCGAGCTTCATTACTGTCCCTTCTTATTGTTGTAGAAAAAGCGCTGCATTTTCTTGTTTACGCTGATCCAATGTCTTAGCAATCGCAGACACTGTTGTTTTACTGATCCCTTGTTGCTTGGCAAGATACGTAAATTGGCTGATGGCTTCTGCGACTTCTTCAAAAACTTGCTTTGCATCATTCCAATTCGCAAAGCCAGCACTAGTAGCAAGTTTTTGCATCACCTTAAGCGATGGCGCTTTGCCATAACCGCCGAAAGCAGTGGCGTGTTCGTTGAATGGATGCGGGCTGTAGGTAACATCGTAAAAAGGGGCAGGATCCCATTGACCGTCATCCGCTTGCAAAAACGCCCAGTTTTTACTGTGGTCGTCTTGATTAGACGACAGCAGATTAAAAATGGCGCGGCGAAATTGCAGCTGTCCAGCCGCTGGCGATTTACACAACTGACGGCTGGCTTTAATTAAATCAATGTAATCTAAACTTGGCGTTCGAAAGTCTGCATCCAGCAGCCCGCAAGCGCTGTGCATATGCAATCGACCTGCACTGCGCTTTCTGCCTAAGTCGGCCTGTTCAGTGACATAATCAAAACGCTTAAGCGCCAACCAAGCAGACGCACCGCTTGTAGGTGGTGCTTCAATGAGTTGCCATTGCGGCGGTTGACACTTAGCAAGTTCTGCCATTTGTAAATAAACTGCCTCGCACAAACCTTCTTCATGGCCGAGCGCGAGATTTTTAGAAGTAAATTTAATCAGCCAAGCCTCATCTCCAAGCTGAGCGAAGGTTCGACAATACTGAGTTTCCCCAGCAGGCATATAAATTTGTGCCTTAGGCCTTGCCCCACCCGAACTACCTCCGGCGACTAATGCGGCCAACACCTGTTGAGTATGCCCATCTAACTCATCGTGATTATCATCCATATAATCTGACATTGAAGCATCGAACAGCGTTTGTGCTTCTAAGCCCAAGGTTGCTAAATCAATGTCCGCGTATGTCGTGGCTGAAAACTCAGACACCGGAGAAAAAGACAGCGCTCCCATGCCTTTATCACCGACAAAGGCCAGTCTATCCATCGCCGTTAATTGATTAGGTAGGATGCCCTTTTGCCGGAAAATACGATCTTGTAACAACATGCCCCAGCCATCGGGCAAACAATCTCCAAATACGCCATGTACACCTTGGTGCGGCGCTTTAGGTGCGGCTTGAACTAGCGTATTCGCTTGCAAGGTAAACGGTGATAAATTGCCAAACTGCTGCAAATAGTCGTCAGTATACTGAAAAAAAACGCCTTGCCGATTCTGCGCCAAGACTCCAACTGATATCTGCTCACCTGAGCTTAGCGTACGAGTAACATTAAGCTTCTGAATCGGTTTAAAACTCATCTTTTAGCACCTCATCAATACTCGTGGGTATAGCAGCGCGTTCTTTGCTAAGTTGCGTGAGCTGATAAAGCCTATCTAGCGAATCAAGTGTCTGCCATAGCAACAGCAATTGACGAAATGAAATTTGCCCGGTCAGCTCAAATTTCTTAATGGTGGCCGCAGGTACACAGCTTCGCTCAGCAAGCGCCGCTCGTGACAGCTTTGCCTGCTTGCGTAACTCACGTAAATAAGCCGCATAAGCTTGGCTTACATCGGTATCATCAAGTAAGGTAAAATTCATCCGCAAAGACCAAGTGGTTACAGTTATATCCATTATAGCGAAATAAAACAGAACTTGGATACTATAATATCCATCAGTGCGTAGAGTGTTGAAAAAATTACTCGATAAAGCCTTTCAAAACTGCTATTTTTAGATCCTAACAGCAGCATAAAAACGGCACTGTTTTTCCATTGCTAACCACTAAGATTTAGTAAAAGCCAGAGGCAAGTGGTGGGCAGTTTGGTGGGCAAACAGGCATTTTTGAACGGTTTCTTTTCGATAACTCATTGAGTTTGTTAGGGTCTAGGCCGCTACTCAATGAGCAGATCCAAAACATCGAATAATCTAAAAACATTTAGATTACATATTGAAAGCCCCGCTTAGTGTGGGGCTTTATTTTATTCGTCTTTTTCCAAGGTTCGGTTGTCAACATACGGCCAATAGTGGTGTCCAACGCGAATCACCAAGGTCGCTGCCGCCAAGATAAACGCCGCAATAGAAAGCCAAACCACCAAAGTGGCATCCAACTCTTTCATACCTAAGGTGATGTAGCGAGCAATGGCCATCATCGCGATATAAATAGGATAGCGAACGGGGATCTTACCGTTCATTACAAACTGCTGCACCATCGCTAAAACTTCAAGATAGATGAACATCAATAAGATGTCCGTCAACAGCACTCGCTTCTCAACAAAGACGTGAATGAACTCTTGAGCCATGGCATAAATAGTTGCCAAGGTAATAGCGACCAACAGAACCGCTTCTAAGATGTGGAACATCTTTAAAAATGGGCGACTGAACGATTTAGGTAAATTTGATGGCATAGCCAATTATCCAAGCAAAACCAAAGAGATAAGCTTTGAGTTTAGCATGCAAGATAAAAAAGGATACATAAGAAAAACGCCCCGTTTATTTAACGGAGCGTGTTTTCTTGAATGCGATGGTGGCACGGCTTACGCCACTTGCTGCTTTTTTTCTGCCACACGCTTTTTCTTGCGATATTTAGGATGGGTAATCGGAATCGCGGAGAGCAGTTTCTTGGTGTAATCGTTTTGTGGGTTCGCGTAAATTTCTTTCGCATTCCCCGCTTCCACCACTTTACCAAAGTACATCACCGCAACTTTATCGGAGACATGCTTAACCACCGACAAATCGTGAGAGATGAAGATGATGGCAAGGTTCATTTCTTGTTGAAGTTGCAGCAACAAGTTGAGAATTTGCGCCTGAACCGATACATCCAGTGCAGATACTGATTCATCACAAATCAACAGCTTTGGCTTCAGTGCTATCGCACGAGCAATACCAATACGTTGACGCTGGCCACCAGAGAATTCGTGCGGATAACGGTTCACAGCCGTTTCAGGCAAGCCAACTTTCACCAACAGCTCTTTCACCCATTGTTTACGCTCTGCAGGAGTGCCTATTTTATGGATGATATACGGCTCTTCCAAAATCATACCAATGGTGTGACGCTGGTTAAGTGACTCCATTGGGTCCTGAAAGACAATCTGCATGTCTTTACGCAACGAGCGCATCTCTTTGACAGAGAACTTTGTGATGTCTTTGCCTTCAAAGAAAATCTTACCTTCCGTTGGCTCGTACAATTTTAGAATCGTACGTCCTAAGGTACTTTTACCACAGCCAGATTCACCAACGAGTCCCAATGTTTCTCCTTCTGAAACCGACAAGGAAACGCCGTCTACAGCTTTGATCGTGTAGCCCTTCTTAAACAGTCCTTTACCAGATACAAAGTGCTGCTTAAGATTTTCAATTCTTAATACTTCTTTGGCCATAACATCCTCTTTTATGACTTGTTCACTTTGCACCAGTTAGCTAGCAAACATGCTGGCATCGATTGGTTTGATATCAATCATCTGCTTAGGTTCGTTGTCCAAGCTTGGCATTAAGCCCATCAAACGTTCCGTGTAAGGGTGCTGCGGATTGTCAAACAGCTCAAAAATCTCCGCTTTTTCGACAATACGACCACCATACATTACCGCAACGTCATCACACACTTCAGCTACTACGCCTAAATCATGGGTAATGAAGATCATTGCCATGCCCGTTTCTTCTTGAAGTTCATTCATAAGTTCAAGGATAGACGCCTGTACCGTTACATCCAGAGCTGTCGTTGGCTCATCACAAATCAAAATGTCTGGTTTACATGCGAGTGCCATTGCGATCATCACGCGCTGGCGCATACCACCAGATAGGTTGTGCGGGTATTCGTTGAGGCGCTTTTCTGGCATTGGAATTTTCACTTTAGCCAGCATTTCTACCGCGTAGGATTCGCGCTCTTTTTTACCTAACTCAGGACGGTGTAATTCCAACACTTCGCACAGTTGGCGGCCAATGGTATGCACTGGATTCAACGCCGTCATTGGGTCTTGGAAAATGATCGAAATGCGGTCGCCGCGCATGGCGTACATTTCTTCCGCTGGTAGCGACACCAGATTGGTACCTCGATAGTTAACCTCACCATTGACAATATTTCCGTAAGGCTTTGGCAACAGTCCCATGATAGACATGGAGGTCACGCTCTTACCACAGCCAGACTCACCAACGAGACCGAGCGTTCGTCCTGCGCGAACATCAAAGTTCACGCCATGGAGTACTTTTACCGGGCCATCATCCGTGATGAATTCCACTTCGAGATCTTTTACACTCAAAATTACATCGTTTTCCATAACACATCCTTACAGCTTATACGTGTCATCAACGACAACAACCGGTTCAAAGGTTTTACCCGACTTCATCGCTTTCTGGGTTTCTTTCTTCACGTCTTTGTCAATCCAATACGTGCCATCACCGATAATTCCGCCACTGAACAACGCTTCTGTCATTCGATTCATTGGTTTCTCTGGCAATTTCAACCAACGCCAGTGTCCATAACGAACGTAAGGTACCATGTAGCCAGTGACAATCACGTGCGCATCAATAATGTCTCGCTGAATCTCATGACCTAGTTGGATCTTCTTATCCATGTCCATGTTAAAGCGATACGCAATGATCTTTTCATCTAGCTCTGGAGTGCTGTAGTTAGTGAATGAGTTCGTTTGTGGTTTGTTCGCGTTCACGGAATGGAAGTATTCCCAATAAGTTGGGATTTCCGAAGTCCCCATATCAAAGAAAGCAAGTTCGTGTTTTTTCTCACGCACATACTTGAACATCGATGAACCATCAATCAGCTTCAGCTCAATGTCCAACCCTGCCAATTTTGCCTGTTCACGCAAGAAAGCAATACGCGGTGTATGAACTGGAGATGAGTACGTCAATTCAAAGCTCAAACGCTGACCTTTATCATTCACGCGAATACCATCGGAACCAATCTTATCGAAGCCCGCAGCTTCAAACGCTGCCGCCGCTTTTTCTGGTTCAAACTTTGGCGCTTTCACATCTGGTAACGTGTATTTACCATGCCCAAAGCCCGTTGGGTTGGGTTTACGGCTGTAGTCTCCACGCATAACATTCTCGATCATGCCGTCGAAATCTGTCGCGTAAGTGATCCCTTTGCGAATGTTTAAGTCATCAAGTAGAGGCATGGTCGTGTTTATCCACACGCCACCAGCACCAACTGGATATTGGTTGTAACCCCAGAACTTCTCAATGTACCCCTTTTGATAAGGGGCAGTATTGGATTTGTCATGCCATAGACTTGGCAAAACCAATCCAAATGCGTCCAACTTACCTTTTTCAAAGTGCTTCATCGCAATATCACTATCGCGGATAACTGTGATACGAATTTTGTCGACGTTATAACGATTCTCGTAGTACTTATTGGTATAACCCCACCAGTCCTCACCTACGTGCTTAAAGGTAACGCTTTTACCTTTTTTGACGTCGGCTAAGTAATAAGCGCTGGTGGTTGGTTCACTTTTAAAGTTGTAGTAGCGCACAAAATCATCATGAATGCCGTCACCGTTCTCGTCTTTCTTCGGATTTGCATAGAAATGAGCAGGACGAGGACGTAGCGCCCCCATTCTCAACAACAACTCTTCTGGATTGAGCTCTTTCGCGGCCTTCACGGCGAAGGTGTGATCGTCAAATTTGATAACATCAGCAACCGTTTTGTTGTAATAGTCGTTGTACCAAGGCTCTAAAATGTCTTTCGAGCGGTAAAACTTAAGCATAAAAACAAAATCGTCTGCCGTGACTGGCTTGCCATCCGACCATTTAGCTTGTGGGTTTAGTTTGAAATAAACCGTTTTATTGTCACCCGCTAATGCCCACTCATTGGCTAGCTCAGGGATGAATTCAAGCGTATCTGGGTGGCGAACCACTAACCCTGGCGTTTCATCCAAGATGAAAGAACGTAAACCAGAGTTTGCATCAGGACCAACACTGCGTAGAGTCTGAGGAAAGCTCGACATGAAAGTGCGGTAAGTCCCGCCACGCTTTGCTTCAGGAGAGCCATATTGAGGCTCATCCCAGTTCGTTTGCCAGTTTAAGTCAGTCGGTAGCGTCGCTGACATCGCACCAAAACTTAGGGCGCTTAGCGTGGACGCTAAAATTATTCTTTTCATAAAACTTCCCTTTTTTATGTTTTGCTCACAATGCATGCTTAAACATAGCGTGTGAATTTTTTCGGGTCGAATGCCGCTCGAATCGCTTCACCGATAAAGGTGACCATCACCAGTACCAGTACAATGGAAGTCACAACAGACGCCACAATCCATGGAGAGTCCAAGTTGGACTTACCTTGCTGCAGTAACTCGCCCCAGCTTGGTGTTGGTGGCATCAAGCCTAAACCAAGATAATCAAGCGCTGTCAGTGCGGTGATATTGGCGGCAATAGTAAATGGCGCTAAGGTGACAATCATGACCATGGTATTTGGCAGAATATGGTTAAACAGGATTCGGCCTGTCGAGGCACCCAACGCACGAGCTGCCATTACGTATTCGCGTGCAGATTCTTTGTAAGTCATGGTACGCATGTACCATGTCATCCCCATCCATCCAAACAACACGTTGATGGCGACAAAGAGCGTGAAAGTCGGTTGAACGATGGACACCAAAATCATAATGACGTACAGGAATGGCACCATTGACCAAACCTCAATCAAACGTTGGACAAATAGGTCGAACTTGCCGCCCCAGAAGCCCATGGCACAGCCTACAGCGGTACCAATAGCGTAGGACACCGCCATCGTTAACAACGCAAACCCCATCGCAGTACGGAAGCCATACACCAAGCGCGCTAAAATATCGCGACCAATAACGTCAGTACCTAGATAGTGTTTATTCTCAGCGCTTGGCGCGGTCGGAGGGAAATCGCCACTGAAGTCTTGTTCGTATGGGTTCCAAGGAACGATAGGTAGAATCACAAAGTTGTCCCCCCCCTCTTCCTCAAAGACTTGTTGGAGAACTCGGTAATCAGCTTCACTTGAAGAATCTTGACCAAACTCGCTACCTAAACGAACGTCACTGACAACCGGAAAGTAGTAACTACCATCGTACTTCACGATCAACGCTTTACTGTTGATTAACAGCTCGGCAAATAGTGAAAGAATCAACATGATAGATAAGATCACAAACGACCAATAACCACGTTTAATTTCTTTAAAGTGACGGATTTTCTTTTGAGTTAATGGACTTACTTTAATCATATTACGCTCCAAACTTCACACGTGGGTCGACTAAAGCAACACAGATATCCGAAATAATATTGCCGATCAGCAGCAATACCGCGTTGATAGCAACGATGCCCATCACTACTGGGTAATCACGTTCCATAATGGATTCGTAACCTAATAAACCAATGCCGTCGATGTTGAAGATAACTTCGATCAAAAATGCCCCTGTCATGAAGAACAACAGTGAGTTGCCAAAGTGAGAAGCAATTGGAATCAAACTATTGCGTAGCGCGTGTTTGCGTACCGCTTTCTTAAACGGCAAGCCTTTTGCGATCGCGGTACGGATGTAATCCGATGATAAGTTTTCCATCAGGTTATTTTTCATCGTCATGGTGAGCGTTGCGAAATCACCAATCAAGTAACAGATCAGCGGAAGCACAGCATGCCACATCACGTCTTTTGCGCGTTCAAAGAAGGTTTCATAGTCATCGAAATCATCACCGACAAAGCCCCCCATAGGGAACCATTCCAAGTGATAACTAAACAAAGTAATCAATAACACGCCAACCACATAGCCAGGCAAGGCATAACCGACGAATATCAAAATGGAGGAGGTAGAATCAAACACAGAACCGTGCTTGAGGGCTTTGTAATAGCCAAGCGGTATCGAGATGAAGTAGCTGATAAAGAAAGTCATGCCACCATAGAACAGCGAAACAGGCAGACGCTCTGCAATCATATCCGATACTGGTTCGTAATAACGCGTTGATTCACCCAAGTCCAACGTCACTAATCGACTCAACCAATCAACGTAAGCTTCCATCACAGGTTTATCCAACCCGTAGAATGCGTTTAGCTCAGCGATTTGCTCATCAGACAGTGCAGTATTGCCACCCGCTGACGTCATCGATGCTGCGCCGTCTCCCTGAGACTGCATTTGTGACAGCATGCGTTCAACTGGCCCACCCGGTACAAATCGAGTGATGGCAAAGATAAGAATGGTGATACCGAGAAACGTCGGAATGACTAACGCTAAACGGCGTAAAAAGTACGACAGCATATACAACTTGCTCCTTGTCTACTGTCCAAATTAGGCGGGTTTGGTGGGAAGTTTCCGGCCCAAAATGGTGCATATCTATCCGCGTAGTAACTAAAGCTGTTGAAACACACTCCCTGCGATTCAATAACTAGTTTTTTCTTCTACGGCAATAATTTCAGCGTCATATTTATCTTGAATCCACATCAGCTTCAAGTGTTTGAAACCAAAACATGACAAACTTCCTCCGATGTCGAAAAACAGAAATGTTTTTGTAAAAAATTATAAAAAACCACAAAAAGAATTCCTGCAGAATATCAATCTAGGCACTTTAGAGCCAAAACCCTATATAAAAATGCACATAGCAAGAATAAATAGACACATAAGCTGTGGTTACATTTGACTAAAAAATACGAGTGAGCCCTTTTACAGCAATGGGTATCATATTTTGATACCACCCATTGCAACCAAGTCAACATGGTTAGCATTCGATAAAATTCCACCTTTAGAATAATTCACTGGATAAATGAGTATTTTCAGATTCAATTACCCACTTAAAAACCATAGGCAATATATGTCATTAAAGTTTACAAGAAACACAAAATACGGTGTTTTATTAAAATTTGATCTCGATTTATAGAACCTACACAGTAAATTATTCCGTGATTTAAATCACTTTTAGTTGTTTACATCTTTTTTACATTTCCACATCTCCGTTTACCACTGGTTTGACTTCCTTTTTTCTTCTCGGTTATACATTGGCCGACCGTTAACGAAATATTAACGTCACATTTGGTCGCTATGCGACCAGACATAGGAAATAATAATAATCGGAGCAACAAGGATGTATAAAAACACAACCGCTTTATCTGTTGCGATCAGTCTTGCTTTGGGGACAGCGGCAGCAGTGGCCCCTCTAACAGCACAGGCAGAAGAGCAACAAGTTGAAAAACTTCAAAAGATGAAAGTTACTGGTTCGCGCCTAACGCGCGCATCTATGGAAGGAAGCACTCCAGTAGCAGTAATTGGTCGGGCTGAAATTGAACGCGCTGGTGACGTATCGATTGCCGATGTATTGCGTAAATCATCTTTTAACTCATTTGGTTCTTACAGTGAAAGTTCAGGCAGCTCATGGCAAAGCCAAGCAACCATGTCGCTACGTGGTTTGGGCTCTTCACGTACTCTAGTTTTGATTAATGGCAAACGTCTACCAGGCTCTGCAACCATGGGTGGTGGCGCTGCAAACATCAACGTAATTCCATCGGCAATCGTAGAACGCGTGGAAGTGATGGCTGACGGCGGTTCTGCTGTATACGGCTCTGATGCTGTAGCAGGCGTAGTAAACATCATTCTTAAAGAAGAATTTGATGGTATCAACGTAAGCGTGGGTTCTGGCATTCCAAGTCAAGACGGCGGCGACGAAGGAAACGTTGCACTCGTGATGGGCACAAGCGGTGAGAAAGGCAACATCATGTTCTCTTTCGAGCATGATAGCAAAGACGAAATCTACCAACGCGATCGTGATTACCTAAGTTCAACCAACACCGGCTCTGCAAACTATTTCGATATGTCAGGCGTTAGTATCTTTGGTCGCAACGTTTACCATGATGGCGAGTTGAAAGCACTTAAGGGCTACGACACTAACGCGTCATGTGATCCTTCAAAAGGTTTTGTAGGCTTAACAAACTACCCTGGTTTGGGCGATATCTGTGGCTACGACTACACATCGGAAGCTGCTCAAACGGCATCTTTAGAACGTAATACCGTATTTATGAACGGTAATATCTTCTTGTCTGACGACACTACTTTTAATGCACAAATGCTTTTAAGCCGCAATGAAAGTTTTGGTCGTTTCGCACCTGCAGCAGGCTCATTCGACGTAGATCCTAACACGAGTGGTGGCGCTGATTTCTTCGCAGAGAATGGCCTTGATACAACCAAAGGTCCAGCTTCTGTATACTACCGTTTTAACAACGTGGGAACTCGTGATACTACAGTTAAAGATTTCCAAGCTGATTTCAAAGCAGGTCTTGATGGCACGCTTTATACCGACTCTTTCGGTGAGGTAATTTGGGAAGCTGGTTACCACTTAAACTTCTCTAACAGTAATGAAGTTGGTACTGGTTACGTATTCGGTTCAGCGGCATCGAACCTAGTTGAATCAGGTCAGTTTGTGAATGGCGAGTTCAGTGCAGATGCAACAAATCAGTTGTCTGCAGGTACTAGTCGTGAATCCCAAATGGAAATGCATCAGTTTTCTGGCGGCCTTCAATTTGACCTAGCAGAAGTTGGTGACATCACTATTCCATTGTATGTTGGTGCTGAATTTACCACTTACGATTACTTCGATAAATACGACCCACAAAGTGAAGCAGGCAACATCATCGGTAGTGCTGGTAACTCTGCGGGTGGCGATCGAGAAACTTATGCATTTTACGCAGAATCTATGATCGCGTTTACTGATGAGCTGGAAATGAACATTGCGGCTCGTTACGACCACTATAGCGACTTCGGTGATGAGATCTCGCCAAAAGTATCTTTCCGTTACCAGCCTCTTGATAATCTGATGTTCCGTGCTGGTGCTGGTATGGGTTTCCGTGCTCCAACACTATCTGACCTTTACGCGGCTGACAGCTACTCGTCAGACTTCGCAAAAGACTACAGCTACTGTTCAGCAAATGGTATTGCATACGCAGACTGTCCAGAAACTCAATATGATGTAACTCGTACAGCAAACGAAGATCTAGAAGCAGAAACATCAGTATCGTTTAACTTTGGTGTGAGCTACTCACCAATCGACGACCTAGACGTAACAGTGGATTACTACAACATCAGTATTGATGACATGATCACACTGAATACTCTGCAAAGCATGATCGACGAAGAGCGTAGCTCTGGTGTTTCTAACCCGAACATCATCCGTGATGCAAATGGCCGCATCATTGAAGCAACAGCGGGGCTGCAAAACTTAGGTACACTCGATACTTCAGGTATCGACCTCAAAGTCGGCTACAGTTACGACTTTGATTTTGCGACAGTTCGTTACGACTTCATGGGAAGCTATGTTCTGGACTACAGCACACCTGAATACGTTGGTGGCCCAGTAAATAATCAAGTAGGTCGTAATGGTTTGCCTGAGTACCGTTTTAACACTGGTGTTGGCTTAAACTTCCTAGAAGACCATGACATCTATCTATCTGCAGACCACATCGCAGACCAAGCTCAAGATGTTGACGACAACTACAATAAAATCGGTCACATATCTTCACAAACAACGTGGAACATTGCGTACAACTACCTAGCTCCGTGGGATGCAAAATTCACGGCAGGTGTTCGTAACCTTACTGATGAAGATCCTGCATTTGAATCTGATGGTGTAACTTACAACTCAGACCTATACAGCATTCAAGGCCGCGTTTACTTCTTGAAATACTCTCAAAACTTTTAATTAAAACCTTTGGCGCAGGAGTATTTCCTGCGCCCTATTCGACTGACTATTTACACTAACAAGGATGCTACTATGACGTTAAAGGAATTTGGCGTAAGTGCAGTTACTGCCGCGATTCTCTCGGTAAGTGGTGCAGCGATTGCTGCAGACTCTGGAACCGTAGTCGCCAATCAAGCACAAACAACGAAGTCTTCTCAAGCTTCTCAGCAAAAAATCGATACTTACGCTGAAAGCACAGAAGGTATGTTGGCAGAATATAAGGGCTTACTTCGTCAAATCGATAGTATGAAAGTCTACAACGAGCAAATTAATCGAATGGTTCAATCGCAACAGGGCGAACTGGACTCATTGAATAACCAAATTGCTCAAATCGATCAAACGGCAACAGAAGTTGTTCCTCTAACACTAAAAATGATCGATGCGCTAGATGAGTTCGTTACTCTCGATTTGCCTTTCCAAAAAGAAGAACGCAACAAACGCGTTCAAGAGTTACGCCGCCTGATGGATCGCGCAGACGTAACGACTTCTGAGAAATTCCGTAAAGTGATGGAAGCGTACCAAATTGAAGAAGGCTTCTCTCGCTCAATAGAGTCTTACAAAGCGAGCTTAGATCGTAACGGCGAAACCGTAACGTACGATTTCTTACGTATTGGTCGCACAGCACTTCTATTCCAATCTCCAGACGGCGGTGAAACAGGTATGTGGAACCAACAAACACGTCAATGGGAGACACTACCTGAAAGCTACCGTATTGCGGTACAGCAAGGCCTTCGTATTGCGAAGAAGCAAGCGCCACCAGCGCTAATCAAATTGCCTGTATTTGCTGGGGAGGAATAAGAGATGAAAGGATTCAAAACTCTAGCCGCTGGTCTACTAGCCAGCTTATTTATGGTTTGTGGCGTTCAAGCTGAAACCCCACAAACGCTTTCTGAACTACTAAAAAACGTAAAATCAGAAAGCATTGTAGAATCAAAAGAAAACAAAGAACGTGAAGCTGTGTTCAAGCGCGATCGTGACCAACAAGCCGTATTACTGCAACAAGCGCGCGATGAGCTTGTCGCACAACAAGCACTGGGTGATCAGCTAAAAGCAACGTTCGACGAAAACGACAAACAACTGACTGAACTAACCGAAACACTGCGTGTTCGCTCCGGTACCTTGGGTGAAATGTTTGGTGTGGTTCGTCAATACGCAGGCGAATTTAAAGGTCTGTTTGCCGCTTCGCAAAATGCCGTTCAGTTCCCAGAGCGTGATGCACTGCTGACGAAACTGGCAGAAAGTAAAGAACTACCATCAACTCAAGAGCTGGAAGCATTCTGGCACACTATTCTTCAACAAGTTGTCGTATCTGGTGATACATCAACAACACAAGCAACGGTTGTTTACGGTGAAGGTAAAGAAGCCGTTCGCGACGTAACGCTAGTAGGAGAATTTAACGCAATTGCAGATGGCAAATACGTCATTTACGTACCTCAAACTGGCAAGTTCGAAGAACTATCACGTCAGCCAAGCAAGAACATCACAAGCCAAGTGGCTGGTTTTGAATCAGCAAAAGGCACTTATGAGCCGCTATTCCTTGATCCATCTCGTGGCGTAATTCTATCGCTACTAGTACAGAGCCCTACCGTTCAGGAACGTATTGACCAAGGCGGTATCGTTGGTTACGTCATCCTAGCAATGGGCGCTGTTGGTGTCATCATCGCGCTATTGTGCTTCCTACGCCTTCAGATCATCGGTGGCAAAATGCGTAAACAGGCGAAATCAGACACAGTTATCCCTGGCAACCCTCTAGGTGAAGTTATCCAAGCTTACCAAGATCACAAAGGCGACAACCTTGAAGATCTGGAAGCGAAGTTGGACGAAATCATCCTACGCAATGCACCAAGCATTGAACGCTTTATCAGCTCAATCAAACTGTTTGCTTCTGTAGCACCACTACTGGGTCTACTAGGTACAGTAATGGGTATGATCGGTACCTTCCAGGCAATCACGCTATTTGGTACCGGCGATCCGAAACTAATGGCTGGCGGTATTTCTGAAGCATTGGTAACCACCATGTTAGGTCTGGTTGTCGCAATTCCTCTACTGTTCCTTTACACCATCGTACACAGTAAAGGTCGTCGTTTGGTTCAAACTCTTGAAGAACAGAGTGCAGGTTTCATCGCTCGCTATCAGGAAAAACTACATAAAGCCGAAAGCTAAGGAGGCGTTATGTGGTGGTTAGTTGGAGAACTTGAATCAATTAGGCGCTTCTTGGGAATGGGTGGCGATGTACTCGTCGCTATCTTCATCCTCAGCTTCATGTTATGGGCAGTGCTGCTAGAACGCTGGTTCTACTTTGCCGCCGTCGCTCCAAGAGCCGCGAAAAAAGCCGTGACTCTTTGGAGTGAGCGTTCAGAACATCAAAGCTGGAACGCAAAGATGATCCGACAAGAAATTGTATCTCGTCAGGATATTGAGAATAAAAAGGGGCTACCAATCGTCAAAGTACTGATTGCGCTTTGTCCCCTACTTGGCCTGCTCGGCACCGTAGTCGGCATGATCCAAGTATTCGACATCTTAGCGGTAACCGGAACAGGAAGCCCTCGAGCAATGGCCTCGGGGATCTCAAAGGCAACAATCCCAACTTTAGCCGGGATGGTGGCTTCTCTGTCAGGACTGTTCTTTAGTTCACGTCTTGATCATTTAGCCAAAGTCACAACGCAAAAGCTGGAAGATAAGCTAAAGCATATTGCCTGAGTAAATGGAATTAGAGGTATAGGTCATGAAAAGACGCTATAGCAGTGATAGCAGTGACGAAACAGCTATCGATATGACACCGATGCTCGACATCGTATTCATCATGTTGATCTTCTTTATCGTAACAACATCGTTCGTTAAAGAAGCAGGTTTGGAAGTAAACCGCCCAACAGCAAGCTCAGCACAAACCGTGAAGAAAGGGAACATTATGGTTGCCATCGGTGCCGCTGGAGACGTATGGGTTGATAAACGACGCATTGAAGTCGACGCTGTTCGCGCCAACATCGAACGTCTTCGCGCAGAAAGCCCTGATGGCGCTGTTGTTATCCAAGCGGATACCGAGGCCAATGCAGGGGTAGTCGTGAAGGTTATGGACCAGATTAAGATGGCAGGTGTCGAAAGCATCTCCATTGCCGCAACGAATAAGGATTAAGCTTATGCGGTATCTGGCCTCAATTGCACTGGCGCTCATTGTCTCCCTCGGATTGTTCTGGGGGATGGACAAGCTGGTAAACAAAGAGCGCCACGAACTAGTGTCGAATGATGATCAGCGTATGGTCGATTTCATTCGCATTAAACCGGACGAAAAAGTACAGGAGAAAAAACGCGAACTCCCGAAACCGCCACCACCTAAGCGTCCGCCGCCACCACCAGAAATGAAGGTGACGTCGACAGTAAAACCGGTGATGGACCAAGTTCCAATGGATATGCCAAAACTCGATCTACCAGTTAACGTCACTGGTGGCTCAGTGCTCGGTCATTACAGCCAAGGTGGCGGAGCGAGACTGGCAGGTAGCGGAGGCCCTGTGCCTTTAGCAACATTCCAACCTCAGATGCCTCGTAAGGCCGCTCGTTCTGGACTTGAGAAAGGTATCGTACTTGTAGAGTTTACTGTTAACGAACGTGGTAGCGTCGAGGACGTCAAAGTTTTAAAAGAGACACCACGCAAGTTGGGCTTGGGACAAGCCGCGAAGAAAACCGTATCTAAATGGACCTTCAAGCCCAAAATGGTTGATGGTAAAGCGGTTAGCTCTCGCCTTTCTCAAGAAATTGAGTTCTCTACAAACTAAGGAGTCATACGTATGAAAGCATATACCAAACTGTTGGCTTCTCTAGTGTTATTGTCAGGCGCGTATGGCGCGCCTGGTTTTGCCAACACTCCGGAGTTGTCAGACAAAACGTTTCGAACGGTAAACAAAGTTCAGGAACTCATTGCTACAGAAAAGTACGCTGATGCCCTTTCTAAATTGAACTCAGCATTAAGTAGTACAAGCAAAAAACAATATGACCGTGCAGTCTTACTGCAACAGATGGGCTTTTTGTACTCTCTGCAAGATGACTACCCGAAAGCAGCAAAGTATTTTGCTGATGCGTTAAGTTTAAACGCACTTCCAGTGCCTGTAGCCCAGCAAGTTCGTTATAGCTTGGCGCAGCTTTACTTAGCCGAAGGGCAATTTAAAAAATCAGTAGCAACCATGAATGAGTGGTTCAAAATTGCAGAAACCACCGAAGAAAAGCCACAAGCGCATGCATACATCACTCTAGCGAGTGCTTATGTTCAGCTAGAAGATTACAAAAACGCGATTCCACCAGCTAAGCAAGCAATCGCTATGAGTAAAGAACCTAGTGAATCTTGGTATCAGCTACTGATGTCTGCGCACTATGAACTTAAGCAGTTCAAGAGCGTTGCGGGTGTATTGAAAACATTAACCACTAAATATCCAAAAAATAAGCGTTACTGGACTCAATTGTCTGGTATTTACATGGAGTTAAATCAAGAGCGCAATGCCCTTTCAACACTAGAAATGGCTCATAAATTGGGTCTATTAGAAGGTGAGAAAGAATACCTGCGTTTAGTAAACTTCCAAGCTTATCAAGGGGTGCCTTTCCGCGCAGCGAAAACACTTCAAGCAGCCTTTGATAATGGTCATGTAGAACGCAACGCAAAAAATTTGGAAACACTTGGTTCGTTTTGGCAGCAAGCACAAGAACTTGAACAGGCTATCGACGTCTATCAGCAAGCTTACAATCTTGCTCCACAAGCAAAAACTCAAATAAAAATTGCTCGTCTAATGATTTTAGACAAGCAATATACGGAGGCGACGAAATTTACGCAAAACGCCGCCCCAGATGCTAAGCACGAACAAAAAGGAGAGCTCTCTTACATTCGTGGCATGGCATATTTTGAGTTAAACCAACCGAGTAATGCTCTAAAAGCAATGAAAAGTGCGGCTCAATCTCCAGATATGAGAGCAATGGCGAGCCCTTGGATTAATTTCCTAGAGTCTCAAGGGTAAGTCATGCATTTAGCATGGCGCGAAAATTAAGTGTGAGTCAGTCGCACGCCTGGGGAAGTGAAAGCTTCCCCTTTTTTCGTCGTTTTTCAGTTCTCAATCCGTTGTCATTGAAGGGTATGCAAACCAAAAGATCAACTGGTAACCACATAGAGATCATGATACTCTTCGCCTCCATTTTTCTGGCGGGATTATCACCAATCACCATTTCCATAATGGCTGATTCCTTGCCGCCAGTGCTATCGTTATAAGACTGTCGAAACTTTCCTTCGGCAATCAATCAATCCAATCAAAAGTGGAACAGTACAATGGGCAAAGGTACTCTCTATATCGTATCTGCACCTAGCGGCGCAGGTAAATCTAGCTTGATCTCAGCAATGTTGGAACGTAATCCAACATACGCAATGAAAGTGTCTGTGTCTCACACTACTCGCAACATGCGTCCTGGTGAAGAAGACGGTGTCCACTACCACTTCGTCGCAAAAGAAGAGTTTGAAACTCTGATTGCTAAAGGCGACTTCCTAGAATACGCCGAAGTGTTTGGTAACTATTACGGTACGTCTCGCGTATGGATTGAAGAAACGCTAGAGAAAGGCATCGATGTATTCCTAGATATCGACTGGCAAGGTGCTCGCCAAATTCGTGAGCAAATGCCAGAAGCAAAAAGCATCTTCATTCTGCCACCTTCAAACGGTGAGCTTGAACGTCGTTTAAATACTCGTGGTCAAGACAGCGCAGAAGTCATCGCCAAGCGCATGGCTGAAGCAAAATCGGAAATCTCACATTACAGCGAATATGACTACGTCATCGTGAATGATGATTTCGACACAGCATTAATGGACTTTAAAGCTATCCTTCGTGCAGAAAGATTGAAGGAAGAAAAACAAGCTGCTAAATATAAAGGTATGCTTGACGCGTTATTAGCAGAATAGCTCTCACCAAAGAGTCAGTCTGTTTAACCAGAATTTCCGCTACTTTGTATTGTGCAAAGTAGCCATAATAAACAAGAGAGAAAGCCCACACATTGTGGCTTGTCTAATTGCTAGTAAATAAAGTAGTTAGGTTGTATACTTTCTCGTCATTCTAAAATTTAGTTAACTATTTGGAGTCCTCATGGCACGCGTAACTGTTCAAGACGCTGTTGAAAAAGTTGGCAACCGTTTCGACCTAGTACTGATTGCGGCTCGCCGCGCTCGTCAAATGCAAACTGGCGGTAAAGATGCACTAGTGCCAGAAGAGAACGATAAGCCAACGGTTATCGCTCTACGCGAAATCGAAGAAGGTTTAATTACTAAAGAAGTTCTAGACGCTCGTGAACGTCAAGAACAGCAAGAGCAAGAAGCGGCAGAGCTAGCGGCAGTAAGCAGCATCGCTCACAACCGTTAATTCTGTCTTTAGAATTCAACAACCTCCCGGGCCTATAATTTGTATCTATTCGATAGCCTCAAAGACGTTGCCCAAGAATACCTAACAGAGCCTCAAATTGAGGCTCTGCGTCAATCTTATGTGGTAGCGAGAGATGCCCATGAAGGGCAAACCCGCTCTAGCGGTGAACCATACATCATCCACCCTGTCGCTGTGGCTCGTATCTTGGCCGAAATGCGCCTCGATATTGAAACCCTCCAAGCTGCTTTGCTGCATGACGTCATTGAAGACTGTGACGTTACAAAAGAAGATCTCGAAGAGAAATTCGGCAACACCGTCGCTGAGTTGGTTGATGGTGTATCTAAACTGGACAAACTCAAATTCCGTGACAGGAAAGAGGCTCAAGCTGAGAACTTTCGCAAGATGGTCCTGGCGATGGTGCAAGATATCCGCGTTATCCTGATCAAACTGGCTGACCGTACGCACAACATGCGCACGTTAGGTGCACTTCGACCAGACAAAAAACGTCGCATCGCTCGTGAAACACTAGAAATCTATGCCCCATTAGCTCATCGTCTTGGTATTCACAATATCAAAACTGAGTTGGAAGAGCTGGGTTTCGAAGCGCTGTACCCAAACCGTTATCGCGTACTCAAAGAAGTCGTGAGAGCGGCTCGCGGTAATCGCAAAGAGATGATTCAGCGTATTCACAGTGAAATCGAAGGCCGACTGCAAGATGTTGGTTTGAATGCACGCGTCGTAGGTCGTGAAAAGAACCTGTTCTCCATCTACAACAAGATGAAAACCAAAGAACAGCGTTTTCACACCATCATGGATATCTACGCTTTCCGAGTGGTTGTTGATACTGCCGATACTTGTTATCGCGTTCTAGGCCAAGTACACAGCTTGTATAAGCCGCGCCCAGGTCGCATGAAAGACTATATCGCGGTACCAAAAGCAAACGGCTACCAATCGCTTCACACTTCCATGGTTGGCCCACACGGTGTGCCTGTTGAAGTGCAGATCCGTACTGAAGATATGGATCAAATGGCGGACAAAGGTGTCGCAGCGCACTGGTCTTATAAAGACAAGGGCGATAAGTCGGGCACGACCGCACAAGTGAAAGCGCAGCGTTGGATGCAAAGCTTGCTTGAGCTACAACAAAGTGCCGGTAACTCATTCGAATTCATTGAAAACGTAAAATCGGATCTATTCCCAGATGAGATTTACGTCTTCACACCAAAAGGTCGTATTGTTGAACTGCCACTTGGTGCGACAGCTGTAGATTTTGCTTACGCGGTACATACCGATGTAGGTAATTCCTGTGTTGGTGCTCGTGTTGACCGTAACCCTTACCCACTAAGTAAGGCGCTGAAGAACGGCCAGACAGTAGAAATCATCAGTGCGCCAGGTGCGCGTCCAAATGCCGCTTGGTTGAACTATGTCGTGACTTCTCGCGCTCGCACTAAGATTCGTCAAGTACTGAAAACCATGCGCCGTGAAGAATCCATCACGCTCGGCCGCCGCCTATTGAATCACGCTTTGGGTCGTCACTCGATTGACTCCATCTACCCAGAGAACATTCAAGAAGTACTGACCGATCTGCGCTTAGAAAGCACAGACGATTTACTCGCAGCAATTGGCTTAGGCGAACTCATGAGTATTGTGATTGCTCGTCGTTTGCTGGGCGATACTGAAGAACTAACGACAACCAGTTCCATTCCAACCGACTCGAAGAAGAAACTTCCAATTCGTGGCGCGGAAGGTTTGCTGCTGACGTTTGCTAATTGCTGTCACCCAATTCCAGATGACCACATCATTGCGCATGTGTCTCCTGGTCGTGGCCTGGTTGTTCACCGTGAAACGTGTCCAAATGTGCGCGGTTACCAAAAAGAGCCGGACAAATACATGGCCGTTGCGTGGTCTGACGATTACGACAAAGAGTTTATCGCAGAACTGAAAGTCGACATGCTTAACCACCAAGGTGCTCTCGCAGAATTGACCAACGTGATTTCGAAAACAGGCTCCAATATCCATGGCCTGTCGACCGAAGAACGTGATGGCCGACTGTATACTGTCACCGTTCTGCTGACCACCAAAGATCGTGTCCACCTTGCAGGTATCATGCGAAAAATCAAAGCGATGCCGCAGGCGACCCGAGTCAGACGAAGAAAGAACTAAACTCATCGCCACCCACTCACACTGGGTGGCGATTTTTTTATACCCTATTTATTTACTATGAATTTAGAACGTTACCACCGTATCCATCAGGTGCTTAAAGCACGCCAAACCGACCTTACTTTGTGCCTAGAAGAGGTTCACAAACCTAACAACGTCTCTGCCGTTATTCGTACGGCTGACGCCACGGGCTTACACAAAGTTCATGCTATCTGGCCTGATAAAATGCGCACTTTAACCCACACTTCTGCAGGTGCTCGTAACTGGGTTGAAGTAGAAACTCACAAATCGATTGAAACCGCCATTACCGAGCTCAAAGCCCAAGGCATGCAAGTATTGGTGACCAACTTATCGGACACCGCGGTCGATTTTCGTGAAATCGACTACACCAAACCGACTGCAATCATCCTGGGTAGTGAAAAAATTGGCGCGTCTGAACAAGCGAAAAAACTCGCAGATCAAGACATCATTATCCCAATGATCGGTATGGTGCAGTCTTTGAATGTCTCAGTCGCCAGCGCAGTTATTCTGTATGAAGCACAACGCCAACGTGAAGCGGCAGGCATGTATGATCGTGAAGAAAGCGCACTACCAAAAGAAACCATTCATCGCATCTTATTTGAACGTGGCCACCCAGTGCTTGCCAAAGTAGCGAAACGCAAGAAACTGGAATACCCGCCACTCGACGATGAAGGTCAAATCATCGCAGATGAGGCGTGGTGGCAAGAGATGCAAAAAGCTTAAGCTGAAACATAACGTCGAAAGCCCTCGCTTTCTACGCCACTTCTTATAGTTTTTCCTGTACAAAAACACAGCTCAATGGTTAACATACTGCTATGTTAACCATTTTCTTGAGCTTTCTATGTCTGCCCAAATGCTATCTGCTGTTCCTTTAACTTCTCTATCAGGAGTTGGCGCCAAAGTCGCAGAAAAACTCGCTAAAGTCGGCTTGCATAGCGTTCAAGATTTGTTGTTCCACCTGCCTCTACGCTACGAAGATCGCACCCGCATTTATCCTATTGCCAAACTGCACGCAGGCCTTTGGGCTGCGGTACAAGGCAAAGTCATGACCGTCGATACCATTTTTGGTAAACGCAAAATGCTGACAGTTAAAATCAGTGATGGCAATGGCACCATCACGCTGCGTTTTTTCAACTTTACTGCAGCGATGAAGAACAATTTTTCACAGGGTAAGTTAGTACACGCTTACGGAGAAATTAAGCGTGGTGGTATGGGGCTGGAAATTGTGCACCCTGACTACAAATTTTACGCCAGTGAACAAAAGCCAGATGTGGAACAAAGCTTAACCCCGGTTTATCCAACCACAGATGGCCTGCGTCAAATCACCTTACGTAATCTTACTGAGCAAGCATTGGCGCTACTCGATAAAGCGGCAGTGCAAGAATTGCTACCTTCTGGCTTGTATAACCATCAGATTACTATGTCGCAGGCGTTGCACACCATTCATCGCCCGCCGCCAACCATTAATTTAGATGAATTTGATGAAGGTAAGCACCCCGCTCAAATCCGTTTGATCATGGAAGAATTGCTCGCTCAGAACTTGTCGATGTTGGCGGTTCGCAGCAAAGGCCAGCAAGATATCGCCTTACCGCTCGCACCATGTGACAAACTGAAAAAACAGCTGTTGGCGCAACTGCCGTTTTCTCCGACCAATGCTCAAGCACGCGTGGTGAAAGAGATTGAATCCGACCTCGAAAAGCCGCATCCAATGATGCGTCTTGTCCAAGGTGACGTAGGCTCAGGAAAAACATTGGTTGCCGCGCTAGCCGCAGTCAGAGCCATTGAGCACGGTTATCAAGTGGCTTTAATGGCACCAACAGAGCTGCTCGCCGAACAACACGCCATCAATTTCGCCAACTGGTTTGAAGCCATGGGCATTCAAGTTGGCTGGCTTGCTGGTAAGCTCAAGGGCAAAGCCAAAGAGACGGAACTGGCTCGCATTGCCAGCGGTGAAGCGCAAATGATAGTGGGTACTCACGCTCTCTTCCAAGAACATGTGGAATTTCATCACCTAGCTTTAGTCATCATTGATGAGCAGCACCGCTTTGGCGTCCATCAGCGATTAGAGTTACGTGAGAAAGGGGCAAAACAAGGCGCGTATCCGCATCAGCTCATCATGACGGCGACTCCGATTCCTCGCACGCTAGCAATGACAGCGTATGCTGATTTGGAAACGTCGGTGATAGACGAATTACCACCAGGCCGAACGCCGATTCAAACCGTCGCCATTCCAGATACCAAACGTGACGACATTGTCGAGCGGGTACGAAACGCTTGTCTTAACGAAGGCAAGCAAGCGTATTGGGTGTGTACGCTGATCGATGAATCAGAAGTGTTAGAAGCGCAAGCCGCAGCAGACACCGCCGAAGAGTTGCAGCGCAAACTGCCAGATGTAAAAATTGGCCTAGTTCATGGCCGTATGAAACCCGCCGAAAAGCAAGCTGTCATGCAAGAGTTTAAAGACAACAAGCTCCACCTGCTCGTAGCCACGACGGTGATAGAAGTTGGCGTAGACGTGCCAAACTCTAGCTTGATGATCATCGAAAACCCTGAACGCCTTGGTTTGGCGCAGTTACACCAGTTAAGAGGCCGCGTCGGTCGAGGCTCGGTTGCCAGTCACTGTGTCCTGCTGTACCACTCCCCTCTGTCGAAAACCGCGCAAAAACGCCTCGGTGTTCTGCGTGAAAGTAACGATGGCTTTGTTATTGCGCAGAAAGACCTCGAGATCCGCGGGCCCGGCGAATTATTGGGCACCAAACAAACAGGCTTGGCTGATTTCAAAATTGCCGATTTAGTTCGAGATCAACGCTTAATTCCCGAAGTTCAACGTATTGCACGTCATATTCACGACAATTACCCAACCAATGCAGCCGCCATCATCGAACGCTGGCTAGGCGAGCGTGATATCTACTCCAAAGCGTAAATCTTAAAGCGAGCCAAATGGCTCGTTTTTTAGTGCCGCCACCAATAGCAAACGATTGCTTTTTAGGTAAATCTCTCTATAATCGCGCTCAAAATTTCTAGAGTGTGCCTCATCACACTTCACCAACCTGAGTTGACACTGATTAACAGCAATCACAGGTAACGACGTCAACTCCACCCAGCCCTCCCATTCAGCGAGATCTGGGAACACATTGCGACTAGCGAGACAAATCATGACAACTTCAAACCGATCTTCGGAACTGGTCTATCAATTAAATGATCGTCCACCACTGCCACAAACGATTTTTGCTGCACTTCAGCATTTATTGGCGATGTTCGTTGCGGTGATTACACCTTCCTTAATCATTTGCCAATCTTTGGGCGTTCCGGCCGATCAAACCAACACCATTATCAGCATGTCGCTGTTTGCATCTGGTGTTTCTTCCTTTATCCAAATCCGTACCTTTGGCCCTGTTGGCTCCGGCTTGCTATCGGTGCAAGGCACCAGCTTTAACTTTTTGGGTCCAATCATCGGTGCGGGTTTATCACTCAAAGCAGGTGGCGCGGACATCAGCACCATGATGGCGGCGATTTTCGGGACGATTTTAGTTGCCTCCTTTGCCGAGATCTTACTGTCTCGTGTGCTTGATCATGCACGTCGCATCATCACACCTCTCGTCTCTGGCATTGTCGTAACTCTGATTGGCCTGACGCTGATCCAAGTTGGCTTGGTTTCTATGGGTGGAGGCTATGCTGCAATGGGCGACGGTACTTTTGGTAGCTTAGACAAACTGGCGCTCGCTGGTACCGTACTTGGGTTAATTGTGATTTTGAATCGTTCTAAAAACCCATACATTCGCGTGGCTTCGATCGTGATTGCCATGCTGGTTGGCTATGTAATGGCATACTTCATGGGCATGGTCGACACCTCAAAATTGGGGGAAACCAACCTCGTTGCGCTACCGATTCCGATGCAGTACGGCTTGTCATTTGACTGGTCACTGTTTATCCCTCTCGTGCTGATTTTCTTTATCACGGCGTTGGAAGCGATCGGCGACATTACCGCAACGTCTGAAGTATCTGGCGAGCCGGTTAAAGGCCCTATTTACATGAAGCGCATCAAAGGTGGGGTATTAGCGGATGGTCTGAACTCGGCCATCGCTGCGGTATTCAACAGCTTTCCAAACTCTACTTTCAGTCAAAACAACGGCATTATCATGCTAACGGGCGTCGCAAGCCGTTACGTGGGTTACTTTATCTCGGGCATGTTAGTGATTCTTGGTCTATTCCCGGGCGTGGCCAGTTTTGTTCAGCTGATCCCAGAACCTGTACTTGGTGGCGCTACCATCGTGATGTTCGGCACCATTGCCGCTGCAGGCGTGCGCATTATCTCGCGTGTTGACCTCGACCGCCGCGCGATTCTGATTATGGCGTTGTCATTCTCGATGGGGTTAGGTATTGCTCAGAAACCTGAGATTCTGCAGTTTATGCCTGAGTTTATTAAAAGCATCTTCTCAACTGGTGTGGCTGCTGGCGGTATCACCGCGATACTGCTGAACTTGCTGCTTCCAGAAAAACTGACAGAAGAAGATGAACTTGTCGCTCAAGAAGTGAAAGAGTCTTAATACCTGTACTTAGAAACTAAAAAGCCCAACCACATTTTTGGTTGGGCTTTTTGGTTTGAGAGGGTTATTTGGTCGGGAAACTGATTTGGGCGATCAAGCCGCCTTCACTGCGATTACGCATCACCACCGAACCTGAATGTTGGATAACAATACGTTTTACAATCGCTAAACCCAGACCAGTACCTTCGCTGCCACGCGCCGTATCACCACGGGTAAACGGCTCGAACAACTTCGCGATTTGCGACTGCTCAATCCCCGGACCGTTGTCTTCTACGCATATCCAAACCAACTGTTTGTCTGCCGTTACGCCTGTGCTGATTTTAACCCAACCGTTGCCATAACGCAGTGCGTTGACAACTAAGTTACTCACCGCTCGCTTAATAGCAATCGGGCTGCCTTTCGCTGGAGGAAGGTGCATGTTCAAGTCCGTTTCAATCTCAACTTCATACCCCCCTTCAGAGCTCGCCACGTCACTAGCGATGGTGCTGACATCAACCGACTCAAACGATTCTTTGTTTACAGGCTTTAGATAATCCATAAATTGGCTGATGATCTCATTGCACTCTTCCGTGTCACTGATGATCCCTTCCGCCAAATAGCTGTCTTCTGGCGACATCATTTCAGTAGCGAGACGAATTCGCGTCAGCGGCGTACGTAAATCATGACTGATGCCTGCCATTAACAGAGCGCGGTCTTCTTCGAGCTCTTGAATCCCTTTCGACATCTGGTTAAACGCACGAGTTACCGAACGAATTTCCGATGCGCCTTTTTCTGGTAGCGGTGGGGGAATTTCCCCTCTCCCAACGCCTTCTGCCGCTCGTTGCAACGCCAATAATGGCCGGTTTTGCAAGCGAATAAACAACCAACCACCTGCGATAATTAATAGCGCCATGATCAGGCTGTTACGAAATAGCGGCGCAAAGTCCTCTTCTTGCAGCTCAGACAGCGGGATGCGAATAATGGAATTGGGCAACTTCTCGATGTGCATCCACAAAATGTAGCTTTCACTACCCAGCAGCAGGCGTACTTCGGTTGGTGAGCCTAGCTCTTGAGTCATTTCCTCCGACATCAAGTCAATCGACATCGCATGGTTAAACTCAACCGCCTTCTCGCTGTTGATGCTATGAACTGTCACGCCCAACCTTTCTAATAACTGGCGACGCAATGGTGCATCCGATTTGAGCGGGCCATCTTCATCGAGAACCAGATTCAGTTCGTGAGCGAGAATTTTGTTGAACTGTTGCAGGCTTGGCATCAACGCGTAGTTAAAAACGGCGTAATAAGAAAAGACTTGGCTAGCGAGAAGCAAGGAGATGAACAGTAGAATAGATTGTGTCAGTGAACTTCGGATTCGCATGGAAATTTCCTGATGATCCTAATTGCGAAAACCTCGACCACCAAATAAGAAGGAAATTTGATGGCCGAAGTTTTAAAAACCGATTGCCGGTTAAGGGAGTAAGAATTACGACTCTTTGCCGTCTGGGACAAATACGTAACCTAAACCCCATACGGTCTGGATGTAGCGAGGTTTGCTCGGATCGTCTTCCAACATGCGGCGTAGACGAGAAATTTGTACGTCGATAGAACGCTCCATTGCCGAGTATTCACGACCACGCGCCATGTTCATCAGCTTATCACGCGACATTGGCTCACGCGCGTTGGTTACCAGTGATTTCAACACCGCAAATTCACCCGATGTTAATGGCATCGCCTCTTCACCACGGAACATTTCACGCGTGCCGAGATTCAAACGAAACTCGCCAAACTCGACCACTTTTTCTTCCGTACTTGGCGCGCCCGGTAGCTCAACCGTTTGGCGACGTAAAACCGCTTTAATACGAGCGAGTAGTTCACGCGGGTTGAACGGTTTAGGTAGGTAATCGTCCGCACCGACTTCCAAACCAACAATACGGTCAACCTCGTCACCTTTTGCTGTCAGCATCAGAATTGGCAACATGTTATTGGCGTGGCGTAAACGGCGACAAATCGACAAGCCATCTTCGCCTGGCAACATCAAATCCAATACCATTAGGTGAAAGTTTTCGCGTGTTAGTAGGCGATCCATTTGTTCGCCGTTTGCTACACTACGGACTTGAAAACCTTGCTCAGAAAGGTAACGCTCCAACAGAGCACGCAAACGAGCATCGTCATCAACCACTAAAATTTTATGATTTTCCTGCATTGAAACATCCTTTCAGAAGCATCTATTGACGAAAATGTATCACTGTTTTTTCAAACGTGCTTGTGCAAATTGTTACTCTTTTTATCTTAGACGCGGTTTTGGGAAATTATTTGCGCGCCGCCCTAAGTATTTAGCGATATTGACTTTGTTTCGAGATGTGAACAACGCCACAAAACTGCGGTGAAAGATGGCTTTAACCGCCGCGAAGGTCGGTGTGCCTACTGGCCGTAATTCCATTCCAACTCACGTTTAGCGTCTAACAACTCTTTTTGCGCTTCATCTAATTTTCGGCGCTTTTTCGCGATTTTGTCGCTCGAACCCGACGTTTGTGCCTCTACCAATTCTAGCTCGCGGGCTTTTACTTTTTGCGCTTTTTGTTCGATTTCTGCTTGCAGTTTTTCGCGTAAATCTTCTTCCGAGCATTCATCCTCAATCGCAGCAAGGGCTCGTTTTAATCCATCAATGCGCTTTTGATTACCTTGTACTGTGGCGTATTCAATTTGCTGCTCAAGAGCAAACGCTTTGGCATCACACCCTTTTAGCTCTTCTTGAGCGACAGTAGGAAGCGAAATAGCCATCGTTAACGCAGCACCACAAATCACGGCTTTCATTTTAAACCTCTCCAGTAAATACAGCTCGCGCCCTCAAATGAGGGCGCATAAAAATAGGTCAACATCATTGGCAAACGCACTTCGCTCGCCGAATGTTTCAAGGTCGAGGAAGTTAAGATTCTGCGCTTTGCTTGTTGTATTCAATCGAATTGATGAACCACTCTTTGTCACCTTCCGGCGTTCGAACGGTAAATTCTTCATCCACTTGCTTTTTCAACATGGCTCTGGCCATAGGGGAATCAATGGAGATGTAATCTTTGGCATCGCCATATATTTCTTCTGGCCCCACAATGCGGAACTTCTTCACATCACCGGCTTCGTTTTCAATCTCGACCCAAGCACCAAAAAAGACTTTGCCTTCTTGTTGAGGTGAGTAATCAACGATGGTGACTTCAGGTAAAAACTTTCTGAGAAAACGAACGCGTCGATCGATTTGACGCAGCAGTCGTTTATTGAAGGTGTAGTCAGCATTTTCCGAACGATCGCCAAGGCTGGCCGCCCACGTCACGATCTTGGTGATTTCTGGACGCTTTTCATTCCAGAGGTAATCGTGCTCTTGCTTGAGTTTGTTATAACCTTCACGGGTAATCAGCTTAGTTTTCAATTTGGCTCCTATTCATTTCGGCATAAAAAATGCCGCACATTCAGCAGCATCGACGCTTACGCGATCTTCATCCTAAACCTAGAATTATACCCAAAGCCACAAGATTCTCAGAGCGGACTTTGGGTATTGGCAATTAGGTTAGGCGACGGTTCGACTATTTTTCGTAATCTGGTTTTTTCGTCACGATGTAATTGGTTTCACTCGCCACTAACGCACCGTGCTTTAAGAAGTTTTTACCCAAAATCATGCTGTAATGAAAGCGTCCGCGATCTTGCAAATTCACGCGAATTTTCTTCTCTAAGTCACCCAGTTTGACGTGCATTTCCACCACCGGACGGACGTTTGCTTTCTCGCCTTTTTTCGCAGTAATTTTCATTACGTCTACCACTTCGCGAGTAAAGGCTTTTTGCATACCGAGGTCATTTTCGTAGGTAAAGCTCACCATGTCTTTGCCATCTTTTTGGAACAGTTTGATGTCCTTAGCATTGATAGAACTGACATCCGCACCGGTGTCCAGTTTGACCGGGAAAGACATGCCTTCCACTTCGGCCACTTCGATGTGGCCGGCTCGGAACAAAGGTTTGGCATCGAGCAAGTGGTCTGCGCGCGTATTCAGTAGCACGCCACCTTTAGCCATATTGTGGCCGAAAACGAAAAACGGCTGCTCTTCATCTTTATCTAGCACGTCGATAGCAAACTCCATCGACTTCTCTTTGTCACCGAACAAGAAGTCACCTTCCACCACAGGACGCACCATATCGCCAACTTTGAGTTTCTTCAGCACGGGTTTGGTGATTTTTTCTTCTTTGCCTTTTTCATTGCTCAAATAGAACGTCGCGACTTCGTCTTTGCCCTTTTCACTCAGTTCAAATCCATTCACGCGTAATAATGGCGTTTTCACGGTAAAGGTTGGATAAGCGGGAACCACGTAGCCATCAATGTTCACTTCCTCTTCCGGTGAAATCACCAATGGCTTGGACTTCAGTGCACTCTTAAAGGTTTTTTCCACACCACCGAGCAAATTCTCTTTGTCGGTATCTATCACGAAATGTTGGCTCACTACGTCTCGGCCCAGACGGATTTGCGAACTGAACTTGCTGCGGTCTCGTAAGTACACCAACCATTGCTGAGTTTCGTTTTCGTCAATCTTGACAGGCAGATACACCAAAGGTCGCTCGCTCTTGGTGGTTTTCAACATGCGCACCAATGGCAGTGTCATAGGATGGCGCTTACCGTTCTCACCCTCTAAAGTAAACGACACTTGCTTGGCTTTTTTATCAACTTTGATGTCGAGAGCGTGAACGTTGGTGTACCGGCTGCTTGTCGAAACGCTGGTTTTGTAGGGAATGCCTTCGATTTCTACCGTCTCTTTCTTACCAATCATTTTCGCGTTGGGTTGTTCTTGCAGGTAGTCATACCCAGCAAACACCCACGCGTTATCATCTAGGTAAGTTTTGCCAATCAGGATTGGCGCAGAGAACTGTTTACGCGAGGTAAGATTCACCACGGTATCTACCGTATGCCCAGCAATCGTCATCGGCATTTTTACGGTTGGACGCAAAATCGGTTTTTTGCTGGTGCGACTGCGGATAGCACTGATGCGCTCAAGATCGTCGGTTACCGTGATCTCTTTGCCAGTATAAGGATGCTGAATCGTGAAACTGACGGTGACTTGATAAGGTTCAAAACTGTTGGCTTCCCATTTGGCTTGCGTGCCACCTAAATCGTCGACAATTGCCCACAGCAGTTTGTCATCTTTAAGATTCTTGTATTTGGGATTGCTGCTGCTTACGTGGATATTTTCTGCATGCATGGAGGTGGTGTCAGCGCCGGTATCAATTTTACCGATGAAAGGGACGTCACTTAGCTCAGGAATTTCGCTGTAATACACACTTTCGACCCGCCCTAAAACTAACTTATCATCAAGTTGATAGATGGGATCTTGCGTGGTTGCAGAGATGGATTGCGCCCAACCAAACGGGGCTATCAGGAGAGCACTAGAGAGTGCCAGAGCCAAAGACATTTTTTTCATCATGATTATCCGTGTGAGCCAAGGTATATAAAATTAGTCGCCAACAGAACTTATAAGTTCTCAATTTAATTACAGTTTTGACATAAATCTGACCGATGTCCACCAGCGCCCGGTAAATTTTTGCGAAGCTAATTTAAAACATTGCAAATTCTATGAATGACCCCAATGTTCTATACACAACCAATATCCAAACCGAATTAAAAGAGAATACACGGATGAGCCAAGCTATCTGTCGCATGATTGCTCAAGAACTGAATGTTCGCCCAGAGCAAGTCAACGCCGCTGTCACCCTGATTGATGATGGTAACACGGTCCCATTTATTGCACGTTACCGTAAAGAGGTGACAGGTGGCCTTGATGATACCCAACTGCGTACTCTGGACAGCCGTCTGTCATACCTTCGCGAGCTCGACGATCGCCGTCAAACCATTCTGAAGTCGATCCAAGAACAAGGCAAACTGACGCCAGAACTAGAACGAGAGATCACGCAAGCCGACAGCAAGACTCGCCTGGAAGACCTTTACCTGCCATACAAACCAAAGCGCCGCACCAAAGGTCAAATCGCGATTGAGGCTGGCTTAGAACCTCTCGCTGATACACTTTGGAACCAGCCACAAACAGAACCAGAAATCGAAGCGACGAAATATCTTGATGCGGACAAAGGCATCGCGGATACCAAAGCGGCACTGGATGGCGCTCGCGCAATCATCATGGAGCGCATTGCTGAGGATGCGAACCTGCTTGAAAAAATTCGTGCTCATCTAAACCGCAACGCGGAACTGGTTTCTCGTGTCGTTGAAGGAAAAGAGCAAGAAGGCGAGAAGTTTAAAGATTACTTCAACCATAACGAGCCACTGAGCAAAGTGCCATCACACCGTGCACTGGCGATGTTACGAGGCCGTAATGAAGGCTTTTTGACGTTGGCGATGAACGCCGACCCAGAACAAGAAGAAGGTGCACGCCAATCGTACTGTGAAACCATCATTGCCGACCATTATGGCGTGACGCTAAGCAGCGCACCGGCGGACGCATGGCGTAAACAAGTGATCAGTTGGGCATGGCGCATCAAAGTATCGATGCACATGGAAACCGAGCTGATGGGCGCAATGAAAGAACGCGCTGAAATCGAAGCGATTGAAGTGTTTGCCACCAACCTAAAAGATTTGTTGATGGCAGCACCGGCAGGCCCTCGTGCGACGCTGGGTCTCGATCCGGGTCTGCGTACAGGCTCTAAAATCGCTATTGTCGACCCTACTGGTAAAGTGCTTGCAACAGAAACCATCTACCCTCACCCACCACAAAAGCAATACGACAAATCAGCGCAAATCGTTGATCAGTTGGTGCGCAAATACAACGTGGATTTGATTGCGATAGGTAACGGCACGGCTTCGCGTGAAACCGACAGCTTTGTCGCAGACGTGATCAAACGCGGCAACCTGAAAGTTCAGAAGATCATCGTAAGTGAAGCGGGGGCATCGGTTTACTCAGCATCTGAGCTTGCAGCGAAAGAGTTCCCAAATATGGACGTATCTCTGCGTGGTGCGGTGTCGATTGCTCGTCGTCTGCAAGACCCGCTAGCGGAGCTCGTTAAAATCGATCCTAAATCGATCGGTGTGGGCCAATATCAGCACGATGTTAGCCAATCTATGCTGGCAAAACGTCTTGATGCGATTGTCGAAGACTGTGTAAACGCGGTGGGTGTTGATGTGAACACTGCCTCTGCAGCGCTACTGACGCGCGTTGCAGGCTTGTCGAGCACCATCGCACAGAACATTGTCGACTTCCGTGATGAAAACGGTCGTTTCGAAGCACGTACAACTTTGAAGAAAGTGCCTCGTTTAGGTCCTAAGGCGTTCGAGCAGTGTGCGGGTTTCCTTCGTATTATGGATGGTAAAAACCCACTGGATGCCTCTGCAGTGCACCCAGAAGCCTACCCTGTAGTCAAAGCGATTGCCGAGAAGAACCGTAAAGACATCAAAGCACTGATTGGCGATTCGACGTTCCTTAAAGGTCTGCACGCGGTGGATTACACCGATGAGCACTTCGGTGTCCCAACGGTGACCGATATCATCAAAGAGCTGGACAAACCAGGCCGAGACCCTCGTCCGGAGTTCAAAACCGCAACCTTCGCTGAAGGCGTTAACTCGGTTGCAGATCTAGAACCGGGCATGATTCTCGAAGGCGTCGTATCGAACGTGGCCAACTTTGGTGCTTTCGTCGATATTGGTGTTCACCAAGATGGTTTAGTGCACATCTCAGCCCTGACGGATCGTTTCGTTTCTGATCCGCGTGAAGTGGTGAAAGCAGGTGACATCGTTAAAGTGAAAGTGATGGAAGTGGACATACAACGCAAGCGTATCGGTCTATCGATGCGTTTAAACGACGAGCCGGGTCAAGACAACCGCAGCCAACGCTCATCAGCAGCGCCGCGTCGTAATGACCAACCACAACGTCGTCAACCTCGCCGTGATGATTCCTCATCGAACAGCGCGATGGGTGGCGCATTTGCGGCTGCTTTCGCCAAAGCAAAGAAGTAGTCTAGGTTTTAACGGCTGCACTTGAGATATTAAGGTTGCAGCTGGGCGACGGCTTCAAGCATCCAGAAGAAAAAAGAAAACGCTCCAGTCAGTCATGCTGATTGGAGCGTTTTTATTGGATAGGATATTGATTCGTCATAATACTGCTATCACTTCTGACGGGGTATGGGGCACGACCGAATGACCATAATGAAATTTGATCACCTTCCTGCGCTTTTCCATCAATCCTTGGTTGATCGCAGCATCCAAAATGCGCTTCGGTAAACGAAAGCGTATCGCATAGCCCTTTCCCTGATCTTCACTGTACGATTTCAGTGCCAGTAAATCGAAAAGCCTTTCAAGCGTGTCTTCCGGCTCCTCGTGATAACGCGCATCAACTTCATGGTCCACTTCATAATCGGGATGCTCAGAGGGATCCCAAGAGGACTGACGTCGTCGCTTTTCATCACTTTTTACTTTGCGCTCGGCATTGGTTTTTGCCAATGCGACCGTCGGCGTCACAGGTTCTCGGACTCTGTTGTCACGAGCAGCTTGTTCCGTCTGCACATTAACGGATGGGGCGATCAGTGGCACACTTACGTTGGTCGGTGACACAATCATTGCGAACCCTCCTCAGAGTCGCCCAACTCGTCAATATGGCTTGGCCTTATTTACGAATAAAACCTTACCGATAATTATATCGACCAAATTTTAATCAACTTTAGCCTTTTTCACTGCGCGATTTTAATCCCGAGCGAAATCTCGAACTTTCGCACAAAATTCATCATGTTCAGTCATGAACGGTGCATGAGAAGATTGAGAAAAGACAAACTGTTGCGTGTGAGGCAGTTGCTGGCTGAGATCGGTCGCCACTTTAATCGGCACCAAACCATCCAAACGACCGTAAAGGCGTAGCATCGGCATAGTCAAGGAAATCAAAGCATCACGCAGGTCAACATCCGCCAAAATATTTAAACCAACCAATAATGACTCTGGGTTCGGCTGAGGACGCGATAGCACCGCTTGTTTGAGTTGTTTAACATCTTTACGTGCAGATGGACTTCCCATGGCTTGCAGCGCCATAAAGCGCTCAATGGTCAGTGAAAAGTCTTCTAGTAACTGAGAGGTGAACGCGCTCAGTACATTCGGTTGAATGCCGCGCCACGGTTTTTCTGCGGCAAATTTTGGTGAGCTGGCGACGGTGATCAGCTTACTCACTCGCTGAGGAGCATTGAGCGCAATGTGCGTGGCCACCAAACCACCCAACGACCAACCTAGCCACACTGCTTTCTCTGGCGCGTCTTTTAGTACCATGGCAGCGATTTGTGCGAGGTCTTCACCATGATGCTCAGCGCTAAAGCCGTATCCAGGAAGATCGACGACATGGACACAAAAATCGGCCTGCAGAGATTCGACCGTTTGCTGCCAAACTGCGCCATTCATCCCCCAGCCATGCAGCAACACCAAATCCGGTCCCTGACCGAACGACTGCCAGTGTAAATTCGTGCTCATGCTCTCAATCTCTCCCACTTATTTTATTCCTTATCGCTTCACTCAAGCGTTAGGCTGTGCAAAATCTAACCTTGAATAAGCGGTATGTTATCTCATCACTGGCAAAACATCATGCATCGTGTGCTCAGCAGTCAATGCGGTTTATGTCACTTCCCGATTCAGGCTACCGCTCAACCCAATGCGCTGCGTTGGTGTGATCACTGTTATCAATATCTTACGCCAGTAAAACGCTGCCAACGCTGTGGATTGAGCTTAAAAGCAGAGGAAGCGAATATAGAGAGTATTTGCGGCGAGTGCCTCTCCGAGCCTCCCCCTTGGCAACGGCTATTTACCTTGGGAGACTACGATTTTCCGCTGTCTCGAGAAGTACAACGCTTCAAAGATCACGGACAAACATGGCATGTTCACGCTTTAACGCAATTGCTTGCCCAGCGCATTTCAACTCCCGCTCCGCTTATCACCACAGTGCCATTGCACTGGCAACGCTACTTTTATCGAGGCTTTAATCAGAGCGACATACTGGCGCGACATTTGGCTGGTCACCTTAATGTGAGGTTTGATAATCACGTGTTTCGCCGCGTAAAACACGTCCAGTCGCAGCGTGGGTACAAGAAATCCAGCCGAGAACAGAATTTAAAAGGCGCTTTCACCTTAAATCAGCCACCAAAGTATAACCACGTCGCAATCGTAGATGATGTGGTCACGACGGGAAGCACGGTTCGACAATTATGTCATTTACTACTTGAAGTTGGCGTAGAAACCGTCGATATTTACTGCATCTGCAGAACCCCTGCTCCTGGTGCTGTCTAGATCGCTTCACCATGCCTTAGCATCAAAAAGACTAGACCCATACGTCAACAGGAGTAGAATAGCAGCAGTAACCTACAAAATTACTCAGGTATTCGTCGTGTCAAATATTACTATTACAGAAACTGCGCAAACGCATTTCGCTAACCTTCTAGGCCAACAGCCAGAAGGCACTAACATTCGTATTTTCGTTGTGAACCCAGGTACACAAAACGCTGAGTGTGGCGTATCTTACTGCCCACCAGAAGCGGTTGAAGCGACCGACACTGAGATCCCTTACGCAGGTTTTTCAGCTTACGTGGATGAGCTAAGCCTACCTTTCCTTGAAGACGCTGAAATCGACTTCGTTACCGACAAAATGGGTTCTCAACTGACATTGAAAGCACCAAACGCAAAAATGCGTAAAGTGTCGGACGATGCGCCACTTGTTGAGCGTGTTGAGTACGTTATCCAAACTCAAGTTAACCCACAGCTTGCTGGCCACGGCGGTCACGTGAACTTGGTTGAGATTACTGAAGCAGGCGTAGCTATCGTTGCATTCGGTGGCGGCTGTAATGGTTGTTCAATGGTTGACGTAACACTAAAAGAAGGCATCGAGAAAGAGCTACTAAACCAGTTCGTTGGTGAGCTAACAGCAGTTCGAGATGCAACAGAACACGACCGTGGTGACCACTCTTACTACTAAGAGCTTATCGTCGGTAAAAATGGGAGGCTTTGGTCTCCCATTTTTGTATCTGAACAATCCATTAAACACGTTAGATTCTTCGTCACACACGACCTCTTTCAAGGTTATCGAGCGAACACTGCCGAAGCGATGAAATCAAACTAGCAACTCTTGCAGAGTTCTCATATATTAAGAATCTTACGCACCTTACAAAAGCCAACGACACCAAGGAGTCAGCGCCATGTCGAAAAGGACCCCACCAGAGATTCTCTCTTGTCAGACGGTCGCACGATCAAAACTGTTTGCTGTGGAAGCCCTCGACCTTCGCTTCTCCAATGGCGCGCATCGCACTTATGAGCGCATGAAGCCAAGTGGTCGCGATGCCGTAATGGTTGTACCGATAACCGAGCAGGGCGATTTACTGTTGGTACGTGAATACGCTGCTGGTACAGAGCGTTACGAACTGGGTTTTCCTAAAGGTCTTATCGATCCCGGTGAAACGCCACATCAGGCCGCTGACCGCGAACTAAAAGAAGAAATTGGTTTTGGTTGTAAGGAACTCACCCCGTTAAAACAAGTGATCCTTGCTCCTTCTTATTTTTCGAGCAAGATGACGCTGTTTCTAGGTCAATCGCTATACCCTGAAAAGCAAGAAGGTGACGAACCAGAGCCGTTAGAAATTGTGCGCTGGCCACTCGCACAAGCCGAAGAGCTATTAACGCATTTGGACTTCTGTGAAGCACGAAGCATCACGGCGTTAATGTTGGCACTGAAACACTTACCAAACACCACTCACAACAACAATCAATAACGGTGTAAACCGAAAATATTGTGAGTAAGGACTATCACCTATGCCAATGACAAAAGATCTATCTCACCTGCTTCCTCAAGTTATCGAAATTGCCCGCAGTGCGGGACAAATGATTCTCGATATCTACGAGAAAAAGCAATATGAAGCGTATACCAAAAGTGATGAAACACCGGTCACAAGCGCCGATATTGCCGCGCACAAACTCATCACTGAACGTTTAAGTGAACTGACGCCAGACATCCCCGTGTTGTCTGAAGAAGCCGCCGACATCAGCTTAGAGCAGCGCGCACAATGGCAGCGTTATTGGTTGGTCGACCCATTAGATGGCACACAAGAATTCATCGCACGCAGTGGCGACTTTGCGACCATCATTGCATTAATTGACAACAACAAGCCTGCGATGGGCGTGGTGTATGGGCCTGTTTCTGGCGTCACGTATTACGCATACAGCGGCAAAGGTGCGTGGAAAATCCCAGACATGTCTGAAAGCGTGAAAATCCACACGCACAAACATGAACAAGCAGGACAAAACATTGCCATTGCTATCAGCCGTCGCCAAGACATTAATCGTATCACCAGCCGCATGAGCAGCGCTTGGAACTACGACTTAATTCCTCTCGGTTCTGCAGCACTAAAAGCGTGTTTGGTGGCGGAAGGAGCGGTCGATTGCTATTTACGTTTGGGCCCTACTGGCGAGTGGGATACAGCAGCAACGCAATGCATCGTGGAAGAAGCCGGCGGACGCATTCTCAGCACTCACCTCGAACCTTTGTCTTACAACGAACGGGAAACGCTAGAGAACCCGAACTTTATCGTTCTGGGCGATACGGATTTGCCTTGGGATGACATCCTGCAACGCAAAGATTAAATACTTATACTTGCGTAACTCAACTTATATCATTAGGCCGTGAATTCCGTTCACGGCCTTTTCTTTTTCCGCATGAGTAGCTTTAACAGTATTTGACCTGCCATATACCTAAAGCTAATCAAACTGCACAAAACTACACAATCCAATTAAAATACAACCACTTAAACAACCAACTTTGTCCCTCGTTTATTTACGTACAGCGAATAGATGGTTTGGCCTACTATGATCCAAAAGCAAAAAGAGCTGCACATTGGCAGCTCTTTTCTGTATTACGTTGGCTTAAAATTAGAATCTGCCTTTGTAGTCAAACTCGTATTGGCCTTGTGCGTTTGGCTGTCCAAGCCATTTCAACTGCTCCCCCATGCTTGATGGGAAATCTGCGCCAGGTTTAAACCACGCTTTCGTTGAATAGCGTTGATTCGGCATCAGCTCCGCTGAAAACGCCGAGGAAACTTGCTTACTGGTTTGCTCTCCTGATGCAGTTAGCACGCTATCTTGGCATTTCAAATCAGCAATAATAGGGCCGAGCTCTAAGCTTCCCACTGGACTTTGAATGCCACTGGCACTCCAAACCAATGTGCCTTCACCAGTTTTACACCACGGAGCTGCGTAAGTCGCATGACGAATGTTCAACTCCAGCTGGCCATCAACACTAACAGGCACCGGCAGGCGCGCTTGTTCGACGGCTTTCGATGCCGGGATCGACGCCACCAAATTTTCCGCGTAAGGGCCATCGCTGAGACTGTATCCAACTAAACCTCGACCGCGAATGTTCATATCGCTGCCGCGCCCAAAACGTACCGAAAATTCGGCTTTGCCGGTAAACAAGCTAGACCATTGGAAATCCCAATTCACTTGCCCTAGGTTTTGACGCTGCCAACGCACGCTAGAAGCCTGACCTTGCCAAACGGAACCGTGAGCACCTTGTATGTCGAGCCCTTTCACAGTGGGGGCTTGCTGGAGAACCCAAGAAACAGGTAACCCCATGATCAAGCTAACAGAAAAACAAACGATAAAGATTACAACGTAAAGTACTGCTCGCTTCACCTTAACCTCGCTTAAATTGCAGACGGTTCACATCAATCATGCCCGCTTGGTCTGTACGATCGATGTCTAAAAATTCAACTTCAATGCCTTGCTGCTCTTTCAAGTAGCGTAGCCAATCCACCAACTGGTTGAATGCGAGCGGTTTAATCCACACTTGCACACTGTCGTTGCGTGGTTGCACACGAATCAGTTCCACCTTAAAACGGCGCGCTGATGAAGAGACAAGTTGGTTAAGTGGCTGATTGGAAAAACTGACACCCCCGCTTTTTCTCAATGCGGTAATGTCATCAGCTTTGTCTTGTACCCATGTAAGCAATTGCTTTTCACTTTGGATACGAGATTGCGCCAACTCTGCACGTTGGCTCATCGGCTGCAGCAGCCCCCAGTAAAGAATGCCAAGGATGGCGAATGCACCACAGCCCAGCACAAGTCGTTGTTCACGCTGAGAGATGCCACTCCACCAAGCTTGCGCTTGAGAAATTAAATTCTTCATCATCACCTCACTGACGCTTCAACACAAAGCTACCCATCACAACGTTATCGCTGCGATTAAGCTGACCTTGCTCAACATTAAACTTCTCAGCCAACTTCACACGTGCCTGCTCAAAAGGCTGGAAGTCTGAGCTACGTGCGTGAATGCGCACTTCACCACGTTGGCCGTCATACTTAAAGCTGGTGATTTCTAGATCTTTCACCTGACCAAGCGTTGCTGGCAAGGCAGCAAGCCAAGACAACATCGCAACATCTGTTGAGCCACCAGATAAACGGCGCTCTTCATCTGTCATTTGACGCTTTAAATAACTTACGGTCGGAATTCGATTCTTGTTTGGGAAAACCTGACGGAAAATACGTTCGCTTTCTTCACGATAGGCTTGTGCTTGCGCCTCGTACTTGTGGACGACGAGAAGTTGCTGAGCCACGACCACCACTAACAAAACGCCCGCAGCGATAGCCGCCTTTTGCCAAACTTTCCAGTACTTACCCCAAGAAGACTTCGGCTTAAACTCGCCAGTTAACAGGTTCGTTTTACTACTCGCGACGCCTTTTGCGAGCAACGCCATCGTCATTTCTTCTGGCTTAGGAACCCATACACTCTCAACAGTCGATTCTGGCACGGAACTGTAGCAATCGAGTTGCCAACCTTCATGGTTTTGCAGGTAAGAAGAGAGGTAAAGATCCAGCCACGCCGAATCCACCACCGCGCCTTCCGTCTCTGAGTGACGAATTAGCCATTGCTCACCAATCAGTGCCGCACTGCTGTTGTCATCACTGACAGGCAATGCCAATACATCTGGCAAGATGCGTTTGATGGTCAACCCTTGGCTAGCAAAACGCTGTAGCACGGTTTGTACCCATGCGCGCTCGACCGCACACACTTGTGCTTTATCCGCTTGCTTACCCAATACGGTGAAGTGCAAGCTATCCACATCTTGCGCGACTTCATCTTCAATCAAATAAGGCAACATGTTGTCGAACTGACGTGTAGCACCAGGCGGAATGTCCACCTGAGTTAACACCACATCATTACTCGCTAGTAAAGCGATGACTTGGCGCTGGCCGGCATACGATACCAACTCATCCAAGTGTTCCCATCCGGCAAGTTCACCGCTGGCAATCACTTCCTGTTGTTCTGTCGACCACACCACCCAAGGAATGGTACTTTGTTGTTCGCTACTCAGCCGAACGGTCAGAAACTCGCTCACTGATCCCTCCAAAACGACGGCGAACGACCGTCACCGTTTCTCTATTTGTACTTTGCAAAAGGCTTCGGATACGTACTCGTGAATCATCCACCAACACTTGTGCATCCAATTCGAAGAAGGAGCTATCCACTCCTAAATAGCCTTTGGCGTTTTTCTTTACATCATCGCTCAAGCCAGTTAATTCTGACTCCGCTAGAAATTCGTCTACGCTGTCCCAACCATCGAAGGGACGCTTTTCTATCAATTGAACCGCGTCGCTGCTGCTCAAGTTCGGTGAAAACATAGCGACTAAAATCGGCGCTTGTTCCACCTCTACCGTGTTGACGTTTAAACGCCAATCATCACTTGGGATCGCACATACCAAGGGCTCAATCTTTTGATAAATTTCACCACTCACTTGATATACCGCGCGCAATTCAGTTTTGTCTGCCATCCAACCATTAGCCGCTAAATACGAAGGTTTCATCGATTCGTAGGTGCTGTCTTCCACGCCGGTGGTTGAACGTACTGTGCTGTCTGAATCAATGTATTCCCAAGTGGAATCGGCAATCACTTCCGCTTGATACGGCTCTACATCTGACTCTTCCAACAAACGCTGCAGCACTTGAACCAAATATGGTCGAGTGGTTTGTTGTCCGGTCGGCTGCACTCGACTTAACACATTGAGGTTAAAACACGCTTGCTTATCCCAAATACGTCCTGCAGCTTGACCATAGTCCAATGGGTACACTTGTTCTTTAATCGCCCAAGGTTGGCTGAGGTTGATGGTATCGCTGTCTTTGTAGCTCTGCTCGATACCCACTTCAGCCAAGGCTTCAACACCAACACTGTACCAATATGCTTGCTGGTAATGGATTTGGTTTGAACCGCGCTGAAACTGCAAAAACAGACGTTCAGACATGGTGGCAGCAATGGTCGCCATAATCGCCAACAGCATCAGTACAATAATCAAAGCAACACCACGCTGACGATTAGCCATTGTTGTTGCCCTCCGATGCTTTGTTTCTTTCACTTTCCGCAAGCTTGCCATCTGGCGTTAGATACGTGCGCGCTATTTCACCGTAATCCTTCAACTTCAAGACAACTGAGACAGCTTTCGGCAACTCTTTATTGCTGTCCCACTCTTTCTTCCACTGTTTACCGTCATAAAAACGCATGTCGAAAGATTCCACCTGCGTCAGCAACGGAGTGACAATGCCTTCCTGCCCAACTGGGGTATCTGGATAACGCCACCAAACACGCTGCAGGGTGTCTTCTTTAACGCGATAACCCACTTTAGTCACTTCACCACGCGGGAACTGTTGCTGCGGGTTATGCCAACCCACACGAGCAAACATCAGGCCTTTCGCGTCGGAATCGAGTAAATAATCCGACCAAAAGATCAGTTGCCCGGCAGGGTCTTCGCCGTTGGTACGCGTTTGACGCAATGCCATTTGGCGGAAGTCGTTATCCATCATCACCATGGCGCGTTGCAGTTCATTCAAACGCTGAGTTCGCTCTTGCGACAACTCGTTACTGCGCTGAACTTGCGACACCACTTGGTATGCCGCCACGCTCAAACTGGCAAAGATCGCTATCGACACCAGCACTTCAATGAGTGTAAAACCTTTTGCTGTACGGCGCTTATTTGCGCGATTGGGATTACTGCGCCACATAGCTTCTCACCGTAACAACTGGACTCGCGTTTTTCGCGGTCGCGACACTTACATCAAATGCTTTCAGCAATGGCTGCGTGGTGGCTACAGGCGTGACTTTCCAATACCATGTACGCCCTGCTAGCTCTTCGGTACCATTCTTGGCTTTCAGCGCGCCAGTATCTAGCATCACATTCGCCATTTGGTTATCCACAACCATTGCTGCAAACATCTTTTCTTCTAAGTAGCTGACTGTGTTGATGTGTTGACTCACAGAGCGAATCACACTGATCGCCGCGGTGGCAAAAATAGCCAGTGCAACCAACACTTCAAGCAACGTCATCCCTCGCACTCGGCGACGGTTTAAGTTTGGTTGAGTTTGCTTAAAATTGCGCATTCGCATCCTCTTCCACTTCTTCACCTGGCGCTACCAACAGAATTTGCCCACTCTCTTTTCCGATCACTCGCCAACCATCGTTAAACGCATCGCCTTTTTGTGGAAAAAAAGACAAGGTAAACTGCGTGACTTCTGCGCTCGAGAAAATGAAGACTTGCGGTGGTTTCACTTTCTTTTCTTCAGTTTCGTCGGCAAACATGTCTTCAAACAGTGAACCCGGCTCGAACAAACGATCGTCTTTATCCCAAGCACCGCCACCTAGATCCAATTGCAATGCAATGTCATCTTCTAATTTGGTTTTGCTTGGAATTTGCTTCATTTCTAGCGGCTTCCAGCCTTCAGCGGTCAAGCTAAGCAGGGTGTAGGTCTTTTTCGTATCGTCGACACGCACACCAAAATCTTTACCGCTGAGTACGGCTTCTTCGTTAAGCAACTGCAAACGCTGAAAGAAACTTTGCGCGTATTGTTTAGAGAGGTCTTTTTGACTGGTAGGCAACGTAGTGATCACCGCCACCGCGGTAAGAGATAGCAAAACCAGCACCAATAGGATTTCTATTAATGTAAAACCGTTATGTTTTCGCATTTGTTTCATTAGTGCTGGCTTGCGCTCATTTTATTGGAAGTCTTGCATGTTCCAGTTGCCAATATCCGCTGCTGGACCTTCACCGCCCTCTTGACCATCCGCACCTAAAGTGAAGATATCAATCGTGCCGTTGTCACCAGGGCTTAGGTATTGGTATGCATTACCCCAAGGGTCATTTGGAAGACGCTTGATGTAACCACCATCACGGTAGTTGCGCGGTTCTGGGTTAGAAGGCTTAGTAACCAATGCGTCTAGACCTTGGTCTGTCGTTGGGTACACGCTGTTGTCTAGCTTGTACATATCCAACGCGTTCTCTAACGCCACAATGTCAGTGATCGCTTTTTGTTGGTCTGCCTTTTCTTTGTTGCCTAGCAAGTTTGGAACAACAAAACTTGCCAAAATACCCAAGATAACAACAACTACCATCACTTCTAACAGTGTGAAACCGTGTTGCTTACTACGCTTAAATTTCATTTTTTTCTCCGAAAGTTAGATTCAAGCCACGTCTTAATTTAGACACGCCTTAATTCGAATATTATCCGCTCATCAAGTTATTCATTTCTAGCATCGGCATCAAGGTCGCCATGACAATGAATAACACCAATCCAGCCATTAATGCGATCAAGGCAGGAGTGAACACTCCCAACGCAATATTGACCGTAGATTCAAAGTTTTGGTCTTGGTTGTCCGCCGCACGCGTCAGCATGCTTTCTAACTCACCACTCTGCTCACCACTAGCGATCATATGCAGCATCATCGGTGGGAATAGACGGGTTTGATCCAGAGCTTTACGCAAGCTTGCCCCTTCACGGACGTTGTCTGCAGCAATCAACACTTGCTGCTTTACGTAACGGTTCGACATCACATCAACCGCCACTCGCATCCCTTCAAGAATTGGGATCGCACTTGAAGTACAAATCGACAAGGTACGAGCGAAACGAGCAGTATTGAGACCTTTAGAAATCTTACCGACGAGCGGCAAGCTGATGATTTTTCTGTCCCAAGACAAGCGAAAATCTGGTTTTTGCAATGCCAGTTTTAAGCCATAAAAACAAACTACTAGCACGGCAAAGATAATCAGCCCCCACTCTTGGACGAACTCACTAGCCGCCAGCAAAAATTGCGTTGACTGTGGCAACTCTTGCCCCATTTGAATGATCGGCTCGATGATTTTGGGTACCACGGTCGCCAACAAGAACGAGACAATCGCCACCGCAAACACCACTAATACGACAGGGTAGATCATCGCTTGCAACAGCTTAGAACGCATTTTCTGACGGTTTTCGACGTACTCCGCCAAGCGCTCTAAAACCGTATCAAGGTGTCCAGATTTTTCACCCGCGGCGACCATAGAGCGAAACAGTTCGTCAAAGACGTGTGGATAATCACCTAGGCTATCTGCCAATGGGTAACCTTCGGTGACTTTGGAGCGAACTGCAGCGATCATGGTGCGAATTCGTGGCTTTTCTGCTTGTTCAGAAACTGCTCGAAGACACTCTTCAAGAGGCATACCTGATTGAACAAGTGTGGATAATTGACGCGTGATCAGAGCCAGTTCAGCCGTTTTGATACCACGTTTGAAGCCCACTGAGCCTGAAGACTTAGCCGCCTTTGCTTTGGCTTCCACGACCTCAACAGGGATCATTCCTTGTTCTTTCAGTCGTTGGCGCACTTGACGAGCGTTATCCCCTTCAATCGTGCCTTTTTTTTGTTTGCCTTTTGCATCCAGCGCTTTGTATTCAAATGCTGCCATTACGCTTCCTTCGTCACTCGCATCACTTCTTCAAGTGACGTAATACCACGACGTACTTTGCTTAGACCATCACTACGAATACTTGGCGTATGATTACGAACGGCTTTTTCCACTTCTTGCTCACCTGCTTCGCGGTGGATCAGCTCTTGAACCGTTTCATCGACAAGCACTAATTCATGAATGCCGGTACGTCCGCGATAACCTTTTTGGTTACACGCTTCACAGCCTTTCGCGCGATGTAGAATGAGCGATTCACTTTCTGCTATGCCAAACAATTTTTTCTGTTCGCTGTCCGCTTCGTAAGGTTCTTTACAGTCAGAACAGAGCGTACGAACCAGACGCTGCGCTAGCACACCAAGCAGTGAAGAGGAGATCAAAAATGGTTCAATACCCATATCACGCAGACGCGTGATCGCACCAACAGCGGTGTTGGTATGCAGCGTCGACATGACCAGGTGACCAGTCAAAGACGCTTGCACCGCAATTTGCGCGGTTTCTAAGTCACGGATCTCACCAACCATCACCACATCCGGGTCCTGACGTAAGATCGCACGTAGACCACGCGCAAATGTCATGTCGACTTTCGGGTTAACTTGAGTCTGGCCAATGCCATCGATATCAAATTCGATTGGGTCTTCCACCGTCAGAATGTTGCGCTCGTTGCTGTTGATTTCTTGCAAGCCGGCGTACAAAGTGGTCGATTTACCAGAACCCGTAGGGCCGGTCACCAAGATGATACCGTGTGGGCGACCAATGAGGTGACGGAAGTTGTCGTGTACCGAAGGAGTCATGCCCAAACTGTGCAGGTCAAGGCGCGTTGCGTTTTTATCTAACAGACGCATTACCACTCGTTCACCGTGAGAGGATGGCATGGTAGAAACACGCACGTCGACCGCTCGGCCACCAATACGTAGTGAGATACGACCATCTTGAGGCACACGCTTTTCAGCAATATCGAGCTTCGCCATAACCTTCACACGCGACACCAATAACGGTGCAAGCTTACGACTCGGCGTCAAGACTTCACGCAGAACGCCGTCGACACGGAAGCGGATAGAAAGCGTCTTTTCAAACGTTTCGATATGGATATCGGACGCACCTTCTTTGATCGCTTCACCCAACATGGCATTAATCAATTTGATGATTGGCGCATCGTCTTCCGACTCTAACAAGTCCTCATCATGCGGTAGCTCTTCTGCCAACGAGAAGAAATCATCACTGTCGGCACCGATATCTTCCATCAATTGACGAGCTTCTGATGAATCACGTTGATACGCTTCAGTCAGCTTTTTATCGAAGGATTCTTTATCGATGGCTTGAGGCACGAAGCTGCGCTTAAGCACACGACGTACTTCAACCAGAGCCGCAGGATTTAGCGGCTCCACGTAGTAAAGAATTGGAGGACGCTCTGGATGCTCAGTCTCCAAAACCAGTTTAAAGCGATTGGCAAAACTGAATGGCAGACGACGCATACTTGGCGCAGTGTCTAACATATCTACCATTAGTTCTTTTCCATTTGATCGATAAACGCTTGAATTTCAGCAGGATGCTTACGATCTTGGCCAAATGCTGGGATCACAGGGATCTTCTCATCTGGCATCAATTTCAAGCCTTGGTCAGCTTTGTAAAGCTGCTCTGCACGAATAAAGTTGTATTTGCGCTGAGTGATACCATCTGCAGTCATACCATCACGGATGATGGTCGGCTTAATGAAGACCATCAAGTTACGTTTTTCGGTTTGCGTGCTGGTTGATTTGAACAAGTGACCCAATACTGGAATATCACCAAGCAGTGGCACTTTCGATTCACTTTCTAGTGCACGTTCATCAACCAAACCACCTAACACCAGCATCTGACCATCTTGGATCATCACGGATGTGTTAAGTTGGCGCTTCGCGAAACGAACGTCAACGGCACCATTGGCACCCAATACGTTAGAGACTTCTTGTTCAATATTTAGCTGAACAGAATCACCTTCGTTGATCTGTGGTACAACTTTGAGCTTGATACCTACTTCTTTACGATCAACGGTTTGGAATGGGTTGTCGTTGTTTGAACCAGCAGTCGAGCCAGTAATAACAGGCACTTCTTCACCCACGATGAATGAGGCTTCGCCGTTATCCATCACAGTGATACTTGGAGAAGACAGGATGTTTGAGTTGGAATCCGAAGCAACCGCACTAATTAGCGCCGTCCAGTCACCCATCACGATGCTCATTGCGGCACCATTTACGCCGCCAAGAGCAGATGCAAGTGTTGAGTAGTCACCTTCTTCAGTGTACTGACGGTTTTCCCACTTGTTCGTGTCACTATTCCAGTAGCTTTCCGTTTTGGTAACGTCTTTCGCTTCTTCCAAACCAACCATGACTTGGCCGATTGGCGCACCTGTGTTGCCGTACTGGATCACAGCACCCGTTTCTAGTGACCCCCACTGAACGCCTAGGTTAATACCATCACCTTCGGCCATTTCAACAATCAAGGCTTCAATCAGAACCTGAGCACGGCGAATATCTAATTGAGAAATTACGTCTTGCAAAGCCATCATGATATCTGGCGGCGCAGTCAGAACAAGTGAGTTGGTTGCTTCATGAGCCGCAATCACGACTTCACCGCGTTGTGCACTGGATGCACCTTTTTGACCCGCTTGTTTTTCGGCTTGCAGGTTGTCAGAGACACCTTTCAGTACATCAACTAGGTCTTCTGCTTTTGCATACTTAAGGTAAACCACTCGGTTGTTACCTTTCGTTGCCATTTCTACGTCAAGTTGACGAATCAAACGTTTCAGGCGTGCACGTACTTTCGGATCGCCAGAAATCAGAATCGAGTTCGTACGCTCATCCGCGACGATTTTTGGCTCAAGAAACTCAGGCGTACTCTTTTGGTTGGTCGTTTTGTTCAGGGCTTCTACGATACGAACCATTTCAGCAGCCGAGGCATTGCGAAGCTCTACTAGCTCGATCTCTTTGTCACCAGCTTGGTCAACGCGTTTGATGATTTCTGCTAGACGGTTTACTACCGCTGCACGACCGGTGATCAGGATGATGTTAGCTGGATCGTAATGAACCACATTACCCGCACCGGCATTATCAATCAGCTGGCGCAATAGCGGTGACAATTCACGAACAGAGACATTTCGCACAGCAACTACGCGAGTGATGACGCTATCGCCTTTTGCGCTACCATCACCCATAACAGGGATTGCAGAGGTCTTAGAGTCTTTTGCTTTGATGACTTTGAGTACGCCGTTGTCCATTTCTACGACTGCATAGCCGTACACTTCCAACACGTTAAGGAAGAAGCTGTAATATTGCTCTTCGTTTAACACGTCGTAGCTGCGAACGTCGATTTTACCGCGCACCGAAGGGTCAACGATGATGGTCTTTTCTAAGTTACGACCAACAATGTTGATGAATTCTTGAATGTCAGTGCCTTTGAAACTCGCACTAAATTCATTTGCCATCGCGCCTGGAACGCAGAGTAGACTCCCTGCCAGTAACCAAGCACTTTTGCTAAACCAATGTTTCACGTATGTCTCCCTGAACTTACGCTGGTTGCCTAAGTATTACAATTGGATATAGATGTCGTACTGCTGACCATCTCGCTCAACAGTCAAATTCAGTTCTTGCGGATCGCTCATCACTTGCATCAGTTGTACTGAAGAAGATGGATCACTTAAATCGATCCCATTAAGTTGCACCGCAATATCACCAGGTTCTAGACCCACATCATTAAATAACGCCGCATCACGACCCGGAGAAACTCGGTAGCCAATAATGGCGTCGTCTTTTTTCACTGGAGAAATGGTAATGTATTTAAAGACACTCTGTGGATCTTTCGCAATCTCCTCTCGGATTTGCTCTAGTTTGTCACTCACGTCTGACGCAGGTTCTTTCTGAGCAGCTTGCACTCGAGTAGCCTGCGGCGATTCTGACAATTTTTTATACTCAACGCCTTCCAGCATTAGAGTTTCATCTCGGCCTTCGTTATCGATGATCACGCGATCGACCAACACCGCTTTTAGTGTGGCACGCGTACCTTCAATTTCTTCGCTAATTCCGTAGGTCGCTTGCTTACCACGGTTAGCGATCACCGCTAAGCTGGTTTGAGGATTGCTGCTAGCAACGGCGCCAACAAGGGTAAGATTCAGGCGTGTTTTTGGGGCGTCTTTCACAACAGGTTGCTCAACGACCACAGGCTTTTGTTCGGTGTATTTGCCAAATAAGTTGGCGCTTTGAAGGGCATTGAAATCAATCGTATTCGATTTATTGCTGGCAATAACGTTACCCGCCGACGGCCTCCATTTTGGCACATCAGACGTTTGAGGGATTGCTAACCACACCACTTTACCGAGTATCCACCCAGTTATCGCAATAAATAGGCAAGTAAGTAGCAAACTGAGCTTCGCTTGAATTGCGTGGTGGTTGGACTTGATCTGAGCCAGTAGCGGTCTGCTTGATAATCCTGCACTTAGCTCTAAACGCTTCACTGAATTGATTCCTTTATTCTAACGTTAGTCAATTGGGCTATAAAAATATAACTATCGACTCTAAATTGCTAAATTTGCAATAAAATTATTACTCAACAAAGAGCAGTGAACTATATCACAACTTCCTTTTCATACCTTTTTCTTATGCAGTTTTTGCCAACTCCCTTGAAAAAAATACGCCTTGACTCCATCTGTAGGTGAATAATCCAGCACTCATTGCCACATTCGGGCAGTGATTAGATAGCGTAGTGTTCTATGAGTTCCCTAAATGAAGCCGTTAGGCTAGATAAATGGCTATGGGCCGCAAGATTTTATAAAACCCGCTCTATCGCTCGTAATATGGTCGATGGTGGTAAAGTCCACTATAATGGCCAACGAAGCAAGCCGAGTAAAATCGTTGAGTTGGGCGCTGAGATCAGACTTCGTCAAGGCAACGAAGAAAAAACCGTGATTATCGAAAAGATTTCTGATCAACGACGAGGCGCCCCTGTCGCACAGACCCTGTATCGTGAAACTAATGAAAGTATAGCGAAACGTGAGGAACACGCGACACAACGCAAACTTAACGCCCACAACCCTAGTCCGGAACGCCGCCCAGATAAAAAGCAGCGCCGAGACATCATTAAGTTCAAACACCAATAAAAGCCGGAATTACCGACGAGGAAAGCACTCCATGGCAAATAATGTTTTAAACCGCTACCTATTCGAAGATCTTTCAGTGCGTGGCGAGTTGGTACAATTGGATGAAGCGTACCAACGTATTATCTCCAGCAAGGAATATCCGGCAGCAGTACAAAAACTGTTGGGTGAGCTACTCGTTTCAACGACTCTTTTGACTGCAACTCTTAAATTCGAAGGCTCAATCACAATCCAACTTCAAGGTGACGGCCCTGTTTCTCTTGCAGTAATCAATGGCGACCACAACCAACAAGTTCGTGGTGTAGCGCGCTGGGAAGGTGACATCGCTGATGACGCTAGCCTGCACGAAATGATGGGTAAAGGTTACCTAGTTATCACTATCGAGCCGAAAAAAGGCGAGCGCTACCAAGGTGTGGTTGGTCTAGAAGGTGAAAACCTGACGGAAGTGTTAGAAGGTTACTTCGCTAACTCTGAGCAGCTAAAAACGCGTCTTTGGATCCGCACTGGCGAATTCGAAGGTAAACCGCACGCGGCGGGTATGCTTATTCAGGTTATTCCTGATGGCACTGGTTCTCCAGATGACTTCGAGCACCTAGAGCAACTGACTAACACCGTAAAAGACGAAGAACTGTTTGGCCTAGAAGCGAACGATCTACTATACCGTCTATACAACCAAGACAAAGTACGTGTGTACGAACCTCAACCAGTAGCGTTCCACTGTGGCTGTTCACGTGAGCGCAGCGGCGCGGCAATCATTACCGTTGAGAAAGCTGAAATTTACGACATTTTAGCTGAAGTAGGATCGGTTTCTTTACACTGTGATTACTGTGGCACAACATATACATTCGATGAAACAGAAGTTACCGAACTGTATACGCAAGCTTCAGGCGGCAATAAAACGCTGCATTAATTTTTATAGCTTATCAAGCACGTAATTTACCCACAAAAGGCCAGCACTATGCTGGCCTTTTTGTGATCTACCCCCCGTAACACCTGGCTTTCCACGTAATAAAACAACTGCTTAATTTTAAGTAATTAATAATCGTTTTGCCCTAGCGCAAAGGTTTGCGCGCACGATAAACTATTCGCACCAATATGTGACGGGTTACCTAAAACCTTAGTGAAATCATGGGCAATTTTTGAACTATCTCCCTGTTTTCTCCCCGCCCCGTTGCTAGCATGGTGAGCAGATAAAAATTAAAACATTCTTACAAAATCCCTACAAAAATCCTTATAAGGAGCACCTATGACCGTTATGGAACATACAAAGGCTGCAACACTTGATCTAACCAAACACGGACTGCATAACGTTAAAGAGGTTGTTCGCAACCCAAGCTACGAATTGCTGTTTGAGGAAGAAACGCGCGCTGACCTAACTGGTTACGAACGCGGTGTGGTTACTGAATTAGGTGCGGTTGCTGTTGATACAGGCATCTTTACTGGTCGCTCACCAAAAGATAAATACATCGTTAAAGATGCGACGACAGAAGAACACATGTGGTGGACTTCTGACACCGTAAAAAATGACAACAAACCAATCACTCAGGAAGTCTGGAACGACCTAAAAGAGTTGGTGACTAACCAGTTGTCTGGCAAACGCCTATTTGTCGTTGACGGTTACTGTGGTGCTAACCCAGATACTCGCTTGAGCATTCGTGTGATAACAGAAGTAGCATGGCAAGCACACTTCGTAAAAAACATGTTCATTCGTCCTACCGAAGAAGAACTTGCAGCATTTGAACCTGACTTCGTAGTAATGAACGGCGCGAAATGCACCAACCCGAAATGGGAAGAGCAAGGTCTGAACTCTGAAAACTTCACGGTCTTCAACCTTACTGAGCGTACACAACTGATCGGTGGTACGTGGTACGGCGGCGAGATGAAGAAAGGTATGTTCGCGATGATGAACTACTTCCTTCCTCTGAAAGACATCGCATCGATGCACTGTAGTGCCAACATGGGCAAAGACGGCGACGTAGCAGTATTCTTCGGCCTATCTGGTACAGGTAAAACAACACTCTCTACCGACCCTAAACGCGCTCTAATTGGTGATGATGAGCACGGCTGGGATGACGATGGTGTCTTCAACTTCGAAGGCGGTTGTTACGCAAAAACCATCAAGCTATCGAAAGAAGCGGAGCCAGACATCTACAACGCGATCCGCCGCGATGCGCTGCTAGAAAACGTAACGGTTCGTAGCGACGGCTCTATCGATTTTGATGACGGTTCTAAGACAGAAAACACACGTGTTTCTTACCCTATCTACCACATCGAAAACATCGTTAAGCCAGTATCAAAAGGCGGTCACGCAAACAAAGTGATCTTCCTATCGGCAGACGCATTTGGCGTGCTACCGCCAGTGTCTAAGTTGACTCCAGAGCAAACCAAATACCACTTCCTATCTGGCTTTACTGCAAAATTGGCTGGCACAGAGCGAGGCATTACTGAGCCAACACCAACATTCTCTGCATGTTTTGGCGCAGCGTTCCTAACGCTTCACCCAACTAAATACGCGGAAGTACTGGTAAAACGTATGGAAGCCGCAGGTGCAGAAGCATACCTAGTGAACACCGGCTGGAACGGCACAGGTAAACGTATCTCTATCCAAGATACACGCGGCATCATTGATGCGATCCTAGATGGCTCGATTGAAGATGCGCCAACTAAGCACATTCCAATCTTCAACCTTGAAGTACCTACTTCACTACCAGGTGTGGATCCAAGCATCCTTGACCCTCGTGACACGTACGTTGACCCACTACAATGGGAAAGCAAAGCGAAAGACTTGGCTGAGCGCTTTATCAATAACTTTGATAAGTACACAGACAACGCGGAAGGTAAAGCATTGGTTGCGGCAGGTCCTCAACTGGACTAATACCGAAGCAAAACTGAGTGACCTGTGATTTGATGACAACAGTGACTTAGTTACAAAAATGCTCTTCAAGCCCCTCTTTTGAGGGGCTTTTTATTGAATCCCACACCAGATTGATACAAGCTAAAGCCTAACTGGGTTATTTGTATAACTGACCTCATCAGTTTTCCGACACTTCACTTACAGGTTCTGGCAGGGATGAAAACAGCGCGTCGAATTCTAATTCTCTTACTGGTGGTATTGATTGCCTTTCCGGCGACCATTATTGCGCTGTTAACCACCTCATACGCCAATTCTACATGGCAATGGGTTTCACCCTACCTTGGCTTACCGATCCAAGCGGAGCGCGTTCATTACGACTTCCCTTACCACCTTTCGCTGCAAAACGTTCGCTCCCAAGACGCTCAACTGCCTTATATTGAACAAGTCGACGTGTGGCTGAACCCTGACATACGACGAGATGGGAAATGGATTATCGATAGCTTGCTAATCGATGGGGTGAGTCTAAAAAAAGGCATACCGACACGGCCTAACTTAGAGTCGATCCAGTTCCACCAGATTGCGCTGAAAAATATTGATTACGCGGGTCCGCGCTTTTCCGTAACTGGATTGAGTATCCAAATCCAAGATCCTACTTGGCTAAACGCTCAACAATTATGGCCTTACGGCGCCATTCAGGCCTCTGCAGAGCAAATGTATTGGCACGGTGAGGCGATGCAAAAAGTGCTGGTTGATGTGGATTATCAAGCCCAAAACAGCACCCTCTATGGCACGTCTTTTAAATGGCGCAATAGCCAAATCTCAGGGCAAGGTGAGCAATATCCACAAGGCTGGTCTTTGGTCAATGTCACGATTGATAAGTTGGCAATCACCAATGCACAGCGACAATCTTTACTCTCTAAACCGTGGCAAGAATTGCCGTTCACCATTAACCACATTAATAGCCTCGACTTGCTTAACGCCGATATTGAATGGGGGGAATGGCACTGGCAAAACCTTGAACTGTCCGTTGAAGATGCCTCACTGCCTGCATCTCTATGGAATGCCACTGCCAAAGTGTCTTTACAAGCTGACAGTGTTCGTTTCCAAGAGCAAACCGCAATAGAGCCACGCTTGAACGCCATTTTCACGCCCGAGAATATCCAGCTCCAAGAACTGAGCCTAGATTGGCAGCAAGGCCGCGTACAGGTATCTGGTCAATTCAAACCGACGCACTGGCAACTCGACACGGCTTCTGTTCAAGGATTGAAATGGGCTATCCAGTCTGATGACAACAAGGATTGGTGGAAGGCTGCCACCAGCGCGTTACAAGAAGTGGATATCCAAGAACTTGATATTGAACGTAGTCAGATAATCCAATTAGCGCACGAACCATTCTGGCAACTCTCTGGCTTAAACGTCGAAGGAAAAGCGCTAAAGTTAAAGCGCCAACACCGTTTTTGGGGCGTATGGCATGGCAGTCTCGACGCGAGTGTCGTAAATGCGAGCTACGACCAAGTTCTGTCTTCTCATGCTGCGATTTCGACACAAAGTGAGCAAGGGTTGTGGCAACTCTCTCGTCTGTTTGCCCCGCTAGAACAAGGCTACATTGAAGGCTTTGGTCAACTTGATCTAAGTACGTCAAGCCAACCTTGGGCGCTTAATCTGAGTGCGGATGGCATTCCACTCAAACTGCTCCACCCATACCTGCCAGATGCATTCGCGGTAGATGGATTTTCTGACCTCAATCTCGACCTGCAAGGTCTATCTGGTGACAACAACATGTTGGCGTACAGCTTAACGGGGCAAGTGGAAGCAAACCTACGAGAAACGACACTACGCTCACAAGCCGATAAGTCGCTTAAGAGCATCACGTTTTCCCCTATTCGAGTGCACGCGCAGCGGGGCGCTGTATCACTCAAGCCTGTAACCATCTCCGGCAATGTCATATCCGGTCAGATTGGCGGCGAGTTTGACATGGCCAACAACCCACTCAGCGGTTTGACATTCCAGCTCAAGGATCACTGCGGCATAATCATAGGCGATCTGCTCGATGGTGAAATATCACGTAATGACTGCGACTCACCACAACAGCCAGACCACTTAACGCCGAACGTACCAACGAACGATGCTCAGCCGGAGGAACCGAGCTTTCATGGCATTGCAGAGGCGAATCTAGAGCAACCGGAAGAAGAGCTGGTTGAGGAGATAACAGAAGAGTTAGAGCCGGCTACGAACGAGGTCGTAGCCGAAGAAGAACTAGCAACTGAGTAGCTGCGAATAGTTGGGCAACAGCATGTACGTGCCAACGAAATCAACCGCAGGCGTATCGCCGCTGTAAATCACCACATGGATGACAATGCGCGCCTTGCGCCCTGACGCCAAGCGGTCCAAATCACCACTGATACCATCAAGCGAGGTACTCGCCACCGGATTTTGCTCCACCGGATGACGATAACGAATCGAGCTGTCTGCCAGAACAATATCGCCATGCAAACCGCGCTCTTTGAGCAGTAACCACGTCATTCCCCATCCCGTCAGCGTTGCCAACGTAAATGCCGAACCAGCAAACATCGTATTGTGCGGGTTCAAATTCGGATTGAGCTGGGCACTGCATTCGAACTGATAACCGGTGTATTGGTTGATTTTGATGCCCATTTTGTCCGCAATTGGGATCTGCGCTTCCCAGCGCTGCTGCAATTCCGTACACCATTCTGGGCGACGTAACACATTCGCCATCGGATCAAGCGGCTTCACCATTTGTTGGTGACGGACCGGACCGCGTTCATCGGTCAACTCTCCACGACGTTCAAAACCGTTTTTTTCATAAAACGCAATCGCGTCTTCACGAGCATTACATACCAAACGTTTCGCACCTTCTTGGCGCGCAAGCGATTCCAACGCGACCAACACCAGTGAGCCCATGCCTTTGCTGCGACGATTGCCTTTCACCGCCATATAGCGGATTTGGCCATCGTTATCCGGAGTAATGTACAAACGTCCGATCGCCATTGGACGGCCACGGCTATCCACAATCATGCGGTGATGGCTCACCACATCATATTCATCCCGTTCAGAGCCTACTGGCATGCGCCATGGCTCTCGAAGCATTTGCCAACGAAATTGATAGTACTTGTTAAGCTGATTTTCGGTTGTTGGAGTTATGAGTTTGAACATATCAATCCTTTGAAAGTGCAAATCAGTAAGAATCTTGGGGAGAAAATACCCAAGTAAAATCAAATCACTTGGGTATATAGCTTAGACCATGGGTGTATCCACGCCAGATTAGACCTGTAGCCAAAAAGTCACTGGGCCGTCATTAATTAATGACACTTTCATATCGGCCGCGAAGCGACCACGCTCGGTTGGCAATTCCTGCTCACACAAGTCAGAAAAGTAGTCATACAGACGTTCAGCGTCGGCTGGATGAGCACCACGAGAAAAGCCTGCACGTGTGCCTTTCTTGGTATCTGCCGGTAACGTAAATTGAGACACCACCAAAACCTTACCGTTCACTTGTTTGACGTTGAGGTTCATTTTTCCTTCATCGTCTTCAAAGACTCGGTAGGTGGTCACACGTTCCATCAAACGTTTTGCTTTGGCTTCATCGTCGTCCTTCTCAACACCAAGTAGGACAAGAAGACCTGTATCGATTTCCCCAACCACTTCACCGTCTACACGAACGGCCGCTTCACTGACTCGTTGAATTAGCGCTATCACTACTCTCGCTTCCTTCATTTGCTAACTGAGATTCAGCCGACGAGTGTATCATGTCTAGATCTTCACTCCAGTGCTCTTGCTCACCCAATGCTGCGGTGACTTCTGCCCCCAGCAAGACGATCATCCAGCACAAGTAAACCCAGACAAACAAGATAGGAATTGCGGCTAAAGCGCCATAAATCAGCTGGTAAGACGGGAACTGAGTGATATAGAGGGCAAAGCCTTTCTTACTTAATTCAAACAGTATCGCCGCAACGGCGGCGCCTACAGCACCATGCGCTAAATGCACTTTTTTGTTTGGCACCAGAATGTACAAACCTAAAAATGCAAAAAATGACAGCAAGAGCGGCAACCAGCGTAAGAACAAATTGAAGGCGCCAGACAGCGTTTCATTTTCTAAGATTTGTAACGACGTGACATAAGACGTTGCTGCAATACTCGCACCGACTAAAATCGGTCCCAGCGTTAATACCATCCAATACATCGAAAATGAGAACACCAAACGGCGCTTGTCTTTGACTCGCCAGATGTAGTTTAGATTTTTATCGATGTTGGAGATCAGCATCAGCGCAGCAATAAACAAGAAGCCACCACCGACGGCACTCATTTTGCCAGTGTTCGCCACAAACTCTTGCAGTGCAGTGTGCACCGCCTCACCAGATGCCGGTACAAAGTTTTCGATGATGTAGCCTTGCAACACTTCGCCAACGTTCGCGAAAACAGGGAACTTCGACAATATTGATAACAGTACCGTTAACATTGGCACGATGGATAGCAAGGTAATATAGGCAAGGTAGCCAGCATTTACATTAACGCGATCATGCGTCAAACGCTTAAGAAGATACTTAAAAAACGCGACGCAACTTGGCAGTAGATTGCTCAATCTCGCCTTGTAACTCTCTGATAACTGGTTCATAGTTCATCCCATAAATTAGCGTCGAGGACATAAGAATGCCTTATTTATTAGCAATTGTACTATCAATTTTCACTTTGACAGGATGTCAATCCGCATATTATTCAGCAATGGAGCAAGTGGGATACCACAAACGCGACATTATGGTTGACCGCGTGGAAGACGCCAAAGAGTCTCAACAAGATGCACAAGAAGAATTTACCAGTGCGCTAGAAGCCCTTTCGGCACTGACCAACTTTGATGGTGGTGAGCTAGAAAGCGTCTACAACAACATCAATGACAAATACGAAGACAGCGAAAAAGCCGCTCAAGATGTGCGTGACCGTATTGCTGCAATCGAAGATGTCTCTGATGCCCTGTTTGAAGAATGGCAAGGCGAGTTAGACTTGTACACCAGTGCGAAACTGCGCCGCTCAAGCGAACAAAAACTGCGTGAAACCAAAGCCTCTTACAAAACCATGCTCAGCGCAATGAAGCGTGCAGAGAAAAAGATGACGCCAGTGCTGAACACACTGCGTGATAATACGCTGTATCTAAAACATAACCTCAACGCGAGTGCGATTGGTTCTTTGCAAGGCGAGTTCTCTAGCTTAGAGAAAGACATTCAATTTGCCATCAAACAAATGAACGAAGCGATCGCTGAATCGGATAAGTTCCTGCAAAAGCTTAATCAAAAGTAAATCATTCAGGCCTCCTCCTCGCGAGGAGGTTTTAGTCTGCTACCTCGCCGACTAAGCCTATTACTCTTCGAACAAAACCCACGCGATCTTCAACACAGCCCCATGGCACTTCCACCACTTGATATCCGAGCTCAACATAAGTATTGATTAGGGTTTGATGGATTTTCAGCGCTTCTTCAAAGCTGTGCGGACGCACTTCATCTTGTACGTAAATGGACGCTTCAGGTCGACAAGTAAGCACCTGACTATGGTACCCAGCACTTTCAGTTAAGAAAGCTTGGTCAACGTGACAACCACCGACTTGTAGATAAGCAACAATATCTGGAATCGCGCGATCTACAAAAGCCACGTTAGTATTCAACGCCTCACGCTTTTGCTCACTCATTAGATTCAGACACAATTTGGCAAACTCAGGCAGATTGGTCCACGGCAAAATGCCATTGTCCAATGCACTTTGCTGCTCTATCAACGAGCGTGAGCCTTCAGCAAACGTGGCGTAGCCTTGTTTACCTAATGCGTTGAGTAACGTTGTTTTGCCCGCTCCGGGACCACCGGTAATCACAATCGGCTTCATGTTATCTCCCTAAAAACAACAAGCCCCGAGCTTAACTCGGGGGCTTGTATTTAAGCTAATCCGCTACAGCAAATTATTTTGCTGAACGTGAAGCACGCTTACGGTCGCTTTCCGTTAGGAATTTCTTACGGATACGGATGCTTTCAGGAGTTACTTCTACTAGTTCGTCGTCATCGATGAATTCTAGAGCTTGTTCTAGAGTCATAACGATTGGCGGAGTAAGTACCTGTGCGTCATCTGTACCAGATGCACGAACGTTGGTTAGCTGCTTACCTTTCAGTGCGTTTACTGTTAGGTCATTGTCGCGGCTGTGAATACCGATAACCATGCCTTCGTAAACTTCTACACCGTGACCGATGAATAGACGACCACGCTCTTGAAGGTTGAACAGTGCGTTCGTTAGTGCTTTACCAGCTGCGTTCGCGATAAGTACACCGTTAACACGTTGACCGATGTTACCGCCTTTGTGAGGGCCGTAATGATCGAACGTATGGTAAAGAAGACCAGAACCAGAAGTTAGTGTCATGAATTCCGTTTGGAAACCGATCAGACCACGAGATGGCATGATGAAGTCCATACGTACACGGCCTTTTCCGTCTGGAGCCATATCTTTTAGCTCACCTTTACGTAGGCCGATGTTCTCCATGATACCGCCTTGGTGCTCTTCCATAACGTCGATAGTTACGGTTTCGAACGGTTCCATTAGCTGACCATCTTCTTCTTTGATGATTACTTCTGGACGAGATACTGCAAGCTCGAAGCCTTCACGACGCATGTTTTCGATCAGGATAGATAGATGAAGTTCACCACGGCCTGAAACGCGGAATTTGTCTGGATCGTCTGTTTGCTCAACGCGTAGTGCAACGTTGTGTACCAGTTCTTTCTCTAGACGCTCAAGGATGTTACGTGAAGTTACGAATTTACCTTCTTTACCAGCGAATGGAGACGTGTTTACTTGGAACGTCATCGTTACTGTTGGTTCATCAACAGACAGTGCAGGTAGTGCTTCTACTGCGTTTTGTGCACAGATAGTGTCAGAGATTTTTAGCTCGCCAAGACCAGTGATCGCAATGATATCACCTGCGTTAGCTTGCTCAACTTCGTGACGCTCTAGGCCTAGGTAGCCCATTACTGTGCCAACTTTACCGTTACGAGTTTTACCGTCAGCACCAATGATGGTTACTTGTTGGTTTGCTTTAACGCTACCACGAGTTACACGAGCAACACCGATAACACCAACGTAAGAGCTGTAGTCTAGCTGAGAAACTTGCATCTGTAGTGGACCATCAAGGTCAACATTTGGTGCGTCAACAACGTCAACGATAGTTTGGAATAGTGGTTCCATGTTCTCGCCAGTTTCGCCTTCTTCTAGAGAAGCCCAACCGTTAAGTGCTGATGCGTAAACCACTTTAAAGTCTAGTTGGTCATCAGTTGCACCTAGGTTGTCGAATAGGTCGAACACTTGGTCCATAACCCAATCAGGACGAGCGCCTGGGCGGTCAATCTTGTTGATTACAACGATTGGCTTAAGACCGTGCGCAAATGCTTTTTGCGTTACGAAGCGCGTTTGTGGCATTGGGCCGTCAACCGCGTCAACGATAAGTAGTACAGAGTCTACCATCGACATGATACGTTCTACTTCACCACCGAAGTCCGCGTGTCCCGGAGTATCTACGATGTTGATACGGTAATCGTTCCAGTTAATTGCTGTGTTTTTAGCAAGGATTGTAATACCGCGCTCTTTCTCGATGTCGTTCGAGTCCATGACTCGCTCTTCAGCTTCACCGCGAGACTCTAGCGTGCCTGATTGTTGTAGCAGCTTGTCAACCAACGTTGTTTTACCGTGGTCAACGTGCGCGATAATCGCGATATTTCTTAATTTATCAATCTGTGGAGTAGCCATGGATATTGATTCACTTAGATAGATGAAATGCCCCCACGCTGAGAACGGGTGCTCTCTGGTGACATTTGCTGATTAAAAAAACGGCCATAATGTACCAGATTTTAGCAAAAAGCCTAGAAATATGTGATCTACTCCCGAGCATTTCTGTGAATTTTACGCTTAATGCCCACTTTCTTCCGCTGAACGAATTGATAAAACACAACTTTATTCTAATCGTTGCACAATACAAATTGACTCTTGCTCAAAAACTGGGCTGAATAAGCAATGCTGCTGTCACATTGTGGTGCAACAATCTTAATGCGCACCACTTTAGTGCAATCGTAGATCATTTTGGTGCAAGCATTTGCACCAAACTAGCATCTAAAAACACAATTCATTGAAATTAATGGAATATTTTTTTTGGCACGGTTTTGGCTTTAGTAAACACAGCATCGATTAATGAAAAGTCAAAAAGATTAATCAATGCCGGGTTCATGAATATTTCATAAGTCGAGCTTTTACCGCTTATTAACACTGGAGGTTATCCAAGATGTCAGTAGAAAACGTTCTATCGCTGATCCAAGAAAACGAAGTAAAGTTTGTTGACCTACGCTTCACTGATACAAAAGGTAAAGAGCAGCACATTTCGATTCCTGCTCACCAAATCGATGCAGACTTCTTCGAAGAAGGTAAAATGTTCGATGGTTCATCAGTTGCTGGCTGGAAAGGCATCAACGAGTCAGACATGGTAATGATGCCAGACGCATCTTCAGCTGTGCTTGACCCATTCACGGAAGATGCAACGCTAAACATCCGTTGTGACATCCTAGAACCTGCAACAATGCAAGGTTACGACCGTGACCCACGCTCTATCGCAAAACGCGCTGAAGACTACATGCGCTCAACAGGTATCGCAGATACAGTGCTTGTTGGTCCTGAGCCAGAATTCTTCCTATTCGATGACGTGAAGTTCTCTAACGACATGTCAGGTTCTTTCTTCAAGATTGACGACATCGAAGCAGCATGGAACACAGGCAGCGACATCGAAGGCGGTAACAAAGGCCACCGTCCAGGCGTTAAAGGCGGTTACTTCCCAGTAGCTCCTGTTGACTCTTCTCAAGACATCCGCTCTGCAATGTGTCTAATCATGGAAGAAATGGGCCTAGTTGTTGAAGCGCACCACCACGAAGTAGCGACTGCGGGTCAAAACGAAATCGCAACTCGTTTTAATACGCTAACAACGAAAGCTGACGAAATCCAAATTTACAAATACGTAGTACATAACGTTGCTCACGCATTTGGTAAAACAGCGACATTCATGCCTAAACCACTCGTTGGCGACAACGGCTCTGGCATGCACGTTCACCAATCTCTAGCAAAAGACGGTGTTAACCTGTTTGCTGGCGACAAGTACGGCGGTCTATCTGAAACAGCGCTTTACTACATCGGCGGTATCATCAAACACGCTCGTGCAATCAACGCGTTTGCTAACCCATCAACAAACTCGTACAAGCGTCTTGTACCTGGATTTGAAGCACCAGTTATGCTTGCTTACTCTGCACGTAACCGTTCAGCTTCTATCCGTATCCCAGTGGTACCAAGCCCGAAAGCACGTCGTATCGAAGCTCGCTTCCCAGATCCAGCAGCAAACCCATACCTAGCGTTTGCTTGTCTACTGATGGCTGGTCTTGACGGTATCAAGAACAAGATCCACCCAGGCGAAGCGATGGACAAAGACCTTTACGATCTACCAGCAGAAGAAGCAGCTGAGATTCCTAAAGTGGCTGAGTCTCTAGAAGTGGCTCTAAATGCACTAAACGAAGACCGTGAGTTCTTAACAGCGGGCGGCGTATTCTCTGACGACTTTATCGATTCTTACATCGCACTTAAGTCAAAAGACGTTGAGCGCATCAACATGGCAACTCACCCACTTGAGTTCGAACTTTACTACTCTGTATAAGGTTCAAACTGTGTAAAATGTAAACACAGTAACAAAATATTAGGCTCGCCTCGCAGGCGGGCCTTTTTTGTATTCGTCAGTCAAGATTCGCCGTTTAACATGAGGGGATAATAAAAATACGCTTGGGCTATTTTTACCTTGTAGGTCAAAGGCCTAAGCCATTGAAACGTGAAATCATCGATCAAAAGAAGGTGAGCCATGAAAGTTCAGCTTATTCCATCGCTATGTATACTCAGCGGCACGCTACTGGCCTCTGTAGCCTCGGCTCAGGTCGCTTATACTTGGGTAGACGAAAACGGCGTAGTGCACTTCAGTGACACCCCAAACCAAGGCGCGAAGACCATCGCATTGCCCAATCTTGAAGCCAGTGCACCAGCACCAGAAGTCGAGAGCACGGAATCACTTGCGCCACAAGCCAAAGCAGCCCCCGAGCCAGAAGAAGAACCCGAAAAGAAAACGGATAAGCCTCAACCTTTGCAGCTGGCGATGCTCACACCTCAACACAATGAAACCATTCGTAGTAATCGTGGCTTGATCAATATCCAGCTGGAAGCCAATCGTAAGCTGGGCATTGGTGAACAACTGCAACTGTTCTTCGATGGGAAACCTTATGGCGCACCTCAAACGCAGCTCACTTGGCAATTAAACAACATCGATCGCGGCACACATACTATCGCGGTTCATGCTAAACGAAGCGGCAAGCTTATTGCATCTACTAGCCCTATAACGGTGCATTTACATAGAGCAAGCGTTAAGCCGACTGTAAAAGGGGCAAAATAGAAAATCGGAGTAAAAAAGTCGCATCACAATGAGGCTTTTTACTTTTTCTTCTGAGCTTTCTTCGCCATACTTAACGTTCTATTGCACCATTATTGTGCATTGCACAATCTCAACGCAAACAAGGACGTAATGTGGATACCAGTCTCCCTAGTGCCATACTCAACAACATGGTCACAGCAACGCTGATTCTTGATGATGGATTGGCCATCCGCTATGCCAATCCAGCCGCTGAGCTGTTGTTTTCGCAAAGCGCTAAGCGCATTGTCGAACAATCGCTTTCTCAACTGATTCAGCATGCATCGTTGGATTTGGCCTTACTGACTCAGCCACTGCAAAGCGGCCAAAGCATTACCGACAGTGACGTGACGTTTGTCGTCGATGGGCGTCCGCTAATGCTGGAAGTCACAGTAAGTCCAATCACTTGGCAACGACAGCTCATGCTGTTGGTTGAAATGCGCAAGATAGATCAACAACGACGCCTCACTCAAGAGCTCAACCAACACGCACAGCAACAAGCCGCCAAACTGCTCGTGCGCGGTTTAGCTCATGAGATCAAAAATCCACTTGGCGGATTACGCGGTGCGGCGCAGCTGCTGGAAAAAATGTTGCCCGACCCATCGTTAACCGAATACACCCACATCATTATCGAACAAGCCGATCGATTAAGAGCGTTAGTCGACCGCCTACTTGGCCCACAGAAACCGGGCAAAAAGACACAAGAAAATCTGCACCAAATTCTGGAGAAAGTACGCCAATTGGTCGAGTTAGAATCTCAAAACTCGATCATCATCGAACGTGACTACGACCCGAGCTTGCCCGAGATTTTGATGGATGCAGATCAAATAGAACAAGCGATGCTGAACATCGTCAGCAACGCGGCACAAATTCTTGCTCATCAAGAGCACGGCAACATCACCATTCGCACCAGAACGGTGCATCAAGCCAATATTCATGGCAAACGCTGCAAATTAGCGGCGCGCGTCGAGATCACTGATAACGGGCCGGGCATTCCACCAGAATTACAGGACACCTTGTTTTATCCCATGGTCAGCGGGCGCGAAGGCGGCACCGGACTTGGGTTGTCCATCTCACAAAATTTGATCGACCAGCACAACGGAAAAATCGACGTTGAAAGCTGGCCTGGCCACACCACTTTTACAATTTATTTGCCGATTTGACCTCACGAATGGATTTCGTTGAGCGCCAATTTACGGTTTTTGCTGCAAGGATTAGTACATGAGTAAAGGATATGTTTGGGTCGTCGATGACGACAGTTCAATTCGCTGGGTTATGGAGAAAACACTCTCCTCAGCCAACATAAAATGCGAAACCTATGCCGATGGGGAAAGCGTTTTGATGGCGCTTGAGCGCGAAGTGCCAGACGTACTGGTGTCTGATATTCGCATGCCCGGTATCGACGGATTAGAACTGCTCAAGCAAGTGCAACGTGATTACCCTGATTTGCCCGTGATCATCATGACCGCGCATTCCGACTTAGATGCCGCCGTTAACGCCTATCAAAAAGGCGCTTTCGAGTATCTGCCAAAACCGTTTGATATCGATGAAACCTTAACGCTGGTCGAACGTGCGATTGCCCACAGCCATGAAAACAAACGCGAGCAATTGTCTTCAGAAGATGCCCCGGCCGACACGCCAGAGATCATCGGTGAAGCGCCAGCAATGCAGGAAGTGTTCCGCGCTATTGGCCGCCTTTCTCGCTCGTCGATTTCCGTTTTGATCAACGGGGAGTCCGGTACAGGTAAAGAGCTGGTTGCTCATGCCCTTCACCGCCATAGCCCTCGCGCCAACAAACCTTTTATCGCTCTCAATATGGCCGCGATTCCAAAAGACTTGATTGAGTCTGAGTTGTTCGGTCACGAAAAAGGCGCATTTACGGGCGCGAACAGTGTTCGTCAAGGCCGCTTCGAGCAAGCCAACGGAGGCACGCTCTTTTTGGACGAAATCGGGGACATGCCGCTGGATATCCAAACTCGTTTGCTGCGCGTGTTGGCGGATGGCCAGTTCTACCGTGTTGGTGGTCACTCTCCGATTCGTGTCGATGTGCGTATTGTCGCCGCCACGCACCAAAACCTCGAAAAACTGGTACACCAAGGCGATTTTCGTGAAGACTTGTTCCATCGCTTGAACGTCATTCGCGTACAAATTCCTGCGCTTCGTGAACGCAAACAAGACATTGAAAAACTCACACAACACTTTCTGGTACGCGCCGCAGATGAGCTTGGAGTGGAAACCAAAACCTTGCACCCGTCGACGGTCGAAATTCTCAATCGACTCAATTGGCCGGGCAACGTACGTCAGCTAGAAAACATTTGTCGCTGGTTAACGGTGATGGCGAGCGGCAGTGAAGTATTACCGAACGATTTGCCTTCAGAGCTTTTGGAAGAGAAGAAGACCGTTTCGGATTCAACCAAAGGCAGCTGGCAAGAACAATTGGCGGACTGGGCACGTCAATCGCTCGCTGCGGGGGATAAAGAACTACTTTCTTTCGCATTACCAGAATTTGAGCGCATTTTATTAGAAGCTGCATTGGAGCACACTAAAGGTCACAAGCAAGATGCCGCTAAAGTATTAGGCTGGGGACGCAATACGCTAACCAGAAAGTTAAAAGAGTTGTACTGACCGTCACTTAAGCAGTGAGTTAACAATGAGAGTGCTTAGCGCTCGATATTAACAGAAATGTCAGTACAATTAAGGTGAACCATCCCTAATGTGACTAGGCAATGTCTACTGCAAAGACTCAAATTACACTACGTACTGCTGTACTCATCCCTTTTGTGATGATTTTCTTACTGGCTATCGGTGTGATTGTCTACGTCCAAAAACAAAGCTATGAAGAGGTGGTGACCGACATCAGCGATAAACAGCTGTCGGTGTTGACCGAAAGTGTCTACGACCACCTCAATAGTTATCTGCGAAAGCCGTTTACGGCGGTGATGACGCTTGCTCATAACGTGAGTTATCACAACCTGTACCATCCCCATGATACGCGAGATGTCCAAGCCTACTTATTGAGCGCGTTTCAGAACCTATACCGTTCTATTCCGCAGCTGGACGTGATTGCTTTTGGTTCGGAAACTGGCGATTTCGCGGGTTTTCGTCGCGAGATCTCCGACGATTACACCTTGATGGTTCAAGATAAATACACCGATGGTAAGTTAATCATCTACGGCACAGATCATGTCAGTAACGATATTCGTACTGTCATCACGCCTTACGACCCAAGAACTCGTCCTTGGTATCAACCTGTCGCCAAAGACGAAAAACCGATGTGGTCAAAAATCTACACCAATGCGGATGAGCGCCAAGACATCACCTTATCTGCTATGACACCGGTGTACGAACACCAAGAATTTGCGGGCGTATTGGTGACGGATATTCGTATCAATACCTTCAACGAGTTTCTACGCGTCATCAAGAAGAACACCAAAGCATCGGTCTTTATCATGGACCAAGAACACCGATTAGTGGCACATTCTGGCCCTGGCAGCGTGGTGTCTTGGGGCACCAAGTTTTCGGATAAAGGCCAACGCTTGTTCGCCTCTGAAAGCGCAGACCCGATCATCAAAATCAGCGCCTCCCGCGTGCGTGGTTTTGACTTGTACCATACAGACCAACCGTACACGTTTGAGTTTGACCACAGCGGCCAACGTATTTTTAGCCGCATCACGCCCTACTACGATCCAAACGGTCTAACTTGGTTCATCGGCACTTCTATCTCGGAATCTGATTTACTTGGCCTCTTACCGAAAAGCCAAGAGAAAAGCTGGATTGTTGGTATCGTCGTCAGCTTGTTTGGTATCGGCTTTAGTTGGGTCATCTTCGAACGCGTGACTCGACCAATCAACGCTACTGCCGACGCGGCTCAACACCTAGCAAATGGCGATTGGGATAGCTCAATGCCCCAACCTGGCCGTGTGTACGAAACGACCGTGCTCGCAAAAGCCTTTAATGAAATGGCCAGCAACCTCAAAGCCTCATTTAAGGCGCTGCGCGATCAGCTGGTGTATGACTCATTAACTCGACTCTACAGCCGCCAAGGATTAATCGAAATCTGCGAAAACAAACCCAATTTGTGTCACGGTAGTTTGTTCTTATTGGGGATCAACAAATTTAGAGATATCAACGACAGCGTGGGACACCACAATGGTGATCAGCTGTTGGTTAGCATCGCAGAAAGGCTGAAGCAGCAATTCCCAGACAACACCATGCTGGCCCGAATTGGTGGTGATGAGTTCGCTCTGTTTATGCCAGATATGGATAAAGACGAAGAAATCCGTTTAACAGAACGTCGCCTACAACAACTGTTCGCAGCACCATTTATGGTTGAAGGTGAAAGCGTGGTGATGAAGATCTCACTAGGGATTGTGCAAACCAAGCATGGTGAGAACATGCCGCTTTGGCTACGCAATGCCAGCATTGCTCTGAGCTACGCGAAGCAAGATCCACTGACGGGCATTTGTTACTACAGCCCAGAACTCGCGAGCGCATCGAAGTTTCGTACTCAGCTGCTCACGAAGATGCAAACGGGCATCGACAAGCGCGAATTTGTGCCTCATTATCAGCCGATCATCGATCTCGCGAGTGGTAACGTATGTGGCGCTGAAGCCCTAGCTCGCTGGAATAGCGAAAGCGGTATGATCTCACCATTAGATTTCATCCCAATCGCGGAGGAAAGCGGCATGATCAAAGCCATTGGCCAACAAATCTTGCTGCAAGCGTGCCGAGACACATACAAAGCCATCGAGAACAAACAGTGGCCGTCAGACTTCCAATTGCACGTGAACATTTCGGTCAATCAGCTCTCCTGCCCGGCATTTGTCGACACCGTGACACGAGTGCTGGATGTCACCAAGCTGCCTGCAAAAAACCTCACGTTAGAGATCACCGAGTCGCGCATTATTGATAGCGCACCAACGACTCTGGAAAACATGACGAAGTTGCGTGATATGGGCATTGGCATTGCCATTGATGATTTTGGTACGGGTTACTCTTCCCTTGGTTATCTGCATTCACTGCCGTTCACTTGCTTGAAGATCGATCGCACGTTCATCAATCAGCTCACCAAAGAGAACCTCGACAGCTCAGTAGTAGCCGCAGTGATCAATATCACCGCCGGATTAAAAACCAATGTCGTGGCAGAAGGTGTAGAAGACAGCACGCAAGCGCAACTGTTGCGTTCGCTGGGCTGCCATCAAGTCCAAGGTTTCTATTACAGTCGCCCAATTCCTCTGGATGAATGGCCAACACATTTGGTTAACATGAAGTAGAAAAGAGCGAGAATCGTTGAATTCCTAGTCATCCTCTACTGACAATCTACCTAACTGTTATTTATACTTAACTGCAAATCTTACCCATGTATTGTCACAGATAATGTTTGGGCCCTGTTCCAGTTCATAACTATCCGGATCGACATAATGATAACTAAGAATCTTCCTCTAACTGATTTGCACCGCCACCTTGACGGTAACATTCGTACTAAGACTATCCTTGAGCTTGGCCAAAAATTTGGCATTGCTCTGCCAGCGTACGATATTGAGTCTCTCACTCCACACGTTCAAATTGTCGAAGCGGAACCATCTCTTGTTGCTTTCCTTTCTAAGCTTGACTGGGGCGTAGCAGTACTGGGCGATCTTGACGCTTGTCGTCGCGTTGCTTATGAAAACGTTGAAGATGCGCTAAACGCACAAATTGATTACGCCGAACTGCGTTTCTCACCATACTACATGGCGATGAAACACAAACTGCCAGTCGCTGGCGTGGTTGAAGCGGTTGTCGATGGCGTACAAGCAGGCATGCGAGACTTTGGCATCAAAGCGAACCTTATCGGTATCATGAGCCGCACATTTGGCACAGATGCATGTCAGCAAGAACTGGATGCAATTCTAAGCCAGAAAGACCACATCGTAGCAGTAGACCTTGCAGGTGATGAGCTTGGCCAACCGGGCGATCGCTTTGTCTCTCACTTCAAACAAGTGCGTGATGCAGGCCTAAACGTGACAGTTCACGCTGGTGAAGCAGCGGGCGCTGAAAGCATGTGGCAAGCCATTCAAGAGCTAGGTGCAACGCGCATCGGCCACGGTGTGAAAGCGATTCACGATCCAAAACTGATGGATTACCTAGCGGAAAACCGTATCGGTATCGAATCGTGCCTGACTTCGAACTTCCAAACCAGTACGGTCGATTCTCTAGCAAATCACCCACTGAAACAGTTCCTAGACCACGGCGTTCTAGCGTGTCTAAATACGGATGACCCAGCGGTAGAAGGTATTGAGCTACCTTACGAATACGAAGTGGCGGCGCCAGCAGCCGGCCTGAGCCAAGAGCAGATTCGCCAAGCGCAAATCAATGGCCTTGAGCTTGCTTTCATTTCTGATGCAGAAAAAACAGAACTGAAAGAAAAAGTTAAAGATCGCGTTTAATCAGCGCAAAATTATAAAAAATGCCAGCATTTGCTGGCATTTTTTGTATTTGGAATCGGCAAGCGATGATCAAATCACGCGAGAGAATTGCTGCTGACGCGCTTTTGCTCGCAGATATTTATCGAAGCTCATACAGATGTTACGAATAAGCAGGCGACCACGCAGTGTTACTCGAATTTCATTGTCATCTACTTCCACCAACTCATCATTGATAAACGTTTGCAGCAATTGCAGGTCTTCTTTGAAGTACTGATCAAATTTCACTCTGAATTCAGATTCGATCGCTTTTTTATCAAGCTTAAAGTTACAAATCAGCTGCTTAATGACTTCACGACGGAGCAAGTCATCCGAATCGAGTGAGACACCTTTCCACAATGCGTGGCGAAGGTCATTTACTTGAGCGTAGTACTTCTTGAGCTCTTTTTGGTTTTGCGCGTACGCATCACCAATCATTGAAATGGCAGAAACACCAAAGCCCACCAAGTCACACTCACCTTGAGTGGTGTAGCCTTGGAAGTTGCGATGCAACACTCCTTCGCGCTGCGCAACGGCGAGTTCGTCGTCAGGCATCGCAAAATGGTCCATGCCGATAAACTGGTAGCCAGCACCCGTCAAAGTTGCGATCGTGTCTTGGAGAATTGCCATTTTCTCTTCTGCTTTTGGCAAATCTTCGTCTTTAATCTTACGCTGCGCAGCAAACAATTGCGGCATGTGTGCGTAGTTAAAGACCGACAGACGACCCGGCTGCATTTCCAACACTTGTTCTAACGTCTTCGCAAAAGATGCTTTGGTCTGCTTCGGCAAACCGTAGATCAAATCGAGGTTGGTCGAACGGAAACCCAACTCTTTCGCACGTGCCACCATCGCAAAGATGAATTCTTCATCTTGCTCACGATTCACCAGTTTTTGCACTTCTTTGTTGAAGTCCTGAACGCCGATGCTCAAGCGGTTGAAGCCTTCACTGCGAAGATGATCCAACATGGTGATCTGAATTTCACGCGGGTCTACTTCAATGCTGATTTCTGCATCATCACTGAATGTAAATTCTTGTCGTAGCAAGTTCATCACGCGAGTGATTTGCTTTTCAGATAGAAACGTCGGTGTACCACCACCAAAATGCAATTGCGTCACGGTGCGACCAACGAGCAATGCAGCACGTTGACGAATTTCGTGTTCAAGCACGTCGAGGTATTCATCCGCTTTGTGCGAGTGGCGTGTAATGACTTTATTACAACCACAGTAGTAGCAAAGCTTATGGCAAAACGGAATGTGTACGTACAGCGATAACGGACGCTCTGGGTACTGAGTGCATGCCATATCATAGTCTGAGATGGTAAACGCTTCATGAAACTCCAGCGCCGTTGGGTACGACGTGTAGCGAGGACCGGAATAGTTGTACTTATCCAATACCGCTTGATCCCAGACGATTTGCTGTTTCGATTCAGTGTGTTGATTCGACATGGTGGTACTTTCCGTTAAATGCTAGGGCAACGAAAGCCGTCACCCGATATTCAGAATCGCTATTTTGCCATACGACGATGGCAACCGTGGCAACACCTGATGGCTTTTTAATTATAAATCCAAAGAAGTGCTAGCGTGATCACGATAGCCCCAATGGTCATAAAACAAACCAATGGGGATTATCGTTAAAGCATCTGAATATTGATTTGATTATTCAGTGGCTGGACGTTTGTCTGCAACACTTTGAGTTCCTCGATGATCGCATCTGTTAAGCGGCTTTCCGCTTTCTGACGCGTCAGGTTCTGTTGCATACGTTCTTTCTTGGCAAGTTGCTGACGGTCTTCACCGCGCGCCATATCTTTTACGATATGGTAAAGCTCGGAAATTGCAGGGTACACTTCGTCGAAGTTCACACGATTCTCACCTTGAACATAATCCATGATGCAGTACACGCGAATACTGATTTCCGACAAATCGCACTGGCCTTGAATGCCTGCCTGACACAAGGTATGCACATTCTCAAAAATGTTGGCATTACGTTTATCAATCGCCAACTTTTGATGCTTCAGCTGCAATTCCTTTTGCTTTTTCAATTGAAGCAGAAGGTAACCTGCATAAGAAGCCAGCGCGATAATGATCACTGCACCCGCAATAGCTAATAAGGTTACATTCATGGCTTAATTATCCTTTGTAGTCGTCGAAGTTAATATCGTCGAAATCCGCTAATAAATCATCGTCATTGCGAGAACCTTTCGCAGAAGAAACGGTAAAATCTTCCTCTTCTTCAGGTTCTAGCAGACCAAGTTGATCCATTAGCTTTTCAATACGATCAAGCTTCTCATCCACGTATTTTTGTAGACCTGTACCTAGGTTTTCACCCGCTTCAATGCGATCCAACAACACGTTCAATTGCGCGTCATTTTCTAGCATTTCTAGCTCTTGTTCCGCAGATAGACGACGCTCTTGCTTCGTCATCTTCTTCACTGGTTCAACAATCAGAGGGATCTTCTTCTTGCTGCCTAAACGTGGGTCACGATTTTGCGCAGAAGATTGCTTTTTCTGTTCGTTAACTTCTGAGTTGCGGCTACCTGTCTTCAAGCCTTTACGCTTTTTCGCGCGCTTGCGTAGACGGCCTTCAACGTCAGATTCGGTACGGTTACGAGTTACAACAAACTCAGGTGCGCCAGCGGCACCCGGCTTTCTAGATTTCTTTTTACGGCTCATTACTGGGTCTTCCTCAGTAAAATTACATCATTACCAATAAATTCGAGTTCGAGCTTATCCCGCTCAGCAAGGAACTGGAAGGTATCACGACTAAAAAACACCACATGAGTTGGGTCATTCTTATAGTGCCATGATTTAAAAGCCTCCACGTCGATGACCATTTTCGTCATCAGGCCAATCCAGCCCCCTGGCTTAACTAAATTCAACCATTGCTTCCACACCACATCGGGATGGTAGAGGTGCTCTATCACCTCTGTCGCTGTCATGAAGTCATACTGCTTTTCTAGCACCGCAGTATCTGGGTGATAGTAAATATCGTACAACGCCATGTTGTGCCCTGCTTCTTCTAGCATTAAGGAAAGCGTCGGGCCCGGACCACAACCAAAGTCGATTCCGTTCGATTGTGGTGAAATTCGCTCTGTGATTGGGTTAGCAATACGCGACAAAAAACGTCGATAGCCCATATCTTCTGGGTTGTTCTCATGCAAATCATAGTGAGCTTTTTCAGTTTCCGCATCCAAACGTTGGTCTGGATTAACGAATACCAAGTAGCACTGCTCACATTGAAGATATTCGCGATGCTTATCTTCAAAATAGTGACGAGTATGCTGATTGTGGCATAAAGGACAGGTATGCATGCTGACTTCCTCAAACAGGGATGCGAAACATACCAGAAAGTGGACTCAGATTGGAGAGGCACTGAATACTTTTTCAGCAGTTTTTGTTAAAAAACTTTGTTTAAGAACCCATCGAAAGGCATCAGTGTAGTAATCCCTCTTCAGATTGGTGGTTGCCGAGAAAAAACGGCATAAAAAAAGCGACAGTCAAACTGTCGCTTTCTAAGTGCCATCAAGTGGCGAAACTGTGTTGCACGCATTTAGTGCACCAAGAATCCTTTTGTTTTTCGTGCTTTCCTTGCCAAAAAGTGTTGTTTTTCATCTTCCTGATGAGTTTTGGCTATCCCTTTACTTCCTGTCTTCTGAGCAACTTCCTGTGCCTGATCCTTTCCACTGTCTTAACCATAAGACGAGATGACCATCCGTATCGAGCAGGCTCCTTGCCTACCTAATTCCGTTTTCCGATCACCAAGCTATCCTAGCTTGCGTCCATGAAGACCTTGAATCCGTGGTCTGAAATCCTGCAATTCACCCCCTGTGAACGCTTTCTACTTTACGTAATCCCGACGCACTCACAAGTTAGCGGCAGGAAATATTAGCGATGATTTTTTCGAAAAAATTAAAAACATCAATTAATCAAAAGGTTAAAAATAAGAAGAAGACATTCGCAATCGAAGGTATGGCAAATGTCTTACAAGCTTTCGAGCAGATATCGATGACACCCTCAAAAATCACGTGTGAGCCACATCACCAACAAAAATGCCCCAGCGAAATCGCTGGGGCATTTTTGTACAACTTTGCTCGAACTATGTAGGGGTATCAGTGCAGACCGCCAACGTATTTCGACAGAACTTCGATATCTTCATCTGTCATTTTCTTCGCGATGTCACGCATCATGGCATTCATATCGTTGCCACGGTTACCATCACGGAATTTTTCTAACTGAGCTTTGATGTAGTCAGCGTGCTGACCAGAAATTTTAGGGAAACCTGAAAGCTCAGTACCGTTACCACGCGGACCGTGACATGCCATACATGCCGTTAGACCACGCTCTGCATCACCCGCGGTGTAAAGCACTTTACCTTTTGCTACCACATCTTCAGGTGTCGAGCTTTCTGAAGTTGGTAGAGAAGAGTAGTATGCTGCAAGATCTGCGATGTCTTCATCGCTTAGCGGCATTGCCATGCCACTCATTACAGGATCGTAACGACCTTGTTTACCACCACTTGTCATACCTAGCTTAAGATCTTTTAACTGCTTCTCAAGATACTTAGCGTGTTGGCCTGCTAGTTTAGGGTACATTGCGATTGCACTGTTGCCATCTGCTCCGTGACAGGCGACACAGGTTTGTGATTTTGCTTTACCAGCCTCAATATTACCTTGGGCCCATACTGAGCAACTGGCTAAAAGACTCAAAATTAGCGCTAATTTCTTCATGACATTCCATTATAATTATCAAGCTTCCAGTACCACGGAATGTGAACATACCGCGTACACTCATGGTACAATAGGCGACCTTATGCCGAGCACGGTTATTTTACACAATTTCACAAAAAAGTAATCAATCGACTACACAAAGTCGAGATGGAGTTAACAGTGAGCGTAAAAATTCATTACCAAAATACGCATTTCATCACCAGCGCGCCCGATATTCGCCACTTACCGGAGGACGAAGGTGTCGAAATTGCGTTTGCAGGACGCTCAAACGCTGGTAAATCGAGTGCACTTAACCGTCTAACTAATCAAAAAAGCTTAGCCAAGACATCAAAAACACCTGGTCGTACCCAATTGATCAACCTATTCAAAGTAGAAGAAGGTTGTCACATTGTCGATCTACCGGGATATGGTTTTGCTCAAGTACCGGTAGAGATGAAAAACAAATGGCAGAAATCTTTAGGTGAATACCTACAGAAACGCGAGTGCCTAAAAGGCCTAGTGGTTCTGATGGACATTCGTCACCCAATGAAAGATCTCGACCAGCAAATGATTTTCTGGGCGATCGATAGCCGTATTCCAGTACAAGTGTTGCTAACTAAAGCTGATAAGCTAAAAAGTGGCGCACGTAAACAGACACTTCTGAAAATTCGCAAACAAGTGGAAACTTTCGGTGGTGACGTTTCGGTTGATGTTTTCTCTTCTTTAAAAGGATTAGGGGTCGATCAGCTGCGCGCGAAACTGGATACCTGGTTTGCACCAGCATTGGCTCATCTGATTGAAGAAGACGATCTAGAGATGCCAGAGAGCAACGAAGAATAATTAACAATATTTGTTAAATTTTTTCGACACAGCCCCGCCATTTGGTGGGGCTTTTGTTTATCTAAACAAAGCAAAAACCGGAATTTCAGGCAATAAAAATCCCCACCTTCCTGGCAGGGATAACGGGAGAGAAAAATTGGTAATTATTGTTATGTTGCAAAGCATTACTGAACTATCGAATGATTTCAATAGTTCAAAAAGTCATCTGCTTTTCTAATTTTGAGCCTTTTCGTGTACCAAACATTAATAAAGAAAATTAAATTCAATAAGTTAGATAAGTTTCAGCCCTCAGAAAGGCCGACTTACTTTCTTTCGAGAAAAAATAATAGTGTGAATGGCGTAAATTTACAGGATGAATGAGTCGAAGAAATAACGACAAAAAATCAGTGGAAGCAAATAGTTAGCGAGAGAGAATTGCGAGGACAGCGCCAAAATGGATAAGAAACTGAGTTAAAAGGAATTTTTCTTTCGCCCAATAAAAAACGCCCCAGTCAAAAACTGACTGGGGCGGCTGAATCAGCCTAATCCAATAACGTGAAACAAAAGGTCTGAAAGATAGAACATCTTACCTCTGTACCCTACGCGATCTAATGTACAACAATTGGTCAGAATTGCAAAGATTTTTTGTAGTTTTTTTTCATGAAAGTTTTATTAAGCAACATTAATTTTCAAATCCAAGTTGCTTTTTTAATGACACAAAAAAGCCAGCGTTTGTGCGCTGGCTCATACTAAATCGACCAAATTGATTTAAAAATGATTAGTGTGCTTGATCCCAGTTGTCACCGTGACCAGCTTCTGCCACCAAAGGCACTTTCAACTCTGCTGCAGATTCCATCAATTTTTGTACTTTACTTTCAATTTCGGACAAAGACGACTCTTCGACTTCAAATACCAGTTCATCGTGTACTTGCATCAAAAGTTTTACGCAACCATTGCCTTCTTCTTGAATCCATTGATCCACTAGCAGCATCGCTTTCTTAATAATGTCCGCTGCAGTGCCTTGCATTGGCGCATTGATCGCCGCTCGTTCTGCTGCTTTACGACGCATACCATTACGCGATTTGATTTCTGGCAGATGCAAACGTCGACCAAAAATGGTTTCGACATAACCTTTATCAGCTGCTGCGCTGCGCGTGTCTTCCATGTACTGCATTACACCTGGGTAACGCTCGAAGTACTTGTCCATATATGCTTGCGCTTCACCACGAGGAATGCCCAGCTGTTTTGCCAAGCCGAATGCGCTCATGCCGTAAATCAGACCAAAGTTCACCGCTTTTGCACGGCGACGCTGCTCACTTGATACCTGATCAATAGACACTCCCATGATTTCTGCTGCGGTTGCGGCGTGAATGTCTTTACCGTCGCGGAAGGCATCAAGCAGCGCTTGGTCGCCAGAAAGGTGCGCCATAATACGCAGCTCGATTTGCGAGTAGTCGACAGCCAGAATCTTGTAACCAGCAGGAGCTACAAACGCCTGACGAATACGACGACCTTCTTCGTTACGGATTGGAATGTTCTGCAAGTTTGGATCAGTAGACGACAAACGACCTGTCGCAGTCACCGCTTGATGGTAAGAGGTATGTACACGACCAGTTGAAGGGTTGATCATCTTCGGCAGCTTGTCTGTGTATGTCGACTTCAGCTTCGCTAAGCCACGGTATTCTAGGATCAGTTTTGGCAGTGGGTAATCCAACGCAAGCTCTTGCAACACCTCTTCATTGGTTGAAGGTGTGCCAGATGGCGTTTTTTTCACAACAGGTAGGCCCATTTTTTCAAATAGGATAGCTTGCAGCTGCTTCGGCGAGTTCATGTTGAACTCTTGTTCTGCGATTTCGTAAGCTTTTTGTTCAAGCTCTTCTAAACGGGCCGCGATTTCTACCGATTGAGCGCTCAGCTTCATGTCATCAATCAGAACACCAGTGCGCTCAATGCGAGACAAAACAGGGACTAGCGGCATTTCGATTTCTTCGTAAACCGATTTTAGCTTTTCATCTTGTTCGATGTTAGCAAACAGACGATTGTGCAGGCGAAGCGTGACGTCTGCATCTTCTGCTGCGTATGGCGATGCTTGCTCAAGCTCAATTTGGTTGAAGGTCAGTTGGTTTTTACCTTTACCCGCGATTTGTTCGAATGAAATGCAGCTGTGTTGTAGGAAACGAAGTGCCAAGCTGTCCATGTCGTGTTTGCCGCCTACGCTGTTGTAAACGTAAGACGCCAACATGGTGTCGTATTTGATGCCTTTCATCTCGATGCCGTAACGTGCCAGCACAGACGCGTCGTATTTTAGGTTCTGACCGACTTTCGCTTGAGCGTCGTCTTCAAGAATCGGTTTCAGCTGCTCGAGAACCCAATCTCGATCCAGTTGCTCTGGCGCATCCAAATAATCGTGTGCGACAGGGACATAAGCCGCAATACCTTCATCGATAGCAAATGACAAACCAACAAGGTTCGCCACCATGTAATCAAGGCTGTCCGTTTCGGTATCAAAAGCAAACAGCTCTGCCGCTTTGAGTTTTTCTAGCCACGCATTGAAAGAAGCTTCGTCCAAAATGGTTTCGTACTGACTGCGATCAATCGTTACCGCTGAGGTTTCCATTTCAGCATGCGAAGAAGAAGATGATGCTTGCGCAGAGCCTGCAAGTTCAACCGCTTCGACAGTGCCTGAGCCGCCTTCAAGCAATTCGTTCAGCCAAGACTTAAACGTCAACTGACCATACAGTTTGATCAATTCGTCTTTGTTTGGCTCTGCTTTCAGTAGCGACTCTGGTGTTTCTTCCAGTTCCACATCCAGCTTGATGGTAGCCAGCTCATAAGACAGCATAGCGTTGTCTTTGTTGTCGACCAGCTTCTTCGCCATGGTTTTCGAACCGCGGAAACCAAGTGCCGCGATATCATCCAGATTTTCGTACAACTTAGTCAGGCCACCAATGCCTTGCAACAAAGCGGTCGCCGTTTTGTCGCCCACACCCGGTACACCAGGGATGTTATCGACTTTATCGCCCATCAATGCTAGATAGTCGATGATCAACTCTGGCGGAATACCAAATTTTTCCACCACCCCTTCACGATCCATCACGACGTTCGTCATGGTGTTGATCAAGGTAATGTTGTCATCCACCAGCTGAGCCATATCTTTATCGCCAGTACTGATTAAAACAGGCATGCCTTGTTGCGAGGCTTGGTAAGCCAACGTACCGATGACGTCATCTGCTTCCACGCCAGGAACGCAGATCAACGGCAAACCCATCGCACGAATAACGTTGTGCAATGGTTCAATTTGGCAACGCAGATCGTCCGGCATTGGTGGACGATTCGCTTTGTATTCTGAATACATCTCATCACGGAAGGTTTTACCCTTCGCATCAAACACCACCGCAATACGCTCAGACGCAAATTGACGCATCATACTGCGTAGCATGTTCACCACACCGTAAACTGCGTTGGTTGGGATTTCACCATTACTCATCGTGCCCGGGTAAGCGTGAAAAGCGCGATATAGGTAAGAAGAACCGTCGATAAGAATCAGCGGATTTTCAGGAATACTTGCCATAATTGTCTGTATCCAAATCAGTACTTAATAGATCTGCCTAGGATGCCATGACTGCTGATCCGAATCTATCTTGTTCGTTCGATCCAGATCGCGGAAATTTTCCGATTTATTCAAGAAAACTACCACCATCTGTGGATAACTCTGTTTATATAAATTATCCACAGATTGTGCAATGATAGAAAAGACAAAAAAATACAAATATATATTATTGTTTTTAAAGGACTATTTTTAAACAAGGCGAGAAGATCAACAATCTTAAAATGATCATGTCATGTGGAAAAGTTACGGATAGTGACGTCAAATGGAAATCGTAGAAAAGAAAAAAGCGACCCAATTGGGTCGCCTAGCAGAAGTGGTAAAGCCAGTTCCATATCATGGCAGCTTAACCAAGAAGCTATAAATTACACTGGAAGCAATGTGAGCAATGTCGTGTCAAAAAGAATTCGTGCAAGTTCTTGGATAAATGTTTCATCACCTTCTCAACACCAGTTAATCAACTTCTGTTAATCAGTAATTCAACGTCCTTGTGAACTTTCCTCATTCCCTAAGACAGGATTAATAATAATGATTCTCATTTGACAGTCAACAGTTAAATGAGAAAAAATCTCATTTATTTTCACATTGCTTTAATAAAATGCACTCTCGATTCACGAAGATTAATTTTTTCTTCAAATTTTTCAATAAGATATCCATTTCTCAACAACAATCTGAGCATGGCAGGAAATTGGTTTCGAGATTTCACTTTTAGTGTTTTATAGCCTTGTTCTGCGACCCATTCTTCTTGAGCCTCTAACAACATCTGCGCGACTCCCTCATTTCGAGCTTGCGGCGCAACACCACCAAACCAACTATAGAAGGTGTCTTCATCCAGTTCGTAGCCGATTTTAAAACCGACAATAGCACCGTTTTTCTCAGCCACTAGGATTAGGCTGTTTTTGTCTCCAAGACGCTGTGACATCGAATCTAAGGTTTCTCCGTTGGCAAACTCTTTCACTCGAGTGACCACTTGAAGTGCCTCTTCCAACGTGCCTTCACGAATCAGCATTGTCATTGTTCTCTTCTCCAGAAATAAATATACCCAAGCACCTTGGATTTTTTGGGATATACAAGCCTTTTGTAATCCGCCTGAGGTTACTTGGGTATATGCAGACGAACAACTATTGTCGGTCTGGTTTTTCTCACTGAGCGATAATTACTCTTCTGTCGCTTCTCGAGCCATCTTTAGGTGCTGAGCGGCTTGTGCATTCTCTTCCGCTAACCACTCTGCTACATCTTTTGCAAAGTACGTCAGGATGCCATCGGCGCCCGCACGCTTAAAGCACAGTAGTGATTCCATTACTGTCTCGCGCTCTTTTAACCAGCCATTAAGAATCGCCGCTTTGTGCATCGCGTACTCGCCCGATACTTGGTAAGCAAATGTCGGAACTTGCAGCTCGGTTTTCACTCGGCGAACTACATCTAAGTATGGCATACCTGGCTTAACCATCACCATGTCTGCCCCTTCATTGATGTCCATTGCGACTTCATGCATTGCTTCATCAATGTTTGCTGGGTCCATTTGGTAGTTTTTCTTGTTACCACCTTTTAGATTAGACGAAGAACCGACGGCATCACGGAATGGGCCGTAGTAGTTTGATGCGTATTTAGCCGAGTAAGCCATGATTTGAGTATGAATGTAGCCCGCTTCTTCTAGCGCAACTCGGATTGCACCGATACGACCATCCATCATGTCTGATGGCGCAACCACATCTGCGCCCGCTTCGGCATGAGACAATGCCTGCTTTACTAGCACTTCGGTGGTTTCATCGTTCATCACATAGCCATCTTCATCAATGATGCCGTCTTGGCCATGTGTGGTGAACGGGTCTAGTGCGACGTCTGTAATCACACCAATTTGAGGCACGTGCTCTTTTAGTGCACGCACTGCGCGCTGAACCAAACCTTCTGGATTGTAAGCTTCGGTAGCGCATAAGCTTTTAGCGTCTTGGTTTACGACAGGGAAAAGCGCGATGGCAGGAACGCCTAGATTTGCGAGGTATTGTGCTTCTTCTAGCATTAAATCAATCGACAAACGCTCTACACCCGGCATGGATTCCACGCTCTCACGACGATCTTTACCCATAAGGATGAACATTGGGTAAATCAGATCATTCACGGAAAGTTGGTTCTCAGCCATCAAACGACGACTAAAATCGTGTTTACGTAAACGACGCATACGGCGTGCAGGGAATGGACCTTGAATTGATACAGACACCATTTTCTCCTTGTCTGGACGGTTATGATGATCAAATCATCTGGTGAACAAAATCATATCACTCTTGATGCACCTTGCGAGTGACAATCTGGAAAAAGGCGATGAAAAAAACTGAAAATGACCCAGCACTCACACTCAAGTATACTTCTCGTACCAAACGGACAAAGTACAGAGAAAGACCATGATCGATACCCACGCGCACATATACGCGAGCGAATTTGATAACGACCGCGATGAAGTGGTTGAGCGCGCCTTAACTCAAGGCATCACTAAGATTTTGCTGCCGAATATCGATCTGGACTCGATTGAACCGATGTTGCAGACCGAAGCAGCGTATCCGGAAGTGTGCCACTCAATGATGGGTTTGCACCCATGTTACGTTGATAGCAACGTTGATCAAACGCTAGAAATCATCCGAGGCTGGTTCGAAAAACACAACTTTATCGCCGTGGGCGAAATCGGCATCGACCTGTATTGGGATAAAACCCACCAAGCAGAGCAAGAGATGGCTTTCGTCACCCAACTCAATTGGGCAAAAGAGATGGATTTACCTGTGGTGATCCACACCCGCGATTCCATCGAAGAAACGCTGACTCTGCTTCGTCAAGAGCAAGACGGTCGCCTGCGTGGCGTGTTCCATTGTTTTGGTGGCAGCTTAGAAGAGGCGCGAGCAATTAACGAGTTGGGCTTCCACCTTGGTTTAGGCGGTGTATCGACGTTTAAAAACGGCGGCATGGACCAAGTCATCCCACACTTAGACATGCAATGGGTCATCTTAGAAACAGACTGCCCATATTTGGCGCCAGTGCCGCATCGCGGTAAACGCAATGAGCCAGCTTACACATCGCTCGTCGCGCAGCGAGTGGCAGACTTGCGTGGCGAAGAGGTCGCAACCATAGATGCTATCACCACGGAAAATGCAAAAAGCTTATTCAAGATTTAAGCAAGACAACAAACGCAACAAGCGGCCACACTAGGTCGCTTTTTATTGCCTAAACGATTGGGTGAACAGGCCAAACCTGAAACGATTCAACCAGCAATACTGTAGTGTTGATAGACATAACTATTAACTTGTAACCCTACCCACTTCGCATCATACGTATTCCATCAGTACGCTTCTTGTGACTGTCGACAACTCGACACATTCTTTTCTTATACTGCTATTCGCCTACGTCTTAGCACAGGTGTAAAACAACATGAATACGGATATTGAAATGTGTACACATGGTGCTTACTTGCAACGCGTACCACGCAACTTTTTTCAAAAGCTGCTAGGCATCAAAGAAGTTTATGTCTGTACTAAATGTGGTTACGTGTTGAAAGTTAAGTAGTTAGCCCAAAATAGCAAACCAACCGCAATAAAAAAGCGGCTCATTTGAGCCGCTTTTTACTGTCTAAACACTGAAGGATTACTCCTCTTCTTCCTCATCTTTACGAGTGTAAAAACGAGCAAAGAACAGACCAACCTCAAACAGTAAACACATTGGGATCGCAAGTAACGTCTGCGAAATCATGTCTGGCGGCGTCAGCAGCATGCCGACAACGAACGCAGCCACAATAATGTATGGACGCTTCTCTTTTAGGTCTTGCGGCGTGGTCGCCCCAGTCCAACAAAGTAGGATAATCGCCACGGGCACTTCGAACGCAATACCAAACGCCATAAACAGCGCCAGCACAAAATCTAGGTAGCTCGAAATATCGGTCGCAAACTCAACCCCACCGAGAGAAATCGCAGTAAAGAAGCCAAATACCAGTGGAAATACCACGTAATACGCAAAGGCCACGCCACAGTAAAACAGCAACGAGCTAGAAAACAGCAATGGCATGATCAAACGACGTTCGTGCTTGTACAGACCTGGCGCAACAAAGGCCCAAACCTGATACAAAATAAACGGCACCGCAACAAATACTGAAGCGATAAGCGTCAGTTTTAGAGGGGTGAAAAATGGTGATGCCACATCGGTTGCGATCATCGTCGCGCCTTCTGGTAAACGTTCAACCAAAGGTGCGGAGATAAACTCATAAATGTGGTTAGAGAAATAAATTAGCCCGACAAACACCACCAACACTGCCAAAATTGAACGCAGTAGTCGGTTGCGAAGCTCCAACAAATGACTAATTAAAGGCTGTGTCTGCTCGACGGTAGACATGGCAAACCTCTTATTAAAAATCAGATCAAAAAGGAGCTACCAGTCACTAGTAGCTCCTCCTAATGAGACTATTCGGCTTTCTTATCTGCCGCTGAAACCTTAATCTCTTCCACTTTTTCTGCACTTTCAGTCACAGGTTCTGCTTTTGCAGTTTCCGTTTCTGATTGCGCCTTATCAGCGTAAGGGCGGTTTACAGATTGCGCCGCTTTCTTCAGTTCTTCGACCGAAGATTTGAGCTCAGGAGATAAATCTTCCATCCCCATTTGCTCAGCTTTGCGCAAGTTTTCTTGCAGCTCTTGGACTTTTAGCTCGTGCGACAATTCGTCTTTAACGCTATTTGCCATATTCTTAGCAGCACCGATAAAGCGAGACACGCTTCGAATAGCATGAGGCAAACGCTCCGGTCCAAGAACGACCAGACCAACAACAGATATTAATACCAGTTCCCAAAAACCGATATCAAACACGTTTTATGCCTGCTCTTTGTCTTTTTTAGTTTCAGGTGCAGCTTCTTTTTGCTGCTGTTTTTCTAAACTTTTTGGCTCGAAGTCTGCGTCTTTTTCATTTTTCGCAGAATCTTCATCGCTCATTGCTTTTTTGAAGCCCTTAACGGCACTACCTAGATCGCCACCGATGCCACGTAGTTTCTTAGTTCCGAATAGCAATACAACAATTACAGCAATGATTAGAAGTTGCCAAACACTGATACCACCCATTCTTTTTACCTCGGGTCTTTAAACAAAATTATTTCAAGAGTTTAACGTCTATTGACGATAAGCTCGCCAACTAAGCAGCCAAAATGTGACACCTGCGATACCGCTGGCCATCGAAAGCTGCTCATAAGCGTTATCCACCAATATTGCCGAGCATACGACTAAAGTGGCGCCAACGCCAAATAAAAACTTTCCTGTCGCCTGCTGGCGCTTACTTTGGCGATAACCTTGATAAAGCTGATCCATACGCTGGTTCATCGCTTTACCCTGTTTGAGGCTATCGTAAAGTAGCTCCGGCAGTTCCGGCAATTTCTCCGCCCAAAATGGCGCGCGATCTTTGATTGAATTAACCAAAGCTTGCGGGCCCACTTGATTCATCATCCATTCTTCAAGGAATGGCTTTGCGGTCTCCCACAAATCGAGCTGCGGATATAATTGTCTACCAAGCCCCTCAACGTACAGCAGCGTTTTTTGCAGCAGCACTAATTGAGGTTGCACTTCCATATTAAAGCGACGTGCGGTGTTGAACAGGTTCAACAGCACGTGGCCAAAGGAGATTTCACACAGTGGCTTAGCAAAAATTGGCTCACACACAATGCGAATCGCGAACTCAAATTCATCGACATTGGTATCTGCCGGAACCCAGCCTGAATCAACGTGCAACTCCGCCACTCGGCGATAGTCACGATTGAAAAACGCGAGGAAGTTTTCCGCCAGATAACGCTTGTCTTCACTATTAAGTGTACCAACGATCCCGCAATCTAGCCCGATCCACATTGGGTTCTCTGGGTGTTCAGGTTTAACGAACACATTCCCGGGATGCATATCGGCATGAAAGAAACTGTCTCGGAACACCTGAGTGAAGAACACACTCACACCACGTTCCGCCAGCAACTTCATATTGGTGCCATTTGCTTCCAAGCCTTCAATATCAGAGACTTGGATGCCATATATTCGCTCAGAAACCATGACAGTTTCATTACTGAAGTCAGGAAAAACTTCAGGAACATACAATTCTTCGCTGCCTTCGAAGTTACGACGCAGTTGAATGGCATTCGCCGCTTCACGACGTAAATCGAGCTCGTCGAGCAAGGTTTTTTCGTACTCGCGTACGACTTCAACGGGTTTTAAACGACGTGCTTCAGGCATCGCTCCGGCGACTATACGCGCCATTCGGTGCATCAGTTTTAGATCTGAATCAATGACCGGGCGAATATCTGGACGGATAACCTTTAATACCACTTCTTGGTTAGTGTCTTTTAATCGCGCAGTATGCACCTGTGCGATGGACGCTGACGCCAGCGGTTTGATGTCAAACTCGGTAAACCAGTTCTCTAACGGCCCACCTAACGCTTTTTCCATCTGCTGCTTGGCCAGCTCGCCGTCAAACGGTGCAACTTGGTCTTGCAACAGCGCCAGTGGATCGGCGATATGCGGAGGAAATAAGTCGCGGCGCGTTGACATCATCTGACCGAACTTAATCCACACTGGGCCAAGTTCTTGCAGCGCAAGACGTAAGCGTTCGCCAAGCGGTTTTTCTGGGTGTTGGTTCTTTATCCAGAATAGGCTCTTGCGCATCAATAATGGCGCTTTGGTCAGTTGATGATCGGGCAACAACTCATCCAAGCCGTATTCCAGCTGCACTTTGATGATGTGGTATAAGCGCTTTAATTCTGCTGGCGTCATGGTTTCTCCAGCGCTGGCTTATCCGAACCAACTTTGCTCAATAGAGCATTGAGACGCGCTTCAACGCGAGAAGCTTGGCTGCGTACCTCATCCACTTGATCGCAAAAATACGCGACTTCCAATGGTGCGGGTGCCAATTTCCACTCTTCTGTGACCACTTGAGCAAGGTGACGCTGATGTTTTTCCGCTTGAGAAACGAAGAAACCACCCACGTTTTTGGTGCCTTGTACCAAAGTGTGTGCAACTACATCGCCTGTTACGCGAGATAACCACTCTTCAATGTCCGGTTTGCAATCGGTCATCAACTGAGAAAATTTCTGCGCCAGTTGAATATCACCTTCAAGCTCAAGCTTGTCTTGCTTAATCAAGCGAGTGATGTTGGCTTGGTCACGCAGCTCAGGCAGCACGCTCAAGTTCAACGAGAGATAGCAGTCAGGCTGACCTTCGTAGTTACCCAGCACATCAATCTGCTGACTGAAAACAAACGTCAGCGTCTTGTCGATTTCTTTGAGGTGAACTTGGATAACTTGGCCCTTGAGACGCGCTAAACGACGACCCAATGCAGGATCGTCTTTAATCAGTGTGTTCAGCGAAGTTTCAATGACAGCAGTGATAAGAGGTTCAAATGGCATGCCGTTAACCCTTAGAATTTGTAACCGCGGTGCAACGCCACAATACCACCCGTTAGGTTGTAGTATTTGGTGTTTTCGAAGCCAGCGTCCTGCATCATGCCTTCCAGTGTTTCTTGGTCTGGGTGCATGCGAATAGATTCAGCAAGGTAGCGGTAGCTTTCTGCGTCATTCGCGACCAATTCGCCCATTTTTGGCAATAGGTGGAATGAGTACGCGTCGTACACTTTTGATAGTGGTTCGAGAACTGGTTTAGAGAATTCCAAAACCAATAGACGACCACCAGGCTTGAGGACGCGAAACATTGAACGCAGTGCTTTGTCTTTGTCGGTTACGTTACGAAGACAGAAGCTGATGGTGATCACATCGAAGTAATCATCTGGGAAAGGCAGTTCTTCTGCGTTTGCTTGTACGTAGTGTACGTTACCCACAATGCCGTTATCGCGCAGTTTGTCGCGGCCAACATTCAGCATTGAGTTGTTAATATCTGCCAGAACAACGTGGCCTTGGTCACCCACAATACGCGAGAATTTCGCGGTTAGGTCACCCGTACCACCACCTAGATCCAGAATGCGCTGACCAGGACGAGCGCCACTGCAATCGATCGTAAAACGCTTCCAAAGGCGGTGAATACCACCTGACATCAGGTCGTTCATGATGTCGTATTTCGCTGCCACTGAGTGGAAAACTTCGGCAACTTTGGTCACTTTTTCTTCTTTCGCCACTGTGGTGAAACCAAAGTGGGTCGTTTCGTTCTCTAACGCTGTATTGGATTGCAAGCTTGTGTCCGTCATTCTAATTCCTCTTGGGCAGCACTTGTTCACTACAGGGCGTTTGCTGACAATGAAAGTCGCCCTCTGTACTGCGGGCGATTAGTTTACTTTATCCTCAGCCGGATGTCTTTCTACTAACGATTCATTTGGTGATTCATTTTCTGAAAATGCATCACTTTGCGCCAACTGCGCAAGGTCAGAAGAAATCGGTCGTTTGATTTCAACCCCCAACTGTCTAAAGCTTTCTGCTTGACGAATCACGTTGCCACGGCCTGTTGCCAGCTTGTTCATAGCGCCTTGATAGGTTTGGTTCGCTCGGTCTAATGCGCCGCCCAACCCTTCCATGTCATCGATGAATAAACGCAGCTTGTCGTACAGTTTGGTGGCGCGCTGGGCGATCAGTTTGGCGTTTTCATTCTGACGTTCGTTGCGCCATAAATTGTCGATGGTGCGCAGTGCCACCAGCAACGTGGTTGGGCTAACCAAGATGATGTTTTGCTCCATCGCGTCTTTGATCAAGCTTGGATCAGCTTGAATCGCCACTTGGAACGCCGGCTCTACCGGAATAAACATCAGCACATAATCGAGACTTTGGATGCCTTTGAGCTTGTGGTAATCCTTCATGCTCAAACCTTTGATGTGCGCACGCAGTGCGGTGAGGTGGGCACTTAACGCGCGGTCGCGTTCAGCATCCGTTTCGGCATTGAAGTAGCGCTCGTACGCCACCAATGCCATTTTCGAATCGACCACCACTTGCTTGTTTTGTGGCAAATGCACAATCACATCCGGTTGGTAACGCTTGCCCGCTTCGCTCTGTAGGTTCACTTGCGTTTCGTACTCGTGCCCTTCGCGCAGTCCCGATTCGGCTAAAACGCGCGCCAACACCACTTCACCCCAGTTACCTTGCTGTTTGTTATCGCCTTTGAGCGCTTGGGTCAGGTTCACGGCTTCTCGAGTCATTTGTTCATTGAGGCGTTGCAGATTTTTCAGCTCATGCACCAGCGTATGACGCTCTTTAGCTTCTTGGCTAAAGCTGTCGTTGACTTGCTTTTTGAAACCTTCTAACTGCTCTTTTAACGGTGACAACAACCCTTCTAAACTTTGACGGTTTTGCAAATCGACTTTCGCGGTTTTCTCTTCAAACAGTTGATTGGCAAGGTGCTCAAACTGTTGTTTCAGACGCACTTCGGCCTGCTCTAAAATTTGCAGTTTTTCCGCATTAGCCTGATTCATTTGTTCGTGGCGCGCCTGCTGCTCACGAAGCTGCGTTTCCAAACGGGATTTTTGTTCGCGCATTTGGCCCAGCTCATCAAAATACTGCTGACGTTCTTGTTTGACGGCTTCGAAGTAACGCAATTTCTCTATGGCCGCCATCAACTTGCCGTGCGATTGGCGCACTTCAAAGGCCGCTTTATCGCGCTCGTTGTCGAGTTCATCCAACTCTTGCTGCGCATCGGCAAGGCTTTGCTTTACTTGTTCAAGCTGTTGTTGGTGAAGCTGTTTTTCTGACACCAACTGCTGTTCGAGTAGTTGAGTCTGGGTAATAAAGCGCTGCTTTACCCACCAACCCACGGCGACACCGCTCGCTGTCGCGGCAAAAAGAGAAGAAAGAATGAGAGATTGATGCTCAAGAATCCATTGCATAATAGCGAGTTAGCCTATGTTTTATATCTTTATCAATGGTATTTAGACACTGGATAAATGTCCAGTTTGTTGGATGAAAAATCCTCGCATACACTAGGCACTCCGTACAACATACCCACTCCCGCTCACTCTTTCAGCAAAGAGCGGCACATCATCACACAGAGGCATCATGAACGAGCGTCGTGCCCTAGGATTTGGGCTCTCAGCAGTATTACTTTGGTCAACGGTTGCAACCGCATTTAAACTGACATTAGCGGAATTTACGCCGATCCAAATGCTGTGTATCGCCAGTATGGTTTCTGCCATCGCGCTTACGATTGTGTGCGGTGTGCAAGGTAAATTAAACCAGCTAAGTGCTACTTTTCTCTCTAATCCTTGGTACTACTTGCTGCTTGGTTTGATCAACCCGTTGGCGTATTACTTGATCCTATTTAAAGCGTACGATTTGCTGCCCGCTTCTCAAGCGCAGGCCATCAACTACAGCTGGGCCATTACGCTCACCCTGATGGCAGCGGTGTTTTTGGGGCAGAAGATTCGTGGCAAAGATTGGATAGCGTGTGGATTCAGTTACCTCGGCGTGATCGTGATTGCAACGCAAGGCAATGTGCTTGGCATGCAGTTTGAGAGTCCGCTTGGCGTTGGCTTGGCACTGCTGTCGACGTTACTTTGGGCGGGTTACTGGATTCTCAACACCAAAAACAAAGCCGATCCGGTGATTGGTGTTTTGCTGGGCTTTTTGGTTGCCATCCCATTCACTATCGCATTGAGTTGGTACGAAGGCGCAAGCTGGCAATCTATCTCCATCAAAGGCTGGGCGGCGGTGACATACGTCGGATTGTTTGAGATGGGAGTGACGTTTGTGCTGTGGTTGAGCGCCTTGAAGCTAACCCAAAACACGGCGCGCATCAGCAACCTGATATTTGCTTCGCCATTTATCTCGTTGATGTTGTTGGCCACCATTATTGGTGAAAAAATCCACCCATCGACGCTGATTGGACTTGTCTTAATCATCAGTGGTTTGGTCATCCAACAGGTGACTTGGAGTAAAAAAACCAAGGCGGCGAACGCATCGCAATAGTTGGCCATACACGAAAAACTTAAGACAATATGAAAACGGAGAAATGAAACGAGTTGGATAAAAAAGAGAGCTCGCTAACATTTTATTGATCGAAAGTGCCTTCAGTCGCTTGGAATTGTTCAAGCGTTGGATACGATATAACCAAAGCCCAGCCGCCTAACACGGCGACATTCCTATAAATATTTGTGGGCACTTCAGGATACTTTACTAATTATGTTTCGCTTCGCTATTCCTTCACCGTTGATGACTGACTGGCAACACGCTCTGCAGCAATGCTGTGATGCCACTCAAGCTCAGGGACAACTTTATACCCTGAGCTACACCAAACAATGGCTATCCAGTGAGGTATCCACCTCGCCACAAAATCACCGCGCCATCGTGGCGATGATTGAGCAAAACTGCGCGCAATTTTCCGCGCCGCACTTTGACGTAGTTTGCTCACAATTTGATGATGAAAACCTGAGCCTTTGCCCAGTATGGCTACCGAATGAGGAGCTGTTTGCCGTTGTGACGTTGACGCACTCAACGCAGCAAAAGCAAACCGTTTCTGCGTGGCTGAGCGCACTGGCAGGCCGCATCAGTTTTGATGTTAGTCAACATTATCATCAAGAGCTCAAACGTCATCACTCACACGCCAACAAGCCACTACCAACACTGCAAGAATTCATCGATTGTCTGGATGACCACATCTGGATCAAAACCACCGATGGTCTGTACGCCATGACTAACCGCAGCGTGGAACAGGCGTGGAAAAAGTCTAACGATGACATTGTCGGGAAGAACGACTTTGACCTTTTCAGCGCCGAGCGCGCGGAAAAATTCATTGATGCCGACCGATTAGTGGTCGCTACTGGCACACAGAACATCGTTGAAGAGTGTCGCCAAATTGATGAAAACAACAACCCAACTTGGCTGGAAACCATCAAATCACCGGTACGAAATCAGGCCGGCGACCTGATCGGCATTTTGGGCATGACGCGCAACATCACCCGTCGCAAGATGGTGGAAACGCAATTGTCGTTGGCGTCGAAAATCTTCAACAACTCGCAAGAAGGTATGGTCATTACCGACAGCAATGCCAACATCATTGATGTCAACAACGCGTTCTCGCAGATCACCGGATTCAGCGCCGAAGAAGTGATTGGGAAGAACCCGAACATCCTCCGCTCTGGGCACCATGATGATGCTTTTTACCAACAACTTTGGCAGCAGCTTGAAACCAAAGGTCAATGGAAAGGCGAGTTTATCAACCGCAAACGTGATGGCAGCATTTACCCGCAATTAGCCACTATTAGCGCGGTAATGGATGACAAAAACCACCTAATTAACTACATCTGTGTGTTTGAGGACATCTCAGTGCGCAAAGCGCACGAAGAGAAGCTGCAACGCATGGCGTTTTATGATCCGCTGACCAACTTGCCCAACCGAACCCATTTGATCAGCTTGCTGGAACAGCACATCGAGATGGAACAACCTTTTGCTACGTTGTTTCTTGATATCGACCACTTTAAGCACATTAACGACAGCATGGGCCATTTCTGCGGTGATCAACTGTTGTCGAAACTGGCGGTTCGCCTGCAAGACATTTTGCACCTGAACGCGCATGTGGCTCGCATCGGTGGCGATGAATTTGTCATCGTACTGCCAGACATTGACGGCGATTCTCCGTTACTCGAAACGTTAAGCTCGATTTTGGGTGTGTTCCGCCGCCCGTTCGATCTGGCAAATCACGATTCGCTGCGGATCTCCACCAGCATCGGTATCGCACTCTACCCGAACGACGGTCAAGACAGTGAAACGCTGCTAAAAAACGCCGACACTGCAATGTATCTGGCGAAGAAAAATGGCCGTAACGGCTACGCGTTCTACTCTCCGGATTTAACTGACAAATCGGTATCGCACGTCCGTATTCAATCTGCGCTGCATGAAGCGATAGAAAAAGAACAACTGCATTTGGTGTATCAGCCGCAATACAACCTCGCGCAAAACGCAATTATTGGTGTGGAAGCCTTAGTGCGTTGGGAACACCCAGAATTTGGCTTAGTGCCACCTGCGGATTTTATTCCTATCGCAGAGAAGACGGGCTTGATTCAAAACATCGGCGAATGGGTACTCAAAGACGCCTGTTTACAAGGGACAGACTGGCTGGCGAGAGGCGTTCAATTTGGCAAAATTGCAGTCAATGTATCAGCACTTCAACTGCAACAGTCGCGCTTCATCAACAAGCTCAAAACCATCCTTCGTGAAACGGGATTCCCGGCGCATCGCTTGGAGCTGGAAATTACCGAAAGCTTTTTGCTTATCGATCCAAAACTGGCCATCGCATCGCTAAATCAGCTGTGTGAACTCGGAATCGAGATTTCGTTGGATGACTTCGGCACAGGCTATTCTTCGCTGTCGTACCTCAAAGGTTTGCCAATCAACAAACTGAAAATCGACCGCTCGTTTGTCAGTGATGTGCCTAACGACAACGACAGCAACGCCATTGTTAACGCCATCATTGCGATGGGCACGACGCTTTCACTCAAAGTCGTGGCAGAAGGCATCGAAACGCCAGAACAAGTGGCTTACTTGGTCGACAAAGGTTGTATCTACGGTCAGGGATATTTATTCAGCCCACCCGTTGCGGCGGAAAAGTTATTTAACTAAGCACAACGTTCAATACACTGGCAACTTTGCGGTTAGATGTTCGTCGAACCGCAAAGCGCCAAACGATCCGCTAAAATGTTGATGCACACCAACAGCGGCACGCCAATCAACAGCCCCATTCCGCCCCACAACCAACCCCAAAAGACCAGCCACATAAAGATGACTAACGGGTTGAGGTTAAACCGCCTCCCTAGCAAAGTTGGGGTGACAAACTGACTCTCGATTAAATTCAGCAACAGATATATCGACACCACTGTCAGCATAAAACTGACCGAATCTAACTGCAGATACGCGACAAAACCAAAGCTCACCATCGACATCACTGGTCCCAAATACGGCGCGAAATTCATTACCCCCGCAAACGCCCCCCATAGAAATGGGTCTTCAAGGCCGAGGACAAAAAACACCAACCCTACACACAAGCCTAAACCCGCATTGACCAAAGTAATGGTGCCAATGTAGCGCGATAGATCTTTCTGCAGAGCCTGCACCAACTCCACCGCCTGACGTTGTTTCGAAAAACCACGCAAACGCGATACCGATTTACGAAACAGACTTCGACCATGATTAAGCATGAAATACACCATAAACAGCACAATCATCGCCTGAGTTAACAGCGTTGGTGTAGTGGTCGCGAGCGCTTTCAGCAGAGAAAACACCGTGTTGTTGCCCATCTCGTCAATGTTCATGTCACTGGCGATCTCAAGCGGCGCATTCATGTGCTCTGACGACGCTTTGGTCACTTCATTCACTTCCTGCGAAACGTTTTGGACGATGCTTGGCAACTCAGCCCACCATTGTTTCGCGGGTTCTGATATCGCCGCTAAACCGAGTATTGAAACACTCACCAATAACGTCAACGTCACCACCACGGTTATCGTGCGTGGCAGGCCTTTGTCTTCAAAATAATTGATCAGCGGGCTAAACAGCAGTGCTACGAACGTACTTATCACCATAGGTAACAGCACCGGTTTGGCGAAGTAGAGCGCAGGAACAAGCAATAACACCAGCAGAGACACACCAATCGCGGTATTGATGGGAAGGTTTAATTTTCCATTCATGCGCGTCCTCTACTGATGAGGTGGTAAATCGGATGGTTGAGCCGCTTCTTCACCTGCTTCTTTTGAGGATGCAGCAGACGATGAAGAAGATTTGGCTAGCTGACCACTCAAATCCATCGCACCATTGAGCAGCAAACTGATGGAGGAGAAAGATGACGTGACGCGAGACAGTCGCCCAGCTTTCGCAACAGCAATCGCGGCAAAAGCGCTCAGCCCAAGCGCTGTCCATGGGTTTTCTTGCAAGAATCGGTTCGAGGTAAATTTGAGGGTTTGCTTATCCAGCAAGCATTGCTCCAAAGCCGCTTTACCCTCGATGCGTTTTATCTGCATGGCTCGGTCGAGTTTGGTTAGAGAACGCATGCCAGCCCTCCTGCAATTGGTCGGTTGTATTTTTGAAACCAAGGATGTGCGTCAGCCGCTTCTGCCACCACGCCAACCCAACTAGCGCTAGACCTAACGACACAATAAACACGCCAACACTTAGCAGTAGTTGAGCGGTAAAGTGGTACGTCACTACACCCGCAGCCAAACACACACTGAAGATAAACAGCACCGACAGCAGCGTAAAAATGATGCTGAACATCACGATTTGGCGCGCAGCCGCCACGTTGACTTTCGTCTCTAGCAGAAATAAATCCAACGTCGAGCCCGACCACGTTCGCAGTGACATCGAAAGGTCGTCAATCTGCGACAAAATGGCTCGCAGCCCATTAATGGCTTGTTCAACTTCCTGATTTTTAGCCCCATTTAGGGCTCGGCTACTGTCTGCAGTAGCCGAGCCTTGGCGCTCATTGATGATATGCTCGGAGTCATTCATAAAACTCTTCCTTCATGATTAGAGCGAAATGTAAGGAACAGGCTTATTTGATGAGCTTAGAGACCGCCCAACCTGCCAGGAATGCACAACCGATACTCAACAGCGGACGCTCTTTAATGACGTTTTCTGCGGATTTGGTCGCTTGCTGAATGTTCTCTGCGCCGACTTCCAGCTTCTCTTTGGCATGTTCTTTCATGGCGCCAACCGCTTCTGAAGTGGCTTGCTCTGCAAGGTGGTACGCCTCTTCAAATTGCTCTTGAGGTTTAACTGCGCTTTCTTTTGTATTAGCCATAACTAGCCTCCGTTGATTGAGATTACCTTGGATTAAACGGTTGTGATTCCGCTGAGAAGTAATCTGATAAAAGTGAATTCTTTTCGTTTCCTCGTGAGTGGTATTGCGATTACTGTGCCAACTTAATAAGTCATTGTTTTTATTGAAATAGAATTTAAATAGCTCCAATCGTTGCAAAATGACCTGTAATTATTTCCTTTAAATGGATTCTTATTTGTAATTTTTTCTTATTCCCCACAAGCAATCACGCGCAATTAATAACCACCACCATGCTTACTCCTTATATTATCTGGCATCTCTCACACTCAATATTCATGGCATACAAAATGCTAGATATAAAATGCCACATGAAAAATATTTTTCATATTTAATGGCTAAGTCATCGCAATATAAGTTGCGCTTAAACACTGCAATAAAGTAACCGCAGTAAAATAAAGGAGAAGATATGAGAAATGAAAACATCGCCTCAATCATTGAGCTTATTCACAGCGGTAATGATATTTACAAGAAAGCGATTGATAACATCGACAACACATCGCTAAACCATGTATTGCAGGATCTGGTTCATGTACGAGAACACGCCGCATTAGAGTTGAAACCTTATGCAATTGCGAATCCTCAAACTGCCGACGACACGCCCGTGTCTTACACCATCAAGGCACGCGAAGTGTACAGTGATGTCATGAAAGAAGTGTCGTCAGACAAAGAATCGATGTACTTGGAACAGCTCGAAGGCGTGGAAAGTAAGGTATTGAAAGAGATCGAAAACGTCATCACCGCGCAGCCAGAGCAAGCAGATAACGCCGTGCTACTCAAAGTGCGCAGTGACATCAAAAGCTGTAAAGAAAAACTCAGCAATATTAGCCTGATCAGCTAATCGATAAATAACCCTAAAAAGAATGGTCAACATTATTGGCCATTCTTATTCAGAACCATTGATGAATATTCACACATACCAAAGCATAATGCTGAAATACTGAAAAAGAGGTCAGTATGACATTGAATAATACGCGAGTAAGGGAATTACTCATTAAAATGGTGCACCATCGCCAAACGTGTTTACCGCTTGTCGATCCTCATTCACATATGAATATTGCTCGATCAGCCTATCGGTTCGTTAAAATAGAAAAAGTGATGATCAAAAAAATGGTCGATCTATTTTTTGATCAAAATGGCGACGACTTTATCGCAGAACACGCCAACAAAACGGGAATTGCTACTCTCGGTAATTATAAAGAGATGCATTTTATGAATGCGCAATTACTGAGTGAGTTAAAACAGCTCCTCCGAGAGTTGGATGATGCCAACTTAACAGCGCTGATCTCGTACTGGGTGGCGGCGTTACAAGTCGAAAACGACGAGCTGGAAAAACATTTACCCCAAGGTGAGTAGCTCTGCTCACCTTTTTCCTTCGTTTGTCTTCTCTATTTTTGCCCTTCTATCTGTTGCTTTGTCTATTCTTCGCATCGACCAACACGAGCTTTGCTTACTTTCTGCATCTATTCGCATCCATCATTAGTCGACGTTCGATATAAAAAAACGCATCACAAGTGATACGTTTTTTGCGTCGTTGTTTGTAGTTTGTATTCGACTCTACTCGCAGTCGTCTTCACCGACGTTAACTGGGAACAAACACATTAAGCGACTGAGGACGAATCTTGATCTCTAAACGACGGTCAGAATAGAGCTCACCGTCGATGACGTAGTCAATCGGCTTATCCGCAGTAATCGTTACCCCCGTTGCGCTCGCGTACTGAAACAGATTCGACTCATCCTGCGCACCGACGCTGGTTAATGTTAGATCCGACAACGCCACTAGGCGTCCACCCAGCGACTGAGTGTTATCAAGGTAGGTAATGTGCAGTTTCCCATCATCTGGCTGCGGCGCGCCGCCACCTTGCGCTAACACGGTACTGAAGGGCGCGATGTTTGCAACGACGAAGCTGTGCACGTCCATCTCCTGACTCTCCCATCCTTGTTCACTCGCCGCCTGCCCTTCGAGGGTTACTTGCAGAGTTTGCACCTCTTCGGAAATAACAGCGTTAAAAAAGCCCGTTAAATACGCCAGTTGCCCAAAAGCATTTTTCTCTTCACGATGCGCGTGTTCAATCATCTTCTGTTCCAAGCCAATACCCAGCACCAACAGAATCAAACGCTGATTACATTCTGCGGTGTCTATGCGTTGGCAATGACCTGCGAGAATGGCTTCACACGCTTTTTCCACCGGTGCTAACTTCACGCCGATGCCATACAGCACATGGCACAGCGCATTCGCCGTGCCCAACGGTATGATGCCGAGCTGGATGTCCGTGCCGACCAATTGGCTCGCCACTTCAGTCACCGTGCCGTCGCCACCAGAGACAATCACCTGATTCACACCACTTTGTTTAGCTTGCAGTGCGAGGCTTTCTGCACTGGTGGTTTCGTCCGTTTGGCGAATGCTGAGACGATATTTTTTGGTCAACTCACGAATCACATGTTGTTCGTATTGCTGCCATTTCCCACCGCCCGCGACAGGGTTCACCACCATCCAGGTCGGCTCATCGAGTGTTAGCACGCCTTTCTCACTGATCGCGCGCAGAGTTTTGATCTGCAGATTATTGAGCCTTGCAGTACTGCGCACGCTGTTGATTTTCTGCATCACCGATTCCACCGAGAGCGATGGGTCTTTACTCAGTAAATAAGCCGCCACCACAAACACCGAACGGCCACGCCCAAGTGCGCAATGCACAACCACAGAGCGCCCGCAGGCGATTTGGGTATCAATCCAATTCATCGCATGACGTAAACGCTCCAAAGTCGGCGCTTTATGATCCAGAACGGGAATAGAAAGGTAGTTGAATTGCTTGTCGGTCATGGCGCTTTCTAAACCTGCGAACTCCGCCGTAACATCAACAATGCAGGAAATGTCGTGAGAGTCGAGAAACGCCAAATCGCTCGGGAATAAGCGCCGGGAAAGGTAAAGATTTTCGCTGACTTGTTGAATGGGAGGAACAGTATCGCGCCGTCTCTCCCAGGCGTTGTAGGCTTTCGCCCCGAGTAAGAAAGGAATGAATGCCCATCGAATCCACCAGACAATTTTTCCGTCTTGGCTTTTTCTAAAAATGGACGGGAAATCAAACAAGTAAGCCGCACTGACTAACGCTAAGGAAAGCGAAACCCAAAGCAGCAGTAAACTCACTACGATTTGAGGTATGTAGATAGCAGCGAGCAACGCAACCAGCGCGCCAAGTAGATAATATTTGACGATGAACATTCGACCTCCTTAATCCTTAGCGATGGGATAACGCTTAGCTGGCCATCTCTTCGATATAGTCATTGGCCAACTGTTGTTTTTGTTTATCGGACATCACCTTGCCTGCCATTTGGAAAAAGCGTTGCTCTTCCTCTTCCAGATGGTGCAGTACCTTGTGGCGCAGTGTTTTCATGTGCGTAAGCCAAGCGGGTGAGCTCCACGCGGTGTCATCCAACTGAGCGATTACTTTGTCGATGGCGTGGTGCTCAGCAATACCGTGACGTGTCATATCGATCGTCTTATCGCTCTCAATCAGCGGTGCGTAAAAGTAACGCTCTTCAGCGGCGGCATGTTGCTCAAGCTCGTGCTTTAGGTCACGATAAAACTCTCGACGAGTTGGGGAATCTCCGGATGTTTCCATCAGTGCATCCAGCAAAAGGCGCTGTTTTTCATGACTTTCTTTTAGCACATCGAATATATTCTTCATCTCTGACTCCTTATCGGATTAAGAATAGTTGGTAAAACAAAGGGCGGTTATCACGCCGCCCTTTTTTGCTGTTGGTGGATGAGGTGAACGCTTAACAATCTTTGTCTTCCGCGTTCAGATTCTCTTTAAGGTTTTCACAACCATCTTCAATGGCGTTTTGCGCTTCTTCCGCAGTCTCATCCAATTTTTTGCCCGCTTTTTCCATTGGCCCTTCATCACTACACGCCGCTAAAGCAAACACCAAACCAAATACTGCGGCGATACGATAAATAAATGACGTAACTCGCATGCTAACTCCTATCTATTTACGTTTTTCTTTCCAAGTATCACAAATACTATTGATACAATTAATGACAACAGGAACAGATAAAATATCACTTGCGCGACAGCTGCGGCAGCACCAGCAATACCACTAAATCCGAGCACCGCTGAAACGAGAGCCAAAGCAAGGAAAATAAACATCCAACGAACCATGGTGTTGTCTCCTTATTTTTTAAAGTGAAAGCTCAATATTAGTTATTACTGAACAACTTCAAGCTTATCGACAACCTTATTTACATCGTTGGTATTATTTGCAATCGATAATGCCAGATCGTGCTCAGCATCTGAGTTCACTTTACCGGTTAAGGTTACGGTTTTATTTTCTGTGGTGACATCAATGTCTGTACCACTAACGCTGGTATCCATCAGTAAACGAGTTTTCACAATAGTAGTAATTTTTGAATCCGTTAATGCAGCAAATGCATCAGAATCGGCATCTTGTTTATTCTCACTCACTACCGTTAGCTCGTTATTTACTTTTTTCACACCATCAAGGCCTGAAACCAACTCTTCTGCCAGCGACTTTTCCAAATCGTTATTGACCGAACCTGTCAGCGTAACCACCTGATTTTCAACATCAGTGTTGATATCAAAAGAGTTCAGGTTGCTGTTAAGCAGTAAGGTGGTTTCTGCTTTACCATCTAGCCAAGCGTCCATGGATTCTTTTTCCCACTTATCACTGGCTAATACTGCGGTAGATGACGTTGCAAGAACTGAAGTAAGTACAATTTTAGCTGCGATGTTATTCATGGTAATTCTCCTATATTGACGTTGCAGTTCTAATAGAGCAAAGCATGTGCCAACTTTATAAGTAACTATTTTTAAAGCGTTTATTTAAAAACAGCCATTATATTTAAGATGAGAAAGAAACCATTCGTGAATAATTTACACAGAAGAAATGTAATTTTTAATCATTGAAGAAGAAAAGATAAATAGAGAAGAAATAACACCTCATCCTTTCGTTTATTTTTGTACGCAAAAACCATCAAGAGAGATTAATTTCTAAGGATTACAATCCCACACAACAAATAAGGAAAGAAAAACGATGTGGATATATAGTTTGCTGTTGATCTCACTATATTAATAACCAACCAGATTCTAAACAGACTTTGACAATATTTTGTCTTGTACAGCTTAAATAATACACGTACATTGTTTCTGTTATAGTGAAGAGGACATTTCTATGTCACTGCCAAGCCTGTTTCTAAGAATACAAGACCCCGCCCTCAAAGAGGCTATCGCTTCTTGTCAGGAATTACATAAGTTCCGTTTGTATGACACAGAAACGGACGATGATTGGATTGATCACTTCGTCGACGTTCAACCGGATGTCGCGATTGTCGAAGTGGCACATTTCACTCACGCTGATTACCAGCGACTTTCCGATATCGAAGCCATTTACGACATGGACTTAATCATCATCAGTTCAGGCGCGCCTAACGAGAACCTCGATAAACTGATGAACCTAGGTGCCATTTTTCACTACAGAAAACCCGTCGACCTCACTATCCTGTCTGATACGCTGACCGAAGTAAGCCAGTATTATCAACACAAGCAGGAGCAAGGACGTAAAGTCGCCACCAGCGATTTGGATCAGTTTGGTCTGCTAGTTGGTTCATCTTCTCCGATGCACCAGCTGTATCGCATGATCCGCCGTGTCGCAAAAACCGAAGCCAACGTATTGATTGTCGGTGAAAGTGGCTCAGGTAAAGAGCTTGTGGCACAAACCATCCATCTCGCCAGCGAACGTAAGCAGCAACCTTTTATTGCCATCAACTGTGGTGCCATTAGCCCAGAACTGGTCGATAGCGAACTGTTTGGCCACGAAAAAGGCGCATTTACTGGCGCGAACAAAACTCACCAAGGGGTATTTAAGCAAGCCGAAGGCGGCACGCTATTTTTGGATGAAATTACGGAGATGCCGATCGAGCATCAAGTGAAACTGCTGCGTGTGCTAGAAACTGGCGAATACCGCCCAGTGGGCAGTAATACCGTCCATATCGCCAATACCCGCATCGTCGCGGCGACCAACCGCGATCCTAAAGTCGCGATCGAAGAACAATTTCTGCGTGAAGACCTATTTTTCAGGCTATCGCACTTCCCGCTAACCGTCCCACCATTACGCGAACGCGGCGGAGACATCGTCGGATTAGCCAAACACTTTATTGCGCACCGCAACGCTAACGAATCCAAAACCAAAACGATTCTCGACTCGGCAATCCAAAAAATCGCCATGCACGATTGGCCTGGCAACGTTCGAGAACTCAAACACACCATCGAGCGAGCGTTCATTCTCGCCGACGATACCATTAAAGATGAACATCTGATTTTCGATACGCCGCCACTAGAAACTGGCACCCGATTAGAAGATATGGTGCCTGCTGGCGTATCGTTAGAAGAGCTGGAAAAAGCCGCTATTCTCAATACGCTTGAAGAGAATCAAGGCAACAAAACGGAATCGGCTCAGGAGCTGGGTATCAGCGTTAAAACGCTGTACAACAAGCTCGAAAAGTATCAAGACGAGTAAGCACACCGCAAATAGCAAAAGAGCACTGAATTGAATTCAGTGCTCTTTTTCATCGTCTCTTTCTATCTTTGCGTGCAGCGCTGGATTACACCCACTGACCTGCCACAAAGCCACTCGACCAGCACCATTGGAAGTTATAGCCACCTAACCAACCGGTCACATCCATCACTTCTCCGATGAAGTACAGGCCTTTGATGTTTTTACATTCCATGGTTTTAGAAGACAGGTGATCGGTATCTACACCACCCAAAGTCACTTCCGCCGTGCGGTAGCCTTCAGTGCCATTAGGTGCGATTGACCAGTTTTCTAAACGCTCCACCACGCTAGCAAGCTCTTTCGGGTTGAACTGCTTGAGAGGTTTATCCATCAGCTCTTTACGTTCAATCAGCACTTCCACTAAACGCTTTGGCAGCACTTTTGCTAGGGTGTTCTTTAGCGATTGATTTGGATGTTTCTCAAGGCTGCGCTCGAGCAGCAGAGCGATGTCTTCGTTAGGAACTAAGTTGATAGAAACTTTCTGACCCGCTTTCCAGAAAGAGGAAATTTGCAAAACCGAAGGGCCCGATAAGCCGCGGTGAGTAAACAACAGCGCTTCTTTGAACATGGTGCCGTCTTCGGCGGTAATTTCCGCAGGCACAGCAATGCCAGACAGTTCAGCAAAATCTTCTTTGTCTTCTTTGTGCAGCGTAAATGGCACAAGTCCCGCCGTGGTTGGGATCACTGTCAAACCAAACTGCTCAGCCACTTTGTAACCAAATGGCGTCGCGCCCAGTTTTGGCATGGAAAGGCCACCGGTCGCAATCACCAAAGATTCGCACTCAATGAGCTCAGTACCCGCGTGCAGACGAAAGCCTTCTTCGGTTTTCTCAATGGTGTGCACATCGCATTGGTAACGCTGTTGAATGTTTGGCATGTCACACTCGGCCAGCAGCATCTTCACGATGTCTTTGGCGGTAAAGGCATCGACACAAAACAATTGGCCGTGGTCGCGCTCTTCAAACTCGATGCCGTGTTTGCTGACCATGGAGATGAAATCCCAGTTGGTGTATTGCGACAGCGCCGATTTTACGAAGTGTGGGTTTTGGCATAGGTAGTTGCTGGCTGATACGTCGTAGTTGGTGAAGTTGCAGCGGCCACCACCAGAGATAAGGATTTTACGTCCTGGCTTTTTGGCATGATCCAGCACAAGCACACTGCGTCCGCGCTTGCCTGCTTCTGCAGCACACATCAAACCCGCGGCTCCCGCGCCAATTACAACAACATCAAATTTCTTACTCATCGGTCGCTCTTAGGCTCTATCCAAAATCCAAAACAATAAAAAAGGATGTGCTTATTGCACATCCTTGCTTTCTAAGAGCGCCATTCTACCGACAAATGTCGAAAGGGAAAAGCGCTTAAATTCCAAGCATCGCCTAGTACGGCTTAGCTGGAAAGACCTACAAGATGAAGGCCGCCAGTAGGGTAACACCAAGCAACGCGGTTGATAGCACAAACAACTCACGCACCCGTTCACACTTACCTGTGAATATCTCATCATGGTGATGGTGATACTCTTTGCTTTTAATGTAGTGAAACAAACGCACCTGTTTGGTGACGTTACCGTGAGTGGTGAAGAAACCATTGCCATCCACTTGTTGATACAACAATGGGTGCGCTTCACGCATGATGTAAATAAGAGAACGAAGAGCGGTGAGATAACGGATCATATTGACCCCCGTTACTACCATTAGCGCAAATAAGATTGTGTCTCCACTGATCATCTTTTCCTCCCTACATCTTCAACAATGCTCAAGAGAAAAAGACGATCAATGCTTCGTCTTTTAACCGCTACTTATCGCGTTGAGAACGCTTTACGCAGCTGGAGCACCCATGATTGAAGATGAACCTTCTTTCGCCATTTGAGCTAGATCTTTGTCGATGAAGAACAATGCTTTGCCGTCCTCACCAACCAATTCGATCTTATCTAAAATCCCTTTAAACAACTTCTCTTCTTCGTGCTGTTCTGACACGTACCACTGTAGGAAGTTAAACGTTGAGTAGTCTTGGCTTGTAAATGCAACATGCGCCAATTTATTGATTTTTTCCGTGATCATTTGCTCATGTTCGTAGGTTTCACGGAAAACATCACCTAGGCTTGCGAAATCATGTTTTGGTGCTTCAATCGCGCCTAGGATAGGCATTGAGCCAGTTTCACTCACATACGTGAAAAGGCGTTGCATGTGCTCCATCTCTTCTACGGCGTGTGCACGTAAAAATTCAGCCGCACCTTCAAAACCTTTGTCTTCACACCAAGCACTCATTTGTAAGTATAGATTGGATGAGAAAAATTCTAGGTTAATTTGCTCATTCAATTGTTCGACCATAGTTTGAGACAGCATGTTAACTCCTATTTATGTGCATGCGTTTTACACCACTATAACATGATTACTGAGACAAGACTTTGTACCTACAATAATGATATGAGATCACTTCGGCAAAATTTCTCAAGGGTTAGTGCTAATCTGAAACTATACCCAAGTGACTTCATAAATGTCGAAGTCAGGGCCTTGGCACTGAGGTCAGTTCGAGGTTGCTTAGGTATACGACCTTACAAGGAGATAGCAATATGAGTTACAAACACATACTTGTGGCAGTCGACCTTTCAGACGACAGTAAAGTGTTGATTAAGAAAGCCGTATCACTGGCTAAACCTCTGGATGCGAAAGTCTCTTTTATTCACATCGACGTGAATTACGCAGAGCTCTACACCGGGCTTATCGATATCAACATGGCAGAAGCGCAGCATCAAGCGATGGAAGCGTCTCGTACCCAATTGGCAAACTTTGCGGAGTACGCTCAATACCCAATCACTCATACTTTAGTCGGCAGTGGTGATTTAAGTAACGAGTTGTGCGACACCATCAAAGATTACAGTATCGATTTAGTGGTTTGTGGTCATCACCAAGATTTCTGGAGCAAGATTCTCTCTTCAACTCGTCAACTGATTAACTGTTCACCAGTCGATATGCTGGTCGTACCGCTAAAAGACTGATTGGCGCGACGTTAAAACTTGGTTAGACTGCGGGCACATTTGTTGTTGATAAAGATTCTCATCTATGGCTTATCTATCCGCAGTTACCCTGCTTTGGGCATTTTCATTCAGCCTGATCGGCGTTTACCTTGCTGGTCAGGTTGATTCTTGGTTCTCCGTGTTCATGCGTGTGGCACTGGCCAGCGTTGTATTCATTCCTTTCCTTAAATTCCGCGGCGTAAGCAAATCTCTGATCGCGAAACTAATGATCGTCGGCGGCTTTCAGCTCGGTTTGATGTACTGCTTCTACTACCAGTCTTTCTTACTCCTTTCTGTTCCAGAAGTGTTGCTGTTCACTGTATTCACACCGATTTATGTGACGCTGATTTACGACTTCCTGAAAGGTCGTTTTTCGCCTTGGTATTTAGTCACCGCGCTGATCGCAGTCGCGGGGGCCGCATGGATCAAATTCGCTGGCATTAACGAAAACTTCCTAATGGGCTTTTTGGTCGTGCAAGGGGCGAACCTCTGTTTTGCCATCGGTCAGGTGGGCTACAAATACATCATGGAAAGTGAGCCCGTCGATTTACCACAGCACACCGTGTTTGGTTACTTCTACTTGGGTGCGCTTTGTGTAGCAACCGTGGCTTTCGCGCTCATGGGCAACCTCGACAAACTGCCAACCACCGCAACCCAATGGGGCATTTTGACCTACCTTGGTTTGATTGCATCAGGCTTTGGTTACTTTGCGTGGAACAAAGGGGCAACCTTAGTGAATGCCGGCGCGTTAGCGGTAATGAACAACGCGTTAGTGCCAGCAGGCTTAATTGTGAATATCGTAATTTGGAACCGAGACGTCGACATCGTGCGCCTCGCGATTGGCGGCGCGATCATCATGCTATCGCTATGGATTAACGAAACGTGGGTGAAAAAACGCGTTGAAATGAGCTATGCCAATAAGTAGCGCGCCTTTCTCAACACATATTCCATCAATAAAAAACGCTCTCCAACTGGAGAGCGTTTTTTTAATTCAATTAATGCACTTTGGCTTGCGAGCTTACGCCCATCAACGCATTAGGCGGCGTTGGTAACAACACTTCCAACTTCGCATTGCGGGCTTCCAGTTTGCGTTGACGCTTGAGCAACTTCTGCTGCTTTTTTGCCACTTTTAGCAGCTTTTTCTGCTGTTTGTAGTGTTTTTTCAGTGCCTTTTTCGCTTTCTTAAGCGCTTTTTTATCGGCCAAATCAAACAGTGCAGGAGCCGCCATCGACACTGGTGTCACCACTTTCGCGGCTTGTTTCTTCTCTTTCACTCGCTCGACCACACGTTTCACGATCGCCGCCTTTTCTGCGCTGTGTTTTGGCGTGACGGAAATGGATTGCGCAGGCAGCGCTTCAGCTAACAGACCGCATGCTTGTTGCTCGTTTAACGGCTTGTCTTGGCATTTTTGTGGAGGAATTGCGGCAGGCTTACACAATGAGTCTTTAGAAGCGGAAGAGCGTGCACAAGAGCGACAAACGAACTTAGGTGCGACGACCAAACGGTGAATGTCACCCAAGTTGGCCGCAATTTGTTTGCGGTTCATCTTACATAAGCGTTTAGACATTCGACTACTCCAGCTTCCCAATTATCGACAGCATCACAATAAGTGAAATAATAATAATTCTTAGTTAGATATACAGTCAGAGTGTCGAATTAGCAAGTGAAAACTATCAATAGTGTGCAGGAAAGAATGGCAGCGTCACAGCACTTGGTTCAATGCTGTGACGAGAAGTTTTTGCGAGTCAGGAGGTTATGCCATCGAGGCTTTGACGTAGACGTCGAAACGGTTCTTTTTGGTTTCAATCGCCATGCTTGGCTTTTGCTCGTTCAGCCAGTTCGCGTAGTCCGGGCGCTTAACCACCACGCGTTTCGTTGCCAACGCCAGAGCAGGTTCGAGCAATCCATCAGCATCCAAATCCGCTCCCACCAAAGATTGGAAGACGCGCATCTCTTTTTTCACCAACGCGGATTTCTTTTTGTTTTCTGGGTGTGGGTACATCGGGTCGAGATACACCACATCCGGTTTTACAAACTCGCGGTCTTGCGCCAGTTGATCCAGCGCATCATGGCTGGAGGCATGGATCAGCGACATACGCTCAGATACCCACGTGCCGATTTCTGGGTCTTGTTTCGCGCGAGCCAAACCGTCATCCAACAAGGCCGCCACAACTGGGTGACGCTCGACCATCTTCACTTTACAACCTAGCGATGCGAGCACGAACGCATCACGACCAAGGCCTGCAGTGCCGTCTAACACGGTTGGGGTCGCACCTTTGTTCAAGCCTGCGGCTTTTGCGATCGCTTGCCCTTTGCCGCCACCGAATTTACGGCGATGACCCACCGCGCCACCAATCAAATCGACAAAAATCGCACCGAGCTTAGGCTCATCGACTTTACGCAGCTCTAAACGCTCCGCAGTCAGCACCAAAGCAAAGTCGCTCTCGTCAGAGTGAGAAAGCTGCCAACGCGCAGCCAGTTCGTCGAGATGAAATTGTTGAGACGGGTCTTCACAGATCAATTGCAGTTGCAAAAGGAGGCTCCAATAAAAATCGAGGTAACTGGCGCTGAGTGTATACCCAAGTTACCTCTAAAAGCTAGATTGGCGGCGAGATGCCAAGGTTAAAGCGAAGAGAGATTCTCGACCAATTCTGCCAACGGTTTCGGGTGACCAATGCCATAACCTTGCCCGTAATCCACACCAAGGTCGATCAAGTGCTGCATGACTTGTTCGTTTTCGACAAATTCCGCCACCGTTACTTTGCCAAGCTGCTTCGCCAAATCATTGATGGAGCGAACCATCACTCGGTCCATTTCATTCACGTCGATATCTCGCACGAAAAGGCCATCAATTTTCACGATATCTACAGGAAGTTTCTTCAAGTAACCAAAAGAAGACAAGCCCGAGCCAAAATCGTCCAGCGCAATCATACAGCCGAGCGATTTGGCTCTGGTGAAAAAGTCGATGGCTTGATCTAAATTGCCCATGGCCGCCGTCTCTGTGATTTCTAAACAGATTTTTTCGCACGGCATGGTCGAGTTTTTCAATCGTTCGAAAAGAAAATCGATAAATTCCTGATTCCCCATGGATTGACCAGAAAGGTTAATCGAGCAACGCCCCAACTTTTCCACTACGTCTGGTCGCTGTTCGAACCATTCAAGCGCTTGGTTGATCACTTGCTTATCAATCCAATGCGCAATGTTATAACGCTCGGAAGCGGGAATGAAAATCGCCGGAGAGACGTAGTTACCCTGCGCGTCACGAATACGCACCAAAATCTCAAAATACATCAGCGACTCTGGCGACTGCAAATTCATCACTCGCTGAGCAAACAGCTCCAAGCGCTGATTGGATAACGCCTCGTGCACCAAATTGACGCTCTGCATTTCCATCTGACGACGCTGCAGCTCTTCATTGTCTAAGCTGAACAGATTGTAACGGTTACGCCCCTGCTCTTTCGCCGCATGGCACGCCGAATCCGCTTGCGCGTGCACCATTTGCGGCGTTTCTGCCGTGTGGTCGATGATACGAATGCCGACCGAGCAACTGATGAATAAGCGTGTGTCTTCCCAGATAAACAGGTGCTCACCCAATGTGGAGATAATCACCTTCGCAATATTGATCGCGCCATACTCATCGCAATCTTTCAGTAGCACCGCAAATTCATCGCCGCCCATTCGCGCAAGCACGGAATTGTATGGCAGCACCTCTTCCAACATGCTGGCGCAAAATTGAATCGCGGCATCGCCCGCATCGTGCCCAACGGTGTCATTAAGCACTGTCAACTGGTCGAGATCGAGGTACAACATCGCATGCACTCGGCGGTGGCTATCCACTTCACGCAGCGCGGTTTTCAACTCCAACTCAAAGTGGTTGCGGTTGTATGTCCCCGTCAATAAGTCATAACGCGCCTGATACTCTAACTTCTCAGCCAAAAGTTTAGTCTCTGAAATGTCTTCACCCACAATCAGCAACTGATCGGAATCGTTGAGCGGTCGAATGTTTTCGCGTACCCAAACACTGTGCCCGTCAGCATGGCGATACTCGATTTCACGTCGCCACACATCATGAACTTGATGACTCGGTTGTAACAACACCTGGCGTGGGAACAGTGCTTTGTCATCAAGATAGAACTCTCGCAGGCGATGGCCGAGCATCTCAATCGGCTCGTAGCCCAATAACAGTTGCGCGAATCGGTTCACTTCTTGGATGCGGTTGTTGCTGTCGAGCGTCACCATCATCACGGGCTGCTGCTCGTAGTAATTACGCAAGCTCGACTCACGCTGATAGAGCTTATCTTCCATCAACTTACGGCTGGTGATATCACGCGCCTCAAACAGATACTGCTTTTGTTTGCCTACCTGCTGGGAGAACGGCTTTAAGGAAATTTCGAGTACCATAGAGCCGTGCTCTTTGCTCCAGATTTCGGCTTCAAATGTCGAAACTTGTTGCTGCGGTGCGTCAAAATAATCGGCGATCGCGTGGCGTGCTTGCTCACTCCAGTTTTGATGTAGCCAAAGTGGCTTATCTAAGCGTAATTCCTGATGATAGAGCAAAGATTGCAGACGATCGTTGCCAGATTTAAGCAAACCATGTTTATCCAAAATCCCCATGTACTGCATACTTTGGTCAAAAATGGACTCTAAAATCGCCTGGCTTTCACGAGCAGCCGTCTCGCTGCGACGAATGCGTTGCAAGTAGTAGCTCAGTAGCAAAATGGCCACCAGCATCAACACGAACAAACTGCCAAACAAGCGAATTTCTTTGGCGAAACGCTCCGAAAATTCCATCGGCTTATTAAAAAAGACCGCCGAGGATTCTTGCTCGGCGCCCAACCCCCAGCGCACGACCGCTTGGTAATCGAGCTTGATTTCAGAATCGCCATTCACCACCGGAGGTAATGGTTCTTGTGGGTGGTCGAGCACCTGTTCAAGTAATCTAGCCGCTTCAACACCTTGGCGATAACCGCTTTGAATCACGCCGCCCACCGCGCCATGACCCAATCCTACATCGTGTACCATAAACAATGGCGCGTTGGAGGCCTTGTTGATCTGAATCCAGTCACGTTCGCTGCCGACCACGCCATCTTTGTCGCGGTAGTAAGTCCAAAACAGCACCACATTTTCTTTATTGAGTTGAGCGATTTTTTTCTTCAATGCTTCAACATTGTCAGGGACAAGTTGAGTGATCTTGTTGCGATAACGGTCATGTTGTTGGATAAAATCGTCAATCTCGTCGCGAAGTATCGCACCAGTCACCGAATGATCACTGATGATGTAAATCTGCTTGTTGTCTGGATGCAAACGCTCGATCAGCGCTAAGTTCGCTTCTAAATCGACGTTCTCAATCACGCCGGTTGCGTTAAGTGATTGATGAAAGGAAGGACGGTAATTGTTGATGCCACAGAAAATCACTGGCGTGTCTTTGATCAGCGGCGCCAAGTGTTGCATCAATTCCAATGCATTGTTATCCGTCACCAAAATGGCATCAAAACGCTCATCGCTCAACTTAGTGCGATAGAGCGATTCTAGCTGGGTAAAAAACTGCTCGCTCTGGTTACGCTTGGAATCCAAGTATAAAACTCGCATGTCCATCTCGCGGTCATCGAGTTGTTGATCGATCCCGCGCTGAATGGAATCCGTCCAAAAGAATCCTTGGTGATAAGAATGGACGACAAGCACCTTCGGCTCTTGAGCAAGTGTCAGTTCACTCCAGGCACATGCACTCCAGAATAAGGCGACCAAAATCAGAAAACGCTGCACATTCTCTCCATAGCATCGGAGTTAACCCGCAGTTACCCCTGCCAAACCTTGTGAATCGTGTCCGCTGTGAGTATAAAAGAGACGTAACTCTCATACCCAACGGAAATAATAGTATGAATGCGAGCCTGCCGAAACTCGACGACCTTGACCGCGCAATCTTAAAAACACTAATGGCAGACGCCAGAACGCCTTACGCCGAAATGGCTAAGCAGTTCGATGTCAGCCCTGCCACCATTCATGTGCGTATCGAGAAAATGAAATCGGCTGACATAATCGAGGGTACGGAGGTGATCGTAAATACCAAGAAGCTCGGCTACGATGTGTGTTGCTTTATTGGTATTAACCTTAACGCGGCGCGTGACTACCATTCCGCGTTAGAAAAACTCAATGCTCTCGATGAGGTAGTGGAAGCTTACTACACCACAGGCGCGTATAACATATTCGTCAAATTGATGTGCAAATCGATTGAAGAGCTGCAATTTGTGCTGATTGATAAGCTGCAAGCCATTGATGAGGTTCAGTCCACGGAGACATTGATATCGTTGCAAAACCCGATCAACCGCAACGTGAATCCGTAAATTTTTTTATAAAAAATGTACAAAAAAGGCCAACCGAACGGTTGGCCTTGGTGTTTTTTGCTCAATTTACGCCGCAATACCCGAATGGCGCAGCAGTGCATCGATTTGTGGTTCACGACCACGGAAGCGCTTAAACAGCTCCATTGGCTCTTCACTGCCACCCATTTCTAGAATGTTGTTCAGGAAGCTTTGACCCGTCTCTTTGTTGAAGATACCTTCTTCTTCAAAACGAGAGAATGCGTCTGACGACAACACTTCTGCCCATAGGTAGCTGTAGTAACCCGCGCTGTAACCACCAGCGAAGATGTGACCGAAGCTGTGTGAGAAACGCGCCCACTCAACCGCTGGAACAACTGCCACTTTCTCTTTCACTTCTGCCAAGGTTTCCAGCACACGTGCACCCACTTCTGGGTCATATTCAGTATGAAGCGTGAAGTCGAACAAGCCGAATTCTAGCTGACGCAAAATACCCATCGCAGATTGGAAGTTTTTCGCCGCGAGCATTTTGTCTAGCATCACTTTTGGTAGCGGCTCGCCCGTTTCGTAGTGACCAGAAATGAACGCCAGCGCGTCTTCTTCCCAACACCAGTTTTCTAGGAACTGACTTGGTAGCTCAACCGCATCCCAAGGTACGCCATTAATGCCTGATACCGCGCCAGTTTCTACCTGCGTCAGCATGTGGTGGATGCCGTGACCAAATTCATGGAAAAGTGTCACAACTTCATCGTGCGTAAACAGTGCTGGCTTGTCGCCTACTGGACGGTTGAAGTTACAGGTTAGGTACGCAACCGGCGTTTGCAGTTCACCAGATAACGTAATACGACGACCACGACAGTCATCCATCCACGCGCCGCCACGTTTGTGTTCACGAGCGTAGAGATCTAGGTAGAAACTGCCACGGAGTGTGCCTTCAGCATCAAAGATATCGAAAAAGCGCACAGATTCGTGCCAAGTGTCTACGCCTTCACGCTCAGTAACGGTCATGCCAAACACGCGGTTTAACACTTCAAACAGACCGCTCACGACTTTTGACTCTGGGAAGTATGGGCGCAGCTCTTCGTCCGAGATTTGGAACAAGTGCTGTTTTTGCTTCTCGCTGTAGTAAGCGATATCCCACACGTTCAGCTCTTCAACGCCAAATTCGCCCTTAGTAAACTGACGCAACTCTTCAATTTCGCGCTCACCCTGCGGTTTCGCACGTGTCGCTAAGTCATTTAGGAAACCAAGCACTTGAGCCGGAGTTTCTGCCATTTTGGTCGCCAACGACTTCTCACTGAAGGTGTTGAAGCCCAGCATGCGTGCGATTTCATGACGCAGTTTTAGCTGCTCAGTAATGATTTCTGAGTTGTCCCATTTGCCTGCGTTTGGACCACGATCAGAAGCACGCGTCACGTACGCTTCGTACACTTCTTTACGCAACTCTTGGTTGTCGCAGTACGTCATGACAGGTAGGTAAGATGGGATATCCAGCGTGATCAGGTAGCCATCGAGCTCTTTTGCTTCTGCGGCAGCTTTCGCTGCTGCCAACGCCGATTCTGGCATACCCGCGAGGTCTTTCTCATCCGTGATGTGCTTGGTCCAACCCATGGTGGCATCCAGCACATTGTTGGAGAATTTAGAGCTCAGTTCAGACATGCGTTTGCTGATCTCGCCGTAACGGTGCTGCTCGTCTGATGGCAAGCCGATGCCCGATAATTCGAAGTCACGTAGCGCATCGGTGATGGTTTTCTGCTGGGCACGCGTTAGCGTTGCAAATTCTTCGCTCGCTTTGATGGTTTTGTACGCTTCGTACAGGCCTTTGTGCTGACCAACCCAAGTGCCGTATTCCGACAAAATTGGTAGGCAGCTTTCGTACGCTTCACGCAGAGCTTCGCTGTTCACCACAGAGTTCATGTGACCAACTGGCGACCAAATGCGGCTCAGACGGTCATCAATTTCTTCTAGAGGAGCAATCACATTTTCCCAAGTTGGGTTGATGTTGTCTTTTAGCACCTCTTCAACTTTGGCGCGACAATCTGCAATCGCCTGCTCGACAGCAGGTTTAATGTGTTCTGGTTTGATTTGCGAAAACGGAGGTAGGTCCGTAAACGTTAGAAGTGGATTAGACATGAATAATTCCTTTTGTGTTTTGGCTCTATGACTGCCCATAAAATAGGCGGACCCAATGCACAAGTAAGCCGACAACATGGATTGGGGGAGCTCCGTTCCCTTTCTCTATGCTGCGATGACCGGATGATCAACGAGAGCTTGCTCTGTCCCTGAGTCTTATTCTGCCTAAGTGGCAGAGCACTCTATTGGAGCACTGCGATCCCACTTAGGTTCAATATGTTTAGTAAGTATGGGTGACTTAAAGAGATTTCAATAGTGAGTGCATTTTAAGTCGCGCAAAATCAAACGGAGATTCTGCATCTGCAAGGATGTTGGGTATAATACCCTCAACACACCGAAAATTTATTGTATCTGAAATCACAGACCACACTCAGCCAAAGAGTGTTTCGAGAGTTTAATTTGTTAAGTTACCGCCACAGCTTCCACGCTGGCAACCATGCCGACGTGGTCAAACACATCGTTCAAAGCCTCATTCTTGATGCGCTGAAACAAAAAGATAAGCCATTCGTTTATCACGATACCCACTCGGGTGTGGGCCGTTACGATCTGACTCACGAATGGTCTGAGAAAACGGGCGAATACAAACAAGGCATCGCACGTATTTGGGATAACCCAAACATTCCTGAAGACATCAAAAGCTACATCGATGCCATCAAAGCACTCAACAACGGCGATAAGCTGCGTTACTACCCAGGCTCACCGCGCGTGGCGCGTGCGCAAATCCGCCCACAAGACCGCATGGTGCTGACAGAACTGCACCCAGCCGATCACCCATTGCTGGAGCAAGAATTCCATCGCGACCGCCAAGTCAGCATCTACAAAGAAGATGGCTTTAAGCGTCTAAAAGGCAGCCTACCACCGCAAGAACGTCGTGGCTTGGTACTGATTGACCCGCCATACGAGCTAGCAAAAGAGTACCGCGATGTGGTGCAAGCGATTTACCAAAGCCACAAACGTTGGGCAACGGGCATCTACGCGATTTGGTACCCAGTGGTAAACCGTCACGACATCGAAGACATGATTGAAGGTCTAGAGAGCCTCGGCATTCGTAAGATTCTGCAAATCGAATTGGGTGTCGCACCCGATACCAACGAGCGCGGCATGACGGCATCCGGCATGATTGTGATTAACCCACCGTGGAAACTGGAAAGCCAGATGAAAGAAATTCTGCCATTCCTGCAAGACGCGATCGCACCAGCTACCGGCCACTGGAAAGTGGACTGGATTGTGCCAGAGTAAGCACTTCTGCACTGAAACCTCTCAGCGCAACGACATTCTCGTTGCGCTTTTTTATGCTCTCAACCCCGCCGTCTGAGCGCGCTTATTCTTCTTTTTATACCTCTCATCGCTATTTGTCATAAGCAATGTCACTTTTTCCCATTTAGGAATTCGTTACATTCGATTTATGATAGTGGGATAGCGGTGGCATTGAGTTCAGGCAAGGTCATCCCAATCTATCTATGTACCAGATAAAATTTATAAGCTCTTGGAGAAAGTAATGGCGACTCATTTTGACTATATCTGTATCGGTGGCGGCAGTGGCGGCATCGCATCTGCAAACCGTGCGGCGATGTACGGCGCGAAAGTTGCGCTAATCGAAGCTCAAGATCTCGGTGGTACCTGTGTAAACGTAGGTTGTGTACCGAAGAAAGTGATGTGGCACGGCGCACAAATCGCAGAAGCAATGAACCTGTACGCAGAAGATTACGGTTTTGATGTCGACGTGAAAGGTTTCGACTGGAGCAAACTGGTTGAGAGTCGTCAGGCGTACATTGGTCGTATTCACCAATCTTACGATCGCGTTCTTGGCAACAACAAAGTAAACGTGATTAAAGGCTTTGCTAAGTTTGTTGACGAGAAAACCGTAGAAGTAAACGGTGAACATTATACTGCGGATCACATCCTGATCGCGGTGGGTGGTCGTCCTACTATTCCAAACATTCCAGGCGCTGAATACGGCATCGATTCAAACGGCTTCTTCGACCTAGCAGAGCAACCAAAACGCGTTGCGGTTGTCGGCGCAGGCTACATCGCAGTTGAAATTGCTGGCGTACTGCACGCACTAGGTACAGAAACGCACCTGTTCGTACGTAAAGAGTCACCACTGCGTAGCTTCGACCCAATGATCATCGATACGTTGGTTGAAGTAATGGAAGCAGAAGGCCCAACACTGCATACCCATTCTGTACCAAAAGAAGTGGTAAAAGAAGCCGATGGCAGCCTAACTCTGCACCTAGAAAACGGTGAGAGCCAAAACGTTGACCAACTGATTTGGGCAATCGGTCGTCACCCAGCAACTGATGCAATCAACCTAGCATCAACTGGCGTTGCAACGAACGAAAAAGGCTACATTAAGGTAGACGAATACCAAGAAACCAACGTGAAAGGCATCTACTGTGTGGGTGACATCATGGAAGGCGGTATCGAGCTAACGCCAGTAGCAGTGAAAGCGGGTCGTCAACTTTCTGAGCGTTTGTTCAACAATAAACCAAACGCGAAGATGGACTACGATTTGGTACCAACTGTGGTATTTAGCCACCCACCAATCGGCACTATCGGTCTTACAACGCAAGAAGCGGAAGAGAAGTACGGCAAAGACAACATCAAAGTCTACACGTCTGGCTTTACTGCGATGTACACCGCCGTTACTAAGCACCGTCAACCATGTAAGATGAAGCTTGTATGTGCGGGCGAAGAAGAAACGGTTGTTGGTCTACACGGCATCGGTTTCACGGTAGATGAAATGATCCAAGGCTTCGGCGTAGCAATGAAGATGGGCGCAACCAAAGCAGACTTCGACTCTGTTGTGGCTATCCACCCAACGGGCTCTGAAGAGTTCGTAACGATGCGTTAATTGCGCGCTAATCGCATTGCTGATTTCAGCGAATCATTTGAAAAGGTCATCTTAGGATGACCTTTTTTTGTTTGCCCATGCTTAACTCGCATTCTCCAATAACGTGCGAATAAACTCGGCTTTGATAGCACTCTCCTGCTTACCGTCATGAATCAGACACAAGTCTGCACGCAGTGACTCTTTCAGCTTGATAAAACGAATCCCATGCCAATGATGCTGAGAAAACGTCGACGGCACCAACGTCACGGTATTGCTGTTTGCTACATACGCCATCAAGGTGCTTGGCTCCACCACTTGTTTGCCAATATGGGGTGAAAAGCCTTCTTGCAGACAGGCATTGATGATGAAGTTTGCCGAGGCAGAATTCGCCAAGCTCATAAACGCAAACTCACACGTCTTTAAATCTTGGAGCCGCAGCAAAGATTTGCTGGCTAACTCATGTTGCTCCGACACCGCCACCACAAACACATCTTTGCCCAAAGACACCGACTGATACGGATAAATGTTGAGTGCATCGGCAAAACGTACAATGCCCACGTCGATTTTCTTCTCACTCAGATGCTTCTTTTGCGTCTCTGGGTTGAGGTCAAAAATGTCGGCGTGATAAGTGTCATGCTCAGCATGGAAGCCCTGCAACAGACGATCAAATCCGCCCCAAAATGCGCTACTTACCACACCAACTCGCAGGATATTTCTCTGGTTCAACCCCACTTGCTGCACTTGATTGAGCGAGACATCCAAGGTCTGAAAAATCAGTTGGCATTTGGACTCCAACAATCGCCCGGCCTCCGTCAGCATGACGTTTCTTGAATCACGCTCAAACAGTTTGACGTTAAGCACATCTTCCAACTCTTTGATGCGATTGCTCAACGGCGAATTGGTGATATTGAGATTCTCGGCCGCCTTAGTGAAATGCTTGGTTTGTGCGACCTCGTAAAAGTAACGCAGCATCTTCAGCGTCACGCGCTCAAATGGTTCTGACTTCATGCATTGAGTCCTAGCGAATTTCATCATCCTCTTTTTAAGGATGATAGTAGCGAATAAAGCAAAGATAACCAGCGCAGAAAGTCACACAATGGAATCAACACACAACCAGAAGGTGACTAACATGAATCAGGATCCAGTAATCGGCGCGCTACAAACCATTCGCGAACGCAAACCAAACTTCCAACCTAAAGCAGCGTTTATTTTAGGCTCTGGCTTAGGCGTATTGGCAGACGAACTACAAGACAAAGTGGTCATTCCATACGAAGAGCTCGAAGGGTTTCCGGTTAGCACCGTGCAAGGCCACTCTGGTGAGTTGGTGCTTGGTACCATGGGCGGCGTAGACGTAGTGTGCATGAAAGGTCGCGGTCACTACTACGAACACGGCTCAATGAAGGTCATGACCACGCCCGTGCGCACCTTTAAAAAGCTGGGCTGTGAGTTTCTGCTCGTCACCAACGCGGCAGGCTCACTTCGCCCTGAACGCATCGACGTCGGTTCTCTGGTGGTATTTCATGACCACATCAATACCATGCCTGAATCTCCAATGATCGGTCCGAATGATGAAGAGTACGGCCCGAGGTTCTTCAGCCTCGCCAATGCGTACGACAAAGACCTGCGCGCAGAAGCGTTTGAAGTCGGCAAAGCCAATGGCATTCACCTGAATGAAGGTGTGTTTGTCTCTTACACAGGCCCCAATTTTGAGACCGCAGCCGAAATCCGCATGATGCAAATCATCGGTGGTGATGTGGTGGGCATGTCGGTCGTGCCAGAAGTGATTTCTGCGGCGCATTGCGGCTTCCCCGTATTGGCAGTATGTGCAATCACCAACATGGCAGAAGGCTTGGGAGATGTAGAATTGTCTCACGCCCAAACATTGAAGTGCGCGAAGCTAGCCGAAGCAGATTTCATTCGCTTTATTAAGCGCTTTATGAAGCATCACTTCTAAAGCCGCTTCATTCCAAAAGCAAAAGGGTCATCAAGTAACTTGATGACCCTTTTTCGTATCACGTTTTCTAACGTTCGGGGGTATTTCGGAGCCGTTTGTGCGTTTTACTTAACTGCGCGAACCAATTCAGCAATACCTTCCCAATCGCCGTTGTCCATCATTGCGGTTGGCACCATCCAAGTACCGCCACAAGCTACAACCGATTTCAGCGCTAGGTAATCTTCCACGTTGGATGGGCTTACGCCACCTGTTGGCATGAATTCAACTGGGTAAACCGCCGTGAGTGCTTTCAGCATGCTTACGCCGCCTGATGGCTCAGCAGGGAAGAACTTCAACGTACGCAGACCCATTTCCATCGCTTGCTCAACCAAGCTTGGGTTGTTTACACCCGGTACGATAGTCACGCCACGTTGCTGACAGTATTTCACTGTGGTTGGGTTGAAGCCTGGGCTAACGATAAAGTCCACGCCCGCTTCGATGGCGATATCCACTTGTTCTGTGGTCAGAACGGTGCCCGCGCCAATCAACAGTTCTGGGTACGCTTCACGCATGATGCGAATCGACTCCGCCGCCGCTTCGGTGCGGAATGTCACTTCCGCACATGGTAAACCGTTTTCTACCAACACTTTTGCCAGTGGCAGAGCGTGTGCTACGTCGTTGATTGCGATAACTGGGACGATTTTGATTTCTCTTAATCGTTGTTCAAGTGTTGTCATGGGGAACCTCTAAAGAATAAAGCTTAATGTTGCGACGATAATAAACGCGATACCGCCAAGTAACGTTTCCATTACCGTCCAAGTTTTTAATGTGGTTTTCTCATCCATCTCAAGCAGACGAGATACCAACCAGAAACCAGAGTCATTGAAATGAGACAGTACCGTTGCACCACCCGCAATCGCGATTACGATAAAGCAAAGGTCTAGTTCACTCAAACCTGTTGATGCAGCCACAACTGGCGCGATAAGAGCTGCCGTAGTGGTTAGCGCTACGGTTGCCGAGCCTTGAGCAACACGCAGACAGGTTGAAATCACAAACGCCGCCACAATCACAGGCATACCTGTATCTGTAAGAACGTCAGCCAGTGCATCACCGATGCCGCTTGAGCGCAGTACGCCGCCAAACATGCCACCAGCACCCGTTACTAGGATAACGCCACAGATTGGAGCCAATGACTCACCACACAATTTTTCTAGTTTTGCCATGCCGTAGTCTTTGGCAAACACAGCCAGACAGACAACCAAAGTAATCAGCAACGCGACTGGGGTTTTACCTAGCATACGTAGGAACTCAACCAATGCCGTTTTGCCATCAATCAAACCTGCAACCGCCAGTGTGTTCAATACCGTATCCAAACAGATTAGCAGGACTGGCAGCACAAGGATGGTCATAACCGTGCCAAATTTTGGTGCGTTGCGCTCATCCACCATCGCTTCGCCATTAAAGAAGGCTTTAGATAGTGGGATATCGAATTTTTTGCCCGCGTACAAACCAAATAGGTAAGCGCCAAGGTACCAAGTTGGAATAGCAACCAAAATACCCACCACCAATAGCAGACCGATGTTTGCGCCAAGGAATTCTGCAGCTGCAACCGGACCTGGATGTGGTGGAACAAACGCGTGCATAACCGCAAAAGCACCGGCTGCAGGCAACGCGTATTTAATTGGCGAGCCACCAAAACGAGCCGCCACACTTAGGATGATTGGCATCATCACCACAAGGCCTGCATCGAAGAAGATTGGGAAGCCAAACAGTAATGAAGCGACGCCCAAAGCAAATGGTGCGCGCTCTTTACCAAAGCGACCAATCAAAGTGTCTGCCAGCACTTTCGCACCGCCAGTCACTTCAAGAATTTTACCGATCATCGCACCAAGACCAACCAGTAATGCCACGGAAGCCAGTGTGCCGCCGAAGCCGCCCATCATGGTCGATACGACTTTCTCAGAAGGAACGCCAGTGGCGATTGCTGTGCCTAAACTCACCATAGTAAGGGAAGCAAAAGCATGGACTTTCAGTTTAATGATCAGAACGAGTAACGCTGCAATGGCAAGGCCTGCAATCGTCAGTAGGAACGTAGGATCTGGGGCTTGGGTTAATTGCTCCATAGGTTCACCTTTAAGAATTATTGTTTGTGTTATGGTTCACATTTATTTCAGTTATCGGTAACATGTTACCGATAACATGAATAAGATAAACCCATATTTTAAAGTGAATTCAAAAATTGAGATCACGCGCAAATTTGGTTATGAGGATAAGTTATGGCTGGTAGTAGTGTCATCGTTATGGGCGTTTGTGCTAGTGGTAAAAGCACAATTGGTGAGCATCTAGCGAAAAAGCTAGGGCGTAAATTCATTGATGGTGATGATCTTCATCCACGAGCGAACATTCAGAAAATGGCATCGGGCCAGCCTCTGAACGATGATGATCGCAAGCCATGGCTAGAACGCATTCGTGATGCGGCGTACAGCCTAGAAAGCAAAAACGAACACGGCATTATTGTCTGTTCAGCACTGAAAAAGATTTACCGCGATCAGATCCGCGAAGGCAACGACAATGTGACCTTCCTGTTCCTTGATGGCGATATGGAGTTGATCCTTAATCGCATGCGTATGCGCAAAGGCCACTTCATGAAAGAAAACATGGTGAAGAGCCAATTCGAGACGCTAGAGCGCCCAGACAACGAGCCTCAAACTCTGATCGTCAGTATCGACGGAGACATCAGCGACGTGGTGGAACGCTCTGCCGCTGAGCTAATCAAAATGCAAGCGATCGAGGTGGCGTAATGACTCACTCTGTTGTTCTTGAGGTCACACAACGTTTGACCGAGCGCAGCCGTGAAGCGCGCGCTGCGTTTCTTGCTCGCACCGAAGTGCAAGCCGAAGCTGGCAAAGGCCGTGTTGGTTTATCTTGTGGTAACTTAGCCCATGCAGTCGCCGCTTCTTGCTCTTCTGAAAAGAAAAATATTCTCGATTTTACTCATGCCAATGTCGCGCTGATCAGCGCCTACAACGACATGTTGAGCGCCCACCAGCCGTACCAAGACTACCCAGCGCAAATCAAACAAGTGCTGGCGGACTACGGACATACAGCGCAAGTCGCAGGTTGTGTGCCAGCGATGTGCGATGGGGTAACTCAAGGTCAAGCAGGCATGGATATGTCGCTGTTTTCGCGTGACTTAATTGCGCAATCAACGGCGTTGTCTTTGAGTCACAATGTCTTTGATGCCACATTACTGCTTGGCATCTGTGACAAAATCGCCCCGGGGCAACTGATGGGCGCGCTGTCTTACGCGCATCTACCGACTGCGTTTGTACCAGCGGGTCTGATGGCAACGGGCATCAGCAACGAAGAGAAAGTCGACGTGCGCCAAAAATACGCAGCGGGTGAAGTCGGCAAAGACGCTCTGCTGGATATGGAGTGTCGCGCTTACCACTCTGCGGGTACGTGTACGTTTTACGGCACAGCCAACACCAACCAGTTGGTGTTCGAAGCCATGGGCTTGATGCTGCCAGGTTCGGCATTCATTCATCCCCATACCCAACTGCGTAAAGCGTTAACCGATCACGCGGCTCTGAAAATCGCCTCAATGACGGCGGGTTCTGCACACTTCCGTCCGCTGGCCGAGGTGGTCACAGAAAAGAGCTTGGTCAACGGCATCATCGCTCTACTTGCATCTGGCGGCAGCACCAATCACACCATTCATATGATCGCCGTGGCGCGTGCTGCTGGCATCTTGCTCACGTGGCAAGACATCAGCGATCTGTCGGATGTGGTTCCTTTGTTAGCTCGCGTTTACCCGAACGGCCCAGCCGATATGAACGCGTTCCAAGACGCGGGGGGCGTGCCTGCGTTATTGCACCGCTTGAACCAATCCGAGCTTTTACATCGCGATGTGAAACCCGTGTTTGGTGAATTTGAAGACCAAATGACGCTACCGAGCCTTATCGATGGCCAACTGACTTGGACACCGTGCCAAGGCAGCCAAGACGGTGACGTGATCGCCAAACCGGACGCCACTTTCCAAAATACTGGCGGCACTCGCGTACTGACTGGCAACTTGGGCAAAGCCGTGGTGAAAGTGTCTGCGGTGAAAGAAGAGCAACGCGTGATTGTTGCACCAGCGATCGTATTCCAATGCCAACACGAAGCGGAAGCCGCGTACAAACGTGGTGAGCTGAACAAAGATTGCATCGTTGTGGTCACACACAACGGCCCAGCGGCAAACGGCATGCCTGAACTGCACAAGCTGATGCCAATTTTAGGTAACGTGCAAAAAGCGGGCTTTAAAGTGGCGCTGGTTACTGACGGTCGTTTATCTGGCGCGTCAGGTAAAATTCCGTCTGCGATTCATGTTTCTCCAGAAGCCATTCGTGGTGGCGCGATTGGTTTGGTGCGCAACGGCGATTTGATTCGCCTTGATTGCCAAACGGGCGAACTGAACAACTTAAGCGATACCACTGGTCGCGAGTTGATTCATTTCGACACCGAATCTACCCAACAAACCTGGGGACGAGGCTTGTTTAGCGTGATCCGCCAAAACGTCTCTAGCGCAGAAGAAGGCGCAAGCTTCATTGTGTAAGCCAGAAAAACAAAAAGAGCGGAGTTTGATACTCCGCTCTTTGTATTTGTCTTCGTTGTTTTTGTTTGGCTTGATTAAGCGGTTTTCATCACCACGACCGCAGCAATCACCACAAAGATACCAAACCAGCCGATTGGCTTGAGTTTCTGCTTAAACAGCAAGGCTCCACCCACTGCGGTACCCAAGATACCGATCGCGCCCCAAGAAGCATAAGCAATGGCTAAGTCGATCTCTTTAACCGCTTGTGCCAACAGCGTGAATGCTGTCAGTACCAACACAATCGCCGCAATACCCCAGCCTTTGTATTTAAAACCTTTTGAGCGTGTCAGCGCCATATTGGCCATGATATCGACCAAGGCAGCCATCACGACAAATCCAAATGACATCGTAAAAAATTGACTCATGATTCGCACCTTGTACTAGCAGAAAATGAACGTTCTTTTGCCGGTTTATCGGCGTTTTTCTCGGCGTTAGGTTGATCATGTGATTCCCCTAAAGTCACACACACAATACCGACAACGGCTAACATCAAACCAAACAGCTCTTGATGGTTTAAGTTGGCATCAAAGGCGATGATCGACACCACGGTGATCAACGAGATACCCAACCCTTCCCAGACAGCGTATGCCACACCGATCGATATTTTCTTCGCGGCAAACGCGAGAAAGTAGTAAGAGATTGCGATCAGCACATACATTACGATGTAGCCCCACCACCCGTGCCCTTGTCCAATAAGAGACATCGTGCTGGTGCCAGCCACTTCGGCAACGATGGCGAGCAATAAAAATAGACGTGCAACTAGCATGATTAATCCTCCATCAGAAATTAAAAAAATGCATAACGGAGAATGGTGAATGTCGCGTACCTGTATCGACATTCAAAAAGTTAAAAAGATAAAAATGAGCCACTTCTCCTGACTATTTGAGATAAGGTTAGCGCTGGGTAGGAAAAAGAGACAGGTAATTGAGATATTCATTTTTGAATATCTTAAGAAGTAAGTTGTCTATGTAATCACACAATATTGGCAAGGTTAAAGCACCTAATCTCTCATTCAGCCGATGCCATAAAGTGACGTCACTGCGTAAAAATCAGCGGCGTATTGAGGGTTTGTCGCACCACTTTATGCAGGTGTCTGTGCAAAGGATGGTTGCGGTTGGTTTGAAGGAAACCGCCAGAGACCACAAACTGACTGAACTCACGGTTGACGAGTGGCATTGCGTAAGACGCCAGTTCCGGCATCAACAATGCCGAGCTTTGACTGGCATACATAATTGCGTCGGTTTCTTGCAGCATTTGGCAAGCCACGCGCAAATTATAGGATTTCAATAACACCACGGGCTCATAGCCCATGCGGCGATACTCGGACTCCACGGTACAAAGCGGTTTATATGACGCGGGCGCAGGCAAAGAAACAAGGGGCAGCTTGGAGACCGTGTCCCAATCATTGCTGACTTTCGACAAGGTCGGATGGTTTTTACGCGCCAAAATCACTCGTTTTTCAACGAATAACGGGCGCATGTAAATGTCTTTCGACAGTTCGGTCTCTTGGTCAAGAATGCAGTAATCGTGCTCACCTTCGAGCATTTCATCGTGCGAGTAACTGTTCCAACTGGAAAAGGCAAAGTGCGCTTTAGGGAACGCTCGATGGCAGCCAGTTAGCAATCGCTGCCCTTGTTCATCCATCAAATAAGGGTCGGTTACAATCGCGATCTGTCCTTGATATTGCTGAGGGTCGAATACTTCAAACTCTTGCACCACTTTTTCCAGTGGTGCAATCATGTTATCGAATTCGGCGGCAAGGCGAATCGCCATGGGAGATGGCTCTACCCCATGCGCTTTACGCACAAATAGCGGGTCATCAAACACTTGCTTAAGCTTCATTACGCCGCGGCTGGCGCTCGGTTGAGAAATGCCAAGCTGCATTGCGGCCAGCTTGATGCTGCGGTTTTCCACCACGGCTTTTAATAAACGCATTAAGTTGAGATCCAATGCATCCAGCTGATGTGCCATACCCTAACCTGCCAATACCATTGATGAGCGAATACGAAGAGCGGTTAACTGCGAGTTAAACACTCTCTCCTGAAGTGATCTGATAACCCATATCAAACACTTTTTCTTCTTGCGCTTCGCCTTTCAGACGCGCAATTAAAAGCTCTGCACTCTTTACACCAATTTGGAAACGAGGCGTATCAACGCTGGTCAGCTTCGGACTGATGGTCTGACCGATATCCAACGCGTTATAACCCACCACCGCTAATTGCTGCGGGACTTGAATGCCACGCTGCTGCGCACTCAGCATAGTACCAATTGCGATGTCATCGTTGGTACAGAACACCCCGTCGAGCGTTGGGTACGTTTCCAGTGCGCGTTCAAGCAAATCATGCGCAAGGGAGAAACTGGAGTGCACGCCAGTTAACACATGTTTGGGTTCGAGTCCGGCTTCATTCATCGCGCGATCATAGCCTTGCATACGCAGTTTGGTACGCGTGTCCAAACGCGCGCCAAAGTAAACAATGGTGCGTTTGCCAGCGTCCAACATACGTTTCACCGCGTTGTACGAAGCGTCTTCATGATCCAAGCCCACAGCCATATCAATCGGTTGTGGCGGCAATTCCATGGTTTCGACCACCGGAACGCCAGCGTTTTTGATCATCTGCAACGTACGTGGAGTGTGGTGACTTTCAGTCAAAATCAACCCATCCACTTGGTAGGAAAGCAAAGAGGCGATTTTGCGCTCTTCCTCCAACTCATCGTAGCTAAAGTGTGCCAGTAGTGTTTCGTAGCCGTTGGCCTTAGTGACCGTCTCTATGCCCTGAACAAAGGAAGCAAAAATTTGGTTGGACAGAGAAGGAAGTAAGATGCCGATGGCTTTGCTGGAAGACTTAGACAACATCGCGGGGGCGCGATTTTCGATGTACCCCATCTCCTCGATTGCCGCGGCAATTTTCACGCGGGTCTTCTCAGCCACCGATTCTGGATTGCGCATATAGCGCGAAACCGTCATCTTCGTTACGCCAACTTGGTCTGCGACATCCTGCAATGTCGTTCGTGTTTTTTTATTCTGTTGAGCCATAAATATGTGATTTATCAATAATGTTACATGTAACATTATGACGAATACACAGGATGCCGACAAGCCACCAAAAGCCAAACATAATATCCACAATAAAATCATGCACTTATTGTTACAGAGTTGTTTTTAAAGAAACACTCGCAAAACGAATAAATAAATGACATTAATATTGAGTTTCTTATAAAATAGCGCACGTAAAACAATAAGATATCAGGCACTGTGCAGTTAGGCTCCAGCGAAACCCAAGTTTATTATCATCTTCTTGATCTGGACGACTCTCAAAAGCAGCAATACCTCCAAGAATTGCAACAGAGTCAACCTGAGCTATACATTCAACTCGCGCCCCTTTTAGCCCATGAAGCCCCAGAAGAGCGATTAACGCAATTGCTTTACTTTGGCGCTCATCAAGCGACCAACAGCGAGATCGACCTTAGTGGCGAAGTGATCAGTAAGTATCGCCTAACTCATGAGTTGGGGCGTGGTGGTATGGGCGTCGTTTATGCCGCGCAACGTGCAGATGAGACCTTCGAGCAAGATCTTGCGATCAAATTCATCCAAAGCAATTTAAGTAATGTGCTCGGACAACGGGCACTTTTCGATGAAGCGCAGCTACTAGCACGTTTAAATCACCCTTATATTGCGAAAGTCTTTGACGGCGGCCTGCATGACGACTCGGTTTACATCGTCATGGAGCGCGTGTTTGGCCAAACATTGGATGATTATCTTGCCGAAGTCACACTGACAGACCGTGAGAAGCTCACGCTGTTTAAGCAGATTTGTCAGGCAATGGAACACGCGCATCACCACCACGTGTTACACGCCGATCTCAAGCCTGAAAATATCTTGATTGACCCAAATAAACGACCGAAATTGCTCGATTTCAACCTGACGCAGAAAGTGCAAAACAACGGTGGCGAATCCCCACCCGCATTAATTGCGTTTAGCCAAAACTTTGCCAGTCCAGAACAACAGACTGGTCAGTTTCTGACGGCGCAAAGCGATGTGTACTCTCTGGGTAAAATTCTCGCGATGATGTTTCCGTCACCGCGCGTTTGGTCTGATGTTTACTGGGTCATTAGACGCGCGACACGCTCTGCCGCAAAACTGCGCTATTCAGATGTTCGAGCACTAAGAATTGATATTGAGCGCATGCTTGAGCGGCGCCCAATCGAACAAAAAAAACATTGGCCGTTGTACAGCGCATTGCGTTTAGTGCAGCGCCGTCCGCTGGCTGCAGCATTATCTGCCATTCTGGTTTTATCCGGCGTGCTATTTGGTAATGCATTGATTCAAAAGAATATCCAACTGCAACAAGAGAAGAAGATTGCAGAAGATATGATGTACGAACTGACTCGCCTCATCTTTCATGCGAAGGGGCAGAACGTCGAACATCTTTCGGTGAACTCCATGATGGAGCTAACACGAAGGCGGATACTCTCTAACCCAGATATCCCCAAACATATAAAACAAAAAATGTTGTTGGCGATGATGACACCGGTGCCAGAGAAGCACCTAACTACACCAATGAGTTGTCAGCCAAATTGTGCGTCTAAGGACAGCACCAACCAATAAGGCTTAAACAAGATGTATACACGTTCAGTGGTATTTTGGCTGTCTGCATTGACGGCTACGTCCACTTTGGCGGCAGATGCTTCTGCAGCCACTTCACACCCGCCAGCTTCAACCTTGAAGCAAGGCTACTTTATCGACTCTCCAGTGACTGGCCTGTATTACAAAACCAGTTCCAATATCACAGGAGTCACTCAGCAAGGCGCATTTCATTACCAACCAGGTGATGTGATCAGTTTCTTCCTTGGTAACGATGACAAAGGTTATCTGCTAACAACCTTATCGAGCCAAGAAGTGCTTACGCCAACGATGGCGACGACCAAACCCAGCCGCAGCATCAATATGACGCGTCTGCTGCTTTCTCTCGACAGCACGCCTGAGAATCGTGAGGAAATTGTCTTAGCCAACCGTGTGTTGTCTGATCCTCGCTTTCAAAGCCAGCTCAAGAGTCTCGATCTCAATTATCTGGATGACGCTAAACGACATCTCAACCTCGACTGGGTTTCTGTCGATGAGGCGATTGATCACTTGAACGAAAGCCAGCAGTACATTGAGGAAAACTTTGCCTCTGATGAGATCATCTTTGAACCTCGCGGCATCACGTTCAAAAACATCGTGATCAAAAAGAAAGATTGGCAGGGCCGCGCTTGTGCCTACGATCTGCGCTATAAACATCACCCCAAATATCGCCCCCCTTTTGGTGAGACCCGATTCACCATCACCAAAGATTCGTTAATTGAACACCCGAGTGTTGGCGACCATTTTCAAGGTTGCTTCATATCACCGAATCACCAAATTACGGAAGATATTGTCGAGCCGATTAGCAAGTTTGCAGATTGGTTTAACCTTGTTGGTTGCTCTATCACAGGATGCACCCGCAACGACTTGAACGGCTTCTCTCTCGAAGACTTTGACGATGAAGGCGACTGGAAATATCGCTCAGTCGCGATGAATTTTGACCCAAGCACTGAGCTCTTTATGGAGAAAGTACAAGGTCTCGGACGCAACAAACACATCCAACACAGCAACCGCACTGAAATGCTGTGGTTTTCCTACCCTAACACCAGCGAACACGACATCGACTACCTCGGCGTGTGGCAGCAAACCCAATACCATCAGCAATCCATGACACAATCGTGTCTGTTAATGCGCCACCAACAAGTGATGCGATTGCCACGCAGCGCCGAGACCTGCCCAACCGATGCAAGCCTATACACCCAAGATGTCACCCGCGAGTTTGCCGATATGTGGTGGGTAAACAATGACGAACCGAAAGCCAATTTGGCGCAAATGAACATCATGGTGCGCTGGTCAACCACTCCGGCAGAAATCAACTACACCACTTGGGAATACTTACCGGCGGGAGCCAACTGGGAGCAAGGCATTTTGTATCGCTACCAACAGAACGTTAGTCGTAACCGAGATGGTTCTGATCATATTGAAACGCATACGATTTCTGAATTTGTCAAAGTGAGTGAAGAGGTATAACCATGGCAACGACTTCAGCCCTAACCCACATTATTCAGCAGTGGCAGTCTGGCAACAAACAAGCCGAAAGCGAGCTGTACCAATTCGCCTATTTGCAACTGCGTAAAATCGCCCAACAAGAACGTGAGCGCAACGCCGAAAAATACGGCACCGACAACATGGTGTTGGCAGACAGCGTCAACAGCACCACCGCATTGATTCATGATGCTTACCTAAAAATGTCAAACTGCGACATGAGTGAAATCGCCACCAAGCGTGATTTTTTCTTAATGGCAGCTAAAGTCATGCGCCAAATATTGATCGACAACGCTCGCTCACACCAAGCGCAAAAACGCCAGCACATCACGCTGATGAAGGACGAAGAAGACCGCTTTGAGCAGTTGATCATCATGGACAAAGCCTTAGATAGCTTTAGCACACGTTACCCACGTCAATCGAGCGCCTTAAAACTCAAATACCTGATGGGCATGAAGAACCAGGAGATCAGCGAACTGCTAGAGTGCAGCGCAAGTCTGATCGAAAAAGACCTCAAGTTCTCACGCAGCTGGCTGCAATCAAGAATGGCACACGCATAAATCATGACCAAGAAACTGTGGATTATCGGCGCGATCGGCGCCGGTTTATTGGGCGTTTACTTGTTAAGTGACGAGAGCAACATGGCGTCTGCGGCCAGCTCTTTAAACAGCTCTCCTGTCGATAAAAGAAAAAGCCAACATCACTATGGTGAACGTACGTCGTTAATTGAGGTGAAGCAGGCGCTCACAACATCGGCGTTGGACGGCTCGAGCTCTCTCGATTTAGATGCTGTGCTTAATGCCACCCCATTCGATCAACAAAACGTCGCCGAGAACCCTTTCGATACGTTTGATGGTTACTACCCTTACGATCTGACGGCGGTGACACCACAACCCAAGGTTGATGCGGCGAACAACAGCAAACCCATCATCAATCTATCGGTCGAACAGCAACTGCAAACCATCATTTATGGTTGGGAGCTGACGCAAAACAAGCCGATCAGCAATTCGTTAAGCCTGAACCAATTGTTTGAAGACCCCGATGGTGACCTGCTCACAACTCGGATCTGGTTAGAAAACGCCAATGGTCTTCAGGTGCTCAACCAAGGCCAAATCGTGGTACAAGGTGCGCCAGAAGAAATCGACCAAACCACTTACTTAGCCGTGGCAGCTCGTGACAATCATCATGGTGAAGAAGATTACGCCTGGGTCACGACCCGTTTTGAATTGCCAGTCGTTAAAGAAGAGCAAAACAACACCGACCATCCTTTGGTCGGTGACATTGTGTATCGCCTCGAAACCACACAAAACCTTGGCGGTATCGCGTACGCGTATGAAGTGGTGTATTGCGAAGCATTTCAGTTTGAAAACGAAGAAGTGTATTTTGCCGCCTCCAACAACAAGCGCTTATGCCCAGAAAAGGGAGCACTAAAAAAAGTGGGCCATTATAAAATCAGTGATGACTCGTTGATTGTTAGCGCAAATGGTGCTCGTCAAATCTGGACCACCAAAAAGGTGTACCCATCTCAGGTTCATAAAGAGACTCAGAACTATTTCACCACCGTGTTTGATGGCAAACAATTCGAAAGCTATACCATGCAAAAGAACAAGCAATCGATGGAAAAACGCATCAACGCACCGACAGGACGATATTTATACCAGATATTCTTTTTTGACTATTTGCTACCTCGCCCAAACGGCGATTATCTCGTGGCTGAAATTGGCAATTATATTTATCACCATGGAACTCAAGTCATTGGTCCTCATGGTGAAAGCATCGATTCCGATCTCAACTTACGCACTTACAATCCAAACTTGTATTGTGCTGATGTCGCCATCTGGTACGGCAGCCATGTCATTGCTGGTCAAGGAGACTATCAGGTCGACATCATCTCCGATCCTAACCCCTACGATCCGACTTACCTAATTGACTGCTACGAATACATTAGTAACCCCACGACCAGACAACAATCGTTAGCATTTGATCTGAGCTACTCGCCTTACGACGAACTACTTGATGGCGAGGTGTACAGCTACATTTTGCGTCCAAAGCCTGAACTGGCTGATCGCGTTGAAGAATTTAAAATCAATATGATTTATCACAGCCCAAAGCCGTTACGCTCAAGCAACAAAAAATAACCACTTAAAATACATAATGTTATTTTGACCATTAAATCACTAAAAACAAAAAGTGGAACCGTGATCAAAGTCTCATTTCCTTCCTCATCGACAAAAAACTCAAATAAATTTTACGGGTTTTATGCGGTTTTTCGTGTCTTGAACACTTACTCAATAGTGATTAAAAAGACACAACTTTCTTAAATCTCACTAGTGAGATTTAAGAAAAACAACAATAAAAAAAGCGACTTTCTCATTCGGAAACGAACAAGGACAAATGAATAATGAATAAGGTGAGTTTATTAGCAGCGTCAGTGGCTATCGCTCTTACAGGCTGTGGCGGTTCAGATGGCGGTTCAAGCAGTGCAAGCAACGGTGTTGTGATCACAGGTTTTGACGGCTACTTCAAAAATGCAGTTGTTTTTGAAGACACGAACAACAACGGTCAATGGGACACTCAAGAATCTATTCTTGGTCTGACCGATGAGAAAGGTCAGCTTACACTGGCCGCTAAACCAGAAAAAACCTTAGCACTGCAAACTCTCGTTCCAAACGGTGCGAAACAGAAACAACTTATCGCCTTGGATGCCAAGAAATACGCTGGCACCTACACCGTAGATATGGACCACCCAAGCCAAGCTATGGCGCACGAAATCGTATTCCGCGCACCATCATCGTCTAACGTGATCTCACCTATCACGGACCTTGTGGCGATTGAAATGGCAAAAGACCCTTCAATTACTGAAGAAGACGCGAAAGCAAACGTAAACAAAGCATTGGGAGGCTCAGAGGAAGCTCCGATTGATCTGTACAGTGACTTTGTTGAAGGTGCGACAAAAAACGCCGAACTACATAAAACCGCTCAGATTCTGACAGAATCTAAAGCGCAAAACCCAACAAATTACGAGAAGAAAGCGACAGAGTTTGCTCAAGCGGCAAACCAAGAAGTGGATCGTCTTGTCGCGTCTGGCGAAAACATCAATGACCCAAGCCTACGTCCAGTCATCACTGATAGCACGCCGAATAGCGACAACTTAGCGCCTGAAACGGTAGTCAACAACAAGCTAACCGTCAACGAAACCATAGAAGACGCAGCTGAAGATAAACTGGATAAGCTACCAGAAATCGTAAAAGGTGCCGCATTTGATGGCGTTGAGCTAAACATCGAAGGTCTTTTCAAAGACAAAGACCAAAGCCTTGTGAGCACAAAACTGACGCATAATTTAGCGGGCACAGGCATTGAAGTTGAGCAAGTTGGTAACCTAATTGTTCTACACCCAGCCGCTATCGTAGAAAAATCCGGTGATTTTGAGATTGTTCTAACGGCGCAGGACAAAAACTCTAACGGGGATGTGCTATCAACTGTGAGCACAGTATTCGAAATCGAAATCGAATCTGCAAACTTACCACCAATGGTTGTTGAAGCAGAGCAAGCTCGCCTGCAATCCATTGTTGATGGCTGGTACCTACAACAGGGCGAACTGTTTGAACAAACGCTCGATATTTCTGGTTTGTTCCAAGATAAAGACGGTCAGATCACCGACTACTCAGCGGACTACGTAGGCATTGAAGGCCTATCAGCAATTGAAGATGGCAATGCGATTATCACCATTAAAGGCACACCGACAAAAGCTGGTGAATCTGGTGCAGCACTTACCATTAGCGCAACAGATGGTCATACCGCGGTGCAGATTGCACTCAGCATGCCAGAAGTAAAAGAAGGCGTTACGCCACCACCAGTAGTACCGACTTTGGGCTTCACGAAAGCGCACTTCAACGGTCAAGAATGGAAAATGGGTAGCTTTGCGCAAAAAGATGGTGAAATTGGCTATGCCATGTTGATGCAGGACTCTGAGGGCCTACTATTCTGCTGGGGTTCAAACCACGATGAGATGAACCAAGAGTACAAAGCGAACATCAGCGACGTCCTAGAAAACACATGGGAACACGATGCCTACGCCATTCTTGCAGATCTTGACCAACAAACCGGTTACGCGGAATACAACAACAAAGACTGTGAAGACGTCGAGCTAAAAGACGGCAAGCTATACAACAGCTACGGCGAAGAGTATGAAATGCTGTACCAGCACAAAACCGGGAATAACGGCACTCAGATTATCGTTAAAATCTCAGATGATGAACTGTTCTGGATGGATTCAAGCAACACACCGTTTGCGGAATCACTTTCGGTTGCAGAACACATCAAACATGGCACGGTAGAGCATGACTTGATGGTAGAAAGTAAAGGCAAAGACGACGACAAAATCCTGAAATACTCTTCAGGTACATACGAATACGACGCTGACACTTACAATTACTCGTCGTTCATGCCGACCGGCTTCCAAACGCCAGGAAACTGGGAAATCAAGGATGATGAAGGTCGTGAACTGCTGATTCTAGAAGAAACGGGCTCACAATCAGATTACAAAACTCGTCATCGTTACATCAACCGTGATTTTGGTGATTTCTACATCGGTATTCATTGGAGTAAAGAGCAAAACGGTCATGAATCAGCGCCGGAATATGGCCTGTACTCTCACAACAAAGAAGTAATGACAAGCATCGCGGCTTCACTACCAATTTTGGAGCCAGGTGACGATGACTAAAGCAACCATCGTCAACCCTTGTTGCGACAGTGTGCATTTACGTAGAAGACGTCGAACCTTCTGGGAACGATTTGTCGGTATCAAAGAAGTGTACATTTGCTCAAACTGTCACAAAGAAACACCTCTCAAGTAGCAACAATATTTGAGACCGCAAAAAAGCCCCGCATCGCGGGGCTTTCTTCGTTTTAAAAAGCGCGTTTCGTCCTAAAATGTGGATACATTAAGGATGAACAACCGCTACTTCACACACATCACATTCAACAACGACGTGCCGGTTAACTGATTTGGTTCTCGATCGGCAAACAAGCCTTTCTTATCTTTACCCCAATACGGCAATTGCAGCGGCCATTTGTTCTTCTCCATCACACCAGAATCTCGCAACGCTTTAAATTCAGTCGCCGTGGCGAGCGACATGCCCAACTGCTGACAAATCTGTTGCGAGCTTTCGTAGTTGAGTCGATTCCACGGCTTACCATATTCCATATAAAACTGATTATCTAACAGGTAAGGCACGACATACGTTTTGCCATGTAGAGACGCTCGCAAGCGCACTTCCACCTCTCCATTGCCTTTTACGCTCGGTGCTGGTTTTGCTTTCGCAACCGGTTTTGTTGTCGTGCTCGGTTTCGGCTCTTTTGCCGTAACTGGCTGCGCTGTCGTTTTTGTCGCAGAAGCTTTAAACGCCTCGGTATCTGGACGACTGGTCACGACTGGCGCAACAGGCTTCGGGGCGACGTTTGGTTTGGCGACAGGAGTCGGCTTTGATGACAGCTGCGTTTGCTTCACGGTGTTGTCACTCCCTTTGCCAACCACACGAATAAATGCCTCGCGATAGTTCGACAAGGTTTTGACTCCTCGCAAATCAGCAGACACTTTAGAAAATTCTGTATAAGGCCCAATAAGACAACGATAGCCCTTTGTTTCGGGCTTCATCCAAACATCGGTGGTGATTTTGCTGTAAATGGGTTTGGCTTTGGCAAGTGGCATTGGTTTAGGCAGCAAGCCACATTGAATCCAATAGAAATCATTGCCTCCTTGCGGCACTTTCTTTCCCCAAACACCCTGACCGATTGGGCAACTTTTCTCTAGCATCGGCAGTTCTTTGTCGCTCGCTTGAGTCGCCTGACAAAGAAAGTCATCGGCCAATACGGGGGCTGAAAATTGGGCGCACAGCAATAGCCCTCCTAAGTTGAGGCCTGATTGGACAATGCGTGATAAGAGGTGTGCCTTCTTCATTTCCATACGCTTCACTCTGAACTAGTGGGTAAGGTCATTATGGCGGCAAAGCGCCAAAAAAATGTGAATAAAGAATAACTAGCAAAAAAAGAGCCGGAATTGCATCCGGCTCTCAGTTTAGGAAGGAAATGAGCGATTTAACAATGCTCTATGTCTAAATTCTTAACCTTTGTACAGTTTCGGGTTAAATACGTCGCGTAACCAGTCACCCAGAAGGTTAATAACCAGTACCAAAGTAACTAGCACAATACCTGGGAAGGCTGTAATCCACCAAGCACCAGAGAAGATGTAGTTAAAGCCGATGCTGATCAACGCACCCAAAGATGGTTGGTCAACTGGCAGACCCAAACCTAGGAACGACAGTGCTGCTTCCGACATGATGGCGTTGGCCACCTGAACGGTTGAGATAACCAAGATTGGTGACAAACAGTTCGGCAAAATATGGCGGAACATGATGCGTGGAGCTTTAAAGCCCATCACGCGTGCCGCTTCTACGTATTCTTTCTTCTTCTCTGCCAGTACCGATGCACGAATCGTACGCGCGTACTGTGGCCATTCAGCCACACCGATGATCACCACCAGCATCACGACCGCGTATTGGCTGTAAAAATCGCTGCCAAAGCTGGCTTTGAAAATGGCCGAGACGATGATCGCTACCATCATGGTTGAAAACGACAACTGCACATCTGCAAAACGCATCAAGAAGCTATCGATACGACCGCCGAAGTAGCCTGCCGACAAACCAATGATGATGCCCAGTACAAGCTGTAGACCGACCGCGAGGAAACCGATCGTCAGCGACAAACGAGAGCCGTAAAGAATGGTCGATAAAATATCACGGCCTTGCTCATCCGTACCGAGCACAAAGCGTTCTTCACCGCCGTCCATCCAAGATGGTGGTAATTCTGAATCCATGATATCGATAGATGTCAGATCGTACGGGTCAGTTGGTGCCAGAATTGGCGCCGCCAGTGCCAGCACCAAGAACATCAGAAACACCGTAAAACTCGCCATCGCCACTTTGTCGCGCTTGAAGTAGTACAAGAAATCCGAGTTTTTAAAGCGCTCCCACGCAGATGGAACGGCTGAAGGAGCAGCAGGAGTATTGGTTTGGCTCATGATTAAGCTCCTTTTCCAGTTAGGTTCACAGTTGGGTTGATGATGCCGTACAGCAAGTCAACGATGGTATTGGTTACCACGAAGATCAGACCAACAAAGATTACGTAGGCTGTGATTAGCGGTGTATCAACACGGTTAATCGCCTCTAGGAAAAGGAAGCCAGTGCCCGGCCATTGGAACACGGTTTCTGTGAGGATGGTGTAGGCCACCATGGTACCAATTTGCACGCCACCTACCGTCAGTACCGGTAGCATGGTGTTCTTAAGTGCATGTTGGTAATAAATCTTTTGTAAGTTCAGACCTTTAGCCTTAGCGAACTTGATGTATTCCGAACTCAGTACTTCCAGCATTTCTGAACGAACCAGACGGATAAACAGCGGCAACATGATCGATGCCAGCGCAATACACGGCAAGATCAGGTGCTTGATACCATCAATGGTAAAGAAGCCAGATTCCCAACCGAGCACGTTGACGGTCTCGCCCCGCCCGTAGGAAGGCAGCCAACCAAGCTCTATGGAGAAGACGTACATCAGCATGATCGCCGTCAGGAAGACCGGAATCGAGATGCCGACGCTACTCATCGCCATGACAAATTTGGTGAAGATACTTTTCGGGTGAATCGCGGAGTACACCCCAAGTGGTATCGATAAAACAATAATGATGAGCGTCGCGCCAAACACGAGCTCTAGTGTCGCCACCAGCTTATCAAGAATAACCTCAACCGCTGGGCGCTTGAAAAAGTAAGACGTACCTAAATCACCTTGCAGTGCATTACCGACAAAGCGAGTGTACTTTGTGATAAAGGGATCGTTCAGGCCCAGTTCATCACGCAGCGCTTGACGCTCCGACTCTGAAACCGACTGACCTACAAGCTCACGCAGCGGGTCACCCAGGTTGTCCTGAATGGCAAACGCCACCAAACTGATCACAAACATCACTATCAGTGCCTGAAACAGGCGCTTGACCAGAAACGAAAACATTCCTTGCCCCTTAACTATCCATAGATCTCTAAATTTAGAGAGAAAATTCAGTCTGTAAAACTCGCTCAATCCGACTGAAACAAAACTGAGCTGAGTGATGAGCCTCATCAAGCATCCCTTGAGAGAAGCTCTGAAGGAGGGAACGCATCCCCTCCTTCTAACTACATCATGTGATTATTCAACCACTAGGTCGCCGAAGTAAGGCATAACCATTGGGTTCACAATGTCTGCTGCTTTCACGTTAGACTTCGCGCCCCACGCTTCACTTTGCCAGTGTAGCGGTACAAATGCTGCGTCGTTGTAAAGCGTCGCTTCAACGCCTTTTAGCATTTCTGCACGTTTCGCTGGATCCGTTTCCACGTTCGCTGCTTCTACAATTTTGTCCATTTCTGGGTTTGAGTAGTAACCACAGTTATACTGGCCACGACCTGTCTCTTCGTTACGAGTCATTGTTAGGAACTCGTTGAAGTTCGCAGAGTCTTCAGTGTCTGAGTGCCAACCGATCATCAGCATGTCACCCGCACATTTATCAAACTCTGGCCAGTATTGCGCTTTTGGCATGGTTTTCAGATCAACCTTAATACCAATCTTAGACAACATTGCCGCCGCAGCCTGTGCAACTTTTGCATCGTTCACGTAACGGTTGTTTGGCGCAATCATAGTTAGGGCAAAGCCGTTCTCGTAGCCCGCTTCTTTCATCAGCTCTTTAGCTTTCTTCAGATCGTAGCGAGGAACCAGTTTTTCGTTGTGACCAACGTAACCCGCAGGACTTTGCTGACCAGCAGCTGTCGCGAAGCCTTTCATGATTTTCTTCACGATGCCTTCGTTGTTGATCGCATGCACGATAGCTTGACGAACGCGCACGTCTTTCAACGCTTCATTGCTGTTTTGGTTCATTTGGAACGTGATGATTCGCGTACCAGGTAGTGTCACGAGATCGATGCCTTTCGCATCTTTCACACGTTGGTGATCGTTTGGCGCTACTGGGTGAATCATATCGACGCCACCAGAAAGAAGCGCAGCCACACGAGTCGCGTCTTCTTTGATTGGTACTAGCGTTAGCTTATCAACGTTACCTTTCGACGCTTTATCCCAGTAATCTTTGAAGCGTTCAAATTCCACTTTTACGCCTTGTTCACGTGATGTCACGATGAATGGGCCAGTACCGGAAACGTGAGTCGATGCAAATGAGTTACCGTGCTTCACTAGTTCAGACTTGTCTTTGCCGTCTTCTGTCTTACCTGAGTAGAACTTGCTGTCCATAGGGAAGATGTACGTCGCCGTTTGCAGAACAAGTGGGTATGGACCTTTAGTAACCAAATCGAACGTGTAGTCATCCACTTTTACGATTTTCTCGTACGGGTCGAAGATCGCTTTAAAGTCTGGAGAGCTTTGTAGACGCTCAAATGTCCACACCACATCATCCGCTGTTAGCGAGTTACCAGAGTGGAACTTCACGCCTTCACGCAGTTTGAAGCGTACCGTTGTGTCGTTAACACGTTCCCAGCTTTCTGCTAGACGAGGTTCGAAGTCCATTGTTTGAGTGAAACGAACTAGAGGGTCAAATACCATGTGTGACATTTGCAGTGTACCGCCAGACAACTGCTCATGCGGGTCAAGCGATACTGGGTCAGCAGCGTAGCCAACTTTAATATCTGCTGCTAGCGCATTAAAACTAAGGCCCGCAGCCATTAGCGCCACTGCTAATTTGCTTTTCATGGTTTTCATTTGCATAACTCCTTCATGCGGGGATCCGGATCCCTTGTTATTGTGTTTGCGTCTTTATAATGACTAAAGATCAGCCAAGCGAAATACTTGGTTTATGCCGTTTTGATTTCTTCTCGCAAGCCCGTAAATTCAGGCATCAGAGAGATCAATTTTTTGCTGTATTCGTGCTGTGGAGCAGTAAAGAGCTGCTCGGTAGGCGCGACTTCCAATAACGTGCCCATCTGCATTACACCTACTCGGTCACACATCTGACGAATCACCGGTAAATCGTGACTGATAAACAACATCGTTAGGTTCAGTTCACTTTGCAGATCTTTTAGCAAGTTCAGAATTTGTGCCTGTACCGACACATCCAACGCTGATGTCGGTTCATCACAAATCAAAAGTCGAGGACGAGTTGCCAGGGCACGCGCAATCGAAATACGCTGACGCTGACCACCAGAGAATTCATGAGGATATTTCACGCCAGCCATGCGACCCAAACCAACATGATCAAGCAAATCATTTACGATTTGACGTGTTTCTGCTTCATTCTTGGTGAGTTTATGGAAACGAATTGGCTCGGCAATAATGTCTGCCACCTTCATACGAGGGTTCATAGACGTGTATGGATTTTGGAACACCATCTGCATTTGACGTCGCATCGGACGACGCTCTTTTTCCGACTTCATCGCCGTGAGATCGATGCCTTCAAATTTCACTTGGCCAGAGTTTGGCTCATACAAACCAGCAATCACGCGCGCGATGGTCGACTTACCCGAACCTGACTCACCCACCAGACCAAACGTCTCACCTTCGTGCACCTCAAAACTCACATTGTTCGATGCCTGCACGTACTCACGGCGGCTTTCAAACAAAGAGTCCTTAGTCACAAACCTTAGGTTGACGTTTTTCACATCCAACAACGGGCCAGTGTACTCACGCTGATCTTGGCTTTGACCCAGCCAGTGATTCTTAATGTCTAGCGACTTCATTTCTGTCGCTTCTTCGATGTAACTCACCAGAGGGAAACGATCGAGCTTTCTGTCTGAGCGAGGAACCGCCGAAATCAAGCTGCGCGTGTATGGGTGATCTGGGTTGCCCAACACTTTTGCCGTTGGCCCAAACTCAACAAGATCGCCACGGTACATTACCGCCACGCGGTCTGTAACGTTTGAAACCACCCCCATGTCGTGCGTAACCAACATACAACCAACATTGTTCTGGATACACAACTCACGGATAAGATTCAGGATTTGGTCTTGGATTGATACGTCCAGTGCCGTGGTTGGCTCATCGGCGATGATCAGATCTGGCTCACCAGCCAAAGCGATCGCGATAACCACACGCTGACGCATACCACCAGAAAACTGGTGAGGATACTGTTTAAGACGGTTTTCAGGCTGAGGGATGCCGACTTGCTGCATCAGAGACAACGCGCGTTGATACGCCTCGTCGTCAGACACTTTCATGTTGGCATGAATGGTTTCTTTTAGCTGCTGCTCAACCGTAAACAAAGGGTTAAGAGAGGTCATAGGGTCTTGGAAGATAAAACCAATCTTCGAGCCACGCACCTTACGCATCGCTTCTGGTGTTAAGCCAGAGATTTTTTCACCATCCAAAAAGACATCGCCACTGGCAACGCGTCCCGGAGGGCTCAGCAAATCGATAACGGCGTTACCAACGGTGGACTTACCCGCACCGGATTCGCCAACAACACCCACGATTTCACCTCGTTCAATATTAAACGAAAGTGATTTCACGGCCGCGTGAACGCCGTGTCGGGATGGATACTCAATACGAAGGTTTTTCACCTCTAATAGTGACATTTCAGACCTCTACTGCCTTGTCTGTGGTATCGAATCGCACTGGGAAAGTCCGTGCCATTCATCACCTGAATGAATCCGTTCAAATTCAGAATAATACTCTGAAATCTTAATGCGGAAACAATTTGGCAAAAATCACACAAAAAAGCAACAATTAAAGTATATTCCGCCGTAAAAACATTGAATACACGCACAATGAGCGAATAAAAATGCATTAACAAGTATTTAACCACTTTCATATCACCCCATTTTTGTGCGCCATGCACCATTAAAACTAGAAAAATGCTCTAAATATAGGCACAACATCACCTCACACTATAACCACACTATTCATGTGTGATTATTAACATTTACCAAACAATATATCGTACCAAAAGCGATTTTTCGGCATAAAATGTTACTAACAAAATAGTCGGCAAACATAAAAAACCAAAGTTAACCGGCTTCGCCTAAGGCTAAAACGTGAGCACCACAACAAAACAGAGGAAACCTCCTCAAAGTTGCGATTATGCGCCCGTTATGCGGTTTAATGATTAAGCCAAAAGAACAGCATCACTTAAGCGTAAACGAAACTGCACAATTTGCTGACGGATTGCCTCTTTACGATGCGATTTAGAGTGGGATAATAGGCTTTCGACGCCAGTGACTAAGTAGTGAATGAAAGGAGCCCCTGTGCTTAAAGCGATTTTTTTTGATATGGACGAGACGTTATGTGGCACATCCCAAGCAGACAAAGCTGCAGGGCAAAAATTTGCTGCCTGGATTCAACAAACGTATCCACAAGTCTCTGATCCTCAAGCATTCTTACAACGCTACTTGCAAGGGGTATATAAAAAGCTCAACGCAGAGTTTCCTCAGCTGGTTGCTCTTCTTCCAGACGAAAATGCTTTTCGCTGTGGTCTGATCCAAACGATTTTGGCGGAGAACGGCATCCACATCGATGCAGAGCAAGCTCAGCAAGCACAACACTATTTTGATTCAGCACGTATGGGCGCGTTCACTTTCTTCCCTGGCGTAAAAGAAATGCTGATGGATCTACGTAAGCACTACAAACTCGTCGTGATCACTAACGGTCCAATTTTCTCGCAGCACCCCAAATTGAAAGCAACACAAATGGATGAATGGGTGGACCATATTATTGTGGGTGGCGAAGAGCCAGAAGAAAAACCAGCGGCCAGCATATTCCAAAAAGCCTTGAATCTTGTCGACATCAAACCAGAAGAAGCCTTACACATCGGTGACTCTCTAACAGCAGACATCGCAGGCGCAAACAACATGGGTATTTTGAGTGTGTGGGTGAATGCGACTGGCGCAAGTAATCCAACAGAGATAACGCCGAACTTTGAAATCCGAGAAACCGTCGAGCTAAAAGAAATCCTGAAAACACTCGCCCAATAACAACAGCGGATTAAGAAAACCACAACCCCAGACATTGAGCTGGGGTTTATTTTATCTGCGCGAAAAGCTCTGGGATCATGGGTGGTCTAAAGCACCAAAAGCTGCACCAACCTTTCAGTTCGTACGCAAAGCTCGATATGTTCTGCTGATAGAAATCTTCTGGCTAGCCACTATCAGCTAATATGACGGAAAATAGAGTGGCTAAAATGCAAAAAAGCCCCAGTCTTTCGACTGAGGCTTTAAATCGCGGTTGGTGAAGAGCTATATTCTAACTTCAGGCGACCCCCACTTGGGTCCAAATCCTTTGAAGTATTGTCGACCAAGCTATGTAATAAACTCTAAAACGACGAAAGCCTGCTAAAAAGCAGGCTTTCTAATGGTGGTCGGTGAAGAGGGATTCGAACCCCCGACCCTCTGGTCCCAAACCAGATGCGCTACCAAGCTGCGCTATTCACCGAGCATGTATTCTTTATAGAAAGAATGGGGTGGCTAACGAGACTTGAACTCGCGACAACCGGAATCACAATCCGGGGCTCTACCAACTGAGCTATAGCCACCATCAAATTTTTATGTTCACCGCTACTTATGTAGCCATAAACTATATAGTGGTCGGTGAAGAGGGATTCGAACCCCCGACCCTCTGGTCCCAAACCAGATGCGCTACCAAGCTGCGCTATTCACCGACTTATGTTTTATCCTGATTCAACATCAAGATGGGAAGCAATGCTACCGTATTCTATCCAAAAAGGAAAGAATGGGGTGGCTAACGAGACTTGAACTCGCGACAACCGGAATCACAATCCGGGGCTCTACCAACTGAGCTATAGCCACCATTGAGTTTTACCGACTTTTCCTCCGGGGTATGGTACGCCCGAAAGGATTCGAACCTTCGACCTTTGGCTCCGGAGGCCAACGCTCTATCCAACTGAGCTACGGGCGCATGCCCTATCGGCGGAGTGGAATAATACGGATATCACACTATGCCGTCTAGTACTTTTTTTACTTTTTTTATCGTTTGGTCTCTTTTTCGACAGTTATCTGCCTTTAAAGTGTATTTTTGATGTGATTCACGCCCTGTCATGGATAACTTGTTGTTTATTGCAACAAGTTATCGGGATATAATCACCCATTATTTACATTGATTTAACAGCTGCAACCAAGTTGTTTAATCATTTTATGCCATCGGAGAGATTTCGAATGATTTTCTCGACGCGGTATCAATACTCTAACTATATAAATAGGTAAGTCACTTACCTCGGGAATGTGAAGTGGGTTTAATGGATATGTCTCGACAAATGATTAGCGTTTTGTTCGCTGCCTTAACTTTCTCTACGGCAGCTTTAGCTTCTGACATCAGCCAAACTGAATACGATGCGATCGCAGAACGCATCAAACCTGTCGGTGATGTTTATCTAGCAGGTTCAGAGCCTGTGAAGGAAGAACCAACCGGTCCACGTGATGGCGCCAAAGTTTACGGTACTTTCTGTATTGCTTGTCACGCATCTGGTGTAAACGGCGCGCCAAAATCAGGCAATGCTGACGATTGGGCTCCGCGTATCGCGCAAGGCAAAGACGTGCTAGTGAAGCACGCGCTTGAAGGCTTCAACGCGATGCCTGCAAAAGGTACATGTATGGACTGTTCTGATGATGAAATCATTGCAGCCATCGACCACATGATTGATGGCTTGTAATCCAGCCGCGACTCATCTGAAATAAGAAAGGCTTGCCAATCGGCAAGCCTTTTTGTTTGGAGTGAACTTGATTTACCGTGAGATCAAAGTGATCACTTCTTAAACATCGAGCGCAGGTTTGCAATGTGCGCCTGACCTTTTGCCATTCGTTCTTCTTGAGACACAGGCTTTTTGTTCACTTCCCATTCGACATCATCAAACGGCAGCTCATCCAAAAAACGACTTTGAGTCGGTTTGATCAACTCACCAAACTGGCGACGCTCTTTACACATGGTAAACGTCAGCTCTCGCTGTGCGCGGGTGATGCCTACGTACATCAAGCGTCGCTCTTCTTCGACGTTATCTTCATCAATACTGGTTTGATGCGGCAATATGCCCTCTTCCGAACCAATCAAATAAACGTAAGGAAACTCTAGACCTTTTGATGCGTGTAGTGTCATCAATTGAACGGCATCGCTGTCTTCGTCTTCTTCGCCGCGTTCCATCATGTCACGCAAGGTCAAACGTTGAACCACTTCTTTCAGCGTTTTCTCTTCTTGGTCGTAATTGTCACCTTCTAAGTCAGCCACAATCCAAGAGTAGAGATCCGAAACGTTCTTCATGCGCATTTCAGCGGCTTTCGGGCTGGCTGAGGTTTCGTACAGCCAATCTTCGTAATGAATGTCACGAACCAAGGAACGAACAGCTTCTACTGTGTTACCTCGCTCAGCTTGATCGGCAATCGCCACCAACCATTGTGTAAAGCGACGCAGATTTTCGAGACCACGCCCCGATAGGTGTTGTTCTAATCCCATTTCAAAGCTTGCTTCAAATAGGCTTTTGCCGCGCATATTGGCGTAACTGCCCAATTTTTCTAACGTTACCGGGCCAATTTCGCGTCGCGGCGTGTTCACAATGCGCAGAAATGCGTTGTCATCGTCCGGGTTCACCAACACTCGAAGATACGCCATGATGTCTTTGATTTCGGCACGCGCGAAAAACGATGTACCGCCAGACAGTTTGTACGGTACGCGGTTTTGCATCAGTGATTTTTCAATCAAGCGCGATTGATGGTTACCGCGATACAAAATCGCATAATCTCGATATTCCGTGCGATTTAAGAACTTGTGCGCAATCAACTCACCCGTGACCCGTTCTGCTTCGTGCTCTTCGTTCTTGGCTAGCAACACTTTCAGTTTTTCGCCGTCAGGAATCTCTGAGAACAGTGATTTTTCATACACGTGCGGGTTGTTGGCAATCAAAATGTTTGCAGCACGAAGAATTCGACTGGTCGAGCGATAGTTCTGTTCCAGCTTGATCAGGCGCAGGTTCGGGTAATCTTGCCCGAGCAGCACCAAATTTTGCGGTTTGGCACCACGCCACGAGTAAATCGATTGGTCATCATCACCAACGACGGTTAAGCGACCGCGCTCGCCCACAATCAATTTGACCAGTTCATACTGACTGGTGTTGGTATCTTGGTATTCATCAACCAATAGATAGCGGATGCGATTTTGCCAACGCTGACGCACGTCTTCATTATTACGCAGCAGCAATACTGGCAGCAGGATCAGGTCATCAAAATCGAGCGCGTTGTACGCCTTCATCTGCTTCTGATACATCTCAAAACAAAAAGCGAACAGCTGTTGTTGCTCGCCTTTCGCCATCGCTTTGGCTTGCTCTGGCGTTAACATGTCGTTTTTCCAGTTGGAGATCGTACTCAATAGTTGTTTGAGTAGGTCTTTATCACCGTCGAGTTGCTTTTCCGTCAACTCTTTCAACAGCGCCATCTGGTCTTGATCATCAAACAACGAAAAGCCCGCTTTTAACCCAAGCTGCTTGTACTCACGTTTGATGATATTCAAACCCAAGGTATGGAAAGTAGAAACCATCAAACCTTTCGACTCGGCTTTACCCAAGGTTTGACCAACACGCTCTTTCATTTCTCGCGCGGCTTTGTTGGTAAAGGTCACGGCCGCGATGTTTCTTGCTTTGTAGCCACATTGCTGAACCAAGTAAGCAATTTTATTAGTAATTACGCGCGTTTTACCTGAGCCTGCGCCGGCAAGCACTAGGCATGGACCAGACACGTATTTTACGGCTTCATCTTGTCTAGGGTTCAGCTTCATACAAATTCTCTGCGGGTGACAAATGTGGCGCCTATGATAAAGGGGTGGCTCTTTGAATGCTACGGTGATTTTCTCGTAAATTTTGCCCCGATTGGTGCAACATTCTGTTGCATAGTAGACCAGACTTTAAGCTATAATGAATGAACGTTCATTCACTGGTAGTAGGATTATGACGGACAACCCTGCTGTAGATAAACGCGATCAAATACTTGCCGCTGCGGAGCAGTTAATTGCAGAGTCTGGCTTTCAAGGGCTTTCTATGCAAAAGCTGGCTAACGAAGCGGGTGTCGCCGCCGGGACGATTTATCGCTATTTCTCAGACAAAGAACATCTATTGGAAGAAGTGCGTCTTAACGTAGCCAAACGCATTGCCTCTGCAGTGCAAGCGGGCGTTAATGACGACATGCCATTGAAGGAACGCTATCGAACCATGTGGCTCAACATCTGGAATTTGGCGGGTTCCAACTTAAACGCCATCAGTAATCGAGTTCAATATGATTCGTTACCTTGCACGACAAGAAACAAGACGTGGGAACTTGAGCGAAAAATGTTTGCCCAAGTAGATCGCCTTTTCAACCAGGGCAAAGAAGAAGGGGTTTTTAAGCCTCTCGATAACGAAGTGCTCTCTGGATTAAGCTTTGAAGCAAGCGTCGCGCTTGCGAGAAAACATGCTTTGGGATTTTATCAATTGGACGACGATGCGCTGGAAGCAGCCATTGAAGCCAGTTGGGATGCAATTATTAAACACTAACTTGGAGTTCTTAATAGAATGAAAAAGTGGATTTTGATGCTATCAATTGTTTTATTACTTTTTGGTAGTGTAGTGACATACAGGCTAATTGATATCAAGCAAAAAATGGACGCTTTCGCTAGCCGCCCTGAACCTGAGTTCCCAGTAACCGTTACGGAAGTAAAAGCGGTGGATTGGGTACCAGTGATCGAGGCTATCGGTTTTATCGAACCAAACCAAGGTGTGACGGTAGCGAACGAAACGAGCGGTGTTATCGACAAGATCGCTTTTGAATCAGGTACTCAAGTTGAAGCTGGCCAGCCTCTCGTTCTGCTTGATTCTGAAGTAGAAAAAGCGAACTTGAAGAGTTCACAAGCGAAACTTCCTGCAGCAGAAGCGAAATACAAACGTTACCAAGGTCTGTTTAAGAAAGGTTCTATTTCTAAAGAAGCTTACGATGAAGCTGAAGCAAACTACTACTCGCTTAAAGCAGATATCGAGAGTTTAAAAGCAACCATCGATCGTCGTGAAATCAAAGCGCCATTTGCAGGTGTAGTTGGTATCCGTAACGTTTATCTTGGTCAATACATCCAAGCTGGTAGCGATATTGTTCGTCTAGAAGATAGCAGCGTAATGCGTCTGCGCTTTACCGTGCCTCAAACAGACATCTCGCGTATCAAACTTGACCAAGAAGTGGATATTTTTGTAGATGCCTACCCAGATCAGCCATTCAAAGGCTCAATTTCTGCCATTGAACCTGCGGTAAATGTACAAAGTGGTCTGATCCAAGTACAAGCTGACATTCCAAACAGCGATGGCAAACTTCGCAGCGGTATGTTCGCACGTGCAAACATCATCATGCCGAAATTGGCAAACCAAGTGACGCTACCTCAAACAGCAATCACCTTCACTTTGTACGGCGATAACGTCTACATCGTGACAGAAAAAGATGGTGAAAAGCGCGTGAAGCAACACGTAGTTAAAGTGGGCGAACGTACTAAAGACATCGCACACATCTTGGAAGGCGTGAAACCTGGTGATGTGGTAGTCACTTCGGGTCAAGTCCGTTTAAGCAACCACGCAAAAGTTAGCATTGTTGAAAGCAATGCCATTACTCCACCTGCTGAAACACCAATGCTTTAATTGGAGGCATCATGCGCTTTACTGATGTTTTTATAAAACGTCCAGTTTTAGCGGTATCGATCAGCTTTTTGATTGCACTACTTGGTTTGCAAGCAGTGTTCAAAATGCAGGTTCGTGAATACCCTGAAATGACAAATACGGTGGTTACCGTAACCACCAGTTACTACGGTGCAAGTGCCAACTTAATCCAAGGCTTTATTACTCAGCCTTTGGAGCAAGCAGTAGCACAAGCCGACAACATTGATTACATGACTTCTCAATCGGTACTGGGTAAATCGACCATTACCATAAACATGAAGTTGAACACGGACCCAAATGCAGCGTTGTCTGACATTCTGGCAAAAACCAACTCGGTACGTTCACAGCTTCCAAAAGAAGCCGAAGACCCAACCGTAACCATGTCGACTGGTTCGACTACGGCGGTACTGTACATAGGTTTTACGAGTGACGAATTATCTTCAAGTCAGATCACTGACTACCTTGAACGTGTAATCAACCCACAGTTGTTCACCGTAAACGGTGTGTCCAAAGTTGATCTCTATGGTGGTATGAAATACGCACTACGCGTATGGCTAGATCCTGCCAAAATGGGCGCTTTGAAGCTGACTGCAACCGATGTGATGAGCGTTTTGAACGCCAATAACTACCAATCCGCAACAGGTCAAGCGACTGGCGAGTTCGTGCTTTACAACGGTAGCGCAGATACTCAGGTATCAAACGTTGCTGAACTTGAAGCCTTAGTTGTGAAAACTGGTGAAGGGGATGTGATTCGCCTAGGTGATATCGCTAAAGTAACACTAGAGAAGAGTCACGACGTTTACCGCGCAAGTGCAAACGGTCAAGAAGCTGTGGTTGCGGCGATCAACGCAGCGCCAAGTGCTAACCCGATCAACATCGCGGCAGACGTGCTTGATCTGTTGCCTCAACTTGAGCGCAACCTACCAAGCAACATCAAAATGAACGTGATGTACGACTCTACGATTGCGATCAACGAATCGATTCACGAAGTGGTGAAAACCATCCTGGAAGCAGCGGTCATCGTACTTGTGGTTATCACACTGTTCCTAGGCTCATTCCGTGCGGTAATCATTCCTATCGTGACTATTCCACTCTCTTTGATTGGTGTGGCGATGGTGATGCAAGCAATGGGGTTCTCTTGGAACTTGATGACGCTACTGGCGATGGTTCTAGCCATTGGCTTGGTGGTGGATGACGCGATCGTGGTACTAGAAAACGTTGACCGTCACATCAAAGAAGGTGAATCCCCATTCCGTGCAGCGATCATTGGTACGCGTGAAATTGCGGTTCCGGTTATCGCAATGACATTGACGCTAGGTGCGGTGTACGCGCCAATCGCATTAATGGGTGGTATCACAGGTTCATTGTTCAAAGAGTTCGCTTTGACACTGGCAGGTTCGGTATTCGTATCCGGCATCATCGCTTTGACACTATCACCAATGATGTGTTCGAAAATGCTGAAGGCGAACGAAAAACCGAGCAAGTTTGAACAAAAAGTTCACCATATCCTTGATGGTATGACGACTCGTTACGAGGGCATACTGAGATCGGTAATGGCTAATCGTCCGGTTGTGATTGTATTTGCCATTATTGTATTTGCGAGCTTACCTATCTTGTTCAAGTTCATTCCTAGTGAACTTGCACCTTCGGAAGACAAAGGTGTAGTTGTACTTATGGGTACCGCACCTTCGAACGCGAACTTGGATTACATCCAAAACACCATGAACGATGTAAACAAGATTCTGTCGGCTCAACCAGAGGTGGAATACGCGCAGGTGTTTACCGGTGTGCCTAACTCGAACCAAGCGTTTGGTCTAGCAACGCTGAAACCTTGGAGCGAACGTGAAGCCAGCCAAGCCGAATTGAAAGAGCGTGTGGGTGCCTTAGTGCAAGGAGTACCTGGCATGGCCGTCACTGCATTCGAAATGCCAGAGCTACCAGGTGCGGGGTCTGGTCTGCCTATCCAGTTCGTGATTACAACACCAAACAACTTTGAAAGCTTGTTTACCGTTGCAAGTGACGTTCTTTCGGAAGTAGCAAGCAGTCCAATGTTCGTCTATTCCGATCTCGATCTGAAATATGATTCAGCAACCATGAAGATCAAGATCGATAAGGATAAAGCTGGCGCTTACGGTGTGACGATGCAAGACATCGGTATCACGCTAAGCACTATGATGGCTGACGGTTATGTTAACCGTATCGACCTTAACGGCCGCTCGTACGAAGTTATTCCACAAGTTGAACGTAAGTGGCGCTTAAATCCAGAGTCAATGAAGCACTACTACGTACGCTCCGTTGATGGCAAAGCGGTTCCATTGGGTAGCCTGATCACCATTGATGTCGTGGCAGAGCCTCGCTCTCTGCCACATTTCAACCAATTAAACTCAGCGACTGTGGGTGCAGTTCCGACTCCTGGTGTAGCCATGGGTGATGCCATTAATTGGTTTGAAGATATCGCACAAAACAAACTGCCAGCAGGTTACAACCATGATTACATGGGTGAAGCACGTCAGTTCGTGACGGAAGGTAGCGCGCTATACGCAACGTTTGGTCTTGCGTTAGCCATCATCTTCTTGGTTCTCGCGATTCAATTTGAATCACTTCGTGACCCTATCGTTATCATGGTATCGGTACCGCTAGCGGTGTGTGGTGCGTTGATCGCCTTGGCTTGGGGCACAGCCTCGATGAACATCTACTCGCAGGTCGGTCTGATCACGTTGGTCGGTCTGATCACCAAACACGGTATCTTGATCTGTGAAGTAGCAAAAGAAGAGCAGCTGCACAACAAACTGTCTCGAATCGATGCAGTAATGGAGGCGGCGAAAGTGCGTCTTCGTCCAATTCTGATGACCACTGCGGCGATGATTGCCGGCCTTATCCCGCTAATGTACGCAACGGGGGCAGGCGCAGAGCAGCGCTTTAGTATCGGTATCGTAATCGTGGCTGGTTTGGCACTTGGTACGTTGTTCACGCTATTCGTACTACCTGTGATTTACAGCTACCTAGCTGAAAAACACAAACCACTGCCAGTTTTTGTTGAAGACAAAGACTTGGAAAAGTTAGCACGAGTTGATGAAGCGAAAGCGGCGCACCGCGAGCTAGCAGAAAACAAATAAGCTCAAGAAGCTAAGAAAAAGGTCACTTCGGTGACCTTTTTTATTGCCGCTCTCTTTTTTACCATCTAAATGGCGACTTTCACGTATCATTTACTTAGAATGTCGGCAAATCAAAAGGAGTTTTAGCCACTATGTTTGACCCAAAGAAATTAGAGCAAATTGCTAAACAAATTCATGACTCAATGCCAGCACCAGTAAAAGAGCTAGGCGCAGACGTTGATCAAAAAGTTCGCCAAGTAATCCAAGGCCAACTAAATAAGCTAGATGTAGTAAGCCGCGAAGAATTTGATGTTCAAACTCAAGTTTTACTACGTACGCGTCAAAAGCTGACGGAAATGGAAAAGAAATTAGCCGAGCTTGAAGAAAAGCTAGCTGATAAATAAGCCCCTAAACGCTCCTTCGACAGGAGCGTTTTTCTTATCAGCACATGGACAAATCGACTAAAAACGAAAAGGCTTGGTCAACGGAGACCAAGCCTTTTAATTAGATGTCGTGTTTTTGTATTTATCGACTCCAATCTGTCTGGAGTTCATTTAATATCTTCAATGCTGTGCAGCGAAGGGAATTAGCCACCAACCGCGATGCGCTTCATATCCGTCATGTAGCCACGTAGTTCTTCGCCAATGTATTCCACTGGGTGGTTACGGATAGTCTCGTTCACTGCGATAAGAGTCGCGTTATCCACTTGGTTAGACGTTTCGCCTAGGCCTTTACCAATAACATCTGTACCAACAGAAGGCATGAATTTCTCACGTAATAAAGGCGTTGCTACGTTAGCAAATAGGTAGTTACCGTATTCAGCCGTATCAGAGATAACCACGTTCATCTCATATAGACGCTTACGTGCGATAGTATTAGCAATCAACGGAAGTTCATGTAGAGACTCGTAGTATGCTGATTCATCGATGATTCCAGAAGCTGTCATCGCTTCAAATGCCAGTTCAACCCCAGCACGGACCATTGCAATCATTAGAATGCCGTTGTCGAAGTACTCTTGCTCAGAAATCTCAATGTCCGTTTCTGGGTAATTTTCAAATGCAGTTTCACCAGTTTCTGCACGCCATCCTAGAAGATTTTTATCATCATTTGCCCAGTCAGCCATCATGGTGCTAGAGAAATGACCAGAGATAATATCGTCCATGTGCTTGTTATATAGTGGACGCATTAGGTCTTTTAATTCTTCAGAAAGCTCGAACGCCTTGATTTTCGCTGGATTAGATAGACGGTCCATCATGTGAGTGATGCCACCGAATTTCAGAGCTTCCGTAATGGTTTCCCAACCGTACTGCAGTAGCTTACCGGCATAACCCGGATCAATGCCTTCAGCAATCATCTTCTCGTAACATACGATAGACCCCGCTTGTAGCATGCCACATAGAATGGTTTGCTCACCCATTAGGTCTGATTTCACCTCAGCGACAAAAGAAGACTCAAGACAACCCGCACGGTGACCACCTGTAGCTGCAGCCCAAGCTTTCGCGATATCCCAACCTTCACCTTTCGGATCATTCTCTGGATGAACCGCGATTAGGGTAGGAACACCAAAACCACGTTTGTACTCTTCACGAACCTCTGTACCAGGACACTTAGGAGCAACCATGACAACTGTCAGATCTTTACGAATCTGCATGCCTTCTTCCACAACATTGAAACCGTGAGAGTAACCTAGTGCAGCGCCTTCTTTCATTAGTGGCATCACCGTCTCAACAACGTTAGTGTGCTGTTTGTCTGGCGTTAAGTTAACAACCAGATCTGCTTGAGGAATTAGCGTTTCGTAGCTACCAACTTCAAAGCCATTATCTTTGGCATTTTTAAACGATTGACGCTGTTCATCGATCGCAGCTTGACGTAGTGCGTAAGACACATCAAGACCAGAATCGCGCATGTTTAGGCCTTGGTTTAGACCTTGAGCACCACAGCCCACAATGACCACTTTTTTACCTTTCAGGTAATCCGCTTCAGATACAAATTCTTCACGGTCCATAAAGCGACAACGACCAAGTTGATCCAATTGCTCGCGCAAGTTTAGGGTATTGAAATAGTTAGCCATCTGGGTGCTCCTTAAACATTCTTCCATAAAGGTCGGTAACCGTCTTACCGAATAACTTCATACTAAAACAGACATAACGTTGCTTAAAGTGATATATTCACAATTACTTATTGCAATTTATGCAACATGGAAATGAAGATTTAATGAATATCAAAAGCCTGCAACTTTTCATTCATCTCTGTGAAAGTAAAAGTTTTGCCAAAACCGCTGCAACCATGCACATCAGTCCTTCTGCCCTCAGTCGGCAAATACAAAAGTTGGAAGAAGAAACAAATCAACAACTGTTTGTTCGCGATAATCGCAGTGTAGAGCTGACAACCCAAGGAAAAAAATTAATGCCTGTTGCGTTAAAAATTCTTGGTGAATGGCAACAGTATCAAAACCATATAAAAGGAACCGAAGGCGAGCTAAAGGGAGAGATCCGTCTCTTTTGTTCGGTGACCGCCAGCTACAGCCATTTACCAGAGTTAATTTCCGATTTTCGTCTTCAGCATCCTTTTATTGAATTTAAGCTATCAACCGGTGACCCAGCTCAAGCAATCGACAAAATACTAGCAGATGAAGCCGATATTGCCATCTCAGCCAAATCGGAGCAGATGCCAAACAAAATCGCGTTTGAAACGATCAGTGAAATCCCTCTGTCTGTCATCGCTCCTATCGGTGTCAGTTCATTTGCTGAGGAATTGCAAAAGGAGCAGCCAGATTGGTCAATCATTCCATTCATTCTTCCGGAAGCAGGCACAGCAAGGGACAGGGCTAATACTTGGCTCAAAAAAATGAAAATAAAGCCGAATATCTACGCGCAAACGTCAGGACATGAGGCCATCGTAAGCATGGTTGCATTGGGATGTGGGGTGGGTATTGCACCGGATGTCGTAATTAACAACAGTCCAGTAAGGGAAAAGATTAATCGCTTAAAAGTATTACCAATTAAGCCATTTGAACTTGGCGTCTGTTGCACAAAAAATCAGTTAGAAAACCCATTAGTGAAAGCTTTTTGGAAGGTAGCGGAGAGTAAATACATTGCACCTTAATAATGGGTATTTGGATTCGAATTACTTGGGTTATTTTTTATAACCCTAATTTTCAGAACTCTGAAATGCAAAAAAGCCCACTCTTTCGAGTGGGCTTCTTCAAATTAAAAGCCTGGCGATGTCCTACTCTCACATGGGGAAACCCCACACTACCATCGGCGCTATTTCGTTTCACTTCTGAGTTCGGAATGGAGTCAGGTGGGTCCAAAACGCTATGGTCGCCAAGCAAATTCTTTAATTCGGAAAGCTGTTTTTGTG
>NZ_JBICJH010000043.1:0-1244 GCF_043102935.1 Vibrio sp. zbq_1
TTCAAGTGTTCTTGGAATTTGAGTCCGGCAAAATCGAGTCTGCATCATGTATAAAAATTGCAGACAACTTTGGTGACTTGTTCATCAACTCGAAACTCCTTCGGGTTGTATGGTTAAGTGACTAAGCGTACACGGTGGATGCCTTGGCAGTCAGAGGCGATGAAAGACGTAGTAACTTGCGATAAGCCCAGATTAGGTAGTAACAACCATTTGAGTCTGGGATTTCTGAATGGGGAAACCCACGTGCATAAGCACGTATCCTTACCTGAATACATAGGGTAAGGAGGCGAACCGGGGGAACTGAAACATCTAAGTACCCCGAGGAAAAGAAATCAACCGAGATTCCGAAAGTAGCGGCGAGCGAAATTGGACTAGCCCTTAAGCTTTACACGCGTTAGACGAACGGTCTGGAAAGTCCGACGATACAGGGTGATAGTCCCGTAGTTGACGACGTGTGTTCAGTGAAATCGAGTAGGGCGGGACACGTGATATCCTGTCTGAATATGGGGGGACCATCCTCCAAGGCTAAATACTACTGACTGACCGATAGTGAACCAGTACCGTGAGGGAAAGGCGAAAAGAACCCCTGTGAGGGGAGTGAAATAGAACCTGAAACCGTGTACGTACAAGCAGTAGGAGCAGGCTTTGTCCTGTGACTGCGTACCTTTTGTATAATGGGTCAGCGACTTATATTCAGTGGCAAGGTTAACCATCTAGGGGAGCCGTAGGGAAACCGAGTCTTAACTGGGCGTTCAGTCTCTGGATATAGACCCGAAACCAGGTGATCTAGCCATGGGCAGGTTGAAGGTTGAGTAACATCAACTGGAGGACCGAACCGACTAATGTTGAAAAATTAGCGGATGACTTGTGGCTAGGGGTGAAAGGCCAATCAAACCTGGAGATAGCTGGTTCTCCCCGAAAGCTATTTAGGTAGCGCCTCGGACGAATACTACTGGGGGTAGAGCACTGTTAAGGCTAGGGGGTCATCCCGACTTACCAACCCTTTGCAAACTCCGAATACCAGTAAGTACTATCCGGGAGACACACGGCGGGTGCTAACGTCCGTCGTGGAGAGGGAAACAACCCAGACCGCCAGCTAAGGTCCCAAATTACTACTAAGTGGGAAACGATGTGGGAAGGCTCAGACAGCCAGGATGTTGGCTTAGAAGCAGCCATCATTTAAAGAAAGCGTAATAGCTCACTGGTCGAGTCGGCCTGCGCGGAAGATGTAACGGGGCTAAGTA